>NZ_POAG01000020.1:0-5554 GCF_002930065.1 Nocardioides sp. 616 | reverse complement strand
CTTAACTTCCGGGTTCGGGATGGGACCGGGTGTTTCCCTTTCGCTATGGCCGCCGTAACTCTTGTGGTCAACACACCCCATAGGGTGTCATGGGTGTGGACCAAGTCTTGGTTGGTGTTCGTTGTTCAGTTGTCACAACCGTGTCAAACCTTCATGGGTTTGTTGGTTGGGAACTGGTTAGTGGACGCGGGCATTACTTGTGCGCATTCATGGGTCTTGTTCAACTCGTAGTGTGAGTGGTTATGTACGATGTTGGGACAAGCCCTCGGCCTATTAGTACCGGTCGGCTAGGCATTACTGCTGTACACCTCCGGCCTATCAACCCAGTGTTCTGCTGGGGGCCTTACCCACTTACGTGGTGGGAAACCTCATCTTGAAACGTGCTTCCCGCTTAGATGCATTCAGCGGTTATCACTTCCGAACGTAGCTAACCAGCCGTGCCCCTGGCGGGACAACTGGCACACCAGAGGTTCGTCCATCCCGGTCCTCTCGTACTAGGGACAGCCTTTCTCAAGTTTCCTGCGCGCGCGGCGGATAGGGACCGAACTGTCTCACGACGTTCTAAACCCAGCTCGCGTGCCGCTTTAATGGGCGAACAGCCCAACCCTTGGGACCTACTCCAGCCCCAGGATGCGACGAGCCGACATCGAGGTGCCAAACCATCCCGTCGATATGGACTCTTGGGGAAGATCAGCCTGTTATCCCCGGGGTACCTTTTATCCGTTGAGCGACGCCGCTTCCACATGCTGGCGCCGGATCACTAGTTCCGACTTTCGTCCCTGCTCGACATGTCTGTCTCACAGTCAAGCTCCCTTGTGCACTTACACTCGCCACCTGATTGCCAACCAGGCTGAGGGAACCTTTGAGCGCCTCCGTTACTCTTTAGGAGGCAACCGCCCCAGTTAAACTACCCATCAGGCACTGTCCCTGATCCGGATTACGGACCTAGGTTAGACATCTAGTACGACCAGAGTGGTATTTCAACGATGACTCCCCAACCACTGGCGTGATCGGTTCACAGTCTCCCACCTATCCTACACAAGCCGAACCAAACACCAATACCAAACTATAGTAAAGGTCCCGGGGTCTTTCCGTCCTGCCGCGCGTAACGAGCATCTTTACTCGTAGTGCAATTTCGCCGAGTCCACGGTTGAGACAGCGCCCAAGTCGTTACTCCATTCGTGCAGGTCGGAACTTACCCGACAAGGAATTTCGCTACCTTAGGATGGTTATAGTTACCACCGCCGTTTACTGGGGCTTAAGTTCTCAGCTTCGAACCAACAAGTGGCTCTAACCGGTCCCCTTAACCTTCCAGCACCGGGCAGGAGTCAGTCCGTATACATCGTCTTACAACTTCGCACGGACCTGTGTTTTTAGTAAACAGTCGCTTGGGCCTGGTCTCTGCGGCCATCACCGCTTCATCACGCAAGGTGAATCACGGATCCGGCCCCCCTTCTCCCGAAGTTACGGGGGCATTTTGCCGAGTTCCTTAACCATGGTTATCTCGATCGCCTTAGTATTCTCTACCTGATCACCTGAGTCGGTTTGGGGTACGGGCGGCGCATAGCTCGCTAGAGGTTTTTCTCGACAGCATAGGATCATCCACTTCCCCCATACGGGGTCCCCATCAGGTCTCAGACATACAGGTGGCGGATTTGCCTACCACCAGTCCTACACCCTTAGCCGTGGACTACCATCGCCACGGTTGGACTGCCTTCCTGCGTCACCCCATCGCTTGACTACTACCAGTTCGGGTCCCACGCTCTGCCACATCGCCTCGCCCCGAAGGGTCCGGTCAACATGGTTTCGGATGGTTAGCATCACCGGGTTCGTCATGGGCGCTATTTTGCCGGTACGGGAATATCAACCCGTTGTCCATCGACTACGCCTGTCGGCCTCGCCTTAGGTCCCGACTTACCCAGGGCAGATTAGCTTGACCCTGGAACCCTTGATCATTCGGCGGAAGAGTTTCTCGCTCTTCATTCGCTACTCATGCCTGCATTCTCACTCGTGTCGCGTCCACAACTGGATCACTCCGCTGCTTCACTCGCGACACGACGCTCCCCTACCCATCCACACACCTGAACCACGAAGGCTGAGTTATATATGTGAATGCCATAGCTTCGGCGGATGACTTGAGCCCCGCTACATTGTCGGCGCGGAATCACTTGACCAGTGAGCTATTACGCACTCTTTCAAGGGTGGCTGCTTCCAAGCCAACCTCCTGGTTGTCAATGCGACTCCACATCCTTTTCCACTTAGTCACCGCTTAGGGGCCTTAGCTGATGGTCTGGGCTGTTTCCCTCTCGACTACGGAGCTTATCCCCCGCAGTCTCACTGCCGCGCTCTCACTTACCGGCATTCGGAGTTTGGCTAACGTCAGTAACCTTGTAGGGCCCATTAGCTATCCAGTGCTCTACCTCCGGCAAGAAACACGCGACGCTGCACCTAAATGCATTTCGGGGAGAACCAGCTATCACGGAGTTTGATTGGCCTTTCACCCCTATCCACAGGTCATCCCCTCAGTTTTCAACCTAAGTGGGTTCGGTCCTCCACGCGGTCTTACCCGCGCTTCAACCTGCCCATGGATAGATCACTCCGCTTCGGGTCTTGATCGTGCTACTAAAACGCCCTATTCGGACTCGCTTTCGCTACGGCTACCCCACACGGGTTAACCTCGCAACACAACGCAAACTCGCAGGCTCATTCTTCAAAAGGCACGCCGTCACAACCCACAAGGGATCGCTCCGACGGATTGTAGGCACACGGTTTCAGGTACTATTTCACTCCCCGCCAGGGGTACTTTTCACCTTTCCCTCACGGTACTTGTCCGCTATCGGTCACCAAGGAGTATTTAGGCTTAACGGGTGGTCCCGCCAGATTCACACGGAATTTCAGGGGTTCCGTGTTACTTGGGGTCACGCTCCAGAGCTCATCGCTTACGTCTACGGGGCTATCACCCTCTACGGCCCCACTTTCCAATGGGCTTCGACTTCACCATGAGTTTCTTACTCTGTACCTCACCGGCAGATAAGGTTGAACGGCCCCACAACCCCATGACTGCAACCCCTGCCGGGTATCACACAGCCATGGTTTGGCCTCATCCGATTTCGCTCGCCACTACTCTCGGAATCACTGTTGTTTTCTCTTCCTGTGGGTACTGAGATGTTTCACTTCCCCACGTTCCCTCCACTCACCCTATGTGTTCAGGTGAGGGTAACTGGACATGACTCCAGCTGGGTTTCCCCATTCGGACACCCCCGGATCACAGCTCGGTTGCCAACTCCCCGGGGCTTATCGCAGGCTCCTACGTCCTTCATCGGCTCTTGGTGCCAAGGCATCCACCGTGTGCCCTTCATAGCTTGTCTCAACAACGTCAAAACAACTCAACTACAAAGACCACGACCATCTCGCGCCCAATCAAAGCAACGAGATGAGTCATTCATAAAAATTACACAAGACACCCACCCAAAACTCCAGGCGGGCATCAGATGCTCGCGTCCACTATCCAGATCTCAAACAACAACCCCACCAACCCCCACACCCAGGCAAACAACCCGGGCACGGGCAAAGGGAGGAACACCAAGGAAACCAGACTCTCATCTGATCCCTCAGGACCCAACAGTGTGTCAAACCCACCCACCAGCACCAGCCACCCAGGTTCCACGCCCGGCACCGCTATCCCCCCGAAGAGAGACAGACAGGCACGGACAGTACTGAGGACGACCAGCCCCAACGGGCAGACCTTCATCGACGATTCCACTAGTGAACACCACCATGCGCCCCCACACGAACGGTGAGGGTCGGGGCGTGTGCTCCTTAGAAAGGAGGTGATCCAGCCGCACCTTCCGGTACGGCTACCTTGTTACGACTTCGTCCCAATCGCCAGCCCCACCTTCGACGGCTCCCTCCACAAGGGTTGGGCCACCGGCTTCGGGTGTTGCCGACTTTCGTGACGTGACGGGCGGTGTGTACAAGGCCCGGGAACGTATTCACCGCAGCGTTGCTGATCTGCGATTACTAGCGACTCCGACTTCATGGGGTCGAGTTGCAGACCCCAATCCGAACTGAGACCGGCTTTTTGGGATTCGCTCCGCCTTACAGCATCGCAGCCCTTTGTACCGGCCATTGTAGCATGCGTGAAGCCCTGGACATAAGGGGCATGATGACTTGACGTCATCCCCACCTTCCTCCGAGTTGACCCCGGCAGTCTCCTATGAGTCCCCACCATTACGTGCTGGCAACATAGAACGAGGGTTGCGCTCGTTGCGGGACTTAACCCAACATCTCACGACACGAGCTGACGACAGCCATGCACCACCTGTATACCGACTAAAAGGGGCTCTATCTCTAGAGCTTTCCGGCATATGTCAAACCCAGGTAAGGTTCTTCGCGTTGCATCGAATTAATCCGCATGCTCCGCCGCTTGTGCGGGCCCCCGTCAATTCCTTTGAGTTTTAGCCTTGCGGCCGTACTCCCCAGGCGGGGCGCTTAATGCGTTAGCTGCGGCACGGAACCCATGGAATAGGCCCCACACCTAGCGCCCAACGTTTACGGTGTGGACTACCAGGGTATCTAATCCTGTTCGCTCCCCACACTTTCGCTCCTCAGCGTCAGGTAATGCCCAGAGAACCGCCTTCGCCACCGGTGTTCCTCCTGATATCTGCGCATTTCACCGCTACACCAGGAATTCCGTTCTCCCCTGCATACCTCTAGTCTGCCCGTATCGGAAGCCAGCTCAGAGTTAAGCCCTGAGTTTTCACTCCCGACGCGACAAACCGCCTACGAGCCCTTTACGCCCAATAATTCCGGACAACGCTCGCACCCTACGTATTACCGCGGCTGCTGGCACGTAGTTGGCCGGTGCTTCTTCTGTACCTACCGTCACTCTCGCTTCGTCGGTACTGAAAGAGGTTTACAACCCGAAGGCAGTCATCCCTCACGCGGCGTTGCTGGATCAGGCTTTCGCCCATTGTCCAATATTCCCCACTGCTGCCTCCCGTAGGAGTCTGGGCCGTGTCTCAGTCCCAGTGTGGCCGGTCACCCTCTCAGGCCGGCTACCCGTCGAAGCCTTGGTGAGCCATTACCTCACCAACAAGCTGATAGGCCGCGAGCACATCCTCCACCGCCAGAACTTTCCACCGAACCACATGCATGATCCGGTCATATCCGGTATTAGCCACCGTTTCCGGTGGTTATCCCAAAGTGAAGGGCAGATTACTCACGTGTTACTCACCCGTTCGCCGCTCGTGTACCCCCGAAAGGGCCTTACCGCTCGACTTGCATGTGTTAAGCACGCCGCCAGCGTTCGTCCTGAGCCAGGATCAAACTCTCCATTGAAAAACAAACCCCACAACCACACAAGTGCAGCCACGGGAAAAGAAGAGCCAAATCTCTGACAACAACAAACCCTGACAAAAATGTCAGAAATTATCGTCATACAAAGAAACCACCAACAAAACATCCCGAAAGATCAATGTTGACGGGGCATAACAAACTAATTCGTCGACTATGACACACTGTTGAGTTCTCAAGGATCAAACGCGTCCCGGGC
>NZ_POAG01000019.1:459931-500715 GCF_002930065.1 Nocardioides sp. 616 | reverse complement strand
CTGGCCATTGGCGGGAGCCGCTCGCGGCGACAAGAGGAACACTAGCACCACCTCGCCGCCCACCCCCAAATCGGGGGTACCTAACCACGTTTGCCCAGGTCAGAGCGGGTCTTGCTGCGCAGAGCTGCTGCTGGGCGGTAGGCAGAGACGCTCGGCTCCCCCGCCAGCCAGAACCGCCAGGGGCGATCCGCGGCCTGCCGAAGGCCGACCCGCGGGCCGGTCGCCACCTCCCCCTCCACACCGGGCCCGGGGAACCCGGTCAGGAGGCCCGCCAGGTCCAGGCCGTCGTCGGCATGGGTCAGGCCCAGCGCCTGGGCGAGGTTGGCCGGCCCTCGTGCCAGCTGGCGCGGGGGCACCTCCCCACGCCGGGAGCGGGCCTCGTCCTGGCCGGCGATCACCTCACCTGCACGGAGCAGCACCGCCGAGGCCGTACCTTCAGGCCCGCACACCACGTTGGCGCAGGTGTGCAGGCCGTAGATCCGGTAGCAGTACAAGTGCCCGGGAGGCCCGAACATCGTGGCGTTGCGCGGAGTGCGGCCTCGGAAGGCGTGGGAGCCGGGGTCCTGCGCACCGGCGTACGCCTCCACCTCGGTGATCCGCACGCTCACCCCACGCACCGTCAGCACCGCGCCCAGCAGCAACGGTGCGACGTCGAGCCCTTCGCCGGCCAGCAGCCGGCGGGCCTCAGGCCAGTCGGTCACGGTGCCGGGCTGCGGACTCGACGAGCTCGCTCAGCTGCTCGCGCACCCGCACCGGTGCGGTGCCGCCGCGGCCGTTGCGGGCCGCCACCGACCCTTCGGCGGTGAGCACGTGGCGCACCTCGGGCCGCAGGGCCGGGGAGATCGAGGCGAACTGCTCGTCGGTGAGCTCGTGCAGCTCGATCCCCTGCTGCTCGCAGAGCTGCACGCAGGCGCCGGCGACCTCGTGCGCCACCCGGAACGGAGTGCCCTCCCTGACCAGCCACTCGGCGATGTCGGTGGCCAGCGAGAAGCCGTCGGGCGCCAGCCGCGTCATCCGCTCGGTGTTGAACTCCAAGGTCGCCACCATGCCGGTGAACGCCGGCAGCAGCACCTCGAGGGTGTCGACGGAGTCGAAGACCGGCTCCTTGTCCTCCTGGAGGTCGCGGTTGTAGGCCAGGGGCAGCGCCTTCAGGGTGGCCATCAGTCCGGCCAGGTTCCCGATGACCCGACCCGCCTTGGCCCGTGCGAGCTCGGCGATGTCGGGGTTCTTCTTCTGCGGCATGATGCTGGAGCCCGTCGACCACGAGTCGTGCAGCCGCACGAAGTCGAACTCGCGGGTCGACCACAAGATGACGTCCTCCGCGAGTCGGCTCACGTCCACGCCGATCATCGCGGTGACGAACGCGAACTCGGCCACCCAGTCACGGGCGGCGGTCCCGTCGAGGGAGTTCGGGGACGAACCGGAGAACCCGAGCTCCGCTGCCACGGCCTCAGGGTCCAGCCCCAGCGTGCTCCCCGCGAGCGCGCCCGAGCCGTAGGGCGAGTCGGCGGCCACCCGGGCGTCCCAGTCGGCGAGCCGGTCCACGTCGCGGATCAGAGGCCATGCGTGCGCCAGCAGGTGATGGGCCAGCAGCACCGGCTGGGCGTGCTGGAGGTGGGTGCGTCCCGGCATGATGACGTCGAGGTGGTCGCGGGCCTGTCCGGCGAGGACGTCCACCAGCTCCAGCACCTGAGCGGTCAGCACCCGGGCATGGTCCCGGAGGAACATCTTGAACAGCGTCGCGATCTGGTCGTTGCGGCTCCGGCCCGCGCGCAGTCGGCCGCCCACGTCGGCGCCCACCTCGTCCAGCAGCAGTCGCTCCAGGGCGCCGTGCACGTCCTCGTCGCTCTCGTCCGGAGCCAGCTCGCCGGCGTCGTACCTCTCCCCCAGGCGGTGCAGACCGTCCAGCAGCGTCTGGTGGTCCGCGTCGCTGAGCAGCCCCGCGGCGTGCAGGGCGTTCGCGTGCGCCCGGGACCCGGCGAGGTCGTACGGCGTCAGTCGCCAGTCGAAGTGCGTGGATCGGGACAGAGCGTCGAGCTCCGGCGAGGGGCCGCCGGCGAACCGGCCGCCCCAGAGCTTGCCGGTGTTGGTGCTGCTTGCGTCGGTCACGGTGTCGTCCTTCGGATCAGGTGGAGGAGGGTGGAGCTGCTCAGTCGGTGCCGGACTCCATCGCTGCGTTGTCCAGCGCCAGGTCCCAGTCGATGCCCTCAGCCTGGGGGTTCTCCGCGATGCGCTCGGCGCCGCCGGCCTCCAGGCGCCCCAGCAGGTGCCCGTTCTCGACCAGGACCTGGCCTTCGTCGAGGGGCTGCTGGGCGTAGAGCTCGAGCTTGGCGCGGGAGTCGGCGATATCGAGGTTGCGCATCGTCAGCTGCCCGATCCGGTCGGTGGGACCGAAGGCGGCGTTCTCGGTCCGCTCCATCGAGAGCTTGTCGGGGTGGTAGGAGAAGTCGGGGCCGCTGGTGCGGAGCACCGTGTAGTCCTCCCCACGACGCAGCCGGATGGTGACCTCACCGGTCACCAGCGAGGCCACCCAGCGCTGGATGGACTCCCGCAGCATCAGCGCCTGCGGGTCCAGCCACCGGCCCTCGTAGAGGAGACGGCCCAGGCGACGTCCTTCGGCGTGGTAGTTGGCGATGGTGTCCTCGTTGTGGATGGCGTTGAGGAGCCGCTCGTAGGCGATCCACAGCAGCGCCATCGCGGGTGCCTCGTAGATGCCTCGCGACTTGGCCTCGATGATCCGGTTCTCGATCTGGTCGCTCATGCCCAGGCCGTGCCGGCCACCGATGATGTTGGCCTCGTGGACCAGCGCCACCGGGTCGTCGTAGGTGGTGCCGTTGATCGCCACCGGGCGTCCACCCTGGAAGCGGACGGTGATGTCCTCGGTCTCGATGGCCACCGAGGGGTCCCAGAACTTGACGCCCATGATGGGCTCGACGGTCTCCAGCGAGACGTCGAGGTGCTCCAGGGTCTTGGCCTCGTGCGTGGCCCCCCAGATGTTGGCGTCGGTGGAGTACGCCTTCTCCTGGGAGTCGCGGTAGGGCAGGCCGCGCTCGGTCAGCCACTGGCTCATCTCGGTGCGTCCCCCCAGCTCGGTGACGAACGCGGCGTCCAGCCAGGGCTTGTAGATCCGCAGCTCGGGGTTGGCCAGCAGGCCGTAGCGGTAGAAGCGCTCGATGTCGTTGCCCTTGAACGTCGACCCGTCGCCCCAGATGTCCACGCCGTCCTCGTGCATGGCCCGGACCAGCATGGTGCCGGTCACCGCCCGGCCCAGCGGGGTGGTGTTGAAGTAGGCCCGGCCGCCCGAGCGGATGTGGAAGGCCCCGCAGGCCAGAGCCGCGAGGCCCTCCTGGACCAGGGGCAGCTTGCAGTCCACGGCGCGCGCGATCTCGGCGCCGTACTCACGCGCCCGGTCCGGGACACCGGAGATGTCCGGCTCGTCGTACTGGCCGATGTCGGCGGTGTAGGTGCAGGGGACGGCGCCCTTGGCGCGCATCCAGGCGACGGCGACCGAGGTGTCCAGGCCGCCGGAGAAGGCGATGCCGACACGTTCGCCGACGGGCAGGGAGGTGAGGACCTTGCTCACAGGGGGGTTCCTTGTCTTGAAGACTGTGTTGACGTGCTCGAGAACGGGAGGTGTCTACGGGTCAGGGCGCGGACGAGCTGTTCGCCAGCGCCAAGAATCGTCGGGCCAGCTCTTCGCCGCCCGAGGGCTCGCGACTGATCACCAGGAGTGTGTCGTCCCCGGCGATGGTGCCCAGGACGTCCGCGAGGTCGGCCTTGTCGAAGGCGGAGGCGAGGAACTGGGCGGCACCCGGCGGGGTGCGCAGGACCACGAGGTTGGCGCTGGCCTCGGCGCTGACCAGCAGCTCGGCGCAGAGCCTGGCCAGCCGGTGCTGGGAGGCCGCGGTGCTCTCCACGGACGCGGGCGCACGGTCTCCCCCCTCCGACGGCACGGCGTAGACCAGGGTCCCGTCGCCGGTGCGGACCTTCACCGCGTCCAGCTCCACCAGGTCCCGGGACAGGGTCGCCTGCGTGACGTGCAGACCGCTCTCGGAGAGCAGGTCTGCCAGCTCGCCCTGGGAGCGCACGTGGTGGTGGGTCACGAGGTCGATGATGCGGGAGTGGCGGGCGCTCTTGGTCGCCGGGGTGTGAGCCATGGCCGTCACCCCGCCGCACCCAGCAACCACACGAGCACCGCCTTCTGGACGTGGCGGCGGTTCTCCGCCTCGTCCCACACGACGCTGCGGGGCCCGTCCAGGACCTCGGCGTCGATCTCCGTGCCCCGGTAGGCGGGCAGGCAGTGCATCGCGATGGCGTCGTCCTTGGCGTGGGCGAAGAGCTCGGCGCCCAGGCGGTACGGCGCCAGGGTCGCGAGGCGCTGCTCGACCTCGGCCTCCTTGCCCATGGAGACCCAGGTGTCGGTCACCACCACGTCGGCGTCCCGCACAGCGGTCACCGGGTCGTCGTCCACGGCGACGGAACCGCCGGTGGTGGTGGCGATCTTCCGGGCCCGGTCGGTCACGCCCTGGTCCGGCTGGAAGTGCTGCGGCGCGGCGATCCGGACGTGCATGCCGGCGGTGGCGCCGGCCAGCAGCCAGGAGCTGCCCATGTTGCACGCGCCGTCACCGAGGAAGGCGACGCTCAGCCCGGCGAGCTGGCCCTTGTGCTCGCTGACGGTGAGCAGGTCGGCGAGCAGCTGACAGGGGTGGTAGTCGTCGCTGAGCGCGTTCACCACCGGCACCCCGGCGTGCTGCGCCATCTCCTCGAGACGCTGCTGGGCGTCGGTGCGCCAGACGATGGCCGCGGCCTGGCGTCCGACCACCCGTGCCACGTCGGGGACCGACTCCCGGGTGCCGATGCCGGCCAGCGACCCCTCGATGACCATCGGGTGGCCGCCCAGCTCGGCGATGCCGGCGGAGAAGGACGTCTGGGTGCGCAGGGTCTGCTTGTCGAAGATCATCGCCACGCTGCGGGGACCGGCCAGGGGCCGCTGCGAGAACGGCGCTGCCTTCAGCGCCGCGGCCAGGGCGAGGAGCTCGCCCTGCTCCGCTGGGCTCAGGTCGTCGTCGGCCAGCAGGTGGCGCATCAGGGCGTCCCCGCGGAGTCGGCGGCGGCCAGGATCCCCGGCCACGCCGCGGCGAACTGGTCCACGTCGCCGTCGGTGAGCACCAACGGCGGCACGAACCGCAGCGTCGACGGTCCGGTGGCGTTGAGCAGGAATCCCGCGTCCCGTCCGGCCTGGACCACCTGGGGTGCGACCTCGTGCGCCAGGTCGGCGCCGATCATCAGTCCGCTCCCCCGCACCGCGACGACCTCGGGGGCCGAGGCGACGACGTCGCTGAGCCGCTTGCCCAGCCGCACCACATGGTCCAGCAGGCCGTCGGACTCGATGGTGTCCAGCACGGCCAGCGCGGCCGCGCAGGCCACGGGGTTGCCACCGAAGGTGGTGCCGTGGTTGCCCGGGGAGAAGAGCGCGGCGGTCGCGCGACCGGCGATGGTGGCACCGATGGGCACGCCGCCGCCCAGTCCCTTGGCCAGGGTCACGATGTCGGGCTCCAGGTCGGCGACCGCCTGGTGGGCGAACCAGCGTCCGGTCCGGCCGATACCGGTCTGCACCTCGTCGAGCCAGAGCAGGGTCCCGTGCTCACGGGTGATCCGACGGGCGTCGACGAGGTAGCCGTCCGGCGGGACCAGCACCCCGGCCTCGCCCTGCAGCGGCTCCAGGACCACGGCGGCCGTGGCGTCGGTGACGGCGGCGGCCAGCGCCTCGGAGTCGCCGTACGGCACCCAGGTGACGTCACCGGGCAACGGCTCGAACGGCGCGCGGTACGCCTCCTTGGCGGTCAGCGACAACGAGCCCATGGTGCGGCCGTGGAATGCGCCGTGAGCCGCCACCACGTGGCTGCGCCCGGTCAGGCGGGTCAGCTTGAGGGCGGCCTCGTTGGCCTCCGAGCCCGAGTTGGCGAAGAAGACCCGGGCGTCGTGGCCGAACAGGCCCACCAGCCGCTCCGCCAGGGCCACCTGCGGCTCGCTGGTGAACAGGTTGGAGACGTGCCCCAGGGTCTGCAGCTGGCGCGTCACCGCGTGCACCAGGGCCGGGTGCGCGTGTCCCAGAGCGTTGACGGCGATCCCGCCGAAGAGGTCGAGGTAGGCCTTGCCGTCGGTGTCCCAGACCCGGGCGCCCTCGCCCCGGGTCAGGGCCAGGGCCGGGGTGCCGAAGGTGTTCATCACCGACGACTCGTAGCGCTGCTGCCAGGTCATGACTCATCCCCCGTGCTCGAGTAGGCCTTGCGGATCAGGGTCGGGACGCCTGGCAGCACCTGCGTGCCGACGCCCTCGTCGGTGAAGATCTCCAGCAGCACCGCGTGGGCCTGGCGGCCGTCGACCACCGTGGCCCGCTGCACCCCGCCCTCCACGGCGGCCAGGCACGCCGCCATCTTGGGCACCATGCCACTGGCCAGCGACGGCATCAGCTCGGCCAGGGCCTCGGGGCTGATCTCCTGGATCACGTCGTCGCTGCCCGGCCAGTCGCGGTACAGGCCCTCGACGTCGGTGAGCACCAGCAGCTTCTCGGCGCCCAGCGCCACGGCCAGCGCTGCGGCGGCGGTGTCGGCGTTGACGTTGTGCACCAGTCCGTCGGCGTCGGGCGCGACGCTGGAGATCACCGGGATCCGCCCGGCCTCGACCAGGTCCTGCACCGCCTCGGGGCGCACGGACGCGACCTCGCCGACCAGACCGAGGTCGACCGACTCGCCGTCCACGATCGTGCTGGCGGGCTCGGCGGTGAACAGCCCGGCGTCCTCGCCGGAGAGGCCGACGGCCAGGGGGCCGTGGGAGTTGATGAGCCCGACCAGCTCGCGCTGCACCTGGCCCACCAGCACCATCCGGACCACGTCCATCGCCTCGGGGGTCGTCACCCGCAGTCCCCCGCGGAACTCCGAGACGATGCCGAGGCGGTCCAGCATGGCGGAGATCTGGGGCCCGCCGCCGTGCACCACGACGGGCTTGAACCCGGCGAACCGCAGGAAGGCGATGTCCTCGGCGAAGGCCCTCTTGAGGGAGTCGTCGGTCATCGCGTTGCCGCCGTACTTCACCACGATCGTCTTGCCGTGGTAGCGCTTGAGCCACGGCAGTGCCGCGGCGAGCGTGGCGGCCTTGGCCGGGTCCGGAGCGTTCATCGGGCGCCTCACGAGCTGTACGCGCTGTTCTCGTGCACGTAGGCATGGGTCAGGTCGTTGGTCCACACCGTCGCCCGCTCCGTGCCTGCCTTGAGGTCGATGGTCACCGACACCTCACGCGGCTTCAGGTCGACCCCGGCGGGGTCCTCCGCGGGAGTGGAGTTGCGGCAGACCCACACACCGTTCATCGCGACGTCGAGGTCAGCGGGGTCGAACTCGGCCTCGGTGGTGCCGATGCTGGCCAGCACCCGGCCCCAGTTGGGGTCGTTGCCGAAGATGGCGGCCTTGAAGAGGTTGCTCCGGGCGACGCTGCGCGCGACCTCCACGGCCTCCGCCTCACTGACGGCGTGCAGGACGGTGATCGCGATCTCGTGGTCGGCGCCCTCGGCGTCCTTGAGCAGCTGCATGGCCAGGTCGCTGCACGCCTGGGTCAGGGCTGCGGTGAAGTCGTCCGGCGAGGGCGTGATCCCGGAGGCGCCGCTGGCCATCACCGTCACCGTGTCGTTGGTCGACATGCAGCCGTCGGAGTCCAACCGGTCGAAGGTGAGCCGGGTGGCCGCACGCAGGGCCTCGTCGAGCTCGGCGGCGGGGACGACCGCGTCGGTGGTCAGCACCACCAGCATGGTGGCGAGCGCGGGCGCGAGCATGCCGGCGCCCTTCGCCATCCCGCCGATCGACCAGCCGGCACCCTCGACCACCACGGTCTTGGCCACGCTGTCGGTGGTCATGATCGCCGCCGCGGCGTCGTGGCCACCGTCGGCGGCCAGCGCGGCGTGGGCGGCGTCCACCCCCGCCAGGAGGTTCTCGCGGGGGTTGGCCAGACCGATGAGGCCGGTGGAGCACACCACCACGTCGATGGCACCGATCCCGAGGTGGCCCGCCACCTGCTCGGCCACAGCGTGCGTGGTCTGGAAGCCTTCGGGACCGGTGTAGCAGTTCGCCCCGCCGGAGTTCAGGACGACTGCCCGGACCACCCCGTCCTTGACGACCTCCTGGCTCCACAGGACCGGGTTGGCCTTGCAGCGGTTGGCGGTGAACACCGTCGCTGAGTCGTACGTCGGGCCCTGGTTGACGACCAGGGCGAGGTCACGGGCGCCGCTGGACTTGAGTCCGGCGGCGACGCCGGCAGCAAGGAAGCCGGCGGGGTGGGTGGTGGTCATGGTGCGAGTCCGATCGTCGTCAGTCCGGTGGTCTCCTCGAGCCCGAAGGCGAGGTTGAAGCATTGGACGGCGGCCCCCGCGGTGCCCTTGGTGAGGTTGTCCACCGCGCCGACCGCCACGAGTCGTCGGGCCTCGGCATCCACGGTGACCTGGAGGTGGACGGCGTTGGACCCGACCACGGACTTGGTCTGGGGCCACTGCCCGAAGGGCAGCAGGTGGACGAAGGGCTCGTCGGCGAAGGCCTTGGCGTAGACGTCGTACGCCTCCTCCGGGGTGGTCTCACCGACCAGGGGCGCGGAGACCGTGGCCAGGATGCCGCGGGGCATCGGCACCAGCATCGGGGTGAACGAGACCCGCACCGAGCCACCGTGGACCCGCTCCAGGTTCTGGATGATCTCCGGGGTGTGCCGGTGCGCACCGCCCACGCCGTAGGCCGAGGCGTTGCCCATCACCTCGCTGCCCAGCAGGTTGGTCTTGGCAGCCTTGCCGGCGCCGGAGGTACCACTGGCCGCGACGATGCTGACGTCCGGCTGGACGAGTCCCGCGGCCAGCGCGGGGAACGCGGCGAGCGAGGAGATCGTGGGATAGCAGCCGGGGACCGCGATCCGCCGGGCGCCCACCAGCTCCTGGCGCAGGCCCGGCAGCTCCGGGATGCCGTAGGGCCACGAGCCGGCGTGCGGGGAACCGTAGAACTTCTCCCAGGCGGCGGCGTCGGTCAGCCTGAAGTCGGCGCCGCAGTCGATCACGACGGTGTCGCCGCCCAGCGCGTTGGCCACCCCCGCGGACTGGCCGTGGGGCAGGCCGAGGAAGACGGCGTCGTGCCCGGCCAGGGTCGCCGGCGTCGTCTCCTCGAGCACGCGGTCGGCCAGCGGCACCAGGTGCGGCACGAGGGTGCCCATCGACTGGCCGGCGTTGGAGCCTCCGGTCAGGGCACCGATCTCCACGTCCGGGTGCCCGAGCAGGAGACGGAGCACCTCGCCTCCGGCGTACCCGCTGGCACCGGCGACCGCGACTCGCAGCTTCTTGTCACTCACCTGCATAACAATACACACCTATGCATGGTCATGCGTCGGGACCGGTCGGCGTCTCAGAAAATGAACTGGCCACTCCCCCGGTACCGGGACCTAGGATCACATCATGTCGGATGTCCCGAGACCCTCCACCCCGCCCGACCAGGTTCCCAGCCAGGTTCCTGGCCAAACTCCCGGCCCCCCGAGCGGCCTCAGCCGGGCGGACTACCTGCGACATCTCGAGACCGAGTCCGCCCGGTTCCGCGAGGTGCTGGAACACTGCGACCCCGCCGCGCCGGTGCCCAGCTGCCCGGCGTGGAACGCCAGTGACCTGCTGTGGCACCTCGGCCACGTCCAGCACTTCTGGGCCCGAGTGGTGCGCGAGCGCCCGACCGCGCCGACCGACGACGACTTCGCCGAGCCAGAGCGCCCGCCGAGCCACGACGACCTGCTGGGGTTCTTCGACCAGGCCTCGGCCGACCTGCTCCAGGAGCTGGGCGGCGCCGCCGTGGCGGACGAGGCGTGGACCTGGTCGGCGGACCACACAGTGGGTTTCATCCTGCGACGCCAGGCTCATGAGGCGCTCATCCACCGGCTGGACGCCGAGCTGGCGGCCGACTCGGTCACCGCCCTTGACCCCAGGCTGGCCGCCGACGGTGTGCACGAGCTCCTGGCGGTGATGTACGGCGGCTGCCCGACCTGGGGCAGGCACGTCCCGGGCGAGGCGCACGTGCGGGTGGACACCACCGACACCGGCGACCAGGTCTGGGTCAACCTGGCCCGCTTCGTCGGGACCGACCCGGAGACCGGCACCTCCCACGACGAGGAGGACGTGATGGTGGTCAGCGACCCGGCCGTCGAGCCCGACGCCGTCATCGAGGGCACAGCCGGCGCCCTGGACGCCTGGTTGTGGCACCGCAGCGACGACTCCGAGATCCGCACCGCCGGGGACGCCGAGGCACTGGGCCGGCTCCGGAGGCTGTTGGGAGGATCCATTGACTAGCGCAGGCAACGGCCCGCCTCGGCCGGTCGAGCGAACCGGTCGAGGCGAGCCGTCGGTCGGCGGGTAGGCGGCTCAGGGGGTGCAGCCGCTGAGCCGCCTCAGTTGGTGCAGGTGTTGCGGTAGTCGGAGACAGCGCCCGTTGCCGACGACTGCGGCCCCGGGCAGAGGAACTGCCGGTAGCGGTCGTCGTCGTCGACGTAGAGCTTGAGCCAGCTGATGGTGGACGAGGCGATGGTGGTGTTCTCGGTGTTGGGCGCGAAGTGGCTGGCGTTGTTGAGCTCGAGATAGGCCTTGGCCGTGGAGCTCGGGATCGACTGGTAGAACGGCACGGCGTGCGACCCCACGGGGGCGACAGTGTCGCTCTCTGCGCCGATCACCAGGCTGGGCGTACGGATCTCAGGCCAGCTCTTGTCCAGGTTCCACGGCGTCAGCCCGACCGTGGCCTGCAGCGACGGCCGGTCCTTGGCCGCCTCCAGGGTGCCGCCGCCACCCATCGAGTGGCCGATGACGGCCAGCCGGGTGGGGTCGATGCGGGAGCGGATCGTGGTGCTGCTGCGCTGGGTCAGGTAGTCCAGCGCGGCCAGGAGCTGGTCTCCACGTGCGGCGGGCTGGTCCAGCCGGGACTGGGTGTTGAACGTGATGACGACGAAGCCCTGGGACGCGAGGCGCGGGCCCAGCCACGCGATCGTGGACTCCGACGCTGTGAAGCCGGGCGAGACCGCCACGGCGCCGTAGGTGCTCTCCGCCGTGGAGGTCGGGTAGGTGATGGTGGCCGACCCGAAACCGGGCGTGGACAGGTCCGAGACCGAGGTGGACGTGACCGCGAACGGGCCGCGCCGCGCCTCGATGCTCGTCCGGGACGGGTCGGGGCCCCGCTCGTAGGGGCTTGCCGCTGTCGCCGGGGAAGCGATGCCGGCGATCGGGAGGAGCAGGCCGACGGTGGCGGCCAGTGCACTGAGGATCCGTGAACGATGGTTCATACGTGACTCCGAGACATGACAGGGCGGGCATTCCTCGACCTGGTGGCTGAGGAACGACGAGCCAGGGGGTGTGATCACCATCACGCTAAGAGCGTGATGGTGTCACCCACCATGTGCACAGCGCCCAGAGTCCCTCAGCGCTGCACGGCGCCGGTGCGCTCTCCCGCCAGGGCCACCGCTGCGTCGCGGGCTGCGGCGGACTCCCCCTCCTTCAGGGTGCGGTCCGAGGCCCGCAGCCGCAGCGCGAACGCCAGCGACTTGCGGCCCGGACCCACCTGGTCACCGGTGTAGACGTCGAAGAGGCGGACCGACTCCAGCAGCTCTCCGGCACCCTCCCTCAGCGCCTCCTCCACCGCGGCGGCCGGCACTCCGGCGTCGACCACCAGGGCGACGTCCTCCTTCGCGACCGGGAAGCTCGAGAACCGGGGCGCCTGCACCACGGAGGTGGCGTGCGAGATGAGGACGTCGAGGTCGACCTCGGCGGCCGCCGACCGGGGCGGCAGCCCGAAAGCCTTGCAGACCTTGGGGTGCAGCTCACCGCCGTGGCCGATGACCCGGTCACCGACCCGGAACTCCGCACAGCGGCCCGGGTGCCAGGGCTCGAGCGACGACTGGGACACCGACACCTCGACACCCAGCGCCTCGGCCACCTCCCGAACGGCGCCGATGACGTCGGACCAGTCCGCCTGGCGTCCCGGACCCCACCAGCCCGCAGCGTCACGCTGGCCGGTCACGGCCACCGCCAGGTGCATCGGCTGGGCCGGGACCGCCTTCTGGATCGCTGCCCACTCCGAGGCGTCGGGACGCTGCTCGACGCCCGGGATCGGCGCCTTCTCCTCGCCGGTGGGCCGGAAGACCAGGGAGTGCTCGAAGAGGGCGACGTCGGGGTTGGCACGGCCCACGTTGCGGCTCAACGCCTCCAGGATGCCCGGCAGCAAGGTGGTCGCCAGCAGCGGCTCCTCGCTGTTGAGCGGGTTCGCGATCTTGAGCGCCTGGCGCCGCGGGTCGCCCTCGGGCAGTCCGAGACGGTCCCACGCCGACGTACCGACGAAGGGGTAGGTGATGGTCTCGGTGAACCCGGCACCGGCGAGGGTGAGCCCGACCCGCCGCCTCAGGCGCTGGGTCGGGGTCCAGCCCTGACCGGCTGGAGCCGGCGGCAGGACCGAGGGCACCCGGTCGTAGCCGACGATCCGCACGACCTCCTCGACGAGGTCGTAGGGGTCGGTCAGGTCGGGGCGCCAGGGCGGTACGACGGCGGTCAGCGACCCGTCGGCGACGCTGACCTGGCAGCCGATCGCCTGGAGGTCCGCGACGGTGGTCTCCTCGGTGACGTCCATCCCGGAGATCCGCGCCGGGAGGTCGGCCGGGATGGTGATGCTCCGGGCCGCCGGGGGTGTCCCGACGACGGTGACCCCGGGATCGGCGACGGCGCCGCCGAGGCTGACCAACAGCTCCACGACCCGGTCGGCAGCGGCCTCGGGAATGGTGGGATCCACGCCCCGCTCGAACCGCTTGGACGCCTCGGAGGGCAGCCGGTGCCGCTTCTCGGTGCGGAACACCGAGGTGGCGTCGAAGTGGGCGGCCTCCACCACGATTTCGGTGGTGCTCCCGGACAGCTCGGTCGTCGCGCCGCCCATGGTGCCGGCGATGCCGATGGGTCCGGAGTCGTCGGTGATCAGCAGGTCCTCGGGGCTGAGGGTGCGGCGCTGGCCGTCGAGGGTGGTGAGCTGCTCGCCCTGCTGGGCGCGGCGCACCCGGATGGCACCGGAGAGCCTGCTGCGGTCGTAGCCGTGGATCGGCTGCCCGAGCTCGAGCATGACGTAGTTGGTGATGTCGACCGCCAGGCTGATCGGTCGCATCCCGCACTGCTCCAGGCGGGTGGCCATCCACTCCGGCGTGGTGGCGGCAGGGTCGAAGCCGGAGACCGAGCGGGCCACGAAGACCGGGCAGCCGGCGGGGTCCTCCACCACGACCGGGTAGCCGGAGTCGTTGGCCGGCGGCAGCTCCCGCTGCGCCGGGTCCGTGAAGGGGGCGTCGAAGCCCAGGGCGGCCTCCCGCGCGATGCCACGCAGGGACAGCGCGTAGGCCCGGTCGGGGTTGATCTCGAACTCGATGACCGGGTCGTCCAGCGAGAGCACCGGAAAGGCGTCCGTGCCCGGGTCGCCGGCGTCGGCGGGCAGCACGATGATGCCGTCGTGGTCCTCCCCCAGCCCGAGCTCGCGGGCCGAGCAGATCATCCCGGCGGAGATGTGCCCGTAGGTCTTACGGGCGCTGATCTCGAAGTTGCCGGGCAGCACGGCGCCGGGCAGGCAGACGACCACCAGGTCGCCCTCGACGAAGTTGTGGGCGCCGCAGATGATGCCCTGCGGCTCCCCGGTGCCGTTGGCATCGCCCACGTCGACGGTGCACCAGTTGATGACCTTGCCGTTCTTCTGCGGCTCCTTCTCGATCGTCAGCACGCGACCCAGCACCAGCGGCCCGGTGATGGCGTCCCCGGGGGTCTCGATCGCCTCGAGCTTGAGCCCGAGCATCGTGAGGCGGTGGGTGAGCTCGTCGAGCGAGAGGTCCTGGGGCAGACCGGCATACTCGCGGATCCAGGAAACGGGCGCCTTCATCAGATCTCCACTCCGAACGGCTGGGCGAAACGGACGTCACCTTCGAAGACGTCACGCAGGTCCTCGACGTTGTGCCGGAACATCAGCATCCGGTCGATGCCGAAGCCGAACGCGAACCCGCTGTAGACCTCGGGGTCGACGCCGCAGGCACGCAGCACCCGCGGGTTCACCACCCCGCAGCCCCCCAGCTCGATCCAGCCCTCGCCGCGGCAGGTGCGACAGGACTCCGAGTCCTGACCGCGGCACACGAAGCAGACCATGTCCATCTCCGCCGACGGCTCGGTGAAGGGGAAGTACGACGGCCGGAACCGGGTGGTGATGCCCTCGCCGAAGAGAGCGGTGGTCATGTGGTCCAGCGAGCCCTTGAGGTGGGCCATGGTGATGCCCTTGTCGACGACCAGGCCCTCGATCTGGTGGAACACCGGGGAGTGCGTGGCGTCGATCTCGTCGGAGCGGTAGACCCGTCCGGGGCACACCACGTAGATCGGGGGCTCCCGGGTGAGCATGGTCCGGGCCTGGACCGGGGAGGTGTGGGTGCGCAGCACCAGGCCCGCGTCCGCGGGCTCGAGCCAGAAGGTGTCCTGCATGGTGCGCGCCGGGTGGTCCGCGCCCATGTTGAGGGCGTCGAAGTTGAGCCACTCGGCCTCCACCCACGGCCCCTCGGCCACGTCCCAGCCCATCGCCGCGAAGACGTCCATCAGCCGCTCCGAGAACGTGGTGACCGGGTGCCGGGCCCCGCGAGGGCGTCGGTCGGTGGGCAAGGTGACGTCGACGGTCTCCTCGACCAGCATCCGCTCCTCGTGCTCCGCCTCCAGCACCTCCTGGCGACGGCCGAGCGCCTTGTTGATCGCGCCGCGGGCCTGGCCGACCCGCTGGCCGGCCTCCTTGCGGGCCTGGGGCGGCAGCGCGCCGATCTCCCGGTTCGCCAGTGCCAGTGGCGAACGGTCGCCGGCGTGGTCCAGGCGCACCTGCTTCAACGTCTCCAGGTCACCCGCCTGGTCGATGGCGGCCAAGGCCGCGTCACGCATCGCCTCGACCTCGTCGGCGCGCAGGGGCGTGACCTCGACAGGGTCGTACTCGGTGTTGGGTCCCGACATGACTGCCTTCCGGGCTGGGGGAACGGCCCGCCCACGAGCGGGCCGGGGGCCAGTCTAGGAAGTGCCCCGCGCAACCGACGAACCGGTTTGCCGGTGCCGGGTCGTGGACGCCGCCGGGTCCGGCGGGTAGACGTCGTACGCCGGCTCGCACAGGTCGTCCCCGACCGCGCTCGGCGGCGACGTCGGGAGGTCCTCGCGCGCCTCCTCGGCACGGGCGCGGCCCAGGTTCCACGACCAGAACCCGTCGCTCTCCTCGGCGGGAGGTGGCGCCGGCGCGGCACACCTGGCGGCACCGGGAGGCAGGTCCTCGACGATGACCGGGACCGCGTCCTGGGACAGGCCCCGGAGGTACGCGACGTCGAGCTTGCCCGTCTCGACGTACCGGTCCAGGTTCTGACGCGCGACCCAGGCGTCGGGGTTGATCGCGGCCAGGCAGAGCACACCGACCGCCCCGAGCACCAGCGCCGCCCTCGGCAGCCACCGCCCGTGTCCCAGCGCCCCGGCCACCATCACCAGCAGCACCACCGCTCCGAGCCACCCCTCGAAGAGATCGACGAAGAGCCGGAGACCGGTGAAACCGTAGGCCTCCTGGTAGACGTGCATCCGGTAGAGCGCGGAGGCGACCACGACCAGGGTGAAGGCGCACAGCAGGCCCAGGGAGATCCGTAGCCAGAGCCGGTCCGCGACCGTGCTTCCCGCGCGCCGCGACGCGGCCCACACCACGAGCAGGGTCAGGGCCGTCGCCACGGTGAGCTGGCCGAACCCCTGGTGCACGTAGTCGGCGTAGGTGACGCCCGTGGTCCGCTCCAGGTAGTCGTGCCCGCCGAAGACCACGGTCGCCTGGGCCAGCAGGAAGACCGCGAAGACCGCGTCCACCAGCAGCACGGGGGCCAGCCACTCGAACCGGTTGGCCAGCGGGACCGCTCTCGCTCCCTCCCTGAGCGCGGGCGGGTTGAGCGCCAGGTACGCCGCGGCCAGGGTGAGGCCGAAGACGGCCACCGCCACGAACCCGCGCACCACGGTGTCGCCCACCGAGAGGCTCGGCACCACGGCGTCCACCCAGGAGGCGAACAGGGCGTCGGCGGAGGCGAACAGGAAGCCGAAGACCAGCAGGGCCAGGAGCGACCACCCGGTGGTGCGCACCACCGCCGGCGTCAGACCACCCGTCCCGCCCAGGAAGAGGCTGCGCCCGAACCAGGGCAGTCCGCGCAGCGAGGACAGGGGCCAGCTCACCCAGGCCAGCACGAAGGACGGGACGGTGCGCCCCCGGGTGACCCCGGCGAGGAAGACCGCGGCCGCCGTCAGGACGCTGACCGCCTGCACCCAGAACGCTGCCAGCAGCACCACGGGCAGCACCAGCAGCACGGCCAGCACCGTGCACAGGACGGTGAACGGCGCCCGCCGGTAGCGGGCGGTGACGAACGCGGCCGTGCCTGCCAGCACCAGCACCAGCGCCCACGCGAGTCCCGGGGCCTGGAAGGTCATCACGGCTCCGGCGACCAGACCGACACCCGCTGCAGCCAGCACCACCCGTCTGCCGCGCAGCCCCGATGGCTCGGGCCAGATTGTGGCGAACAACGTGTCGAGGAGCCCCGGTGATGTGACCGACGCCCCGGTCGGGGCCCGGTCCGGCGCCGGCTCCCCGGGGGCAGCCGCCTGCTCCGGCGCCGTGGGCGCGGGTGGGTGCGGCGCGTAGACGGCGCCCGGGGCCTGTGGCAGCACCAGGCGGATGCGGGCCCCCGGTTGGTCCGTCCTGGGGTCGACGAAGCGCAGCGTCCCCCCGTGCAGCGTGGCCACCCAGCGGGAGACCGCGAGCCCGAGGCCGGTGCCGCCCCCCTCGGGGTCGGTGCCGAAACGCGCGAAGACCCGCTCCCGGTCCTCCTCGGGCACTCCCCTGCCGTGGTCCTCGACCTCCAGCCACCAGGACTCACCGTCGGCCCCGGCACTGACCCGCACCGGGCGGGCGTCCGGGCTGTGCCGGGCCGCGTTGTCGAGCAGGTTGGTGAGCAGCTGCCGCAGGCGCATCTCGTCGGCGGTGACGGTGAGATCCGCCGGCACCGACAGGTCGTACGTCGCCCGGCGGCCGGCGGCGCTGACCTCTCGCACGCAGTCCTCGACCAGGGTGCGGACCGAGACCTGCTGAGCGGCGAGCGGCACCACCCCGGCCTCCACCCTGGACAGCTCGAGCAGGTCCTGGACCAGGGCGCTGAGCCGTTCGGCCTGCGCCAGCGCCTGGGCCAGGTGCGCCCGGTCCGCCGGGACCACGCCGTCGGCGAGGTTCTCCAGCACCGCGGTCATCGCGGTCAGCGGCGTGCGCAGCTCGTGGGACACGGTGGCGACCAGGTCCCGACGCTCACGGTCCACCGTCGCCAAGTCCTCGGCCATCCGGTTGAACGCCCGGGCTAGCTGACCGACCTCGTCCCCGGCCGACGTACGGACCCGGCCGGAGTAGTCGCCCCGTGCCATCTGCTGTGCCACCTGGGTCATCTGGCGCAGGGGCTCGGTCATCCCGGCCGCCAGCAGCTGGGTGACCCCCAGCGCCAGGGCGACCGCGACCGGGACGGTGAGCCACCCCGGCACTCCGGCCGCGGCCCCCAGCGCCCCGAGCAGGGCGGCCACCACGACCGAGACCCCCACCAGGACCCCGAGCTTGGTCTTGATGCTGGTGACCGCGTCCAGGGGACGCACGTGGGCCTCAGCCATCGCTGTTGCCCTCCCCCACGACCTCGAGTGCGTAGCCCACGCCGTGCACCGTGCGCACCCGTGGCGCGCCGAGCTTGCCGCGCAGGGCCTTGACGTGACTGTCCACGGTGCGGGTGCCCGAGGCGTCGGGCCAGTCCCACACCTGCGCCAGCAGCCGGGTCCTGCTCAGCACCTCACCCGGTTGGCGGGCCAGGCAGACCAGGAGGTCGAACTCGGTCGGCGTCAGGTGCACCGCGCGACCCGCCACCGTGGTGAGCCGCCGGCGGGTGTCGACGACCAGGTCCCCGCAGACCAGGGTGGTGTCCCCCGCGGCGGCGAGCTCGGCGGCTCGCTGCACCCGGCGCAGCAGCGCGGCCACCCGGGCGACCACCTCGCGCATCCGGAAGGGCTTGGTCAGGTAGTCGTCGGCCCCCACCGCCAGGCCGGTGAGCACGTCGGCCTCGTCGTCGCGTGCCGTCAGCATCAGCACCGGCACCGGTCGGTCCAGCTGCAGGCGGCGACACACCTCGTGCCCGTCCAGGCCCGGAAGCATCACGTCGAGCACCACGGCGTCGGGACGCGACTCGGCGGCCAGCGACACCGCAGCCGGGCCGTCGAACGCCTGGACGACGTGGTAGCCCTCCGCGCGCAGCCGCTGCGCCAAGGCGTCGTTGATCACCCGCTCGTCCTCCACCACCAGCACCGTCCTGCGCACACCGTCCATGACCGCGACCCTAGGAGCCGCGCCGTGGAGAAGGGGTCCAGGACATGTGAAGGCTTGGTGCAGATCACCGGTGGCGGCAGGGGCGCGGGGTGGCTAGCGGGAGGGACGGAGGTCGACGCTGGGCCAGTCCACGGCCACCCGGGCGCCGCCGCCGGGCGCCTCGGTGATGGTCACCGTGCCTCCGTGGGCGCGGGTCAGCCCGCCCACGATGTACATCCCGAGACCGGACCCACCGCCGGTGCCGCCGGTCCAGAACTTGGTGAACACCCGGCGCCGGATCCCTTCGGCGATGCCCTCCCCCTCGTCGTCCACGATCAGCCTGACCCCGGGCCACTCCCCGCCGTCCAGGCGCCGCAGGGACACCCGGACCGTGCCCTCGCCGTGACGGACGCCGTTCTCGACCAGGTTGGTGAGCACCTGGGTGAACTTGTCCGGGTCGGCATGGGCGCACAGCTGCTCCTCGGGAGCCTCCAGCTGCACCTGGCGCGAGGTGGCCGCCTGCACCGAGCTGACGACCCGCCCGGCCAGCAGGACCGGGTCGACCTCGCGGGGATAGATGCTCAGCCGCCCGGTGTCGATCCGTGCCACGTCCAGCAGCTCTGCGATCAGCCTGGCCAGACGGTCGGCGTCAGCGTTGACGGTGGTGAGCATGAGCTTGCGCTGGTCGTCGCTGAGCTGGTCCCACCGGTTGAGCAGCGCCTGGACGAAGCCCTTGACCCCGGTCAGCGGCGAGCGGAGCTCGTGGGCCACGGTCGCCACCAGGTCGGAGCGCTCCCGGTCCAGGCGCGCACGTCCCCGCCCGTTGCGCAGGCAGAGGGTGACCAGGTCGACCGGCGAGGTGGGCGAGGATCGCCGGAGCCGGGCGTTGACCAGGACCTCGTCGCCGTTGGGCAGGATCCAGGACTGCTCGGGGACGCCCGTGCGGATCCCCAGGCCCCCGTACGGCTCGTTGGCCGAGCACCAGTCCCGACCGTCCTGGTCCAGCAGGGTCAGCACGTCGTCGAGCGGCCGCCCCACGAGCTCGGAGCGCCCCAGCATGGATCGGGAGGCGGCGTTGGCGACGGTGACGAGACCGTCGGCGTCGGCGATCAGCACGCCGTCGGGCAACGCGTCGAGATCTGGTTGACTCACGGCATGGAATCTAGCGAGTCCCCCGGGCACCTGACGGACCTGACTCGCTGGTGGCCCCTGTCCGATCACGACGAGCTGCGACACGACCTCGAGGCGGCCTACCGCTCCCCGGACCGGGGATACCACGACGTACGGCACCTGGTGGAGGTGTTCGAGCGGCTGGCAGAGCTCTCGGTCGACCATCGGTTCGAGCCCACCGAGGTGCTGCTGGCGGCCTGGTTCCACGACGCGGTGTACGACGGCACGTCAGCTGCCGAGGAGCGGTCGGCCCAGTGGGCAGCGGAGGCGCTCGCGGGCACCGACGCGGACGCCGCCGAGGTGGCGAGGCTGGTCCGGCTCACCGCCGGGCACCGTCCCGAGCCCGGGGACGCGGCCGGTCAGGCGCTCTCGGACGCGGACCTGGCCATCCTGGCCGCGACCCCGCAACGCTACGCCCAGTACGCCGCAGGGATTCGCCGCGAGTACGCCCGGTACGGCGACCGCGACTTCGCCGCGGGCCGGATCGCCGTGCTCGAGGACCTGCTGGCGGGCGAGTGGATCTACGCGACCCGGCACGCGCGTGAGCGGTGGGAGCACCAGGCACGCACCAACGTCTCCACCGAGCTCGTCACGTTGCGGACGATGGCTTGGGACGTCGCAGGCCTGCCAGACGCAGACGCCTGACCAGCTCCCGGGACGGCACCGGCACGGCTCCGGCCAGCACCATCGCCTCGTAGAGCTCTTGCGGGACGTCGTAGTGGTCCCGGTCGAACCCGCGGCTGGGCAGACCGGTGCGCTGCGCGAACTCGTGCAGCTCGGCGAAGCCCGTGTCGCTGGCCAGGTGCGACCACCACCGGTCCCAGCGCGGCACGCTCGGCGGGTCGATCAGGATCACCGGGAGAACGATAGCCGCTCAGGAACGCTGGACCCGGGCACTGGCATAGAGGCAGAGCGCCGCCGCGGTCGCCAGGTTGAGGCTCTCGGCGCGGCCGTGGATGGGGATGGAGACCCGGTCGTCGGCCAGGGTCGCGAGCGCCTCGGGCAGACCGTGCGCCTCGTTGCCGAAGAGCCAGGCGGTTGGCCCACCGAGGTCGGCCTCCAGGGCCGGGTCGTGCAGGTCGCGCTCCCCGGCGCCGTCGGCGGCCAGCACCCTGAGCCCGGCCGTGCGGAGGGCGGCGACCACCGCCTCGGAGTCCTCGGAGATCACCAACGGCAGGTGGAACAGGCTGCCCACGGTGGCGCGCACGGTCTTGGGGTTGTAGGGGTCGACCGAGTGGCCGCTCAGCACCACGGCGTCGGCACCAGCCGCGTCGCTGGTGCGGATCACGGTCCCGGCGTTGCCGGGGTCGCGGACGTCGGCGCCCACGCTCACCAGCCGGGGTCCGTCGGCCAGCACCGCGTCCAGGGGGACGTCGAGGAAGCGGCACACGGCCACCACCCCAGCCGGGGTGACGGAGTCCGAGAGGGAGTCCATGGCCCGGGGGTCGACCAGCGTGACCTCGTCGACGGCGGCCAGCAGGTCGGCGTACTGCTCGAGGGCGGCGGCGGTGGCGAAGACCTCGACGACGCAGTCGCGAACACCCAGGGCGCCCTCGACGGCCTTCGGGCCGTCGGCAAGGAAAAGCCGCCGCTCGGTTCGCACCGAGCGGCGGCTGAGCTTCCGTGCCTCCTTGACGCGGCTGTTGCCGTGCGACAGAGGAGTGGTCACGAGTGGGGTCAGGACGCCTTGGGGGCGTTGACGTCCTCGGGCAGGGCGGCCTTGGCCGTCTCCACCAGCGCCGCGAAGGCGGGAGCGTCGTTGACGGCCAGCTCGGCCAGGATCTTGCGGTCGACCTCGACACCGGCCAGGCCGAGGCCCTGGATGAACCGGTTGTAGGTCATGCCGTTGGCGCGGGCCGCGGCGTTGATGCGCTGGATCCACAGCTTGCGGAAGTTGCCCTTGTTCTTGCGACGGTCGTTGTAGCTGTAGACCAGGGAGTGGGTGACCTGCTCCTTGGCCTTGCGGTACAGACGCGAACGCTGACCCCGGTAGCCCGAGGCCCGCTCGAGGACGACCCGACGCTTCTTGTGGGCGTTTACTGCCCGCTTGACGCGTGCCATTTTTGCTCCTTGTTGCTGTGTGTTTCCCGGTCAGCGGACCAGGAGGAAGTGAGTGGGGCGAAGAACGGTCAGAGACCCAGCATCTTCTTGGCGCGCGGAACGTCGGCCTTGGCGACCTCGACCGTCCCGGTCAGGCGACGCGTCACCTTGGAGGACTTCTTCTCCAGGTTGTGGCGCTTGCCGGCCTTCTCGCGAAGGATCTTGCCTGAACCGGTCACGCGGAAGCGCTTGCCGGCACCGGAGTGGCTCTTGTTCTTGGGCATCAGGATGCTCTCTCTACTCGTGGTGGTGCGTCGACGGTCTGCGGACCGCCGAGAGTGCGTGGGTGGGGCTCAGGCCTCGATCTCGGGATCGAGGTTCTCGGAGCGGCCGCGCTCCTTCTTCTGGGCGACCTTCTGGTCCGACTTGGGAGCGAACACTGCGCGCTCCTCGGCGTCGGCGGCTGCCTTCTCGGCGGCCTTGGTCACCTTCTCGGCCTGGAGCTCGACCTTGGCGTCGGCCTTCTTCTTGTGCGGGCCGAGCACCATGATCATGTTGCGCCCGTCCTGCTTGGGCGAGGACTCGATGAAGCCGAGCTCACTGACGTCCTCGGCCAGCTTCTGCAGCAGACGGAACCCGAGCTCGGGACGGTGCTGCTCACGGCCACGGAACATGATGGTGATCTTCACCTTGTCCCCGGCACGGAGGAAGCGGACCACGTGGCCCTTCTTCGTCTCGTAGTCGTGCGCGTCGATCTTGGGACGAAGCTTCATCTCCTTGATGATCACGTTCGTCTGGTTCCGCCGAGCCTCACGGGCCTTCTGGGCGTTCTCG
Source organism: Nocardioides sp. 616 (assembly GCF_002930065.1). Taxonomy (NCBI): domain Bacteria; kingdom Bacillati; phylum Actinomycetota; class Actinomycetes; order Propionibacteriales; family Nocardioidaceae; genus Nocardioides; species Nocardioides sp. 616. The sequence goes on along the minus strand of NZ_POAG01000019.1, from coordinate 478,243 downwards.
TACTTGAACTTCCCGTAGTCCATGAGCTTGCAGACGGGCGGGCGGCCCTGGGGCGCGATCTCGACGAGGTCGAGGTCTGCTTCCTGGGCCAGCTTGAGGGCCTGGTCGGTCGGAACGATGCCGACCGTCTCGCCGTTGGGTCCAACAAGGCGGACCTCGGGAACCCGGATCCGCTCGTTGATACGAAGCTCAGTGCTGATGTGTCCTCCAGTGGTCTGATGTCAGGGCCATCGTCCACAAATGAACAATGGCTCCCGCTCGTACAAGCGGAAGCCAGTCAGGCGCATCCTTTGCGGGATGCACCTCGAGGGATGCCCGACAAATACTGCCGTCGGTCATCCTTCGCGACCGGACCCGACGACCTGACTCGGCCGATGCGGGTGGGGGGCGTGGTGCTTGCCTCCGCTTGGTGATCTCCTCCGACGGGTGCCGGAGACGATCGGTCAACGCATGAATGCTACCCGAGCATTCCCGCCCCGGCCAATCGACCCCCCCGTGCCGCCGCCGACTCTCCCGTGGCCGCTCCCCCGGACCAGCGCGAGACTCACTCCGCGGGGCGCAACCAGCCCAGGTCGTCGCCCACCCGGGTCAGGGTCCACCCCGCTGCGAACGCCGCCAGGTCCTCGCCCTCGAGCACGAACTGGGACGGTCCCGCCACGTCGATGACCAGGGCGGCGGCGCCCTCCTGCACGGCGCTCTGGGCCGCGACCCGGGCCGGCACCGGCACCGGACGGGCCTCGGCGCTCCATCGGGTCAGCGAGTCCGAGGAGGTGAAGGCCAGCAGCGCCAACCGCCCGTCGGCACCGGTGAGCAGGACGGCCGCCATGTCGCTGGACTTGTCGTGGGCCAGGCCCTGGTCGTCGACCTCCACCTCGCCGAGGACCGCCACGACAGGGACCAGCACCCGGGTCGGAGCCAGGGCCTGGACCACCTCGGCGAAGCCGCCGGAGCCGGCAGCGAAGGCGGCCAGGGCCGCCGACAGCGCGGGGTCCGCCGCTCCGGTGTCGTCGGGGAACGAGGACTCCAGGATCCGGGCGCCGTCGAAGCGGTGTGGGTCGACCATGATGGTCCGAGCCTAGACGCAGATGTGGGACGCTTGGCAGGTGGACGAGGTGACCTGGGGCGCACTGACCCTGACCCTGACCCTGCTCGGCGCGCTGTACACGTGGTGGGCCTTCACCCGGCGCGGCGCCGCGGCCGGGACGCGCGGCGCGGCCTTCACGCTGCTGCCTGCCGCCGCCTGGCTCACCGGGACCTTGGAGATGGTCACCGAGATCGCCGGCTCGATCGCCGACTGGGCCACCCACCTCGTCTTCAGCCCCGTCGTGTGGGCCGGGGTGGTGCTCGGCGGCGCGGCGGTGAGCCTGTTCCTGCTCTCCGGCCTGCTGCGCTCTCGGCAGGAGCGGGCCGTCCCGGCGGTGGCCGGGGACAAGGCCGGTGAGCGGAAGCTGCCCCGGGGCGCCTCCGCGCGCACCGCCCCCGTGGTCGACGACGACCTGGCGGACATCGAGGCCCTGCTGCGCAAGCGCGGCATCAACTGATGGACGACGCCACCATCGCCCGGCACCGGCTGGCGACCAGGCTGGTCTCGGCGGTCGCGGAGCACGGCGAGCACCTGCCCACGCCGCTGGTGGTGGTGGACCTGGACGCCTTCGACGCCAACGCGGCGGACCTGGTGCGGCGGGCCGGAGGCACCCCGGTGCGGGTGGCCTCCAAGTCGCTGCGGGTCCCCGCACTGGTCGCACGCGCCCTGGCCACCCCGGGCTTCCAAGGCGTGCTCGGCTACTCCCTGCGCGAGGCGCTGTGGCTGCTGGAGCACGGCATCAGCGACGACATCCTGGTCGCCTACCCGACGGTGGACCTGGAGTCGCTCTCCCGGCTCGTCGCCTCCCCGTCGGCCGCGGCCGCCATCACCCTGATGGTGGACGAGGTCGCCCATCTCGACGTCGTCGACGCCGTCCGCGCCTCCAAGGCGGTGCAGGTCCGGGTCGCCATCGACGTGGACGCCGGCCTGAGGATGGCCAGCCAGCACGTGGGCCCCAAGCGCTCCCCCCTGTACGACGCCGGCGCGGTGGTGAACCTGGCCGCCGAGATCGCGCGCCGCGAGGGGTTCCAGCTGGTGGGCGTGATGACCTACGAGGGCCAGGTCGCGGGCGTGCCCGACGACGTCCCCGGTCAGCGTGCCCGGTCCGCGGTCGTACGTCGGCTGAAGCAGGCCTCGGTCAGTCAGCTCGGCTCCCGGCGCGCCGAGATCGCCCGTGCCCTGGAGCCCTTCGGCCCGCTGCAGCTGTGGAACGCCGGCGGCTCGGGCTCGATCGAGACCAGCTCGCAGGACCCGGTGGTCACCGAGGTCTCCGCCGGGTCGGGCCTGCTGGTCCCGGGGCTTTTCGACCACTACCAGTCCTTCCGCCCGCGTCCCGCCGCCTTCTTCGGGGTGCCGGTGACGCGACGACCATCCGCCGACGTCGCCACGGTGCACGGGGGTGGGCTCATCGCCTCGGGACCCGTCGGTGAGGACCGCGCCCCCATCCCCTGGGCCCCGCCCGGGCTCCGGCTGACCGGCCTGGAGGGCGCCGGGGAGGTGCAGACCCCGCTCACCGGGCATCCCGCCAGCAGCCTGCGCATCGGCGACCTGGTGTGGTTCCGGCACGCCAAGTCCGGGGAGCTGTTCGAGCACACGAACACCGCCCACCTGCTCAGCGGCGAGCGCCTCGTGGACTCCGTGCCCACCTACCGCGGGTCCGGACAGTCCTTCTGAGGGGCGACAGGACCCCGTGCCCCCGACCGTGACCCCGCCAGTGACCCCGCCAGTGACCCCGCCAGTGAGCACCGACCCCGACGTGGTCGCGCACGTCCTGGCGCTCGCGGCCTCCCGACACGCACGCCTGGGCGCGGGCCGACTGATCTGCATCGACGGGCCCGCGGGGTCCGGCAAGACCACGCTGGCCGCGACGTTGGCCGCGGCGACCCAGGCGCCCGTCGTACATCTGGACGAGCTGCTCGACGGGTGGGACGGCAGCTTGGACGGGGCGGTGGCCGCACTGGTCTCCGACGTGCTCGAGCCGCTTGCCGCCGGCACCCCCGCCTCGTACCACCGCTACGACTGGCTGGCGGGAGGCTTCGCCGCCCGGGTGCCGGTCCCGGCATCGTCCGTGCTGGTGGTGGAGGGCGTCGCGGCCGGCTCCGGCGCCACCGCGCCCTTCAGCTCGGCACTGGTCTGGGTCGAGGCTGCGCACGACGTCAGGATGCGACGGGGGCTGGCTCGCGACGGCGATGCCTTCGCCCCGCACTGGGACGCCTGGGCGGCCAAGGAGCACGAGCACTTCGCCCGGGAGCGGACCCGGGACCGCGCGGACCTGGTGCTGACCACCGGCTGAGAGCAGCTCATAGGGTGGCGCCATGGACCCCAGCGGCGAGCAGTTCCAGATCGAGGGCTCGGGCTACCGGGCGGTCGTCACCGAGAGCGGCGGGGCGCTGCGTCTGCTCGAGCACCACGGGCGCCCCCTGGTCGACGGCTTCGCCCGGCACGAGATGTCCTCCGGGGGCAGGGGCCAGCTGCTCATGCCGTGGCCGAACCGCATCCGCGACGGCGTCCACGAGTTCGGGGGCCGCAGGCACCAGCTGGCGCTGAGCGACCCCGGGACCCGCACCGCCTCGCACGGTCTCGCCCGCTGGGCACCGTGGACCGCGGTCGACCAGCAGGCGGACTCGGTGACGCTGACCTACCGGGTGATGGCGCAGACCGGCTACCCGTGGACGCTGGACCTGCGCGTCACCTACTCCGTCTCGCCGGCGGGGCTCCGCGTCACCCAGAGCGCCACGAACCGCTCCAGCGAGCCTGCCCCCTACGCCAGCGGCGCCCATCCCTACCTGTGCGTGGGCACCGGGATCGACCACCTCGAGCTGACCCTGCCCGCTGCGCGCCGCGTCCTCACCGACGACCGGCTGCTGCCGACGGGCGAGGAGGAGGTCGCGGGCACGGCGTACGACTTCCGCACCCCGCGCGTCATCGGCAGCACCTCCTTCAACGACGCCTTCGGCGACCTGGAACGCGACGCCACGGGCACGGCCACGGTCGTGCTGCGCGACCCGGTCTCCGGCGACGCAGTAGCGCTGTGGGTGGACGCCGCCCACGGCTGGGTCCAGCTCTTCAGCGCCGACGAGGTCCCGGACAAGGCGCGGCGCTCCCTGGCGGTGGAGCCCATGACGGCACCAGCAGACGCCTTCAACTCCCGTGACGGACTGGTCGTCCTCGCCCCTGCCGGTCAGGCCGGGGCATCGGCCTCGGCGACCTGGGGAGTAACACAATTGCGCAAGGCCCCCTGACAGAGACTGGTTGCCCTTACTCTCGATCCATGTCTTCTCGGACCACCGGCGCCACCGCGACCCGTCGCGGACTGTTGGCCGGTGGCGCGGCCGCCGCCGGCATCGCCGCGACCTCGTCCCCGGCCGCGGCCGGGCGCAAGTACAAGCCACGCACCTATGCCAAGCGCCCCCTGCTCTCGCGTCGGGACCGGCACCTGGTCAGCCGCTTCAGCTACGGGATCACCCCTGACCTGGCAGCCGAGGTGCGCAAGAAGGGCGGGGCCCGCGCCTGGTTCAGCTGGCAGCTCGCGCCGGGCAAGGTCAACGACAAGGCGGGCGACCGCACCCAGGGCTGGTGGCCCGAGCTGGCGCAGGGCCCGCTGACGCTGTGGCAGAACCACGCCGGCGGGATCCGCGGCGGGTGGCTGGTGATGGAGGACTACCAGCGGTGGGTGATGGCGCGCCGGATGCAGTCGCGCCGTCAGGTCCTGGAGACCATGACCCAGTTCTGGGAGAACCACCTGAACGTCCCCACCAACGGCGAGCAGTGGTTCCTGTATCGCAAGGCCTACGGCGACGTCATCCGCCGGCACGCCCTGGGCCGCTTCGACGAGCTCCTGCACGCGGCGATCACCCACCCCGCCATGCTGATCTACCTCGACAACGCCACCTCCAGCGCCGCCCACCCCAACGAGAACCTGGGGCGTGAGCTCCTGGAGCTGCACACCGTGGGCCGCGGGAGCTTCACCGAGTCGGACGTCAAGGACTCCGCCCGGATCCTCACCGGGTGGTACGTCGACATGTGGAAGAGCTGGAAGGCCTCCTACCGGCCGGACCTGCACGCCACCGGCCGGGTGCGGGTCAAGGGGTTCACCGCCGCCAACAAGTCCTCGGACGGTCGCACCGTCACCGCCAACTACCTGCGCTACCTGGCGCACCACCCCGACACCGCGCAGCGCCTGGCGACCAAGCTGGCGGTGAAGTTCGTCGGTGACGACCCCTCTCCGGCCCTGGTACGACGGCTGGCGAAGATCTACCTGCACCACGACACCGCGATCACACCGGTGCTGGAGGCGCTGGTCGACTCACGCGAGTTCCGCCGCTCCGTCGGCGACAAGCTGCGCGACCCGGCCGAGGACGTGGTCGCGACCTACCGGGTGCTCCGCGCCGACCTGGGCCGTCCGCGCGGTACGGACTCCGCGGCCAACGCCATGCTCTGGCAGGCAGCGACGATCGGCGCGATGCCGTTCTCCTGGCCCCGCCCCGACGGCACCCCGCTGGACAACGCGACCTGGTCCTCGACCTCGCGGCTGCTGGCGTCGCTGCGCAACCACTACGGCATGGCGGGCGGATGGTGGCCGACCGAGGACGTCGGCTACCGGCCCGCCAAGGCGTGGGTGCCCAAGTCCGGGATGCGCTTCGACCAGCTCGTCGACCACCTGAGCCGTGAGCTGCTGCACCAGCCCTCGACCTCGGTGCTGCTGAAGGCCTGCTGCGAGGCCACCAACCTGCGTCCCGGCGAGAAGATCACCCACGACCACCCACTGGTGCGGTGGAGCATGGCGCGACTGCTCACCACACTGCTCGACTCCCCCGAATTCTTCGCCAGGTGAGGCCCATGGACCACGAGAACCAGCCCGCGTGCTGCGCGGAGTTCAGCGCCGTCGCCCGCACCTCACGTCGCGCCTTCCTGGGCGGCGCCCTGGCCGCCGGGGTCGCCACGACCATCGGCTCCGCGGTCATCCAGACCGCCGCCGCGGCAGCAGGCACACCCGCGCGCGGCGTGGTCGTGGTGCTCTCGATGCGGGGAGCCGCCGACGGGCTGTCGCTGGTGGTGCCGCACGGCGACCCCGTCTACGCCCTCGCCCGACCGCGCCTGGCGGTGCCCAGCGACCGGCTGGTGGCCAAGGACGGGTTCTTCGGTCTGCATCCCGCGCTGTCACCGCTGCTGCCGCTGTGGAACGCCGGGCGTATGGCCGCGGTCCACGCCACCGGCCTGCCGGTGCGCAACAGGTCGCACTTCTCCGCCATGGAGGAGCTGGAGGACGCCGCGCCGGGCTCCACCACGCGCAGCGGGTGGCTCAACCGGCTCATCGGCTCCGACGCGGTCGGGTCCCCCCTGCAGGCCCTGCAGATGGGCCGCACGGCACCCGCGGCGCTCTATGGCAGCGCGCCCTTCCTCACCACCCGCTCCATCGCCGACGTCGGGATCGCCGGGGCGGACAAGTGGGACACCTACGGCGGCCGCAACCGGTCGCTGCACACCATGTGGGACAAGCGGCAGACCCGGCTCGCCGGGTCCATGCGGGCGGCGTTCGGCGCGGTCGCCGACTTCGCCCCTGTGCTGCAGTCCCCCAGCACCCCCGCCAACGGCGTCACCTATCCCAGTGGAGATCTCGGCAAGGCACTCTCGGAGGTCGCTCGGATCGTGCGCAGCGACGTGGGCGTGGAGGTGGTCACCGTGGACCACGGCGACTGGGACATGCACGCCGACCTGGGCACGACCGAGTGGGGCGCGATGAAGCGCAACGCCGAGCAGCTCTCCGGCGCGCTGGCCGCGTTCTTCGCCGACCTCGGCGCGCTCGGGGACACGGTCACGGTGGTGTGCCTGAGCGAGTTTGGACGCCGGGTCGCGGAGAACGCCAACTGGGGACTGGACCACGGCTACGGCAACGCGATGCTGCTGCTCGGGGCGGGCGTGCGCGGCGGTTACCACGGCACCTGGCCGGGGCTGACCAACGACCCGGACGCGGACCTGCTGGTCACCACCGACTACCGCAGCGTGCTGGCCGAGGTCGTCTCATCCCGCTTCGGTGCCAGCATCCCCACGGTCTTCCCGGGGTTCTCCCCGACCCGGGTCGGGGTCATGCTCGGCCAGTGACCAGCGCCCGGTCCGTGGGCGAGCAGAGTCAGCGGTCGAGCAGCGTCCGCAGCTCGCGGACCGCAGCCCGCGCCCGATCGCCGTCCGAGCCCTGGATCCCCATCATGGGCACGCTCGTCCCGTCGCCGAGGTCCAGGGTCGCCCAAGGCGCCCCCGGGGGCAGCCGTACGGCGACCGCAGCGGGCCACTCGAACTCGCGCTTGCGGTAGCCGTTGACCACGACCAGCCGGTCCGCGGTGGCCGTCACCCGGGAACGGGCCAGGGCGTGGCCCAGCGAGCCGGCCATCAGCCCGAGCACCAGGATGGTGCCGCGCTGGAACAGCGTGAACCGGTCCCGGATCGACTCGTCGAAGCCGAACCAGGCGAACAGGCACAGCAGCACCAGCACGCCGCCGAAGAACCCCGCTGCCAGCCGCACGCCCAGGGGGCGCCACGTGCGGGGCAGCTCGAGGTCAGAGCCGGCAGGCATGGATGTCGGTGAGCAGGATGCCGCGTGCACCCAGCTCGAAGAGCTCGTCCATCAGCCTCTGGGCTCCGTCGCGCGGGACCATGGCCCGCACCGCGACCCAGCCCTCGCGATGCAGCGGCGAGACGGTGGGGCTCTCGATGCCGGGTGTCAGGGCCACCGCGTCCCCGACCTGCTCGCTGCGGATGTCGTAGTCCATCATCACGTAGCTGCGGGCGACCAGCACCCCCTCGACGCGGCGCTTGAAGATCTCGAAGCCGGCCGGCTGCTCCCCGCCCCGGGTGATGACGACCGCCTCGGAGGAGAGGATCACCTCACCGAACGTGGCCAGCCCGGCAGCCCGCAGGGTCGACCCGGTCTCCACGACGTCGGCGATGACGTCGGCCACGCCCAGCTGGATGCTCGTCTCCACCGCGCCGTCGAGCCGGGTCACGGTGGCCTCGATGCCCCGATTCTCCAGGAAGGTGCGCACCACGCCGTCGTAGGAGGTGGCGATGCGCTTGCCTGCCAGGTCGTCCACCGAGGAGTACGCGCCGGCAGGGCCGGCGAAGTGGAAGTTGGAGCGACCGAAGCCCAGCCGCAGCACCTCGTCGGCCTTCGCCCCGGAGTCGAGCAGCAGGTCGCGACCGGTGATGCCGACGTCCAGGGTGCCCTCCCCCACGTACAGGGCGATGTCGCGAGGACGCAGGTAGAAGAACTCGACGTTGTTCTCCGGGTCGGTCAGAGCGAGCTCACGAGAGTCGCTGCGCTGCCGGTAGCCGGCCTCGCGCAGGATCTCGGAGGCGGACAGGGACAGGGCGCCCTTGTTGGGGACCGCGATCCGCAACGTGCCGTTGCCGGTGGACTGGGACATGGGTGTGTGCCTCACAGGTGTGCGTAGACGTCTTCGAGCGTGATGCCGCTGGCAAGCATGAGAACCTGGGCGTGGTACAGCAGCTGGCTGATCTCCTCGGCCGCGCGCTCCTTGCCCTCGTGCTCCGCGGCCATCCAGGACTCCGCGGCCTCCTCGACGAGCTTCTTGCCGATGGTATGGACCCCGGCCTCCAGGGCGCGCACGGTGCCGGATCCCTCGGGGCGAGTCACTGCCAGGTCGTTGAGCTCGGCCCAGAGTTGTTCGAACGTCTTCACACCACCCAGCCTAAGCGTTGCCGGAGCAGCTCACGCACCGCGGTCCACGCTCGCCTCGCCGCGCACGGCCCGCAGAGTGCGCGCGGTCTCGATCGCGGCGGCGGTGGCCTCGAACCCCTTGTCCTCGCGCGAGGAGGGCCGCCCGGCGCGGTCCAGGGCCTGCTCCTCGGTGTCGCAGGTGAGCACCCCGAAGCCGACGGCGACGACGTGGTCCAGCGCCACCCGGGTCAGTCCGTCGGTGGCCGCGGAGCACACGTACTCGAAGTGCGGCGTGCCCCCGCGGATGACGACGCCGAGGGCGACGACGGCGTCGTACCCCTGCTCGGCCAGGGCCTGGGCGAGGACGGGGAGCTCGAAGGTGCCCGGCACCCGGACCTCGAGGGCGTCGGTGACCCGGTGCTCGACCAGGGCTCTCCGGGCGCCGGCCAGCAGCCCGTCCATCACCGCCTCGTGCCAGCTGGCGGCCACCACCGCCACCTTCAGGCCCGAGGCGTCGAACGGCTTCTTGTCTGGTGCGCCTGCTCCACTCACTGGTGCTCCTCCAGGTTGGCGATGTCGTGGCCCATGCGGTCCCGCTTGGTCAGCAGGTAGGCCAGGTTGTGGTCGTTGGGCCGCGGCGTCAGCGGGACCTGCTCGGCCACCTCGATGCCGTAGTCGCGGAGGTTGCGGGTCTTCGCCGGGTTGTTGGTCATCAGCCGCACCGAGGCGACGCCCAGGTCCCGCAGGATCTGCGTGGCGGTGCCGTAGTGCCGGGCGTCGGCCGGCAGCCCGAGATCCAGGTTGGCGTCCACGGTGTCGCGTCCCCCGTCCTGCAGCTCGTAGGCCTGGAGCTTGGCGACCAGGCCGATGCCCCGTCCCTCGTGGCCGCGGAGGTAGATCACCACGCCGCGCCCCTCGGCGACGATGCGCTCCAGCGCCTCGTCGAGCTGGGGTCCGCAGTCGCAGCGCCTACTCCCGAAGACGTCCCCGGTCAGGCACTCCGAGTGCACCCGAGCCAGCACCGGCTCGTCGCCGGAGAGGTCGCCGTGGACCAGTGCGACGTGCTCGGACCCGTCGATGGTGATCCGGTAGCCGTGGGCGGTGAAGTCCCCGTACCGCGTCGGGAGCCGGGTCTGGGCGGCACGCTCCACGTGGATCTCGTGGCGGCGCCGGTAGCGGACCAGGTCCTCGATGGAGATCATGGCCAGTCCGTGCTCGTCGGCGAACGCGCGCAGCTCGGGGGCGCGTTTCATGGTGCCGTCGTCGTTGACCACCTCGACCAGCACCCCGGCCGGGGTCAGCCCGGCGAGAACGGCGAGGTCAACCGCCGCCTCGGTGTGGCCCCGGCGCACCAGCACGCCGCCCTCGCGGTAGCGCAGCGGGAAGACGTGGCCCGGACGAGTGAGCTCCCAGGGCTCGGTGGCGGAGTCGGCCAGGGTCCGGGCGGTGTGCGCCCGGTCCGCGGCGGAGATGCCGGTGGAGACGCCGTCGCGGGCGTCCACCGAGATCGTGTAGGCGGTGCGCAGCTTGTCCTTGTTGTGGGGGGTCATCAGGGGGATCTCGAGCCGGTCCAGCATCGAGGCCGGCATCGGCACGCAGATCACCCCGCTGGAGTGCCGGATGGTGAAGGCCATCAGCTCCGGCGTGGCCTTGGCGGCCGCGAAGATGATGTCCCCCTCGTTCTCGCGGTCCTCGTCGTCGACGACGACGACGGCCTTGCCGGCGGCGATGTCGGCGACGGCTCGCTCGACGGGATCGAGACGGACGCTCATCGGTGTGCTCCTTCGGGGGAAGGGACGGAGGACCCGTCCGGTGTGGGCAGGGCCCGGGCGCTGGCACGTGCGGCGCGCCACCAGACGACGAAGCCCATGGCCACGAAGAACGCGTAGAACCCGTACATGCCGGCGGTCGGGTAGTAGCCGGCCTGGACCAGCGTGGTCACCCCGACGGCATCGACCAGGATCCAGACGAGCCAGAACTCCACCCAGCCGCGGGCCATCCCCCAGGTGGCCAGCATGGAACCGGCCAGGATCCAGGCCTCGGTCGCCGGCCCCCAGGAGCCGATCCGCTCCAGGGCCAGGTAGGCCACCGCGTAGCCGATGGCGCCGGCCACCAGCAGCTGTGCCCGCTCGGGCCAGGTGGCCCACCGCGGGGTGAGGGCCCGCCCGTCGTCGACGCCACCGGCGCGCCGGGCCCGGCGCAGCCTGGTCCACCGCACCCAGCCGTAGAGGCTGACGGCGGCGAAGAAGACCTGTCTGCCCGCCTGTCCCCACAGGGGCTCGGAGACCACGTTGCTGAGCTCTCCGCTGGCGAAGACGCTGAACAGCAGCACGTTGCCGACCAGGCCGATGGGCCAGGCCCACACCAGCCGCCGCATGCCGAGGATGGCGCTGGCCAGCCCGAACACGTTGCCGACCACCTCCGGCACCGACAGGCTGCCGTCGCCGACCGCGATGGAGCCGCTGACCAGCCACTCGAGGAAGTTCATGACTCCTGCTTCGGTCGGGGGAGATAGGCACGGAGGAGCTTCTCCACGTGCTTGGCGATGACGTCGACCTCGAGGTTCACCCGGTCACCCGGGCGATGCGTCCCCAAGGTGGTGCGTGCCAGCGTCTCGGGGATGAGGCTGACGGTGAAGGAGTCCGCGGTGACCTCGACGAGGGTGAGGCTGACGCCGTCGACGGTGATGGAGCCCTTCTCGACGAGGTACGGCGCCAGGTCGGGGGGCAGGGAGACGGCGACCAGGTCCCAGTGCTCGCTGGGGCTGCGGGAGATCACGGTGCCCACGCCGTCGACGTGGCCCTGCACGATGTGTCCACCCAGCCGAGCGGTCGCCAGGACGGCGCGCTCGAGGTTGACCCGGTCCCCCGGCGCCACCCCGGCCAGGCTGGTGCGCCGCAGCGTCTCCTGCATGAGGTCTGCGGTCCAGAGGTCGACGACTCCGGCTCCCGGGTCGCCGGAGGCCTCGGTCTCGGCGACGGTGAGGCAGCAGCCGTTGACGGCGATCGAGTCGCCCAGGTGCACGTCGTCCAGGACCTTCTCGGCGCGGATGGTGAGCCTGATGGCGTCGCCCTGGTCCTGCACGGCGTGCACGGTGCCGAGCTCCTCCACGATTCCGGTGAACATCATCAGCTCTTCTCTGCAGGCGACATGGTCAGGCGGACATTGGTCTCGGTGCCCTCACCCAGCACCGTCACGTCGGTGACGTCGAACCGGCGCGCGTCGGCGATGGTGCTGATGCCCAGGTCCGCCACGCTCGCGCGGCCGGCGCCCAGCAGCAACGGCGCCACGTAGGCCACGACCTCATCGACCAGGCCTGCGGTGAGGAACGCGGCCGCCAGGGTTGGGCCCCCTTCCAGGAAGACGTGCTGGCGGTCGCGGTCGAACAGCGTGGCCAAAGCCTCCGCCGGGTCCCGGGTGAGCAGCCGGAGCGTCTCGGCACGGTCGTTGAAGACCCGGCGGTCCGGGGGCACGTGGCGCAGGCCCATCACGGCCCGCAGCGGCTGGTGCTCGAGCGGCTGGTCGTGCTCGTCGCGCACGGTGAGCTCGGGGTCATCGACCGCCACCGTGGCGGTGCCGATCAGCATGGTGTCGCACAGCGCGCGCAGCCGGTGCGTGTCGAGCCGAGCGGGCCGCGAGCTGATCCAACGGCTGGTCCCGTCCTCCGCGGCGCTCCGCCCGTCCAGGGTGGTGGCGAACTTCCAGGTGACGAAGGGCCGCTGGTGCTCCACCGCGAACGTCCAGACCCGGTTGATTGCCCGTGCCGGCTCGGCGAGGAGCCCGGACTCCACCTCCACGCCGGCCTGGCGCAACGTCTGGGCGCCGCCGCTGGCGACCGGGTTGGGATCGACCTGGGCAAAGACCACCCGGCGTACGCCGGCGCTCACCAGTGCCTCAGCGCACGGCCCGGTGCGACCGGTGTGGTTGCAAGGCTCCAAGGTGACCACCGCGGTGGTGCCGCGCGCGGCGGCACCAGCCCGGGCCAGGGCATCGGCTTCCGCGTGCGGCGAGCCGGCACCTCGGTGGTGCCCCTCGGCGAGGGTGCTGCCGTCCGGTGCCAGCAGCACGCAGCCGACCCGCGGATTGGGACCCAGCGGTGCGTCCGGGGAGGCGGCAAGCCCGAGGGCGCGCAGCATCGCCTGCTGCTCTGCCTGGCTCGTTCCCATCACGCCTCCTGCCTTGGGCCTCGCGGGCACCGGGGGGCGTGATCTCGCGGAACACTCGTCGCCGAAGAGGTCGAACGAAGGGATTCCACAAGACCTGCGTGCGTCTTCTCATCCGGACTTTGACCGTCGGTCCAGGAGTTTCACCTGGTCAACCGACCACTGGAGGTGGCCGGGTCGCGGACTTTCACCGCCGGTGCGGAGTTTCACCGCCCCCAGAGCACGCGAGCTCTTGTTTCTGCTCTTGCGGGCCCAACTCTGCCACAGCGCACCGCACGGAGCGCGCACCTGTCCAGTTGGTGTGCATCCGCGTCGATGCGGTGTGGGGCCGCCCGGCCGGGCAGCCGATGCCGTGACGTCGAGCGCGAACGGCTTCAGGACCGCCACCTACGCGCGGTACCGCTGGACCAGGTCAGACCAGGAGTTTCCCCAAGGGTTGGTGGCGCGGTACCCGGACCGACCCGAGCTCGCGGGACTGCTCCAGCGACGGATCCCGAGCCTGGCACCCGGAGTCCGGGCGGTGCCCGGTGGCGCCGACGGCGCCACCCTGTTCCCGTTCATGGCGGTGGCCCGATCGGTGGATGACGGCGGCACTTGGCGTCGTACCGACGTGGGGACGTTCACCGGCAACCACCGGCTCGTACGACCTGGCCGCCTCGACGGCGGGAGGAGGCGTGATCTGGACCGTCTCCTGGGACGACCGGGTCCACGTCTCGACCGACGGCGCAAGGACGTTCACCCAGATTCCCGCCCGCTGAACAGGCCCTGCTCCGGCCCCGCCCCATCCCGGTCGAGCTCAGCGCGCGGCTGCCGCCTCCGCCTTCGCCTTGAGGTCACGGACCATCCGGTCGGGGTCCTGTGCGGAGTAGACCGCGGAGCCGGCGACGAACACGTCGGCACCCGCCTCCGCGCAGCGCTCGATCGTCTCCATGCTCACGCCGCCGTCGACCTGCAACCAGGTCTCGACCCCGTGCCGGTCCATCATCGCCCGTGCCGACCGGATCTTGGGCAGACAGAGATCGAGGAACTTCTGCCCGCCGAAACCGGGCTCGACGGTCATGATCAACAGCATGTCGAGCTCCGGCAGCAACGCCTCGTAGGGCTCGATCGGCGTGGCCGGCTTGAGGGCCATGCTGGCGCGGGCGCCCTGGGCGCGGATCTCGCGGGCCAGCCGCACCGGCGCCTTGGCCGCCTCGACGTGGAAGGTGACGCTGCCGCAGCCGGCCTCGGCGTACGCCGGCGCCCAGCGGTCCGGGTCCTCGATCATCAGGTGGGCGTCCAGCGGCAGGTCGGTGTGCTTGAGCAGGCTCTCGACCACCGGCAGGCCGAGGGTCAGGTTGGGCACGAAGTGGTTGTCCATCACGTCGACGTGGACCCAGTCGGCATGAGGGATCCGGGCCACCTCCGCTCCAAGGGCGGCGAGGTCGGCGTTCAGGATGCTCGGCGTGATCTGGATTCCCACGCCGCACATGCTAGGCGGCGCTCAGTCCGGCTCGGCCGGCGGCGGGGCGCCGGTCGCCTCGTCACGGTCCGCCCACTCCAGCAGCGGCGCCAGGTCGAAGACGTGCTCGTCGATGTCGGCGTGCAGGTCCCCGAGCTCGGCGAAGCGCTTCGGCACGGTCCGGATGGTGAAGTCATCCGGCTCCACCTCCTCGACCTCCGCCCAGGACACCGGGGTCGAGACCAGGGCCCGGGGCACCCCGCGCACGGAGTAGGCCGCGGCGATGGTGTGGTCCCGGGCGTTCTGGTTGTAGTCGACGAACAGCGCGCCGGGGTCCCGGTCCTTGCGCCACCAGGCGGTGGTGACGTCAGTGGGCGAACGGCGCTCCACCTCGCGGGCGAACGCCAGCGCAGCCCGCCGTACGTCGGCGAAGCCGTGCTCGGGGGCGATGCGCACGTAGATGTGCAACCCCTTGCCGCCGCTGGTCTTGGGGAATCCGGTCGCCCCCAGCTCGTCGAGGACCTCATGGGCGACGTGGGCCACGCGCCGTACCTGGGCCCAGTCGGAGTCGGGTCCCGGGTCGAGGTCGATGCGCCACTCGTCGGGCTTCTCGGTGTCGCGGCGCCGGCTGTTCCACGGGTGGAACTCCACCGTCGACATCTGCACCGCCCAGATCACCTGGGCCAGCTCGGTGACGCACAGCTCGTCGGCCGTCCGCTTCCAACGCGGGAAGAACAGCTCGACGGTCTCCACCCAGTCCGGTGCTCCCGCGGGCAACCGCTTCTGGTGCACCTTGTCGCCGGCCAGCCCCTTGGGGAACCGGTGCAGCATGCAGGGGCGCTCGAGCAGGGCGTTCACGATCCCGTCGCCGACCGCGAGGTAGTACTCCACCAGGTCGAGCTTGGTCGCCCCGATCTCGGGAAAGTAGACCCGCTCGGGGTTGCTGACCCGGACGACGCGCGCGTCCACCTCGAGCTCGACGGCTGGGGACTTCGTGGGCACCCGCCCACGCTAGCGGCCCGGGACCACCACCGTCGCCCAGGTGCTGCCGCGGCTAGCGGGGATCGCGCCGCAGCAGCGCCATGAACATCGCGTCGGTCTGGTGCCGGTGCGGCCACAGCTGCAAAGTCCCGGGCAACGGTCCGGCGGCGTCCGTGACCCCTGGAAGCAGCCCTGACATGTCCTCCAACGTGACGTCGTCACGCCCGGCGAGGACCTCGGTGACCACGCCTGCGGTCTCCGCCAGCACCGGGGAGCAGGTGGCGTAGAGGACCACGCCGCCGGGGCGCACGCTGTCCAGCGCCGAGCCCAGCAGCGCCCGTTGTAGCGGCACCAGGGCCTCGAGGTCCGCCGGCGTACGGCGCCACCGGGCCTCGGGTCGGCGGCGCAGCGCCCCCAGGCCCGTGCAGGGCACATCGACCAGCACCCGGTCGAAGGTCTCGGGCGCCCAGGGCGGCCGGGTGCCGTCCGCGGTGACCACGCCGGACACCCCGGCCGCCCCCCGCAGCGAACGCGCCACCAGGCCGGAGCGGTGCTGCTGGCGCTCGCTGGCCAGCAAGGTGGCACCACTGCGGTCCGCCAGCGCTGCGAGCAGGGCCGCCTTGCCGCCGGGGCCCGCGCACATGTCGAGCCAGCGCTGCGTGGCGGAGCCGTCCGGGCCTGCCGGGACGTCAGCGGCGGCCAGGGCGATCGCCACCAGCTGGGAGCCCTCGTCCTGCACGCCGGCGCGGCCCTGGGCCACCGCCGGCACCGAGCCCGGGTCACCTCCCTCCAGCACCACGCCGTACGGCGAGTACGCCGTCGGCGTGCCTGGCAGCTCGGAACGGTCCGCGCGGCCCGGACGCGCCACCAGGACCACCCGGGGTGCCTCGTTGTCGGCAGCCAGGAGGTCCTCCAGCTCCTCCTCCCCCACCGCCGCGGCGAGCGCGTCCACCACCCAGCGGGGGTGGGAGTGGGCGACGGAGGCGAAGCCGTGCGGGTCGTGAGCGGGGTCCGGGGCCACCCGGCGTACCCAGGCGGACAGGTCGTGCTCGCTGACCCGGCGCAGCACGGCGTTGGAGAAGCCGGCTGGCCCCTGGCCCGTGGTGGCCCGCACCAGGTCCACGGTGGTGCTGATCGCCGCATGTGCGGGCACCCGCATCGAGAGCAGCTGGTGGGTGCCCAGCAGCAGCGCGTCCAGGACCCGCTCCTCCACCTTGGCCAGCGGCCGGTCCACGCAGGCGGCCAGGACGGCCTGGTACGTGCCGCGACGGCGCAGCGTGCCGGAGACGAGCTCGGTGACGAACGCGGCGTCGCGCGCCTCGAGCCCGTGCTGGCGCAGCACCTCGGGCAGCACCAGGTTGGGATAGGCGCCGTCGACGCGCACCGCCTTGAGCACCTCGAACGCCGCCCGGCGGGGTGGGTCGGCGACCGGACGCGGCTTCGGGGGACGCCCGCCCGCCCGTGGGGCTCGGCGTCTGGGGTCAGCCACGGTCGCGGTACTCCTTCAAGAGTCGTTTGGGGGCGCGGGTGGCCCAGGCCTCGGCGATGACCTCGCGCAGCTCGCCGAGGTCGAGCTCGCCGACCTGCGACTGGCGCAGCAGCACCGCGTTCGTGCGGCGGAAGTGGGGAATGGTGAAGAACGGGGTGCCCGGATCCGCTACCAGGGCCTCCTTGGCCGCCTCGTCCGCGACGGTGATCACCACGACGTCGTCGTACATCTCGCCGGTCTCGGGGTCGGTCGCGGTGGGGTGCGGCATCCGGAAGAGTAGGAAGCCACGACCCTTCGGACCGCGCGGCACCTTGTAGGTGGGGCGATCGCCCCACGAGACCCCCAGCTCGACCTCGGGCAGCGACAGGCAGATCTCGTCGATGTCCTCGGGTCGGGCGGCGCGGTCCGTGCGGTCGGTCATGCCGGGCGCCTCAGTCGGTGTTGGTGTCGGGGTCGGGGTCGGGGTCACCGAAGCGGATGCCGGAGTCCAGCCTGGCCCCGCGGGCCCAGTCGGCTGCGGCCATCTCCTTCTTGCCGAACGCCTTGACCTGGCCGAGCTGCACCGGATTGGTGCCGGTGCCGACGAAGACCGCCTTGCGGGTGACCTCCACCTGTCCGGGCTCCAGACGCTCGCGGTCGCTGGTGAGCGCCACCGGACCGATCTTGATGCGCTCGCCCTCGTGCGTGCTCCAGGCCCCGGGACCCGGCGTGCAGGCACGGATGCGGCGGTCGACGGCCAGCGCGGGCTCGGTCCAGTCGATCCGTGCGTCCTCGACGGAGATCTTGGGCGCGAAGGAGAGACCGTCCTCAGGCTGCTCCCGCGCCTGGATGTCGCCGGACTCCAGGCCGTCGATGGTGGCCACCAGGAGTCCGGCGCCACCTTCGGCGAGCCGGCCCAGCAGGTCTCCGGCGGTGTCGGTGGGCCGGATCCGCTCGGTCATCACGCCGAAGGTGGGACCGGCATCCAGGGCCTTGACGATCCGGAAGGTGGTGGCACCGGTGACCTCGTCACCGGCCCAGATCGAGTGCTGCACCGGGGCCGCGCCACGCCAGGCGGGCAGCACGGAGAAGTGCAGGTTGACCCAGCCCAGGGGCGGGATGTCGAGCGCGCTCTGGGGCAGCAGCGCACCGTAGGCCACCACCGGGCAGCAGTCGGGGCGCAGGTCGCGCAGCTGCTGCTGGAACTCCGGGTCACGGGGGTGCTCCGGCTTGAGCACCGGCAGGCCGAGCTCCTCGGCGCGTCGGGCGACCGGGCTGGCCACCAGCTTGCGGCCGCGGCCCGACGGCGCGTCGGGCCGGGTGACGACTGCCACCACGTCGTGCTGGGAGTCCATCAGCGCGTCCAGGGCCGGAACCGCCACCTCGGGGGTGCCGGCGAACACCAGGCGCATCAGAAGCCGAACCCGTGCGTGGCGTGCGGGGAGACCTTGACCACGGGCCGTTCCAGGCCGAACCAGTCGGACTCGCGGATCGCCTTCA
>NZ_POAG01000019.1:393517-459683 GCF_002930065.1 Nocardioides sp. 616 | reverse complement strand
GCCTTTCGTGCCTCGACGTCGAGGCGGTCGATGAACAGCACCCCGTCGAGGTGGTCGGTCTCGTGCTGCAGGGCCCGGGCCAGGAGCTCGGAGGCCTCGATCCGCAGCGGCTCGCCGTACATGTCGAAGCCGGTGGCCACCACCTGCAGCGCCCGCAGGCAGTCGTAGGTCAGCTCGGGCAGCGACAGGCACCCCTCCGCCCCGTCCTGCGTCTCGTCGGACAGGCTCAGGGTCGGGTTGACCAGGTGTCCCACCTCCCCCTCGACGTTCCAGGTGAACACGCGCAGTCCCACCCCGATCTGGGGGGCCGCCAGCCCGGCGCCGGGGGCGGCGAGCATGGTGTCGGTGAGGTCCGTGACCAACGTGCGGACCTCCTTGTCGAAGTCGGTGACCTCGATCGCGCGCGTACGCAGGATCGGGTCCCCGAAGAGACGGATGGGCTGGACTGCCACGAGGTGGTGCTCCTTGCGAGGACGACGAACACAGGGGTGCGCAACGACAGTCTACGAACGCCTGGCTCCTCTCCCCCGGTCGAGGCTCGTCCCCGGCGGCGGACAGCTCCGGGCACCGGGCCGCGGGAACCCTAGGGTGGGCCCGTTCGGCGCGCGGGCGACGAGGGTGGAGGTGCGGGAGATGGCTCCGGTGGTCACGGTTCGAGACCTGCGGATGCGCTACGGCAGCACCGACGTGCTCACCGGCGTCGACTTCGACATCTCCGCCGGGGAGGTGCTCTGCCTGCTCGGTCCCAACGGCGCCGGCAAGACCACCACGATCGAGATACTCGAGGGCTTCCGGATCCGCTCCGCCGGGGAGGTGAGCGTCCTGGGTCAGGACCCGGCCAATGCCGACGAGTCCTGGCGGGCCCGCACCGGCGTGGTCCTGCAGTCCTGGCGGGACCATCCCCGCTGGACGCCTCGTCGGCTGCTCACCCACCTCGGCGGCTACTTCGCACCCTTCTCGACCCCGGACCGGCGTCGGCCCCACGACATCGACCTGCTGCTGGAGACCGTGGGCCTCACCGAGCTCGCCGAGCGCAAGATCGCGACCCTCTCCGGTGGCCAGCGGCGCCGCCTCGACGTTGCCGTCGGCATCGTGGGACGGCCCGAGCTGCTCTTCCTCGACGAGCCCACCGCCAGCTTCGACCCGCAGGCCCGGCGGGAGTTCCACGAACTCGTGCGGCGCCTCGGGGAGGCCGAGGGGACAACGATCCTGCTCACCACCCACGACCTCGACGAGGCCGAGAAGCTCGCGGACCGGGTGCTGGTGCTGGCCGGCGGAAGGATCGTCGCGGACGACACGGTCGGGGGCCTGTCGCGGCGGGTCGAGGGTGAGTCACAGGTCAGGTGGACCCAGAGCGGCCGCACGCACTCGGAGTCGGTGCTCGACGCCACCGCGTTCGTCCGGGACCTGCTGCAGCACGGGGACGACATCCGTGACCTGGAGGTACGCCGGGCGAGCCTCGAGGACGCCTACCTCTCGCTGGTCCGTCAGCACGAGGCCGGGCACACCGACGCCGCGGCCCAGCTCTTCAGCGAGGTGACCCGATGAGCCCCACCCTGCAGGCGATCCGACTGGGCGTGCGGCGCGGCTGGACGGAGTTCCTCCAGAGCATCCGCAGCACCCAGGACCAGGGCTACTACCTGTTCACGGCCGCAGCGGTCGTCGGCTACCTCTACCTGCGCCGCAACACCGAGGTGGCGGGCACCGACCTGCTGCTGCCCTCCGTCTCCCTGCCGAGCATCCTGGGCGCTCTGGTGGCGTTCGGCGTGGTGATCGGCCCGGCCTCCACCCTGGCCATGGAGAAGGAGGACGGCACCCTGCTGCGCTACAAGGCGGTGCCCCACGGGCTGCGCGGCTACTTCACCGGCCAGCTGCTGCTGCAGTCCCTGGGGCTGGTGCCCCAGCTCACGGTCATCCTGGTGCCGAGCTTTCTGTTGTTCGACGGCCTGATGGCGAGCTCGTCAGGCTGGTTCACCGTCGTCTGGGTGCTGCTCCTGGGGCTGCTGGCCCTGATGCCCATCGGCATGGTGATCGGCGGTCTGGTCCCGGGGGTGGCCAAGATCGGCACCTGGGGGATGCTGCCCGTGATGGCCCTCGCGGGCATCTCCGGGGTCTTCTACCCGATCCAGCAGCTGTGGGGCTGGCTCCAGGTCGTGGCCCAGCTCTTCCCGATGTACTGGCTCTCGCTGGGAATGCGCTCGGCCTTCCTGCCCGACGAGGCCGCGGAGCTGGAGATCGGCGGCAGCTGGCGCACGCTGGAGACCGTGGGCGTGCTGGGTGCCTGGGCGGTGGTCGGCGCCGTGGTGACCCCGATGGTGCTGCGGCGCATGGCGCGCCGCCAGACCGGGTCCCAGGTGGAGGCGGCCCGGGACGCCAGCCTGCAGTGGATCCGCTGAGTCCAGCCCGACGTCGTACCCCCACGGCCGGCCCGTGGTCGCCTCAGAGGGAGTGCGGGTCCACCTGGATCCGCACCGCCTCGAGCTTGCGTGCAGAGCGCACCCGCTGCAGCTCCAGCAGGGCCGCGGACAACGCCCCGCCCTGGCTCCTGGGCGCGCGCACCACAAGACGCACCTCCGACTCCCCCAC
Source organism: Nocardioides sp. 616 (assembly GCF_002930065.1). Taxonomy (NCBI): domain Bacteria; kingdom Bacillati; phylum Actinomycetota; class Actinomycetes; order Propionibacteriales; family Nocardioidaceae; genus Nocardioides; species Nocardioides sp. 616. The sequence continues at coordinate 457,097 of NZ_POAG01000019.1, read as the reverse complement.
CGGCACCGGACCCAGGACCTCCGCGACAGCCGGCAGGGCCAGCAGCGTCAGCGCGTCGTCGACCGCGCCCGGCTCCCCGGTGACGGTGGCCAGCCGCACCGCCGGCGGCAGGTGTGCCTGCCGCCGCTGCTCCACCTCGCGGGCCGCGAACCCGGCGGGATCCCACCGCACCAGCGCCTGCAGGGCCGGATGCGCCGGATCGCCCACCGCCATCACGTGCCCCCCGGCGCGCACCAGTCCGGCCGCGGTGAGCCATCGGCGCAACGCCTCCTCCTCCGTGCGCAGGTCGGTGCGGGCCAGGGGCATCCAGGTGTCCAGCAGCAGCACCCCGGCATAGCCCCCCAGGGCGACCGGCTCAGCGCCGGGGGTGGCCACCACGACCTGGGAGTGCGAGTCGACTCCGTCCAGCACCCGCTCCCCACCTGAGCTGCGGATGGTGGTGCCCGGGAACATCCGGCCCAGCTCCTCAGCCGTCCGGTCCCGCCCGATCACCGGGGCACGCAGGCCGTGGTGCCCGCACTCGGCGCAGCGCCAGCGGTCCTCCACCGCACCGCACCAGCGGCACGTGGGCAGCTCGGTGTGACCGGCGAGCTGGAGCCCTCCCGCACACACGCGGCACCGGGCCGGCGTCCGGCAGCGTTCGCACGCCAGCGACGGCGCATAGCCGGAACGCGGCGTCTGCACCAGCACCGGTCCCTCGGTCAGGGCGCGGCGCACCATGGCATGGGCCGCCCCGGGGATGCGCGCCCCGATCGCCCGGTCCTCCGCCGGGGCGACGTCGACCCGCACCCGCGCCCGCACGGTCTCCCGGTTGGGGACCAGCGGCTGCGCCCAGCCGGTGCGGAGCAGGTAGTCCGCCTCGCAGGTGCGCGACCAGCCGCCCACCAGGGCCGCGGCGCCCTCCTGCTCGGCGCGCATCAGCAGCACCTCCCGGGTGTGGGGGTAGGGCGCCCGAGGCTCCGCGTGCAGGTCGTCGCCGTCGTCCCAGATGACGACCAGGCCCAGGTCGTGCACCGGCGCGAACGCGGCCGAACGGGTGCCGACCACCGCTCGGTGGACCCCACGGGAGACCTCGAGGAACGCGCCGTACCGCTTGGCCGGCCCGGCCTCGGCGCTGAGCACCGAGTGCTGGCCGGGTCCAAGCACCTGCTCGAAGGCTGCGGAGACCCGGACGACGTCGCGGTGGTCGGGCACGCACACCAGCACCCCGCGGCCCCCGTGCAGCGTCACCGCAGCCGCGTGCGCGAGAAGCGTCGGCCAGTCGGCGCCGGGCACGGCCTGCCAGACCGCCCGGGGCGACCCGCCGTCGGCCAGCTGCTGCAACCACGAGTCGGCGTGCTCGTGGTCGAGCCAGGCGCGGGCTGCCACGGCCGGGTCGCAGGAGGCAGGGGCAGGTGCGGCGACCGCCGGCGCGGACTCCGTGCCGGCATGACGCGGCGGCACCGCGAGCCGGAGCACGTCGGCGCGGGCGCCGGCGTAGCGGGCGGCCACCGCCCCGGTGAGCTCGGCCACCGCGGGGCTCAGCACCGGTTCGGCGCTGACGACGCGGCGCAGGGGCGTCAAGCGACCGGGGTGGTCGCTGCCGGCCGCCCGGGCCACCACGAAGCCGTCGACGTTCTGGCCGGCGAAACGGACCCTGACCCGGGCTCCCGGGACGGCGCTGGCGGCCATCGCGGCCGGCACCTGGTAGTCGAAGGGCCGGTCCAGGTGGGCGAGCGGGACGTCGACCAGGACCCGGGCCACGGGGTCGACCCCGGCAGGCTCGGCCTCGTCGACCCGACGGCGTCGGGTGGCGGCCGCCTTGGCCCGGGCGTCCGCCACGGACGCACGAAGGCCGGGCAGCATCTCCGGCTGCCCGGCCTCGTGTGTGCTCATGAGGGTGTGTCTACCAGTCGCCACCGACGCCGCGGTGCGGGCCGGGGGGGCCGGAGTCGGTCAGAGACCGGCTGCCGCCTTCAGCTGGTCGGCGCGGTCGGTGATCTCCCAGGTGAAGCCCGGCAGCTCACGACCGAAGTGGCCGTAGGCCGCCGTCTGGGCGTACTTCGGCTTCAGCAGGTCGAGGTCGCGGATGATCGCGGCGGGGCGCAGGTCGAAGACCTCGAGCACCGCCTCCTGGATCTTGGAGTCCGGAACCACCCCGGTGCCGAAGGTCTCGATGAAGACGCCCACGGGGGCGGCCTTGCCGATGGCGTAGGCGACCTGGGCCTCGCAGCGACGGGCGAGCCCGGCGGCCACGACGTTCTTGGCGACCCAGCGCATCGCGTACGCCGCGGAGCGGTCGACCTTCGAGGGGTCCTTGCCCGAGAAGGCACCGCCGCCGTGACGGGCCATGCCGCCGTAGGTGTCGATGATGATCTTGCGACCGGTGAGGCCGGCGTCGCCCATCGGTCCTCCGACGACGAACCGGCCGGTCGGGTTGACCAGCATCCGGTAGCCCGCCGACGGGATGTCGAACGACGCCAGGACGGGGTCGATCACGTGCTGCCGGATCTCGTCCTCGAGCTTGGCGAGGTCGGTGTCCTCGGAGTGCTGGGTGGAGAGCACGACGGTGTCGACGCGCACGGGGCGGTTGTCGTCGTCGTACTCGATGGTGACCTGGGTCTTGCCGTCGGGACGCAGGTTGGGCATCGTGCCGTCCTTGCGCACCCGGGACAGCCGCTCGGCGAGCCGCTGGGCGATGGTGATGGGGAGCGGCATCAGCTCGGGAGTGTCGTCGCAGGCGTAGCCGAACATCAGTCCCTGGTCGCCGGCGCCCTGTCGGTCCAGCTCGTCGGTGGACTGGTCGTGACGCTCCTCGTAGGCATCGTCGACACCCTGGGCGATGTCGGGCGACTGGGCGCCGATGGCCACGGTGACGCCGCAGGAGGCGCCGTCGAAGCCCTTCTCGGAGGCGTCGTAGCCGATCTCGAGGATCTTGTCGCGCACCAGCTTGGCCACGGGCGCGTACGCCGTGGTCGTCACCTCACCGGCCACGACGACCAGCCCCGTGGTCAGCAGCGTCTCGACGGCCACGCGGCTCGCGGGGTCGTGGGCCAGGAGGTAGTCGAGCACGGTGTCGCTGATCTGGTCAGCGATCTTGTCAGGGTGACCCTCGGTCACCGACTCAGACGTGAAAAGGCGTCCTGCCACGGTGTCACTCTCTCCCGGGTTGTTGATGGTGGTCGATCACATTAGACCCGCGTCAGCATGCAAGACGATCGTCTCACTGGGCGAATCCTCAGGGCTGGAGACGGCGGGAGATCTCGTCCCAGATGGCGTGCGCGACCCGCGACTTGGGGCCGTGCGGCACCTCGACGCAGGTGCCGTCGGCGCCGAGGATGACCACCTCGTTGTCCGCGCTGCCGAAGACCGCACCCTGGCTGACGTCGTTGACGACGAGCAGGTCGCAGCGCTTGCGCGCGAGCTTGGCCCGGCCCAGCTCCAGCACCGAGCCCGTGTGGTCACCCGTCTCGGCGGCGAAGCCCACGATGAGGGCGTCGGGACGGAACCGGGCCGAGGAGATCTCAGCCAGGATGTCGGGGTTCTGCACCAGCTCCAGCGCCGGCGCGGAGCCGTCGGAGCTCTTCTTGATCTTGGCGTCCTGCACCGCGGCGGGACGGAAGTCGGCGGGCGCCGCAGCCATCACCACCGCGTCAGCGCGTGCGGCCTCCCGCACCACGGCGTCGCGCATCTCGGCGGTGGTCTCCACCCGCAGCACGCGCACCCCGGCCGGGTCCGGCAGGGCGACGTTGGCGCTGACCAGGGTGACGCTGGCGCCGCGCGCGGCGGCCGCCTTGGCGAGCGCATAGCCCTGGAGGCCCGAGGACCGGTTGCCCAGGAACCGGACCGGGTCGAGGTACTCACGGGTGCCGCCGGCGGAGACCAGCACGGTGCGACCCACCAGGTCCGCACCACCGGTACCGCGCTCCAGCACCCCGGAGGCGATCTCGAAGATCTCGGCCGGGTCCGGAAGCCGGCCCTTGCCGGTGTCCTTGCCGGTCAAGCGTCCCTCTGCCGGCTCCAGCACCAGGGCGCCGCGGCTGCGCAGTGTCGCCACGTTGGCCACGGTCGCCGGGTGCTCCCACATCTCGGTGTGCATCGCGGGGGCGAAGACCACCGGGCAGCGCGCGGTCAGCAGGGTGTTGGTGAGCAGGTCGTCGGCCAGCCCGTGCGCCGCCTTGGCGAGGACGTCTGCGGTCGCAGGCGCGACCACGACCAGGTCGGCGGTCTGTCCCACCCGGACGTGCGGGACCTGGTGCACGTCGGTCCACACCTCGCTGGAGACCGGCTTGCCCGAGAGCGCGGCCCAGGTCGGGGCGCCCACGAAGGCCAGGGCGGCGGCGGTGGGGACCACGGTGACGTCGTGGCCGGACTCGGTGAACCGGCGCAGCAGCTCGCACGCCTTGTAGGCGGCGATGCCGCCGCTCACGCCAAGAACGACACGCGGCCGCGCCCCCTCCGGGAGCACGGCCTCGTGGTCGTCGACGTGGTTCACCAGGTCGGGCGTGTGGTCGACGGGACGATCATCAGAGCTGGTCACTCTGCGCTGGTGGCTCCCGCCGAAGCCTTGGCGGCCTCTTCGGCAGCGAGCTCGGCGGGGTCGATGTCCTCACAGGTCAGCAGGTCCTCGTTGATCTCGCGCAGGGCGATGGAGAGGGGCTTCTCCTGGACGTGGGTGTCGACCAGCGGGCCGACGTACTCCAGCAGGCCCTCGCCCAGCTGGGAGTAGTAGGCGTTGATCTGCCGGGCGCGCTTGGCGCTGTAGAGGACCAGCTTGTACTTGCTGTCGGTCTTGGTGAGCAGGTCGTCGATCGAGGGGTTGGTGACGCCCTCTGCGGCGATGTTGGGGGCAGACACGCGTGAGCCTCACAAGGTTCGAAGTTGGGTGTTCGGGCGGAGTCGGATCAACGCCCGGGGTCGAGCACCATCAAGTTTACCAACTCCTCGACCGCAGCGTGAACTTCGTGGTTCACGATGGTGACGTCGAACTCCGCTTCGGCCTCCAGCTCCTCGCGCGCGGTGGCCAGGCGACGAGCCCTTTCCTCGGCGTTCTCGGTGCCCCGACCGACGAGCCGGCGGACCAGCTCGTCCCACGACGGCGGCTTGAGGAAGACGAACAGGGCCTCCGGCATCGTCCGGCGGACCTGGCGGGCCCCCTGCAGGTCGATCTCCAGCATCGCCGGGCGCCCCTGGGCCAGCACCTCCTCGACCGGACCGCGCGGCGTGCCGTACCGGGCGGCGCCGTGCACGCAGGCCCACTCCAGGAGCTCGTCGTTGGCGACCATCGCGTCGAACTGGGCGTCGTCGACGAAGTGGTAGTGCACGCCGTCGATCTCACCGGGTCGCGGCGCCCGGGTGGTCACCGACACCGAGATCCAGATCTCGGGGTGGCGTCGCCGGACGTCGGCGGCCACGGTGCCCTTGCCGACGGCGGTGGGCCCGGCCAGGACGACGAGTCGGGAGACCGGTGTGGAGCCCACGGCGCTCATGCGCCGTCGGCGAACTCGCGCTCCAGCGCGGCCACCTGCTTGGTGCCGAGCCCACGGACCCGTCGGCTCTCGGCGATGCCGAGGCGCTCCATCACCTGTCGGGCCCGCACCTTGCCCAGGCCGGGCATCGACTGCAGCAGGTCGACGACCCGCATCTTGCCGACCACCTCGTTGTCCTGCCCCTCGCGGATCACCTCGATGATCGAGGCACCCGAGTTCTTGAGCCGGTTCTTCACCTCCGCGCGCTCCCTGCGGGAGGCGGCAGCCTTGTCGAGCGCCGCGAGGCGCTGTTCGGGTGTGAGGGGAGGCAGTGCCACGTGAGCAGTCCTAGTCGTCGGCAGGCAAAAGTCGTGTCGTCAGCGGGTCGCAGGCCGTTGCGGCAGGCGGCCGCTCACGGCCCGATCAATCTAGTCAGAGAGCCTGTCCACGAGCAATCGCGGGGCCTGCCCGGGCACGTGATCACCCCCACGTACGCTGCGTCAGCCCTCGCCCAGCACCGCGACCGCGTCGTTGCCGCGACGTGCCGCGTCCCGCAGCGAGATCAGGTCCGGGCCGGCGCGCAGCACCTCCCGCGAGGTGCTCGGCAGGACCCGGGAGACCGAGGCGCCGAAGATCCGGCGCAGGTCCTCCACCGTGCCGCCCTGGGCGCCGAAGCCCGGCGCGAGGATCGGCCCGTTGAAGTCCAGGTCCTCCGCGGGCCGGCCGATCGTGGCCCCGATGACCGCCCCGAAGTCCCCCATCGGCTCGGCACCGGCGTTGAGCCGGCGCAGGTGGGCCAGCACGGTGCCGGCCACCGTGTCCGCGCCCGACACCGCGGACTGGACCTCGGCCCCCTCCTTGTTCGACGTCAAGGCCAGCACGAAGAGTCCGCCGCCGTGCCGCCGTGCGACCTCGACCATCGGGTCCAGCGACCCGAAGCCCAGGAAGGGCGAGGCGGTGATCGCGTCCGAGGCCAGCGGGGAGGCCGGATCGAGGTAGGCGTCGGCGTAGGCCTGGGTGGTGGAGCCGATGTCGCCCCGCTTGACGTCCAGCAGGACCAGGGCCCCGGCTGCGCGCGACTCGGCCACCACCCGCTCCAGGACCGCGATCCCGGCGCTGCCGAACCGCTCGTAGAACGCGCTCTGCGGCTTCACCACCGAGACCACCGGAGCCAGCGCCTCGACGCACGTCATCGCGAACCTCTCCAACCCGGCGACGTCGTCGCCCAGGCCCCACTCCAGCAGCAGCCCCGCGTGGGGGTCGATGCCCACGCACAGCCGCCCGCGGGTGGACATCGCCTCACTCAGCCGGGCTCCGAAGGTCGGTACGACGGTCATGGTCTCTCCCGGGGGTCGTGGGGGTCTGGGGCCTGGTGGTCGCGGTGGTCGCGGTGGTCGCGGGGGTGGTGCTGGTCCCGGTGATCCGAGCCGCGCACCAGGTGGGGGGATCCCGCCAGGTCGGAGACGAGCCGGGACACGGTGGTGGGGTCGTGCAGCAGCGCGGTGCCGACCTGGACCGCGACCGCGCCGGCCCGCAGGTGGTCCCGGGCGTGGTCGCTGCTCTCGACCCCGCCCGCCCCGATCACCGCGACCCCGGGGAGGGCGCGGACCACCTCGAGCACGCAGCGCAGCGCGACCGGCCGGAGCGCCGGGCCGCTCAGGCCGGCGGAGCGCCCGTCCGGCATCGCAGCCGGCAGCGCGTTGCCCAGCACCACGGCGCTCGCCCCCGCCTCGCTCACCGCGCGGGCCGTCTCCACCGCCCGGGAGACGTCGAGCCGCAGCTTGGCCAGGACGGGGAGGTCACGGGGCAGCTCGCGGCGGACCACGGAGATCGCGGACGCCGCCAGGTAGGGCTCGCGGGCGTCGAAGACCCCGGCACCCTCGGGGTCCGGCACCGAGAGGTTGACCTCCACCCCGGCGATGCCAGGGGTGCGGCCCAGGCTGCGCGCGAGCTCGGCGTACTCGGCGAGCGAGGAGCCGGCGATGGAGACGAACACCTGCGCGCCGGCCCGGACCAGCCAGCGCAGCTCGGTCTCGCAGAACGCCGTGAAGCCGGGGTTGTGCAGCCCCACGGCATTGAGGAACCCGCTCGGCGACTCGACGAGGCGCGGGGTCGGGCCGCCGCTCCTGGCGCCGGAGGTCAGCGTCCGGGTGACGAACGCCAGGCCGTCGAGGTCGGTGAAGGGAGCCAGCTCCCGGCCCGTCCCTCCGCAGCCGGACGCCACCATGACCGGGGACCTCAGCCCGAGCCCGCTCATCCCAGCTCGTCCCACAGCACGCGGTCACCCGGCAGCGCGGGCCCCTCCAGGCAGGCGCGGACCTGCAGGACGCCTCCGTCGCCGCCCAGGACCGGTACGACGCAGGCATGGCAGAGACCGGTGGCGCACGGCATCGGACGCTCCAGGGCCACCTGGGAGCTCACGCCGCGCGCACTCGCCTCGCGGGCCACCACGGCCAGGGTCGAGGCCGCACCGGCGGCGTACACGACGGGGGCACCGCTGGCGTCCAGCGCCGCCCCGACGTGCGTCGCGGCCGTGCCGCGGCTGCCCACGGAGCCGTCCTCGGTCACGACCGTCACGCTGCGAGCCAGCCTGCGCGCCTCCAGCGCGGAGAGGAGATGGGCCTCGTCCCGGGCGGCCACCAGCATGGTGACGGGGCACTCCCGGTCGCGGAGCCGCTCGGCCAGGCTGAACAGGACGGCCGCGGCGTACCCCTCCCCCACCAGCAGGCAGGGCACCGGCTCCCGGGGCAGCGCGAAGGGGCGTCCCAGGGGACCCGTGACCGGCAGCCGGGCGCCCTGCGGCAGGGCGCCGAGCCACCGGCCTCCCACCCCGCACGGCTCCACCACGACCTCGAGGGTCGCCCCGTGCGTGCCGGTGGCGCGGACCCGGTGGATCCACAGCGGGCGGCGGGCCAGGTGCGCGGTGTCCAGGGAGACCGCGACGAACTGCCCGGGCCGGAAACGCTCGGGGATGCCCGGGACCGCCAGCGTCAGGACGCGGTAGGCGCCGGCTCGCCTGGTCGCCAACACCTCCCCCGTGGCGTGCACCGGGCCCCGGTCGGGCAGCGCCCGAGTGGGTACGACGTCCGGCACCGGCTCAGCCGCCGGCCAGGCCGCGGGCGATCCGCCGGGGCCACAGCGGTCCGCCGTAGATGAAGGCGGTGTAGGCCTGGATGAGGGTGGCTCCGGCCGCCAGCCGAGCCCGCGCCTCGGACACCGTGCTGATGCCGCCGACTCCGATGATGGTGAGGTCGGGCCCCACCCGACGGCGCAGCATCGCCGTCACCTCCTCGGCCCGGGCCCTCAGTGGGGAGCCCGACAGGCCACCGGGGCCTATCCTCTCCACCTCGGTCGGGTCGGTGGTCAGGCGGTCACGGGTGATGGTGGTGTTGGTCGCGCTGATGCCGTCCAGGCCCACGGCCAGGGCGAGGTCCGCCACCGCGAGCACGTCCTCGTCGCTGAGGTCGGGCGCGATCTTGACCAGCAACGGCACCCGACGGTCGGCGACGACCTCGTCGGCGCGCCGCCGTACGGCGCGCAGCAGGGGCTCCAGCTTCTCCACCGCCTGCAGGTCGCGCAGCCCGGGGGTGTTGGGCGAGGAGACGTTGACGACCAGGTAGTCGGCGTGCGGCGCGAGCAGGCCGGCGCTCTTCTGGTAGTCGCCGATCGCGGACTCCTCGGGCACCACCTTCGTCTTGCCGATGTTGACCCCGACCACCACGTCGTTGCGGCCACGCGCGGCCAGTCGCCGGGCCACCGCCTCCGCGCCGTCGTTGTTGAACCCCATCCGGTTGACGATGGCTCGGTCCCGCGGCAGCCGGAACAGCCGCGGGGTGGGGTTGCCCGGCTGCGGCTCCCCCGTGACGGTGCCGATCTCCACGTGCCCGAAACCCAGTCCGGCCAGCGCGTCGATGCCCACGGCGTTCTTGTCGAAGCCGGCCGCGACCCCCAGGACGTGCGGGAACGTGAGGCCCATGGCCGTCACCGGGGTGCCGACCGGGCGTTCCCGGGCGCCCAGCACGCGACGGGTCAGGGGACGCGCGGCGCGGATCGCCCCGAACCCGACGTGGTGGGCACGCTCGGGGTCCACCCGGGTCAGCACCGTGTCGAAGATGACGTCGTACATCAGGTGGCCCCGGTGATGGCGTTCCACTCCTGCAGGCTCCGGACCCCGATCTCGCCGCGGCTGAGCGCCTCGATGCCCTGGGCGGCCGCGGCCAGGCCCTGGACCGTGGTGATGCACGGGATGTTGGCCATCACCGCCGCCGTGCGGATCTCGTAGCCGTCGAGACGGCCGGCGGTCCCCGTGGAGTAGGGAGTGTTGATCACCAGGTCGATCTCGCCGCCGTGGATGAGCTGAACTGTGGTCTGCTCCCCGTCGGGGCCCTCCCCCTCGTGGTGCTTGCGCACGGTGCGCGCCTCGATCCCGTTGCGCCGCAGCACCTCGGCGGTGCCCTGGGTCGCCAGGATCTCGAAGCCGCGCATCGCCAGCGCCTTGATCGGGAAGATCATGTTGCGCTTGTCCCGGTTGGCCACCGAGACGAAGATCCGCCCCGAGGTGGGCAGCGACCCGTAGGCGGCGGTCTGGGCCTTGGCGAAGGCGGTGCCGAAGTCGGCGTCGAAGCCCATCACCTCACCGGTCGACTTCATCTCCGGACCCAGCACCGTGTCGACGTTGCGGCCGTCGGGGGTCTTGAACCGGTTGAACGGCATCACCGCCTCCTTCACCGCGATCGGGAAGTCGGCCGGCAGCGTGCCGCCGTCGCCCTGCGCCGGCAGCACGCCGCAGGCGCGCAGCTGGGCGATCGACTCGCCCAGCATCACCCGGGCGGCTGCCTTGGCCAGCGGCGTCCCGGTTGCCTTGGAGACGAACGGGACGGTCCGCGAGGCCCGGGGGTTGGCCTCCAGGACGTAGAGCACGTCGGAGCCGAGGGCGAACTGGATGTTCAGCAGCCCGCGCACCCCGACGCCGCGGGCGATGGCCTCGGTGGCGGAGCGGATGCGCAGGATCTCCGCGGCACCCAGGGTGATCGGCGGCAGCGCGCAGGAGGAGTCGCCGGAGTGGATGCCGGCCTCCTCGATGTGCTCCATGACCCCGCCCAGGAACAGGTCGGTGCCGTCGAAGATGGCGTCCACGTCGATCTCGACCGCGTCGTCGATGAAGCGGTCCACGAGCACCGGGTGCTCGGGGCTGATCTCGGTGGCCCGGTCGATGTAGCCCCGCAGCGAGGCGTCGTCGTAGACGATCTCCATGCCACGTCCACCCAGGACGTAGGAAGGACGCACCAGCACCGGGTAGCCGATGCCAGCGGCGATCTCCTTGGCGTCCTCGTAGGAGGTCGCCATCCCGAACTTGGGCGCCGGCAGGCCGGCGTCGGCGAGCACCTGACCGAAGGCGCCGCGCTCCTCGGCCAGGTGGATCGCCTCGGGCGCGGTGCCCACGATCGTGACCCCCGCGTCCGCCAGGCCCTGGGCCAGGCCCAAGGGAGTCTGACCGCCCAGCTGGCAGATGACGCCGGCGACGGGGCCCGCCTGCTGCTCGGCGTGCACGATCTCGAGCACGTCCTCCAGGGTGAGGGGCTCGAAGTAGAGCCGGTCGGAGGTGTCGTAGTCGGTGGAGACGGTCTCGGGGTTGCAGTTGACCATGACGGTCTCGTAGCCGGCCTCGGAGAGCGCCATGGAGGCGTGCACGCACGAGTAGTCGAACTCGATGCCCTGACCGATCCGGTTGGGTCCGCTGCCCAGGATGATGACGGCCTCGCGCTCTCGCGGCTCGACCTCGGTCTCCTCGTCGTAGGACGAGTAGTGGTACGGCGTCCGGGCGGCGAACTCCGCGGCACAGGTGTCCACGGTCTTGTAGACCGGGCGCACCCCGAGCGCGTGCCGGACCGCCCGGACCTCGCCCTCGCTCATGCCGCGGATGCCGGCGAGCTGGGCGTCGCTGAAGCCGTGGCGCTTGGCCATCCGCAGCGTGCCGGCATCGAGCTCGTCGGCGGCCGCGACCGCCTCGGCGACCTCGCGGATCAGGAAGAGCTGGTCGACGAACCACGGGTCGATCCTGGTGTGCTCGAAGACCTGCTCGGGAGTGGCGCCGGCCAGGATCGAGTCCATCACGGTGCGCAGCCGGCCGTCGGTCGGGACCTCGGACTTCTCCAGCAGCGCTTGGAGGTCACCGGGCTCGGCCGCGAAGTCGAAGATGGCCCCCTTGGACTCCAGGCTGCGCAGCGCCTTCTGCAGCGACTCGGTGAAGTTGCGGCCGATCGCCATCGCCTCACCGACGCTCTTCATGTGCGTGGTCAGCGTCTGGTCGGCCCCGGGGAACTTCTCGAAGGCGAACCGCGGCACCTTGACCACCACGTAGTCCAGAGTGGGCTCGAAGGCCGCCGGCGTGCTCGACCCGTCCGGGCGGGCGGTGATGTCGTTGGGGATCTCGTCGAGGGTGTAGCCGATGGCCACCTTGGCGGCGATCTTGGCGATCGGGAAGCCCGTGGCCTTGGAGGCGAGAGCGCTGGAGCGGGAGACCCGGGGGTTCATCTCGATCACGATCAGGCGCCCGTCGGCCGGGTTGACCGCGTACTGGATGTTGCAGCCCCCGGTGTCGACGCCGACCGAGCGGATGATGCCGATCGCCATGTCGCGCATCTTCTGGTACTCGCGGTCGGTCAGCGTCATCGCCGGGGCGACGGTGATGGAGTCGCCCGTGTGCACGCCCATCGGGTCGAAGTTCTCGATGGAGCAGATGATCACCACGTTGTCGGCGGTGTCACGCATCACCTCCAGCTCGTACTCCTTCCAGCCGATGATGGACTCCTCCAGGAGCACCTCGGTGGTCGGCGAGGCGGCGAGCCCGGCGCCGCCGATGCGACGCAGCTGCTCCTCGTCGTAGGCGAACCCCGAGCCGGTGCCGCCCATCGTGAAGGAGGGGCGCACCACCAGCGGGTAGCCGAGCTCGTCCGCGCCGGCCAGCAGGTCCTCGATGGAGTGGCAGACGACCGACTTGGCCGACTCGCCGCCGAGCTCGTCGACGATCTTCTTGAACTGCTCGCGGTTCTCCCCGCGGTTGATCGCCTCGATGCTGGCGCCGATCAGCTCGACGTCGTACTTGGCCAGCACGCCGGCCTCGTCGAGCCGCATCGCGCAGTTGAGGGCGGTCTGCCCGCCCAGGGTGGCCAGCAGCGCGTCGGGACGCTCCTTGGCGATCACCTTCTCGACGTACTCCGGGGTGATCGGCTCGATGTAGGTGGCGTCGGCGAACTCCGGGTCCGTCATGATGGTGGCCGGGTTGGAGTTGACCAGGATGACCCGCAGGCCCTCCTCCTTGAGCACCCGGCAGGCCTGGGTGCCGGAGTAGTCGAACTCGCAGGCCTGGCCGATGATGATCGGACCGGAGCCGATCACCAGCACCGACTTGATGTCGTCGCGCTTGGGCATCAGGCCCTCGCCTCCATGAGCTCGCAGAAACGGTCGAACAGGTACGCCGCGTCGTGCGGACCCGCCGCGGCCTCGGGGTGGTACTGGACGGAGAAGCTCTTCAGCGCGCCGTCCGGTCCGCGCAGCTCCAGGCCCTCGACCACGTCGTCGTTGAGGCACACGTGGGACACGCTCGCATCTCCGTACGGCGTGGCGGTCGACCCCTCGAGCGGGGCATCGACGGCGAAGCCGTGGTTGTGCGCGGTGACCTCCACCTTGCCGGTGGTCCGGTCCATCACGGGCTGGTTGATGCCCCGGTGGCCGTACTTGAGCTTGTAGGTGCCGAAGCCGAGCGCGCGGCCGAAGAGCTGGTTGCCGAAGCAGATGCCGAAGTAGGGCACCTCGTCGGCCAGGGCGCCCTGGAGCAGCTCGACCTGGGCGGTCGTCGCCGCGGGGTCGCCGGGCCCGTTGGAGAAGAAGAGCCCGTCGGGAGCGACGGCGCGGACCTCGTCGAGCGTGGCGGTGGCGGGCAGCACGTGCACCTCGATGCCGCGCTCGCTCATCATCCTCGGCGTGTTGGACTTGATGCCGAGGTCGATCGCCGCGACGGTGAAGCGCTTCTCCCCCACCGGTGGGACCACGTAGGCGTGCGCGGTGGAGACCGCCTCGCTGAGGTTGGCTCCCGCCATCTCGCCCGACTCCCGGACCCGGGCCAGGAGCAGCTCGGGGTCGGTCTCAGTCGTGGAGATCCCCACCCGCATCGCGCCCCGCTCGCGCAGGTGGCGGGTCAGGGCACGGGTGTCGACGCCACTGATGCCCACGACGCCCTGCTCGCGCAGCGCGTCGTCCAGGGTACGGACGCTGCGCCAGTTCGAGGGCACCCGAGCGGGGTCGCGCACCACGTAGCCGGCGACCCAGATGCGACCGGACTCGGGGTCCTCGTCGTTCATCCCGGTGTTGCCCACGTGCGGAGCCGTCATCACGACGACCTGCCGGTGGTAGCTGGGATCGGTCAGCGTCTCCTGGTAGCCGGACATGCCGGTCGAGAAGACGATCTCGCCGAAGGTCTCGCCCTCGGCTCCGAATGAGTCACCGCGAAAGGTGCGCCCGTCCTCGAGGACCATGAGCGCAGGGGCAGGCAGAGCCATGCCGCACCTCCTTCTCCGCCTCACGGGACGGATAGTTAAAGGATGTTCGAACCGTCGCTGACCCTATCAGCGCGAGAACCGGCGACGTGGAGCGGTCTCGGCGCGTGATCCCATGCCCTGGCTCAGACGTCGCTCAGGCGACGAAGATGCAGAAGGGGTGCCCCTCGGGGTCGGCGAACACGTACAGCTGCTCGTCCTCGTCCGCGGAGCGGTCCAGCAGCACCTTGGCCCCCAGTCCCACCGCCCGGTCCCGCTGGGCGCTCAGCTCCGCGGGAGTGTCGACGGTCAGGTCGAGGTGCAGCTGCTGCGGGACCTCGGGGCTGGGCCAGGTGCTCCGGGCCTGCTCGGCGACCTGCTGGAACGCCAGCACGCGGGTGCCGTCGTCCCGGGTCAGCACCAGCCAGTCCACCTCGTCGTCGCCTTCGCCGGCCTCGTCCCCGGGCCGGTAGACCAGGCCCAGGAGCTGGCGCCAGAACTCGGCCTCGCGCCGGACCTCGACCGCGTCGAGGACGGTGTGCAGCAGGTGAGGGGCACTCATCAGTGGGTCTCCTTCACTCGTCGTCGCCTCACGCCAGGACGCCGTCGCGCACGGTGACGCGACCGCCGTACACCGTGTGCACCACTCGGGAGGTGAGCTCACGACCGTGCCACGGATTGTTGCGCGACAGCGACGCCGACGCGTCCCGATCGACGCGGACCACCGCGGACGGGTCCACCAGCACCAGGTGCGCGGGGGCTCCGGGCACGAGCGCCTGCCCCTGCCCGTCCAGTCCGGCGATCCGCGCCGGAGTGTGCGACATGACCCGGGCGATGTCCGCCCAGGACATCGCCTCCATCGCGGTGCGCACCACCGGGAGCGCCGTCTCCAGCCCGACCATGCCGAAGGCGGCGTCGGTGAAGGCGTGCTCCTTGTCGTGCCGAGCGTGGGGTGCGTGGTCGGTGGCCACGGCGTCGATGGTGCCGTCGGCCAGGGCCGCGCGCAGGGCGGCGACGTCCTCGTCGGGGCGCAGGGGCGGGTTCACCTTGTACGTCGGGTCGTAGCCGGTGAGCAGGTCGGTGGTGAGCATCAGGTGGTGCGGCGTCACCTCGGCGGTGACGGCCATCCCCTGGGCCTTGGCCCACCTGATCACCTCCACCGACCCCGCGGTCGACACGTGCGCGACGTGCACCCGGGAGCCGGTGTGCCGGGCGAGCATGACGTCGCGGGCCACCACGACCTCCTCGGCCACGCCCGGCCAGCCGGGAAGCCCGAGCCGGCCCGAGATCTCGCCCTCGTGGCAGCAGGCCGACGAGCCGGCCAGCGTGGGGTCCTGGGAGTGCTGGGAGATGACCCCGCCGAACGCCTTGACGTACTCCAGGGCACGGCGCATCACGCGGGCGTCGTGGACGCACCTGCCGTCGTCGGAGAAGACCCGCACCCCGGCCCGGGACCGAGCCATCAGCCCGAGCTCGGCGAGCTCCTCGCCACCCAGGCCGCGGGTCACCGCGCCCACCGGCTGCACCTGGACCAGACCTGCTTCGCGGCCCAGCTCCCAGACCCGCACGGCGGCCTCGGCGGTGTCGGTGACCGGGGTGGTGTTCGCCATCGCCAGCACGGCGGTGTAGCCGCCCAGTGCTGCGGCCTGGGAGCCGGTCAGGACCGTCTCCGCGTCCTCCCGGCCGGGCTCGCGCAGGTGGGTGTGCAGGTCCACCAGTCCCGGGAGCGCGACGAGTCCGTCGGCCTCGATCACCTCGTGGCCGGCGGCGTCGACGGAGCCGACCTCGGCGATCACGTGGTCGCGGATCAGCAGGTCGGCCGAGGTCTCGCCGAGCAGCGAGGCCCCCTTGATCACGAGCGCCATCAGGCTTCCTCTCCGGCAAGCAGGTGGTAGAGCACGGACATCCGGATGGCCAGGCCGCTGGAGACCTGCTCGAGGACCACCGACTGGGCGGCGTCCGCGGCGTCGGCGGCGATCTCCAGGCCCCGGTTCATCGGGCCGGGGTGGCAGATCGGCACGTCCGGCCCCAGCAGCGCCAGCCGGTCGCGGGTCAGGCCGTAGCCGACGGTGTACTCGCGGGCGGTCGGGAAGAAGGCGCCCGACATGCGCTCGCGCTGCACGCGGAGCATCATCACCGCGTCCGCCTGCGGGAGCACCTGGTCCACGTCGTACGACGTCTCGAACCCGACGGCACGCGACCAGGAGTCGATGCCGGCCGGCATCAGGGTGGGAGGGGCGACGACGGTGACCCGCGCCCCGAGCTTGGTCAGGCACAGCACGTTGGAGCGGAAGACCCGGCTGTGGGTCAGGTCGCCGACCAGGACCACGTGGCGACCCTCGAGGGAGCCCATGCGGCGCTGCAGCGTGTAGGCGTCCAGCAGCGCCTGGGTGGGGTGCTCGTGCGTACCGTCGCCGGCGTTGACCACCACCGCGTCGACCCACTGGCTCACCTGGTGCGCGGCACCGCTGGCCGGGTGCCGGATGACGAGCCCGTCGACCCCCATGGCGCAGACGGTGAGCACGGTGTCACGCAGGCTCTCGCCCTTGGAGGCGCTGGAGCCCTTGGCGCTGACGTTGATGACGTCGGCGGAGAGCCACTTGCCCGCGATCTCGAACGAGGACCGGGTGCGGGTGGAGTCCTCGAAGAACATGTTGACGATGGTGCGTCCGCGAAGCGCCGGCAGCTTCTTGACGTCCCGGCGCTGCACGTCGTGCATCTCGGCCGCGGTGTCGAAGATGGCGCCGATGTCGTCGACGGCGAGGTCGTCGATCGAGAGCAGGTGCTTCACGAGATCGTCACCTCGTCAACGTCGTCGGTCTCGGCGAGCCGGACGCTGACCCGCTCGGAGCGGGCGCTGGGCAGGTTCTTGCCCACGTGGTCGGCGCGGATGGGCAGCTCGCGGTGACCGCGGTCCACCAGCACGGCGAGACGGACCGCGGCGGGTCGACCCAGGTCGCTCACCGCGTCCAGCGCCGCGCGGATCGTGCGGCCCGAGAACAGCACATCGTCGACGAGCACGACGACCTTGCCGTCGATGCCCCCGGACGGGAGCTGGGTCTTGTGGGCGCGCCGGGTGGGCTGGGAGCGCAGGTCGTCGCGGTACATCGTGACGTCGAGCTCGCCGACGGCGACCGGCACGCCCTCCACCGCGGCGATGCCGTCGGCGATCCGGTGCGCCAGCGGCACGCCGCGGGTGTGCAGACCGAGCAGGATCAGGTCGGCGGCGCCCTTGTTGCGCTCGAGGATCTCGTGCGAGATGCGGGTCAGGGCCCGGGTGATGTCACGGGCGTCGAGGACGGTGCGTCCTGGTGCGGGGGCAGGCATGCGCGGCCTGGACCTCCTTCTCCGCCTCACGGGACGGCTCGTTAAAGGATGTCGTGCGCGCCAGACCCTACCAGCGCCGAGGCACGATGCTGCCGCGCAGGGCGGACGCGGAGCGTCCTACCGGTCCAGGTGCCGGGCGCGGGCGAAGCAGAAGAGGCCGTAGCAGGCGAGCCCGACCGCCACCGCGGTCAGCAGCGCCGGACCGAAGGGCTGCTCGAGCACCGTGCGCAGCGCGTCGTCCAGGCCCTTGTCCTCCTTGCCGCTGTGCGTCCAGCCGGCGTGCACGATCAGCCCGCCCACCAGGCCGATGGAGATCCCCTTGACGATGTAGCCGACCTTGCCGAACCACTTGTAGGCGTCGCCGATCTCGCCCGTGCGCCCCTGGCTGTCGAGGTTCTCCAGGAACTTCTCGCTCCAGCCGCGGTACGCCGTGTAGCCGGCGTAGCCGATCACCGCCAGTCCGGCGAGCACCACCAGCCACTGACCCCCGGGCCAGGACATGACGGTGCCGGTCATGGACCGGCCCTTGCCACCGCTGTTGCTGCTGAGCAGCGTCTTGAGCGCGGAGAAGGCGAGCGCCGCGTACAGCGCCGCCTTGAGACCCGAGGCGGCCCGCTTCTTCCACAGGTCTGAGCCCTCTTCCTCCTCGTGCCCGACCACGGCATCCAGCACGCGCCACAGCACCAGCAGGATCAGCCCGATGGCCAGCGCCCAGAGGGCGAAGGTGCCGAACGGCTGCGAGGCGAGCTCGGCGAACGCGCCGCTGCTGGAGGCTTGGCGGCCCGACTCGCCGAAGGCCAACTGCACCGCCACCCAGGCGATGAGCAGGTGGACCACCCCGTAGGCGACCAGCCCCGCGCGTGCGAGGTGGTCCATCCACTTGCTCTCGTGGGCCTGCTTGCCCGTGTCCTTGAGGGTCCTGCCGACGTCAGTCACAGGAGGATTGTGGACTACTTCTCCAGAATTGCGACCACGCCCTGTCCACCTGCCGCACAGATGGAGATCAGACCCCGACCAGAACCCTTGCGGTCCAGCAGCTTGGCCAGCACCGGCACGATCCGTCCGCCGGTCGCGGCGAACGGGTGAGCAGCCGCGAGCGAGGAGCCGTTGACGTTGAGCTTGGCGCGGTCGATGCTGCCCAGCGGGGCGTCCAGGCCGAGCCGCTCCTTGCAGAACACCGGGTCCTCCCACGCCTTGAGGGTGGAGAGCACCTGGGAGGCGAACGCCTCGTGGATCTCGTAGTAGTCGAAGTCCTGCAGGCTCAGGCCCTCGCGCTCGAGCATCCGGGCGACAGCGTAGGCGGGGGCCATCAACAGGCCCTCCTGGCCGTGCACGTAGTCGACGGCGGCCGTCTCGTACGCCGTGAGGTAGGCCAGGACCGGCAGCCCGCGCTCGGCCGCCCACTCCTCCGAGGCCAGCAGCACCACCGAGGCGCCGTCCGAGAGCGGGGTGGAGTTGCCCGCGGTCATGGTGGCGGCGCTGCCCTTGCCGAAGACCGGCTTCAGCTTCGCGAGCTTCTCCACCGAGGAGTCGGCACGCATGTTGGTGTCGCGCTCCACGCCGTGGAAGGGGGTGACCAGGTCGTCGTGGAACCCCTCGTCGTAGGAGCGGGCGAGGTTCTGGTGGGAGCGGGCTGCCAGCTCGTCCTGCTCCTCACGGCCGACCCGCCACTCCAGCGCCGTCAGGGCGGCGTGCTCGCCCATGGACAGGCCGGTGCGGGGCTCGCCGTTCTGCGGGATGTCCAGGCCGATGTCGCCGGGGCGGATCTGGCCCAGGGCGGTGAGCCGGGACCTGGTGTCCTTGGCGGCGTTGACCTTCATCAGCTTCTTGCGCAGCTTCTCGCTGACGGCCACCGGCGCGTCGGAGGTGGTGTCGGACCCGCCGGCGATGCCGACCTCGATCTGGCCCAGCGCGATCTTGTTCGCCACCTGGATCACCGCCTGCAGGCCGGTCCCGCAGGCCTGCTGGATGTCGGTGGCGGGGGTCTCGGCGCTCAGCTTGGAGCCCAGCACGCACTCACGCGCCAGGTTGAAGTCGCGCGAGTGCTTCAGGACGGCGCCGGCGACGACCTCACCGACCTTCTCGCCCTCGAGGCCGAAGCGGACGGCCAGTCCGTCGATGGCCGCGGTGAGCATCTCCTGGTTGGAGACGTCGGAGTAGACGCTGTTGGACCGGGCGAAGGGGATCCGGTTGCCGCCGATGACGGCGACGCGGCGGGTCTGGGCCTGCATGGGGACTCCTGCATGACGAAGGAAAGGGCGAAGTCGGACGTGACGAAGGTGGTGCAGTGTTCCCTATCCTTGCCGGTGCCTCCTCGCCCCGGAACCCGGTGAGGCCAAGATCACGAAAAGTGGACGCTGAGTTACACCTGCAGTTACATGGTTCCGCACCCCGACCCCCAATCCACCTCCCGGAGGCAGTTCTCATGAGCGACCGTTACCAGGGCTTCGTCTCGTCCCCGATCGGCAAGGTCCTCGTCAAGAACCTCGGCCTGCCGAGCCCCACGCGTCTGGAGCGCTACACCGAGGGCGCCCCGCTGGTTGCCGGCACCGTCCTCGTCGGGGGCACCGGGCGCCTGGTCGACTCCCTGCCCAAGGTGCTGGACGGGCTCGGCATCGCGGCGCTCTCCGCAGACGCCGAGGGCACGACGTACAAGGGGCTGGTGTTCGATGCCACCGGCCTGACCGACCCGGCCCAGCTGGTCGCGCTGCAGGAGTTCTTCACTCCCCTGATGCGCCGCCTGGACAGCTGCCCCCGGGTCGTCGTCCTGGGCACGACACCGGCCACGGTGACCGGGCCCGAGCGGATCACCCAGCGCGCGCTGGAGGGCTTCACCCGCTCCCTGGGCAAGGAGATCGGTCGCGGCGGGACCGTCCAGGTGGTCTACGTGGCCGAGGGCGCGGAGTCGATGCTGGACTCCACGCTGGCCTTCTTCCTCTCCCCCAAGTCCGCCTACGTCTCCGGACAGGTGGTCCGCGTGGCTGCCCGCGACGGCGACTCGACCCAGCCCGCCGTACCGGACCTGGCCAGGCCGCTGGCCGGCAAGGTGGCGCTCGTGACCGGCGCCAGCCGGGGCATCGGCGAGGCGATCGCCCGGGTGCTGCACCGCGACGGCGCCACGGTCGTCGGCGTGGACGTGCCCCAGGCGGCCAGCGAGCTGCAGTCGCTGATGGCCGAGCTCGGAGGAGACCACCTCTGCCTCGACATCACCCACCCGGACGCCCCGCAGCGCATCGCCCACCACCTCGCCGAGCACCACGGCGGCGTCGACGTCGTCGTGCACAACGCGGGCATCACCAGGGACCGCAAGCTCGCGAACATGTCCGAGGACCGTTGGTCCAGCGTGATCGCGGTCAACCTGCTGGCTCCCGAGCTCATCACCCGGGCACTGCTGGACCAGGGGGTCATCAACCCCAACGGCCGGATCATCGGGGTGGCCTCCATCGCCGGCATCGCCGGCAACGTGGGCCAGACCAACTACGCCGCGTCCAAGGCGGGGGTCATCGGCCTGGTCGACAGCCTGGCCGACGAGCTGGAGGACCAGATCACCGTCAACGCCGTGGCCCCGGGCTTCATCATCACCCAGATGACCGCCGCCGTGCCGTTCGCCACCCGCGAGGTCGGCCAGCGCCTGAACGCGCTGAGCCAGGGGGGTCTGCCGGTGGACGTGGCCGAGACCATCGCCTGGTTCGCCTCGCCCGGGTCCAGCGCCGTGAACGGCAACGTGGTGCGCGTGTGCGGCCAGATGATGCTGGGTGCTTGAGATGGGGGTCCGCACCCTCGCCCGGGCCGCTCTGCCCGCCGTGCCCGGGATCAACCTCCTGCCCGGCATCCGCAAGGTCCCCGCCGCGCAGTTCCAGGGGCTCTCGACATCGGGGCCCGCGACGCCGATCGACGCCAGCCACGTCGCGGCGTACTCGCGCGTGTGCGGCTTCCCCCGGCGCGACACCGTTCCGGTGACCTACCCGCACCTGCTCGGCTTCGACCTCCACATGGAGATCATGAGCAGCCCCGAGTTCCCCTGGCCCGCGATCGGCACGGTGCACGTGGAGAACACCATCACCTCGCACCGTCCCATCGCGCTGACCGAGACTCTGGGCGCCACCACGTCGGTGGGGGCCCCGCGCCCGCACGCCAAGGGCATGGTGCTGGACTTCGTGACGACCATCTCCTCCGGCGAGGAGATCGTGTGGGAGTCCATCTCCAGCTACCTGCGCCGAGGTCGGGGCGACGAGTCCGCAGAGCCGGGCCTCAGTCTCCCCGCACCCCCCGAGGGGCGCGCGGTCTGGGACCTGCCCGCCGATCTCGGACGGCGGTACGGCGCGGTGTCGGGCGACCTGAACCCGATCCACCTCTACCCCTTGACCGCACAGGCGCTCGGCTTCAAGCGTCAGATCGCCCATGGCATGTGGACCAAGGCACGGTGCCTGGCCGCCATCGAGAACCGGCTGCCGGACGCCGTCCGGATCGAGGTGGCCTTCAAGAAGCCGGTGTTCCTGCCCGGCAAGGTCGCGTTCGGGCTGGAGGGTGACCGCTCCTCCTGGCAGTTCGCGCTCACCAACCCCGGTGACCGGTCACCGCACCTGGTGGGGCGCACCTCGGCGGTGTGACCCGGTGGCGTGATCCGGTGGCTCAGCGCGGGTTGCCGAACTGCACGGCGGCCGGAGCGCGGTCGGCGCCTGCGGCATCGGGAGACTGACTCTGGTTGAACACTGCCGTCGTGGGCGTCCAGGTGCCCAGGTCGGTGGTGCCGTCGCCGTCCCAGTCACCGACGGCAGGCAGGTCACCGACGGCGCCGAACTGGACCGTGGAGATGGCAGCCAGGCCCGCGGCATCCACGCTTCGCAGCGTGAACACCGCGGTCGCCCGGTCGTAGACCCCGACGTCGGTCCGGCCGTCGCCGTTCCAGTCGGCGGTGACCGGCACGTCGTCGGCGTTGCCCAGGGACACGTTCGTCAGCGCGCCCGTCGTCGCCCGGAGCCGGAACATGGCGCGCGAGGGCCGGAAGACGCCGACCTCCCAGGTGCCGTCCCCGTTCCAGTCCCCGGCCACCGGCCGGTCGCTGCTCATCCCGAGCTTGAGGTTGACCACGCCGCCGGGGGCGGCGAGCTTGAAGCGGCGACCCCGCGGCGACCACACTCCCGGCTCCGCGACGCCATCGCCGTTCCAGTCACCCAGGAGCGGCTCGTCGGTGGCGGTGCCGAACGGCACGACGCGAGGCGCGGTCCCGAGGGCGTGCACGATGAAGGTGGCCGGCTGGGTCCGCCGGAACACCGCGACCTCGGCCACCCGGTCACCGTCGGTGTTGCCCGCGAGCGGCACGTCGGCGCAGTTGGTCGAGGCCAGGGTGCTCGAGCTGAAGGGCAGTCCCGAGAAGTACGCCGGGACCACTTGTCGACCCACCTTCTGCTCGAAGTGCAGGTGCGGCGCCGTGCTGTTGCCGGTGCTGCCGACGACGCCGAGCAGAGCTCCCTGGTCGATGGTGGCGCCGGTCTTCACCAGCACCCTCTTCAGGTGCGCATACAGGCTGCTCTCGCCGTTGCCGTGGTCGATCACGACGTAGCGGCCGTAGCCGGCGCGTCCGGTGGCGTTCGCCGTGACGACCACCCCCGCCGCGGCGGCCAGCACGGGTTTGCCCTCGTCCGCGGTCCGGTTGAAGTCGATCGCGTTCGGGCTCGGCGAGTGACGGGCCCGCAGCCCCCCGGACCAGGCCTGCTGGCACAGGAACGGCAGCTGGTACCTGGTGACCGGCACCGGCTCCGCCTTGCGGGACGCCGCGTTGACGGGAGTCCCACCCAGCAGGGCGAGCCCTGCGGCGGGAACGATCAACACGGCCAGGGCGCGGAAGCCCTTTGCCTGCCTGGAGACGCGCACGGGCACACCACTCTCATCAGTCCAGTCGAGGAGCGGCATCCGTCCAGTCACATCCGTGTCGCTGCGACACAGGGGTCACTGGAGTGGCCGGACGCCACACAAGTGCTCAACCGTAACCAGCCATCGGCGTGTCTGTCCGCGGGTCCCGCGAATTACACGCGTGTAGTGGTATATGCCGACCCGTCAGCCTTTGAGCCTGAGGAGCCCTTCCTGGGCCACGGTCGCCAGCAGAGCGCCGTCCTGGGAGTAGACGTGCGCCAACGCCAGGCCCCGCCCGCCCTGCGCGGAGGGCGACGTCTGGTCGTAGAGCCACCAGCGGTCGGCCCGCACGGGACGGTGGAACCAGATCGTGTGGTCCAGCGACGCCGCCTGGAGGTTCGGAGCGTCGATCTGCACCCCGTGCGGCACCAGCGCCGCGCCCAGCAGCGTGAGGTCGGTGGCATAGGTGAACGCCGCCTGCTGGGTGATCAGGTCGTCGGGGAGCTCGCCGTCCACCCTGACCCAGAGCCGGGCCTCCGCGGGACGCGCCGGGTCGACCGGAAGTCCCAGGCCCGAGATGCCGAGGTGTCGGATGTCCAGCGCCGACCACTCGCGCTGCCACTCAGCCGCCGCCTCCTCGCCTCGCGACCGCGCCAGGTCCAGCAGCGACAGCCCCTGGTCCGGTCCGGCGACCTCGGGCATCCGGTCCTGGTGGTCCATGCCCTCCTCGGCGAGCTGGAAGCTGCAGGTCAGGTAGTAGATGGGGCGTCCGTGCTGGCGGGCCATCACGCGCCGGGTCACGAAGCTGCGACCGTCGCGGATCCGCTCCACGTCGTAGATGATCGGGACAGAGGTGTCACCGGGTCGCAGGAAGTACGAGTGCAGCGAGTGCATCGAGAACTC
Source organism: Nocardioides sp. 616 (assembly GCF_002930065.1). Lineage (NCBI taxonomy): Bacteria > Bacillati > Actinomycetota > Actinomycetes > Propionibacteriales > Nocardioidaceae > Nocardioides > Nocardioides sp. 616. Next base: position 433,033 of record NZ_POAG01000019.1, on the reverse strand, counting down.
CGGGCTCACCGTCCGGCCGGCAGCCACGATCCCCTGGGCCGCCACCTGGCCGCCGAACACGCGTTGCCGCCCGGTGACCGGCTGCCTGCCCCGGAACAGGTTGACGTCGAGGTCCTCGAGCTGGAGCAGGTCGAGCAGCTCCGTCGCAGATCCGGACAACGCCTAACCCTGTCCGGGCTCGTGGTCGGGACCGTCCAGCCCCGCCAGGAACTGCTCGAACTGGCGCCCGAGGTCCTCGCCGGTGGGGAGCGGCTCGTCGGCGGCCAGGAGGGAGGAGCCGGACTCCTCGGCACGCTGGAAGGCGTCGTACTGACGCTCCAGGGCCTGGACGACGTCGGAGACCTCGTCGTGGCTGGCTAGGTAGCGGGAGACCTCGGCCTCGCACTCCACAGCCGCCGTGCGCAGGGCTGTCAGGTCGATGGTCAGCCGCCCGCCCAGCTCCAGGTTCTCCAGGAGGGTGACCGAGGCGACCGGGTAGGGCATCTGGGTCAGGTAGTGCGGGACGTGGGCCACGTAGCCCAGGCAGGGGTGCCCCCACTCCCCCAGCCGCAGCTCGAGCAGCGCCTGGGCACTGGAGGGGACCCGCAGCTCACCACGCCAGGGACTGCGTCCGGTCAGGAGCGAGGAGTCGTTGGCGTGGTGGGTCACCGCGATCGGCCGGGTGTGCGGCACCGCCATGGGGACCGCACCCAGGTTGACGACCCGGGTCACCCCGAGTCGCTCCACGACCTCGCGCACCGCACTCGCGAACCCCTCCCAACGGATGTCGGGCTCGGCACCGCGCAGCAGCAGGAACGGAGTGCCGCCGGTGTCACGCAGGAGCCGGACCACCAGTCGCGGAGCCTCGTAGCTCTCGTAGTGGTCCTGCACGAAGGAGATGGGGGGTCGACGCGCCCGGTAGTCGTGGAGCGAGTCCACGTCGAAGGTCGCGACCACCGGGCCGTCACCGAGCTCGGTCAGGTGGTCCGCCGCACGGTCCGCAGCCTGTCCCGCGTCGAGGAACCCGGTGAGCACGACCACCATGGTGAGTCCCTCGACCCCCTCGAGCTCGGGCACGTCGTCAACGATGTGCACCAGCCGTGCTGAGGAGTCCATGACGACAGCCTAGGTGGCCGGGCACGCGCCCGTGGCAGGAGTGGTCCCGGCGGGCACCGCGGGGCGCGGCGCTGGGGTGACGACACCCACACCCACTCCCCGGCTCACGATGTTGTTACTGGGAGGTAACGTATCCCTGCCCGGCTCATCGGCCGGGCCCACCAACACCTAGGAGACTTCGTGCCCCGACAGTTGCGAGAGGTCGTCTTCGTCGACGGCGTGCGCACGCCGTTCGGCAAGGCCAAGGGCCAGTTCGCCGAGACCCGCGCCGATGACCTCGTCATCAAGTGCATCCGTGAGCTCATGCGCCGCAACCCCTCGTTGCCGCCCGAGCGCGTCGACGAGGTCGCGATCGCCGCGACGACCCAGATCGGCGACCAGGGCCTGACCATGGGTCGCACCGCCGCCCTCCTGGCCGGCCTGCCCAACAGCACGCCCGGCTACTCGATCGACCGCATGTGCGCCGGCGCGATGACGGCCGTGACCACCACGGCCGGCGGCATCGCGTTCGGCTCCTACGACGTCGTGATCGCCGGCGGCGTGGAGCACATGGGCCGCCACCCGATGGGCGAGGGCGTGGACCCCAACCCCCGGATCATCTCGGAGAAAATCGTCGACCCCGACGCCCTGGTGATGGGCAAGACGGCCGAGAACCTGCACGACCGCTACCCCACGATCACGCGTGAGCGCGCCGACGCCTACGCCGTGCGCAGCCAGCAGAAGACGGCGGCCGCGTACGCCGCCGGCAAGCTGCAGCCCGACCTGGTCCCGGTGGCCACCCGCTCCGCCGAGGAGGGCTGGGGCCTGGCCCTGACCGACGAGGCGCCGCGTCCCCAGACCACCATGGAGTCGCTGGCCGGCCTGAAGACCCCGTTCCGGGCACACGGCAACGTGACGGCCGGCAACGCCTCGGGCATCAACGACGGCGCCACCGCCGCCCTGCTGGCCGACGAGGAGACCGCCAAGGAGCTCGGCCTCCCGATCAAGATGCGGATGGTCTCGTTCTCCTTCGTGGGCGTCGAGCCCGAGGTGATGGGCGCCGGTCCGATCCCGTCGACGGAGAAGGCGCTGGCCCAGGCTGGCCTGACGATCGACGACATCGACGCCTTCGAGATCAACGAGGCGTTCGCGGTCCAGGTGCTCTCGCTGCTGGAGCACTACGGCATCGCCGACGACGACCCGCGGGTCAACCCCTACGGCGGCGCCATCGCCATGGGCCACCCGCTGGCCTCCTCCGGCGTGCGACTGATGAACCAGCTCGCGCGTCAGTTCGAGGATCGTCCCGAGGTCCACTACGGCATCACCACCATGTGCGTCGGCATCGGCATGGGCGGCACCATCGTCTGGGAGAACCCGCACTGGAACGGAGAGAACGCCTGATGACCGAGCTGAGCACCCTTCTCGACAAGGCGGCTTCCCTCGCCAGCGACGCCGAGGTCGTCACCGAGGCCAAGCTGCGCAAGGTGACCCTGCCCGGCGACGCCGGCGTCCTGGGCCTGATCACCCTCGACAACGGCCAGGACCACACCCGCCCGAACACGTTCGGCTTCAAGGGCCTGACCTCCCTCAACGCCGCCATCGACGCGGCGCTGGCCGACGACGAGATCACCGCGCTCGGGGTGACCGGCAAGCCGTTCATCCTCGCCGCCGGCGCGGACCTGAGCTCGGTCTCCAGCAGCGGTCCCGACGGCGTGCGCACGATCGCCGAGCTGGGTCACGCGGTCTTCCGCAAGCTCGGCGAGGGCGGCAAGCCGTCCTTCGGCTTCATCAACGGGCTCGCCCTGGGCGGCGGCCTGGAGGTGGCGCTGCACTGCACGTACCGCACGGTCATGGACTCCGCGCCGGCCCTCGGCCTGCCCGAGGCCATGCTCGGCCTGGTGCCCGGGTGGGGTGGAGCCTTCCTGGTGCCCAACCTCGTCGGTGCCGACACGGCCGTCACGGTGGCCCTGGAGAACCCGCTGAACAACGGCCGCACGATCGGCGGCACCAAGGCGTTCGAGCTCGGCCTGGCCGACGCCGTCTTCGGTGGTGCCGACTACCTGGAGCAGTCGCTGCTCTGGACGGCCGACGTGCTCACCGGCAAGATCTCCGTCGAGCGTCCCGAGATCGACCGCGGCCAGGCCTGGGACGCGGCGATCTCCCGCGCCGAGATGGTCGTGCTCACCAAGACCGGCGGCGCCTCGCCCGCAGCGCTCAAGATCGTCGAGCTGCTCAAGGGCGCCCGCACGGCCACTCGCGACGAGGGGTTCGCAGCCGAGGACGAGGCCCTCGAGGCGATGTCGAAGACCCCGGAGCTGCTCGCCAGCCTCTACGCCTTCGACCTGGTCCAGAAGCGCGCCAAGCGCCCAGCGGGTGCGCCCGACAGGTCGCTGGCCCGTCCGGTCACCAAGGTCGGCATCGTGGGTGCCGGTCTGATGGCCAGCCAGATGGCGCTGCTCTTCGCCCGCCGCCTCGAGGTCCCGGTGGTCCTCACCGACCTGGACGAGGCGCGTGCGCAGAAGGGCGTGGACTACGTCCACTCCGAGATCGCGAAGCTGCTCGGCAAGGGGCGCATCTCCTCCGACAAGGCCAACCGCCTCAAGGCGCTGGTCTCGGGCTCGGCGGACAAGTCGGTCGCCTTCGCGGGCGCGGACTTCGTGATCGAGGCCGTCTTCGAGGAGATGTCGGTCAAGAAGTCGGTCTTCGCCGACGTCGAGAAGGTCGTCAGCCCGGAGTGCGTGCTGGCCACCAACACCTCCTCGCTCTCCATCACCGAGATGGCCTCGGAGCTGCAGCACCCGGAGCGAGTGGTGGGCTTCCACTTCTTCAACCCGGTCGCCGTCATGCCGCTGCTGGAGATCGTCAAGGGCGACACCACCGACGACGCCACGCTCGCCACCGCGTTCGCCACGGGCAAGGGCCTGAAGAAGACGACCATCCTGGTCAAGGACAGCCCGTCCTTCATCGTCAACCGTCTCCTGGGTCGGTTCCTGGGCGAGGTCGCCAAGGTCGTGGACGCAGGCACCCCGATCGAGACGGCGGACGCCGCGTTCGCCGGCATCGCCCCGATGCCGCCGTTCATGCTGCTCGGGCTCGTCGGACCGGCCATCGCGCTCCACAACAACGAGACGCTGGTCAAGGCGTTCCCGGAGCGCTTCTACGTCTCCCCCGCGCTGGAGCGCGTCGTGGAGGCGAAGAAGACCTCCTTCTACGCCCCCGACCTGACCATCGACCCCGAGGTCAAGGCACTGCTGGAGAAGCCGGAGAACCCGGTGGTCCTGGACAAGGACCAGATCCGCGAGGCCGCACTGTCCGGCCTCGCCGAGGAGGCCCGCCTGATGCTCGAGGAGGGCGTGGTCGCAGCCCCGGAGGACCTCGACCTGGCGATGATCACCGGCGCCGGCTTCTCGTTCTGGAACGGCGGCCTGACCATGCTGCTGGACTCCTCCGGCATCTCGGAGAAGGTCAACGGCAAGCGTTTCCACTGAACCACCGCTCCACGCCAACGGCGTCCCGGCTCTGGCCGGGGCGCCGTTCGTGGTTCGGGGGTCAGCCGGAGACCGTCTCCTGACCCGTGCCCTGGCCTTCGTGGCGGTCCGTCTGCTGGAGTGCCAGGCGGGAGTGGGTGCGGCCGTAGGCGAAGTAGACGACCAGCCCGAGCGCCATCCAAGCCAGGAACCGCACCCAGGTGCCGCCGGTCAGGTTGAGCATCAGGTAGACGCAGAGCAGCACCGAGGCGACCGAGACGACGTAGACGGCCGGGGTCCTGAACGAGCGCTCCAGGTCGGGTCGCTGACGGCGCAGCACCACGACACCGATGCTGACCAGGACGAAGGCGAACAGCGCACCGATGCTCACCAGGTTGACCAGCGTCCCCAGGTCGACGAACCCTCCGATGAGAGCCACGGCCACACCGGTCACCGCGGTGATCACGTGCGGCGTGCCGAACCTGGGATGCACCTTCGCCAGGCTGGGAGGCAGCAGACCGTCGCGGGCCATCGCGAAGGCGACCCGGGTCTGCCCCAGCATCAGGATCATCACCACGACGATGAGGCCGATGCAGGCACCGATGGAGATCAACCGGCCCATCCACTCCATGCCCACGGCGTCGAAGGCGGACGCGAGTGGAGCCGCGTCGTTCTCGTCGATCTCGGTGTAGGGCTGCATCCCGGTGACCACCAGGCTCACCGCGATGTAGAGGAGGGTGACCACGGCCAGGGAGCCGAGGATGCCTCGCGGGATGTCGCGCTGCGGGTTGCGTGTCTCCTCCGCGGTGGTGGCGACGATGTCGAACCCGAGGAAGGCGAAGAAGACGATCGAGGCGCCGGCGATCACCCCGGCCAGACCGTAGACCGCGGGGTCGATCCCGAGCAGGGTGCTGATCAGCGTGTTGTCCAGGAACCCGCCGCCGCCCTCGGGGGCGGGCTGGGACTTCGGGATGAACGGCGAGTAGTTGTCGGTGTCGATGTGGGAGACCCCGAAGACGATGACGGCCGCGATGACCAGCAGCTTGATCGCGACGACGACCTGGTTGAGGCGGCTGGAGAACTTGATGCCGACGATGAGGGCCCCGGTGACCAGCAGGGCGATGATCATGGCCGGCAGGTCCACCACGCCGTCGGCGGCGGAGCCCAGGGAGGTGGGCACCTCGAGGAAGGTGCCCGCGAAGACCTCCTGGAAGTAGCCGGAGAAGCTCGTGGCCAGGGCAGCCGCACCGATGGTGAACTCCAACGCCAGGTCCCACCCGATGATCCAGGCGACCAGCTCCCCCAGCGTGGCGTAGCTGAAGGTGTAGGCGCTGCCGGCGACCGGCACCGTGGAGGCGAACTCCGCGTAGCACAGCGCGGCGAGGCCGCAGGCGAGTCCCGCGATCGCGAAGGAGAGCGTGATCGCCGGGCCGCTGTTGGTCCGGGCGACGGTCCCGGTGACCACGAAGATGCCGGCCCCGATGATGACGCCCACGCCGAAGACCATGAGGTCGAGGGCACCGAGGGTCTTCTTCAGCCGGCGCCCCGGCTCGTCGGTCTCCGCGATCGACTGCTCGACCGACTTGGTCCGCATCAGGTCCATGCCCAGCACGCTAGAGGCCCCGGGCGACGACGTCCATGCCGTGTGGGGCCCGGAACCGGCCGAACTCAGGAGCCGTCGGAGCGCACCAGTGTCGGGAACGGCTCCAGGGCCGAGACCTGCTCGAGGATGCGGCGGGCGATCGTCTGGGAGTCCAGCCCGATCCGGCTCAGGATGACCCCGCGCTTGGCGTGGTCGAGGAACTCCTGCGGGATCGCGTGCAGCTGGAACGGGGTCTCCACGCCGGCGTCGTTGAGGGTCTGCAGCAGGGTGGCGCCCACGCCCCCCACTCGCCCGTTGTCCTCCACGCTGACCACCAGACGGTGCTCTCGCGCGAGCTCCACGATGGCGGGCTCGACCGGCTTGACCCAGCGCGGGTCGACGACGGTGACTCCTACGCCCTCGGCCTCAAGCCGCGCCGCAGCCTCGACGGCGACCTCGGCCATGGCGCCCACCGCGACGAGCAGGACGTCGTGGGCACCCGTGCGCACGAGTACGTCGGCGCCCCCGGCCTTGGCGAGGGTCGGGATGTCGGCCGGCGGCGGTCCCTTGGGGAAGCGCACCACCGTGGGAGCGTCGCTGACCTCCACCGCCTCGTCCAGCAGCTCGCGCAGCCGCGTCACGTCCCGCGGCGCGGCCAGGCGCAGCCCTGGCACGACCTGGAGGATCGACATGTCCCACATGCCGTTGTGGCTGGCGCCGTCGTCACCGGTCACTCCGGAGCGGTCCAGCACGAAGGTGACGCCGCACCTGTGCAGGGCCACGTCCATCAGCACCTGGTCGAAGGCACGGTTGAGGAAGGTCGCGTAGACGGCGAAGACGGGGTGCAGACCGCCCATCGCCAGACCGGCGGCCGAGGTCGTGGCGTGCTGCTCGGCGATGCCCACGTCGATGGTCCGACCGGGCCAGCGTGCCTGGAACGCGTCCAGACCCACCGGGTGCATCATGGCGGCCGTCATGGCGACCACGTCCTCGCGACGCTCGCCCAGCTCCACCATGGCCTCGGAGAAGTGGTCGGTCCAGATCTTGCCCTTGGGCTTCTCGGCACCGTTCTGGACGTCGAAGGGCCCCGGAGCGTGGAACTGGTCGGCCTCGTGCCGCTCGGCGGGGTCGTAGCCGGCGCCCTTGCGCGTCATCACGTGCACGATCACCGGGCCGCCGAACCGCTTGGCCTGGGTGAGGGCGGACTCGACCGCCGCCTCGTCGTGCCCGTCGACCGGGCCGACGTACTTCAGGCCCAGGTCCTCGAAGAGACCCTGGGGCGCGAGGACGTCCTTCATGCCCTTCTTCATGGCGTGCAGGGCGTCGTAGGCGGCGCCGCCGACACCGGGCACGGCCTGGAGACGCTTCTTCACCACGTCGAGCACCTGCTCGTAGCGGGGGTTGGTGCGCAGCCGCGTCAGCGAGGTCGCGAGCCCACCGATGGTCGGGGTGTAGGAGCGCTCGTTGTCGTTGACCACGATCACCAGCCGCGAGTCCTTGGCGATCGCGATGTTGTTCAGCGCCTCCCAGGCCATGCCGCCGGTCAGCGCGCCGTCGCCGATGACCGCCACCACGTGACGGTCCTCGCCGCGGATCGCGTACGCCTTGGCCAGGCCGTCGGCGTAGGAGAGCGAGGTGGAGGCGTGGGAGTTCTCCACGATGTCGTGCTCAGACTCGGCCCGGCTGGGATAGCCGCTCAGCCCGCCCTCCTGGCGCAGGGTGGAGAAGCGATCCGCGCGCCCGGTGAGCAGCTTGTGCACGTAGGTCTGGTGGCCGGTGTCGAAGACCACCCGGTCATGGGGGGACTCGAAGACCCGGTGGATGGCCAGCGTGAGCTCGACGACGCCCAGGTTCGGCCCCAGGTGCCCTCCGGTGCGCGCGGTCGTGCTGATCAGCACGTCGCGGATCTCCTCGGCCAGCTCGGACAGCTGTTCGGTGGAGAGCGCACGGAGATCACGCGGGGAGGTGATCGAGTCCAGGTGGCCCATGGTCCTCCGCTTCCTACATGGTGAGGGTGTTCAGTGTGGTGCTGATCCGGCCCGCGCGTCTGCCTCGACGGCACAGGGCCCAGCCCTCGAGTCTAGGGGACGCACCCAGCGCCGGCTCAGTCCTCACGCTCGAGCATGGTGCACACGCAGACCTTGTTGCCCTCGGGGTCGGCCAGCACGGTGAAGGTCGGGGCCGCCTCGTCGCTGACCAGGACGCCCCCCGCCTCCAGGGCGGCGTCGATCCTGGTCTGCGCCTGCTCCGGCGGCACCATCACGTCAAGGTGGAACCGCTGGCGCGGCTCGTCGACCCCGCTGTGCTGGAACCACAGGCGAGGCAGGTCGGCGTCGTCATCCCGGAGCTCGTCGTCCTGGCGCGGACTGTCCATGGCGAGGACGGCCTGCCAGAAGGGGCGGATGGCGGCGTAGCCGGGGGTGTCGAGCGCGATCTCGATCGCGGCCAGCTGCTCGGGGGCAGCGCGCACGCCGCGGGCGGAGGCGAGCTCGCTGATCCGGGCGGCCAAGCGCAGGTCCCGCTCGGTGACCCCTGCGGTGTCGTGGCTGTGCAGCCGGACGTTGAGGTGGGCGTACCTCAGGTCGAGGTCAGGGTGGTGGTCAGCCTCCTCGGCCGCGGCGGCGATGTCGGTCAGCAGCGCCACTCCGGTGGCGAAGTCACCGGTCACGAACCGAGCCTGGAGGGCCCGGTAGAGCTGGCGCCAGTCGTCCAGGCCTGCCGCCGCGATCTCCGACGGTCTCAGATTCCCCATGGTCGTCCCCTGTCTCCTCAGTCGGCTGTGCGGTCGGTGCTCCGGAGCACCAGGTCGTGGACGGCGACGGCCGGCTCGTCCAGGCTGCCCATCCAGACCCGTCCCTGGTGCTCCCGCACCCCGGTCACCATGTGGTAATCGGGGTGCTGCAGGTCGAGGTCGTGGACCAGGCGGCCCTCGTCGTCGAAGGCCTGGACCCGGATGGTGCGTCTCGGCTTCGGCTGCAGCGCGTCGGGGATCCGGGTCACCACCTTGCGCAGCGGGAGCGGCGCCCGCTTGAGCCGCTCCACGAGCGCGTCGCGCGGACTGGCGATGGTGACCCACACCAGGCCGTCGCTGCCGCGCGAGATGTTGTCGGGATAGCCGGGAAGGTCGGTGCACAGGAAGTCGCGCTGACCGCTGCGCGCTCCGGTGAGCCAGTAGCGCACCACCGTGCGGGCGCCGGTCTCGGCGACCGCCACGAACTCCTCGCCCGCCGACAGCGCGACCCCGTTGGCGAAGGCGAGTCCCTGCAGCACCACGCTCACCGAGCCGTCCGGGTCCCGGCGCAGGAGGCGACCGGTCCTGGTGTCCTGGACGAAGTCGTCCTTCCACCGCTCGACCCCGTAGAGCTGGGAGGAGTCGCTGAACCAGATCGTGCCGTCGGCGGCGATGGCGGCGTTGTTGCAGAACCGCATGGGCACCCCGTCGACCCTGGTCACGAGCTCCTCCACTACCCCGTCCTGGTGTACGACGAGCAGCCCACGGGTGGCGTCGCAGACCAGCAGGTCACCGTTGTCGAAGAGCTCGAGCCCCAGCGGACGTCCGCCGGTGTCTGCCACCCGGTCGATCCGGGTGCCGTCGGGGCTCAGCCGCCAGACGACGCCGTTCTCGGTGCCGGTGTAGACGCTGCCGTCGGGGGCGACGACGACGTCCTCGGCGCCCGGCCCCGGCACGGGGTGGACGGTGAGGGGACTGCCCGCGAGACTCATGGGGCCATGCTGGCGTACGCCGGTGAGGAGAGGAAGGCCGGCACGATCACCGACGCCGCCGAGGTGAGCTCCAGGCCCAGCGCGTGCCGGGGCTCGACGAAGACGATCCGGCGGCCCTCTCGGCAGTCGATCTCCTCATCCGTCAGCAGCGTCGGGGCGACGAAGACCTGCATCTGGTCGAAGGTGCCGTAGGCGTGGCGGTGGTCGACCCGGAACTCCCCCCAGAACGCCAGGTCACCGGCGGCGAGCTCGACCCCGGTCTCCTCGGCCAGCTCACGGTGCGCCGCCTGGGCGAAGGTCTCGCCGGGCTCCACGTGTCCGCCGGGCAGGCCCCACCGGTCCGGGTCGATCACCGGGTGCTCGTCGCGCTCCTGCAGCAGCAGCCAGCCGCGTGGGTCGACCAGGATCACCCCGGCGAACCGGCGTACGCCGGGCGGGTGGCTGGGCGCATCGCTGACGGGCTGCATGGCAGGAGAACCTACAGCCGGGCCACGAAGCGCCGGCCTCGAAGCGCCTCCTCGACCAGCCCGACCTCGCGTCGTACGGCGAGCAGGCGGGCCTGCTCGGCCTGCCACGTGGCCACTGCCGCCTCCACGGTGTCCAGGTCGGTCACGTCGCGCAGGTCGGCGCGCGCCTCACTGAGACCGCGTCGGCACGCGGCCTGCTGCGCCTCGACGTTCAGCACCGCGAAGCGGGCCAGCACCACCACGTGGCGTCGCAGCGTCTGGTGTCCGCGGTACTCCGGCGGGCTGATGTCGAAGAGCCAGTTGACGGCCGTGCGCTCCCAGTCGGGCGCGTCCGGCGGGCGGACCGCGGAGGGCCAGCCGGGCGGCGCGACATGGGTGGGCATGAGGCGATGCTACGTCGAACAGGTGTTCGACACCTCATCTGGCCAGGAAGTCCATCCGCACCTGACGCCGGGGGTTGTCCACGTTGAGGTCGACCAGACAGACGCTCTGCCAGGTCCCCAGCGCCAGCCGCCCGGCGGCGACCGGGACCGAGGCGTACGGCGGGACCAGGGCCGGCATCACGTGCGAGCGGCCATGCCCCGGGCTGCCGTGACGGTGCCGCCACCTGTCGTCGGCGGGCAGCAGCTCGCGCAGCGCGGAGAGCAGGTCGGCGTCGGACCCCGCGCCGGTCTCCAGGATGGCCAGACCGGCGGTGGCGTGCGGCACGAAGAGGTGCAGCAGCCCGTCCCCGCGCCCGGCCACGAACGCCGTGCAGTCGTCGGTGATGTCGAGCACGCGCTCGGAGTCCCCGGTCACGTACTCGATGGTGGTCGTCTCCATGGCGACCACCCTAGGGACCTCACAGATCCCGGGGGCTCACAGATGCTCCTCCAGGCGACGTACCTTCGCCTGCATCTCGCCGGTGTCGTGGCCGGCGCGCAGGTCGGCCTTGAGCACCAGCCCGACCCGGGGCGAGGTCTCGGCGACCTTGAACACTGCCTGCTTGACCACGGCCATCACCTCGTCCCACTCCCCCTCGATGTTGGTGAACATGGAGTTGGTCTCGCACGGCAGACCCGAGTCGCGGATCACCTGGACCGCCTCGGCCACCGCGGCGGCCACCCCTCCGGTCTCTTCCGTGCTGGCGGGACTGATGCTGATGGCGACGATCATGACGTCAGGGTAGCGCTGCTGCCGCGGTGATCGAGCCGCCGCCGGACCGGAGGTGCTCACCGACGTGTTCTGGCTGGGCGCGCTGATCCAGGACGCCACAACGGGGCCGACCCGAGAAGTCTCGGACCGGCCCCGCCGTGGGAACGCGGATCGATCAGGCGCGCAGCAGGTTGCGCAGCACGTACTGCATGATGCCGCCGTTGCGGTAGTAGTTGGCCTCACCCGGGGTGTCGATGCGGACGACCGCGTCGAACTCCACGTCGCCGGCCCTCACCTTGACCGTGCGGGGCGTGGTGCCCTCGTTGAGCGCCTCGATGCCGATGAAGGAGAACGTCTCCTCGCCGGTCAGGCCGAGCGACTCCGCGCTCTGGCCCGCGGGGTACTGCAGCGGGATGACGCCCATGCCGATCAGGTTGGAGCGGTGGATCCGCTCGTAGGACTCGGCGATGACCGCCTTGACGCCCAGCAGCGAGGTGCCCTTGGCCGCCCAGTCACGCGAGGAGCCGGAGCCGTACTCCTTGCCCGCCAGCACGACCAGCGGAGTGCCGGAGGCGATGTAGTTCACCGAGGCGTCGTACACCGTGGTGACGGGGCCGTCGGCCACGCTGAAGTCGCGGGTGAAGCCACCCTCGGTGCCGGGAGCCAGCTGGTTGCGCAGCCGGATGTTGGCGAAGGTGCCCCGGATCATCACCTCGTGGTTGCCACGACGCGAGCCGTAGGAGTTGAAGTCGCGCTGGGCCACCCCGTTCTCGGCCAGGTACTTGCCGGCGGGCGAGTCCTTCTTGATGGCACCGGCCGGGCTGATGTGGTCGGTGGTGACCGAGTCGCCCAGCTTGAGCAGGACGCGCGCACCCTCGATGTCGGTGACCGGGACGGGCTCGGCCGGCATGCCGTCGAAGTACGGGGGCTTGCGGACGTAGGTGGACTCGGGGTCCCAGGCGAAGGTCTTGCCCTCGGGGGTGGGCAGCGACCGCCACTGCTCGTCGCCGGCGAAGACGTCGGAGTAGGAGCTGTCGAACATCTCGGAGGTGACGGCCGCGGCGATGGTGTCCTCGACCTCGGACGGCGAGGGCCAGATGTCGGCGAGGAAGACGTCGTTGCCGTCGGCGTCCTGCCCCAGCGGGTCGGTGAAGAGGTCGACGTCCATCGAGCCGGCCAGCGCGTAGGCGACCACCAGCGGCGGCGAGGCCAGGTAGTTCATCTTCACGTCCGGGTTGATCCGGCCCTCGAAGTTGCGGTTGCCCGAGAGCACCGAGACGACCGAGAGGTCCTTCTCGTTCACCGCGGCGGAGACCTCGGGGATCAGTGGTCCGGAGTTGCCGATGCAGGTGGTGCAGCCGTAGCCGACCAGGTTGAAGCCCAGCTTGTCGAGGTACGGCGTGAGGCCGGCCTTCTCGTAGTAGTCCGAGACGACCTTCGAGCCGGGCGCCAGGGTGGTCTTGACCCACGGCTTGCGCTGCAGGCCCTTCTCCACGGCCTTCTTGGCCAGGAGCCCCGCGCCGATCATCACCGACGGGTTGGAGGTGTTGGTGCACGAGGTGATCGCGGCGATCGCCACGGCTCCGTGGTCCAGGGTGAAGCTGGTGCCGTCCTCGAGGGTGACCCGGACCGGGCTGCTCGGACGACCGCCGTCCTTCGGCGCGGCCGAGAGGTGGTCGGTGGGCGCCGCAGAGCCGTTGCCGTTGTGGCTGGGCGGGTCGGAGGCGGGGAAGGACTCCTCGACCTCCTCGTCGTAGCCGCTGGTCTCCTGCTCGCCCTCGACGACGTAGTCGGCCAGGGCGCCACGGAAGGACTGCTTGGCGTCGGTGACCTGGATCCGGTCCTGGGGACGCTTCGGCCCCGCGATGGAGGGGACCACGGTGGCCAGGTCGAGCTCGAGCTGCTCGGAGAAGCGGGGCTCGGCCGACGGGTCGTGCCAGAGTCCCTGCTCGCGGGCGTAGGACTCCACCAGGGCGAGCTGCTCGCTCGACCGACCGGTGAGCTCGAGGTACTTCAGGGTCTCCTCGTCGATCGGGAAGACCGCGATCGTGGAGCCGAACTCGGGGCTCATGTTGCCGATGGTGGCGCGGTTGGCCAGCGGCAGCACGGAGACGCCGGGGCCGTAGAACTCCACGAACTTGCCGACCACGCCGTGCTGGCGCAGCATCTCGGTGATGGTGAGCACCAGGTCGGTGGCGGTGGACCCTTCGGGCAGGTCGCCGGAGAGCTTGAACCCGACCACGCGCGGGATCAGCATGGACACGGGCTGACCGAGCATGGCCGCCTCGGCCTCGATGCCGCCCACGCCCCAGCCGACCACGCCGATGCCGTTGACCATCGTGGTGTGGGAGTCGGTGCCCACGCAGGTGTCGGGGTAGGCCTGGAGGACCTCGGTCCCGTCGGCTCCCTTGACGGAGCGGGTGAAGACGGTGCGCGCCAGGTGCTCGATGTTGACCTGGTGCACGATGCCGGTGCCGGGCGGGACGACCTTGAAGTCGTCGAACGCACCCTGGCCCCAGCGCAGGAACTGGTAGCGCTCCCGGTTGCGCTCGTACTCGATCTCGACGTTCCGGCCGAACGCCTCCGGGGTGCCGAAGACGTCGGCGATCACGGAGTGGTCGATGACCATCTCGGCGGGAGCCAGCGGGTTGATCTTGGTGGCGTCGCCGCCGAGCTCTGCCATCGCCTCGCGCATGGTGGCCAGGTCGACCACGCAGGGCACGCCGGTGAAGTCCTGCATGATCACCCGGGCGGGGGTGAACTGGATCTCCTTGTCGGGGTCCGCGTCCGCGTCCCAGCCGGCGAGCGCACGGATGTCGTCGGCGGTGATGTTGGCACCGTCCTCGGTGCGCAGCAGGTTCTCCAGGAGAACCTTGAGGCTGAACGGCAGGGAGTCGACGTCGAGGCCGTCACCCGCCACCGCGTTGAGGCGGAAGATCTCGTAGGACTTCCCGTCCACGTCCAGGGTGCCCTTGGCACCGAAGCTGTCCTGACTGACCATCAGTCGCGTCTCCTACCGGGGATTGTGGGTGTCTCACGGTCCATCTTGCCGCCGCCCTCCCGTACACGGGAAGACAGGGCTGCCTAACTCGGACCGGTGCAACCCGAGAATATCTCTTGACGTCAAGATACACCACAGGGCGGGCCGCTCGCTGGACGCCGTGCCACCAGTGATCCACGCCGGGGGTGGGTACAGGCCCCGCCATGAGCGACGCTGACGTGGTCCAAGCCCTCCTCACCCGCCACGGCACGACGTACGCCGAGGCCGCGGGCATCGCCTTGGCGGACGAGCCCGCGCCCTTGTGGCAGCTGCTCGTGCTGAGCCTGCTGCTCTCGGCGCGGATCCGCTCGGAGGTCGCCGTGGCCACCGCCCGCGAGCTGTTCGCTGCCGGCTGCACCACGCCCCCGCGCACCCGCGACCTCCCTCGCCGGTCGCTGGTCGCCGCGCTCGGTCGCGGCGGCTACCGCCGCTACGACGAGCGCACGGCCGGGCAGCTCGGCCAGCTGGCCCTCAAGGTGCTCGGCGACCACGCCGGCGACCTGCGCCGGATGCACGATCACTGCGAGGACACGAACGCGCTCGCGGCGGCCCTGCAGGAGTTCACCGGGATCGGCCCGGCCGGCGCGGCGATCTTCCTCCGCGAGGTCCAGTCCGTGTGGCCCGACGTCGCGCCGTACGTCGACGACCTCGCCGCCCGCGGCGCCCAGCGCCTCGGTCTACCCACCGCACCGCAGGACCTGGCTGGCCTCGTCCCCCGCCAGGACCTCCCCCGGCTCGTCGCCGCCTGTGTCCGCGCAGCTCGGGACAAGTCACTCCTCGACGACGTCCCGAGGTCCTGAGGAGGCACAGCGACGCCTTCAGAGCCGCGAAACGCCCCGGCGCAGGTCAGCCGGCTCTGCGCAGGAGCGCCACGCACTCCACGTGGTGGGTCATCGGGAACAGGTCGAAGGCCCGCAGCTGCTCGAGCCGGTAGCCGTGCTCGGCGAAGATGGCCAGGTCCCGAGCCAGGGCGGCGGGGTCGCACGCCACGTAGGCCACCGCCCGCGGCGCCCGGTCCACCACCTGCTCGACCACCTTGCGACGGGCGCCCTCGCGAGGCGGGTCGAGCACCACGAGGTCGAAGGGCTCGTCGTACTCGGTCGCCAGCACCTTCTCCACGCTGCCCGCGCTGACCGCTGCCTGCTCCACGCCGGCCAGGTGACCGCGGGCGAGCCTGGCGGCGTCCGCGTCGCCCTCCACCGCGACCACGCGGGCCCGCTCGCCGACCCGGTCGGCGAGGAAGCGCGCGAACAGGCCGACGCCGGCGTACAGGTCGAGGACCGACTCGCCGGGCTGGGGGTCCAGCAGGTCCAGCACCGTGGTCACCAACAGCTCGGGGGCACCCGGGTGGACCTGCCAGAACCCGTCCGGAGCCACGGTGAACTCGCGTCCGGCGACGGTGTGGTCGACCTCGCCGGGCGCGGCGATCAGGCAGTCGTCGATCTCCACCACGTCGTGCGAGCGGTGCTTGCGCATCCCGATGCGTCCTCCGGCCAGAGGCACGAACCGGGTCCTGGTGCGCCACCGCAGGCCGTTGACGTCCCCGGGCACCGGGGCCACCGTGAGCCCCGAGACCAGGGGGTCCTCGGCGGCGAAGCCGGCCAGACGCACGAGCTGCTCGCGGACCACCGTCGCCTTCAGCTCGCGCTGGTGGTCCAGCCTCACGTGCTGGAAGTCGCAGCCCCCGCACAGCCCCGGTCCTGCGAACGGGCACGGCGGCACCACTCGCTCGGGCGCCGGTGAGAGCACCTCCACCGCGTCCCCGCGCCAGAAGCGATCACCCTCGGTGCCCTCGGTGATCTCCACGACCACCCGCTCCCCCGGCAGGGCGTGCCGGGTGAAGACCACCCGCCTGGTCTCCGGGTCGGTCTCGGGATCCGCGACCACCCGCACCACGCAGTGCCCACCGTGGGCGATCGGGCCGACCTCGGCCTCGAAGCGCTCCCCCACTCGCGAGCGACCGCGCGCTGCTCGCTGGCGTGGCCTTCTGGTCATCTGCCCACCTGATTCTGATCGTCGTCCCTGACCACGCGTCCGCGACGCAGGTCTCCTGCCTTCACCCGGTGGTCGTCGCGGCGGCGCCGGTCACGGGCCGCCTGCGAGGACTCCAGCTGGTAAGGCACCGATGTCACCATGACGCCCGGTGCGAACAGCAGGCGCCCCTTGAGTCGCAGCGCGGTCTGGTTGTGCAGCAGCTGCTCCCACCAACGCCCCACGACGTACTCCGGGATGAACACGGCCACCACCCCGCGGGGGTTCGCCCGTCGGATCTCCAGCGCGTAGTCCACGATCGGGCGGACCACCTCCCGGTACGGCGAGTGCAGGACCTTGAGCGGCACGTCGAGGCGGCGCTCGTCCCACTCGCGGAGCATCTGGTTGGTGGCTCGCGAGTCGATGTCGACGTAGACCGCCTCGAGCACGTTGGGCCGGGTGGCCTTGGCGAAGGCCAGCGCGCGCAGGGTCGGCTTGTGCAGCTTGGAGGTGAGCACGATCGCGTGCACCCGCGTCGGCATCACCTTGTCCTGCTCGTCCGCCGCGAGCTCGAGCTCGACCTCCTCGTAGTGCTTGCCGATCGCGCGCATCACCAGGAAGAACACCAGCATGGCGATGATCGTGATCCAGGCGCCGGCGATGAACTTGGTCAGGAGCACGACCGCCAGCACCACCGCGGTCAGCGTCAGGCCGAAGGTGTTGATGGCGCGTGAGCGCACCATCTTGCGTCGGGCCGCCGGGTCTCGCTCGGTGCGCAGGTGCCGGGTCCAGTGCCGGATCATCCCCAGCTGGCTGAGGTTGAAGGAGACGAAGACGCCCACGATGTAGAGCTGGATGAGCTTGGTGGTCTCGGCGTCGAAGATCCAGATCAGCAGCATCGACAGCACCGCGAGGAAGACGATGCCGTTGCTGTAGGCCAGCCGGTCGCCGCGGGACCCCAGGGAGCGCGGCGCCAAGCCGTCCTGGGCCAGGATCGAGCCCAGCACCGGGAACCCGTTGAAGGCGGTGTTGGCGGCCAGCACCAGGATCACCCCGGTGACGGTGACCACGAAGTAGAAGCCGGGCGGGAAGTGGTCGAAGACGCCTGCGGCGATCTGGGAGATCACCGGGTGCTGCTCGTAGCCCTCGGGCAGTGCGTCGCCGCCGGCCGTGCGCAGCCGGTCCAGCTCGTGGGGGTCGACGTAGCGGATGCTCATCTGCTTGGCCAGCACGATGACGCTCATCATCATCGAGATGGCGATCAGCCCCAGGAGCAGGAGCGTGGTGGCGGCGTTGGTGCTCTTGGGCTTGCGGAAGGCCGGCACGCCGTTGGAGATCGCCTCCACCCCGGTCAGCGCAGCACAGCCGGACGAGAACGCGCGCGCCAGCAGGAAGAACAGGGCCACCTGTCCCAACGGGCCCTCCCAGCCCGCCGCCGGCTCGATGACCAGGTCGGCACTTTCGGCCTCGGGCAGGTCCCCGGCGAGCAGGCGCATCACTCCGTAGCCGCACATCCCCAGGATGGCGAGCATGAACAGGTAGGTGGGCACCGCGAAGAACGTCCCCGACTCGCGCACCCCACGCAGGTTGACCGCCGCCAGCAGCGCCACCGCCACCACCGCAGCCGTGGCCTCGTGCCCGACCAGGGCCGGGATGGCGCCCGCGGCGTACTGGGAGGCGGAAGAGATGGAGACCGCCACGGTCAGCACGTAGTCCACCAGCAGGGCGCTGCCCACGGTGATCCCGGCATTGCGCCCCAGGTTCACGGTCGCGACCTCATAGTCGCCTCCGCCGGAGGGGTAGGCGTGCACCGTCTGTCGGTAGGAGGCCACCACGGTGAGCATCACCAGGGCGACCAGCAGCCCGATCTTCCACGACCAGGCGTACGCCGAGGCGCCGGCCACCGCCAGCATGATGAAGATCTCGTCAGGCGCGTAGGCCACCGAGGAGAGGGCGTCGCTGGCGAAGACCGGCAGCGCGATCCGCTTGGGCAGCAGCGTCTCGCCCAGCTGCGAGCTGCGCAGCTTGCGACCCAGCAGGACCCGCTTCGAGACATCGCCTATTCCCACGTGGCGAAAGGCTATCCCGCCCGAGCCAACCGTGTTGGATCTCCCGCGCCCGGGACTGGGATACGGTTCTGCTGTGCATGTCGTGATCATGGGTTGTGGCCGGGTCGGATCGACCTTGGCGCGCAGTCTCGAGGACCGCAACCACACCGTCTCGGTCATCGACAGCGAGCCTGACTCGTTCCGTCGGCTCGGCCCGTCGTTCAACGGCGACAAGGTCACCGGCTACGGCTTCGACCAGGCCGTGCTGGAGAAGGCCGGGATCCGTCGTGCGGACGCCTTCGCCGCCGTCTCCAGCGGGGACAACTCCAACATCATCGCGGCCCGGGTGGCGCGCGAGACCTTCGGGATCGACCAGGTGGTGGCCCGGATCTACGACCCCCGCCGCGCCGAGGTCTACCAGCGGCTGGGCATCACCACGGTGGCCACCGTCAAGTGGACGGCCGACCAGGTGCTGCGGCGGATCCTGCCGGCCGGCGCCGAGCCCGACTTCCGCGACCCCTCAGGCACGATCCGGCTGGACCAGGTGCCGATCCCCGAGCCGTGGATCGGTCAGCGCACCGTCCACTTCCAGGAGCAGACCCGCAGCCGGATCGCCTGGATCGACCGGCTGGGCGAGGGCATGCTGCCGATGCGCCAGACCGTGATCCAGGAGGGCGACGTCCTCCACCTGGTGATCCGCGAGGAGAACGCGGCCGACGCGTACGCCACCATCAACCGCGGACCCGAGGAGGGCTGAGCCATGCGTGTGGCCATCGCCGGAGCGGGTGCCGTGGGACGCTCCATCGCCCGTGAGCTCATCGAGAACGGGCACCAGGTGCTGCTGATCGACCGCAACCCCGAGGCGATCAAGCAGGAGCGGGTGCCGAACGCCGAGTGGCTGCTCGCGGACTGCTGCGAGATGTCCTCGCTGGAGGAGGCGCGCCTGGACAAGTGCGACGTCGTGATCGCCGCGACCGGCGACGACAAGGCCAACCTGGTCACCTCGCTGCTCGCCAAGACCGAGTTCGGCGTCCCCCGGACGGTGGGCCGGGTGAACCACCCGCACAACGAGTGGCTCTTCACCGAGGCGTGGGGGGTCGACGTCAACGTCTCGACGCCCCGGATCATGTCCGCCCTGGTCGAGGAGGCCGTCACGGTCGGCGACCTGGTGCGCCTGTTCACCTTCCGCCAGGGCAACGCCAACCTGGTGGAGATGACGCTGCCCGCCGACTCGCCGTACGTCGGCAAGCCGGCGGGCCTGGTTCCGTTCCCCGAGAACTGCGCGTTGGTGACCATCCTGCGCGACGGGCAGGTCTACCCGCCCAGCGACGAGCAGCCCCTGGAGTCCGGGGACGAGCTGCTCTTCGTGGTGGGCGCCGACTCCGAGGCCGAGCTGGAGCAGATGCTCGCCCCGCACCAGCACTGAGACAGCCCCGCGCCGCTCAGTCCTCGTGGTGGTCCGGGCTCCCGGCGCTGACGGGGGTGTGGTTGCGCGCCAGCAGCCACACCATCAGGGCCAGCGTGGCCAGCTGCAGCGGCCAGCCCAGCCCGATCTTGAGCAGGCCCAGGGTGGCCACCGCAGTGTCCGGGTCCAGGGATCCCGAGTGACCGGCCAGCCAGATCGGCGTCTGCACGGCGACGCGCAGCACGCAGGGAGCCGCCAGCACCCAGGTCAGCAGCGACGTCAGACGCACCAGCTGACGGTCCCGGTGCCACGCCGTGGGATCGCCGGTGACGCTGCCCACCATGAAGCCCACCGCGGGCCACCCGACCAGGCAGGTCAGCGCCAGCACGACCGCGTAGCCGCCGTTGTAGAGGATGCCGGGCAGGAAGTACGCCAGCGCCTGGTCCTCGGCTGAGCCGCCGGCAGCGGCGGCGCGGTTGACGAAGAACCAGCCGATGCCGATCCCCACCAGCGCGTTGACGCAGAACTGCACCGTGGAACGCTGGACCAGCCGGACGGCGAGCATCGCGACAGCGGCGGCGATGCTGACCGTCAACGCCAGCCGCAGGTCGTCGCCGAGCAGCCAGGTGGCGGTGAACAAGATGGTGGGCACGGCCGCCTCGACCATGCCGCGGCGACCCCCCAGGGCCTGGGCGAGCTGGCGGCGCACCACCGCCTCGACCGTCTCGGTCGCCGAGTCCGCTCCGGGCAGGGAATCGGCCTGGGGGTCGGGCTGGTCGCGGTGCTGGGGGTCGGGCGCCTGCTCCGCCTCGCCTCCGCTCACGGCATCAGCTCGTAGCGCGGGTTGTACATGATGCGTCGCCCGTCGTGCAGCCCGATCCGGCCGGCCACCGACATCGCCCGCCCAGGCTCGATGCCGGCGATCCGGCGCCTGCCGAGCCACACGATGGTCACCACGCCGGTGCCGTCGTCCAGGTCGGCCTCCAGGGCCGGTACCCCACCTCGGGGACGCAGGGTCACGGTGCGCAGGGTGCCGCGCAGCTGGACGGGCTCGCGGTCGGGTGCCTGGCCTATCGGCGCCACGTCGTCTCCCCCGTGAGCCTCGCGGAGGTCACGCACCTCCTGGTCGCCGCTGTCGGCCCATCGGGAGATGCTGCGACGCAGCCGGCTGCGCACCGCCATGTCACTGAGCCCGGCGGGCGTTGTCGGGCAGCACGAACGGCAGCGGCCGGCCCACGGGCATCGCCTGGTCACCGCGCCGGACCGCCACCAGTGCCAGGGCGTCCTCCCAGTCCTGGGCGGACTCGGGCTCGACGGCCGGCCGGCCCAGCAGCGAGACCCGCAGGAACCAGCGCGCCCCGTTGATCCCGATGATGCGGGAGGGCTGAACCGCGTCGGTGCCGTCCTCCCGCTTGACCGGCATCTGGCACACCAGCTCGGTGCCGAAGCGCCCCTCGCGCTCGACCGAGGAGCCACCGCGGCGAGCGATGTCCTCGGCGATCTGCGGCCGGACGTCGGACCACAGGTCCCCGTTGCGCGGGGCGGAGAACACCTGGAACTCCATGGCCCCGTCCGGACCTGCCATCATCACAGACTGGACCGCGCCGGTCTCCTCGTTGACCTGCAGCCGCAGCTCGAAGCCGGGCGCGGGGGCCAGTAGGAGGGCACCGAGGTCGACCCGCTCGAGGTCGTCGTGCACCTCGGAGAGGTCGTACGGGCCCGAGCCGGCCGTGGGCTGGGAGTCCGAGGTGTCACCGGCCTCGCCGGGCTCCTGCGGCGCCTGGGCCGCGTGCTGGGGCTCAGCTGCGGCTTCGGACTTGCGACGGAACTTCACGACCTGCCTCCTACGTCTCGGGGGGAGCCTGACGCGGGTTGACCGCCCGGCGTCGGGTCCGGTGCGCGAAAGCCCCCTGTAGAACCGTAGCCCCCGGCGCCACGGACCGAGTCGGGGAGTTCACCGACCTCGACGAAGCGAGCGCGCTCGACCCGCTGGACGACCAGCTGGGCGATCCGGTCCCCGCGCCGCAGCTCGACCGGTTCACGCAGGTCGTGGTTCACCAGCAGCACCTTGATCTCACCCCGGTAGCCGGCGTCGACGGTGCCGGGCGTGTTGACCACGGAGAGGCCGTGCCTGGCGGCCAGCCCCGACCGCGGGTGCACCAGACCCACGAAACCCGAGGGCAGCGCGATGGAGATCCCGGTGGGGACCAGCGTGCGCTCACCGGGTTCCAGCCGCACGTCGACCGTCGTCCTGAGATCGGCTCCCGCATCCCCGGGATGCTCGTAGGAGGGCGGCGGCAGGTCGGGGTCCAGCCGGACGATCAGCACCTCGAGGTCCTGGTCCTCGCGCGGGGAGTCGGTCACGGCGGCACACCCTACCTGCGCCCGGCGCTACCCCACCCGCCTACTCTTGTCCCCGTGGAGTACGCCGAACGCCTGCACGTGCCGCTGCGGTGGTGGGTCCAGGGGACGATGATGATCGCCAGCCTGTGGCTGGCCCTGATCGTGGCGATCCCCGGTGCCGTCGCCTGGACCATCACCGGCGCCGCGGCCCTGGTGCTGGCTGCCGGGTTCCTGGCCTACGGCGCACGCGTCACCGTGGCCGGAGGCGAGCTGCACGCCGGGCGCGCCCACGTCCCCCTCGAGCACGTCGGCACGGCGGAGCCGCTGGACGCCGACGCCGCGCGAGCACTCGCCGGCGTCGACGCTGACGCCCGGGCCTACCTGGTGCTGCGCCCCTACCTCAAGCGGGCGGTCCGGATCGAGATCACCGACCCCGCCGATCCGACGCCGTACTGGCTGGTCAGCAGCCGCCGCCCCGCCGAGCTGGCCGAGGCGCTCACCCGGGCCGCAGCGGCACCGCGCATGTCCGACCCCGCCGCTGGGTAGGGTCACGACCAGACCTCAGGAGGAACACCATGGCATCAGGCTCGAAGTTCTGGACCGTCTTCTCGCTCGGCTCCGCCCTCGGCGCGGCGGCGCTGGCGAAAAAGTCGCTCAACACCACGTGGAAGGCGGCGACCGGCAAGAACCCGCCGGAGAACCCGGCCGACCCCGATGTCGACCTGTGGGAGGCGGTGGCCTGGGCCGCGGTGAGCGGACTGGCCGTGGGGCTGGCGCGGATGCTGGCCCAGCGTCGGGCCGCCAACTACTACACCCGCTCCACCGGCCACCTGCCGCCCGACCTGCAGAAGGACGGCAAGTAGCTCAGGCCAGGAACCCGGTCTGCCGCAGCAGCGCCACCAGGTCGTCCCAGCCCTGGGCCGGTGAGGCCACCAGCACCGAGTCCTCGGTGGTGAGGCGGTGCGGAGCCGGTGCGCCCGCAAGGACGGCGAACCGGCCGCCGGCCTCGGTGACCATCAGCGAACCCGCCGCCCAGTCCCAGGGCCGGGGACCGTCCTCGACGTAGCCGTCGGCCGTGCCCTCGGCCACGTGGCACAGGTCCAGCGCGCACGAGCCCATCCGGCGGATGTCGCGCACCCGGGGCAGCAGCCGGGCGACGCAGGCGCCCTGGTGGGCCCGCACCTCGGGCCGGTAGCCGAACCCGGTGAGCACCAGCCGCTCCGGGACCGGCGGCGAGGGACGCACCCTCAGGGGCACGCCGTCGCGCGTCGCGCCGTGGCCGAGCGCCGCGGCGTAGAGCACGTCCTTGGCGACGTCGACGACGACGCCCGCCACCACCTCGCCGTCCACCTCGGCGGCCAGCGAGACGGCGTACTCGCCGATGCCGTAGAGCAGGTTGACGGTGCCGTCGACCGGGTCGACGATCCAGCGCACCCCGCTGGTGCCCTCGGTGTCGCCCTCCTCCTCCCCCAGCACGGCGTCCTGAGGTCGAGCGGCCAGCAGCCGGGCGCGCACCAGCTCCTCGCACGCTCGGTCCACCTCGGTGACCACGTCGACGGGGCTGGACTTGGTGGCGGAGACCGAGACGGTGCTGGCGGCCAGGGTGCGCACCAGCCCCGCCGCCTCCGTGCCGATCTCGATCGCCAGGTCTCGCAGCGCCAGCGCCTGGTCGCTCCCGGGGGGCAGCGTCATTCCGGCAGCCCGCACAGGGCCGGGCGCGGCCCTCGCGGGTTCGGGCAGCAGCCCGGCGCGCAGAGGTCCTGCCAGGGGCCCATGGAGCCCACGCTCTGACGGTGCGGCTGCTCCCCGCGCTCGACCGCGGCGCGCTCGACGAGGAGGTCGCGCACCATCGCCACGAACCGCGGGTCGATGCCGGGGGTTCCCGCCCGGGCCGCGGTGATGCCCAGCTTCGTCGCCGTCGCCATGGCCTCGGTGTCGAGGTCGAAGATGACCTCCATGTGGTCGGAGACGAAGCCGATCGGGACCATCACCACCGCTCGGGTGCCGCGGCGGGCCAGGGCCTCCAGGTGGTCGTTGACGTCCGGCTCCAGCCAGGGGACGTGCGGGGCGCCGGAGCGCGAGCAGTAGACCAGGTCGTGGTGCGGCCGGACGCCGATCTCCTGGCGCACCCGTTCCACCACCTCCTCCATCACGCTGCGGTGCTGGAGGACGTAGGCGTTGCCCGCGGGACCGCTCTGCTCGGCCATCGACACCGGGATGGAGTGGGTCACGAAGACCAGCACCGCGGTGTCGCGCAGGTCCTCGGGCAGGTCGGCCAGCGAGGCCAGCGTCGCGTCGACGACCGGCTCGACGAAGCCGGGGTGGTTGAAGTACTGCCGCAGCCGGTCGAGGCGGGGTGCTCCCTCGACCTCCGCCACGGCGTCGGCCAGGTTCTCCCGGTACTGGCGACACGACGAGTACGAGGAGTACGCCGACGTGGGCAGCACCGCGGCCCGGGTGATCCCGTCGGCAGCCATCTGCCGCACCGTGTCGACCAGGAAGGGGTCCCAGTTGCGGTTGCCCCAGTAGATCGGGAGGTCCACGCCCGCCCCGGCCAGGTCCTCGCGCAGGGCCGCCAGCAGGGCCCGGTTCTGGTCGTTGATGGGCGACCGGCCGCCGAACCGGAAGTAGTGCTCGCCGACCTCCTCGAGCCGCTCTCGCGGTATCCCCCGGCCCCGGGTGACGTTCTCCAGGAAGGGCACCACGTCCTCGGGCCTCTCGGGTCCTCCGAAGGAGAGCAGGAGCAGTGCGTCGTAGGGAGCCACGTCCGGGGCCACGAGAGGCGTCATGCGCCCATCGTAGGGAGAGCACCTAAGGTACGCGGAGATGCTCGATTCATACCGCCGGGTGCTGAGCCGCCCGGGTGCCCTCCGCTTCAGCGCCGCCGCCCTGGTGGCGCGCCTGCCCATCTCCATGGTCAGCCTGGGAATCGTGCTGCTCGTGGAGGGCGAGACCGGCTCCTACGGGCTGGCCGGCACCGTCTCGGCCACCTACGTGCTGGCCGAGGCGGCGATGGCGCTGCTCCACGGCAGATGGCTCGACACCCACGGCCAGTCCCGGGTGCTGCCGCTGGCCATCTCCGTCTTCGGCGCCGCCCTCGCGCTGATGGTGCTGGCGGTGGAGCAGTCCTGGCCGGTGGCGGCGACGTACGTCTTCGCGGCCATCGCGGGCGGCTCCCTCCCCCAGGTGGGTGCCAGCGTCCGGGCACGCTGGTCGAACCTGCTCTCCGACACCCAGGAGGTGCAGACCGCCTACGCCCTGGAGTCGGTCCTGGACGAGGTCGTCTTCATGGTCGGGCCGGTGGCGGTCACCGTCCTGGCCACGCTGTGGCACCCGGTGGCCGGGCTGGCGGTGGCCGTGGTGACCGGGGTGGCCGGCACCTTCGCCTACGCCGCACAACGCGACACCGAGCCCACGCCGCGCGGGCGGCACGCCGCCGCCGACCGCCCGGCCATGCCCTGGGGCGTGGTGGCGCCGCTGGCTGTGGTCAGTCTGGCGCTCGGCAGCCTCTTCGGGGTCGCCGAGGTCGCCACCGTTGCCTTCGCCGACGAGCGTGACCAGCCCGCCGCGGCGGGTGTGCTGCTGGCCGCGTGGGCGCTGGGCAGCCTGGTGGGCGGGCTGGTGACCGGTGTGGTCGCCTGGCGGCGAGGGCCGGCGGTGCGGGTGCGGGTCGGCATCGTGGTGATGACGCTGAGCATGGTGCCGCTGGCGCTGGTCGACTCCGTGCCGCTGATGGCGGTGCTGCTGCTGGTCAGCGGGGGCGCGGTCGCCCCGACCCTGATCGCCACCCTCAGCATGGTGGAGCGCTCGGTGCCGCCCGGTCGGCTCACCGAAGGGCTGGCGATCCTGCACACCGGCCTGGCGGCCGGGGTGGCGCCCGGCGCCGCGGCAGCGGGCTTCGTGATCGACCATCAGGGCGCGTCCCCGGCGTACCTGGTCGCGGTGGCCGCCGGGCTCGTCGGCGCCGTCGCCGCGCAGTGGACTCGTCGGTCCGAGGACCGGACCGGCGCCAAGCACTAGCCTGCGGATCATGACGCGCTGGACGAACTGGTCGGGGCTGGAGTCGGCGGAGCCCACGCAGGTGCTAGACCCGAGGAGCGTCGCCGACGTGGTCACCGCGGTCACCCGGGCCCGGGAGTCCGGCACCGGGGTCAAGATGGTCGGCTCCGGGCACAGCTTCACCGGCATCTCGGCGCCCGAGCACACCATGCTCCGGCCCGGCGGCCTGTCCGGGATCCTGTCGGTCGATCACCGCGCCATGACCGTCACCGCTGGAGCCGGCACCCTGTTGAAGACCCTGAACGCCGAGCTGGAGCGTCTCGGACTCTCGCTGCACAACATGGGGGACATCGCCGAGCAGACCCTCGCCGGAGCGATCTCGACCGGGACCCACGGCAGCGGCGGCATCGCCGCCGGGCTGGCCGCCCAGGTGGTGGCCCTGGAGATGGTGACCGGGACCGGGGAGGTCCTGGTGGCGGACCGGACCACCAACCCCGAGGTCCTCGACCTCGCCCGGCTCGGCCTCGGCGCCCTCGGCGTGCTCACCAGCCTCACCTTCGCGGTGGAGCCGCTGTTCCTGCTCCAGGCCACCGAGCGGCCCATCGGATGGGCCGAGCTGCTGGAGCGCCACGACGAGCTCGTCGCCACGCACCACCACGTCGACGTGCACTGGTTCCCGCACAGCGAGGGCGCACTCCTCAAGGCCAACACCCGCCTCGCCGACGACGTGGGGACCGCCCGGCCCCTCGCCCCGTGGTCGAGCTGGCTGGACGACGAGCTGCTCTCCAACACCGTCTTCGGCTTGACCACCCGCCTCGGCAACCGGTTCCCCGCGGTGGTCCCGGCGGTGAACCGGGTCTCCTCCCGCGCACTGTCGGCCCGGACCTACTCCGACGTCGCCCACAAGGTCTTCGTCTCCACCCGGCGGGTGCGCTTCCGCGAGATGGAGTACGCCGTGCCGCGGGCTGCCGGCCTCGCCGCGCTCGCCGAGGCGCGCCGGGTGATCGACGCCCACGACTGGCGCATCGGCTTCCCCGTGGAGATCCGGACCGCCCCTGCGGACGACGTGCCGCTGTCCACCGCCTACCGACAGGACGCGACCTACCTGGCCTTCCACGTGCCGCGGGAGGTCGACCACGCCGCCTACTTTGCCGCCATGGAGTCGGTGATGCGCGCCCACGGAGGACGCCCGCACTGGGGCAAGCTGCACTCCCTGGACGCCACGGCCCTGGGCGAGCTGCATCCCTGCCTGGACGACTTCACCGCGCTGCGCGACCGCCTGGACCCCGACCGGGTGTTCGCCAACGGCTACCTGCGTCGGGTCCTGGGCTCCTGACCCGCGGCTGGCTGGCCGGCGCGCCGTGGGCGCTCAGACGCTGGCCGGACCGGCGGGCATGGGGGCCTGCCAGTTGCGCCACAGCGCCAGCAGCCGCCAGCTGAGACACACGCCCGCACCCGCCGGGGCGATCACCCACCACGGCTGGTCCAGCCTCTCGGCGAGCACCGCGACCGCGGCGCCGGCCAGGGCGGGGATGGCGTACAGCTCGCCGCGCAGCACGATCGGGATCCGGCCCGCGAGCAGGTCGCGCACCATGCCGCCACCGATCCCGGTGATCATGCCGAGCAGGGCCGCCGGCAGTGGCCCGAGGCCGTAGTCGAGCGCCTTCAGCGCGCCGGTGACACAGAACAGCGCCAGCCCGAAGGCGTCGAAGACGTTCACCACGCGCTCGGCCCGGCCCACGGCCGGATGGAACGCGAAGGTCAGGAGCCCTGCCGCCAACGGCACCGTCAGGTAGCGCCAGTCGGTGAGCGTCTCCGGCGGGGCCGCTCCGATCAGGACGTCGCGGATCCAGCCTCCACCGAGCCCGGTCGCCCCGGCCAGCACCAGGCACCCGAAGACGTCCAGCTGCTTGCGCACCGCCACGAGCGCCCCGGAGATCGCGAAGACGAAGATCCCGGCGAGGTCCATCAGCACGAGCACCGTCTGGTGCTGGGCGGCGACGGCCAGGACGGTCATGCGCGGAGGCTACAGCGGTCCGGGACCACGCCGCGGTCCGGGAGTCGTCGCGGAGGCGGTCCGGGGGGCGCGCCGCATGATGTGTCTCCTCGCGCTCGGCGCTGGCGTAGGCTCGACCCACCGGAGAGACATGCCCCGGCAATCCGGGGCGGACAAGGGCAGGAGCAGTGCACGATGGCGCACCTCACGCTCGTCGGGTTGAGCGATGACCGTACGCGGTTGCTGCTCGTCGACGACACAGGCGTGGAGCACACCGTCGATGTCGACGCCCCGCTCCGGGCCGCCCTCCGCGCCACCGAACGACGCCCCGGCACCTTGGAGAAACGAATGGACAGCGCCATCCGCCCCCGTGACATCCAGGCCCGGATCCGGGCCGGCGAGACGCCCGAGGCCGTGGCCGAGGCCGCTGACTCGACGGTGGAGAAGATCATGATCTACGCGGGGCCGGTGCTGGCCGAGCGCGAGCACGTGGCCGGCCGGGCTCAGCTGTCCTCGGTGCGGCGCCGCTCGGCCGAGGGCAGCGGCTCCCTGGGAGGGGGCCGCAGCCTGGGCGAGACCGTCTCCGCGCACCTGCGCGCCAGCCACATCGACCCGGGCGCCGTGGAGTGGGACGCCTGGCGCCGCGAGGACGGGCGCTGGACCCTGGTCGGCACCTTCAGCACGGAGCAGCGCTCCGGCCGGGCGACGTTCTCCTACGACGTCCCCGGCAACTACGTCACGGTCGACGACGACGACGCGCGCTGGTTGGTCGGCGAGGCGACCGCCGCGGTCGAGACGGACGCACCCGCCGCCTCGGAGACCCCCGTGCGGCGCCGCCTCAGCTCGGTGCCCACCGACGAGCTCCCCCTCGGCGACGACGCCATCGAGCTGGTCTCGGAGGACCCGGCCCCGGAGCACGAGGCCCGGCAGCACGAGGCACGCGTCGACCACGAGGACGACGCCACCATGGACCTCACCGACTCGTTGCCCCTGGAGGGTCTCGAGGAGAGGCCGGCCAAGGAGCCGGGCCAGGACCCGCGCAAGGACCCGGGTGGGGAAACGGGCCAGGAAACGGACGCGGCACCGGCCGAGGAGCCTGCCAGCCCCAAGCCGGAGGAGGCCCCACGCCGTCCGGTGAAGAAGAGCCGCGGGCGCGCCTCCGTGCCGAGCTGGGACGAGATCATGTTCGGTGGGGGCACCGGCGACTGAGGGGTCGCCCGACATGCGGCTGACGGACCTCTTCGTGCATCCGGTGAAGAGCACCGCGCCGCGGCCACTGCCGTCCGCGGAGGTGCTGCGACGCGGGCTCGCCGATGACCGCTCCTGGGCCCTGGTCGACGGCCGAGGCGTCATGGTCTCCGCACGCGAGCTCCCGGCACTGGTGGGGGTGGTGACCGACACCCCGGTCACCGATCCGGGGGCCACGGCCGCGCTGCACCTGCGAGCCCCGGGTCAGCCCACCCTGTCGGTGGACGTGCCCAGAGGTGGACGGCTGACCGACTTCACGATGTTCTCCGAGCACCTCCAGGGGGTGCCTGCGGGTGCTGCGGCCGACGCCTGGTTCCGGTCACTGTCCGGACGTGACGACCTGAGCCTGCTGTGGTGCGACGACCCGACCCGGCGGCGCCTGGCCAACGACCGGGCCACGCCTCACGACCACACCGGCTACGCGGACGCGGCGCCGGTCTCCCTGGTCTCGCGGGCCTCGCTGGCGCTGCTCAACGAGTGGATCGTTCAGGGCGCCGAGCAACGGCAGGAGGAGCCCGAGCCGGTGTCCGTGCAGCGCTTCCGTCCCAACGTGGTGGTCGACGGCGACGAGCCGTTCGCGGAGGACGGCTGGGAGGCGGTCCAGATCGGCGAGGTCCGGTTCCGCGTCGCCGGTCAGATCAGCCGGTGCGTCATCACCACCGTCGACCCGCAGGCCCTGACCCGGGGCAAGGAGCCGCTGCGCACCCTGGCGCGGCACCGGCGTCGAGGCAAGGGCCTGGTCTTCGCCGTCGAGCTGATCCCCGAGGGCCCGGGGACCATCCGAGTGGGCGACCGGGTCTCCCCCGTCACTCGACCGGCCGCGCCGGGTCGGTGATCCAACCGCTCCAGCCCCCGGGGAACAGCGCTGCCCGGATCCCGGCGAGCTCCATCGCCAGCACGTCGTGGGTGGCGGTGACCCCGGAGCCGCAGTACGCCGCGACGGAGACGCCCGGCACGGCTCCCACCCCGGCGTAGACCCGGGCGAGCTCCTCGGGGGTGCGGAAGCGCCCCGAGTCGTCGAGGTTGCGCTCGGTGGGGAGGTTGACGGCTCCGGGGATGTGTCCGGCGACCGGGTCGACGGGCTCCACCTCGCCGCGGTAGCGCGCGGCGGCCCGGGCGTCGACCAGCACCCGGACCGAGGCCACGTCCTGCGCCCAGACCACCGGCAGGTGCTGCGAGGAGAGGTCCACCACGAAGGCGTCCGGGTCCGAGTCGGCCTCCGGCACGTCCACACGGGCCGGGAGACCTCGCTCCAGCTCGCCGCCTGCCTCCCGCCACGCGGTGAGGCCGCCGTCCAGGACCCGGACGTCGGCGTGCCCGTGGTACCTCAGCAGCCACCACGCGCGCGCCGCCGCCCGCCCCTGCCAGTCGTCGTAGACCACCACCGGGCGGGAGCCGGTGACTCCGAGTCGACGCATCGCGGCCTGGAAGTCGTCCGGCTCCGGCAGCGGGTGCCGGCCCTCCTCCCCCGGCGGGGCCGCGAGGTCGGCGTCCAGGTCGACGTACCGCGCGCCGGGGAGGTGCCCGGCGACGAAGTCCGCATGCCGGGGCGGGCCGCCCTGGGCGCCCATCTCGTAGCGGACGTCGAGCAGCGTCACCTCGCCGAGGAGCCCGGCGAGCTCCTCGGCCGAGATGAGCGGACCCGTCACGAGGGTCGCTGCGCCGGGGCCTGCTGCGCGGTCCGGGCGGCGTCGCGCTCCACGACGTCACCGAGCGCCTCGTCGATGCTGGCCATCACGTCTTCCGGGATCGTCACGCCCGCGGCGACCACGTTCTCGTGCACCTGCTCGGGACGCGAGGCCCCGACGAGCGCGGAGGCCACGTTGTCGTTCTGCAGCACCCAGGCGACGGCAAGCTGGGACATCGTGAGGTCCAGCGACTCCGCGATCGGCCTGAGCCGCTGGACGGCGGTCAGGGTCTTGTCGTCCATGAACCTGCTGATCATGTCGGCGCCGCCCTTCTCGTCGGTGGCACGCGAGCCCGCCGGCGGGGCCTGACCGGGCTGGTACTTGCCCGACAGCACGCCCTGGGCCATCGGCGACCAGACGATCTGGGAGATGCCGAGCTCGCGGGAGGCGGGCACCACCTCGTCCTCGATCACCCGCCACAGCATGGAGTACTGCGGCTGGCTGGAGATCAGCTGGAACCCCAGCTCGCGGGCGAGCTCGGACCCGGCCCGAAGCTGGTCGGCGGTCCACTCGCTCACCCCGATGTAGAGCGCCTTGCCGGCGCGCACGACGTCGGCGAACGCCTGCATCGTCTCCTCCAACGGCGTGCAGGTGTCGTACCGGTGTGCCTGGTACAGGTCCACGTAGTCGGTCTGCAGCCGCTGCAGCGATCCGTCGATCGACTCCATGATGTGCTTGCGAGACAGGCCGCTGTCGTTGTGGCCCTTGGGGCCGGTGGGCCAGTAGACCTTGGTGAAGATCTCCAGCGACTGGCGGCGCTCGCCGCGCAGCGCCTCTCCGAGCACCGTCTCGGCCTGGGTGTTGGCGTAGACGTCGGCGGTGTCGAAGGTGGTGATGCCCACGTCGAGCGCGGCGCGCACGCACTCCTTCGCCACGTCGTTCTCCACCTGGGATCCGTGGGTGAGCCAGTTGCCGTAGGTGATCTCGCTGATCTTGAGGCCACTGTTGCCGAGGTATCTGAAGTCCATGGTCCAGACGCTACCGGGACGGCGTCTGTGGTCCGGCGCTCTGCCAGGCGCCGCAGGTGTGGAAGGATCCTCGGTCGTGGCAGAACTGCACTTCTTCACCGGCACCATGGACTCGGGCAAGAGCACGCTCGCGCTCCAGACGAACCACAACCACGCCACGCGTGGCCGGGTGGGCCGGATCTTCACCGCGCACGACCGTGGCGGCGAGGCGGTGCTGTCGAGCAGGCTGGGGCTGACCCACGCCGCCCTCGAGGTGGACGCGGACTTCGACTTCTGGAAGTACGTGGTGGAGACCCTCACCCGGGGCGGTCGCATCGACTACCTGATCTGTGACGAGGCCCAGTTCTACTCCCCGCTCCAGATCGAGCAGCTGGCCAAGGTCGTCGACGAGCTGCAGATCGACGTCTTCGCCTTCGGGATCCTCACCGACTTCCGGACCGTGATGTTCCCCGGCAGCGCGCGGCTGGTCGAGCTCGCGGACCGGATGAACGTGCTGCAGGTTGAGGCACTGTGCTGGTGCGGCAAGAAGGCCACCCAGAACGCGCGCACCGAGAACGGCGTGATGGTGGTGGAGGGCGACGTCGTGGTCGTCGGGGACGTCGAGCAGGCCGACGACCCCTCGGCGGAGGTCGCCTACGAGGTGCTGTGCCGCCAGCACCACCGGCGCCGCCTGACCGCCGCGCGGGCCAAGGCGGTCAGCCTCGCGCCCGAGCCCCTGCCCTTCGGCTGAGCCCGCTCAGACCACGATCATCGGGATGAGCATCTCCGCGGGCGTCAGGGATCCGTGCAGACCGATCAGCGTCTTCTCGTAGGGGAAGTCGGCGGTGGACATGATCGCGCTGGTCCCGCGGCAGGCCACGAGCACGTCGCCGATCCGGGGCAGCACCGAGGCGTCCGCGGCGCCGAACCAGCCGCGGCGTACCGCCTCGTCGCGGGTCAGCACCTCCGCGGCCTCCCCCAGGGTCTCGCGCCAGGTGGCGACCACGTCGTCCACGGCGCCGCGCGCGCAGTAGAGGTGCCGGAACCTGGCCTCCCCGCCCAGCAGCGCCACCCCGTCGCGCAGCCCCAGGTGCTCGTCGACGTCGATGTGCGCCTGGACCGGCGAGTCGACCATGCCGTGGTCGGCCAACACCAGGAGCCGCACCTGCGGCGGCAGCGTCTCGCGCAGCTGCTCGGCCTCGGCGTCGACCATGGAGAGCTGTTGGAGCCACTGGGTGGAGGAGACACCGAACTTGTGCCCGGTCCAGTCCAGGTCGGAGTCGTAGACATAGGTCAGCGAGGGACGTGAGGCCGAGGCCGCCAGCACGGCGGCGATGCGCTCCCCCACCCGGTCGGCGCCGACGTACTCCGCGCCCCGGTGGGCGGCCATGGTGAGCCCGCTGCGCACGAAGTCACGCTTGTTGACCACCGTCGTGGCCACGCCGGCGGAGACCAGCCGGGCGAACGCCGTGGGGTGCGGCTGCCAGTCCACCGGGTCGACGGCCTTGTCCCAGGTCAGCGCGTTGAGCAGGCGGTCCGTGCCGGGGATGCGGCTGGTGAACCCCACCAGGCCGTGGGTCCCCGGGGCCAGCCCGGTGCCCAGGGAGGTGAGGCTGGTGGCGGTCGTCGACGGGACGCCCGCGGTGCCGGTGGCCTGCTCTGCCAGCAGCGAGGCCAGGAACGGCGCGGCGTGGGCATAGCGGCGCAGCAGCTCGGCGCCCAGTCCGTCGACCAGGAACACCACGTAGGCCGGTGCCTCCGGCAGCACCATGCGGGTTGTGGCCCCCGGCAGAGGCACCCCCAGTGCCTGGGCCACGGCGGGCACGACGTCGCCCAGCGACCTCGTCCCGTAGGCCGGCTCCACGAACTCCGGCGCACTCGGGCCCGGAGCGCCCGGACTCATGCGCCGCGAGTGCGGGCGGAGAGCGCCTCCGCGAACGCCAGCAGGCCCGAGACCGCGTCCCGGCCCTCGGCCGCGGCAGAGACCCGCAGCGAGAAGTCGTCGCCGGCCAGCACCCCGGTGTAGCCGTGGTCGGCCTCGCACGCGGGGTCCGCGCACGCGGCGGGCTCCAGGTCGATCCGGCTGACGCCACCCCAGCCGATGGTGAGCACCGCCTCGGCGGCGGGCGCGGGACCGGAGGTGGGGTTGGCCACCATCCGGGTCACCACCACCGACCGGACCGAGGCCAGCGTGATCGCCTCGGTGGAGGTGGAGGTGTAGGGCTCGGGCAGCATGTCGTCGCCCGGGTGCTCATCGGTGTGCGCGAGCAGCAGCCGGGTGGGGGTCAGCACCACCACCGTCAGGTGGCGGCGCACCTCGTCGTGCTCGAACGTCGGCTCGTGGTGGACGTAGAACGCGGCCACCCGCTCTCCACCGAGCGCGGCGAAGACGCCGTCGGAGACCACCTCGGGGTAGTAGCCGGTGCGGTCGATCGCCGACCGCAGCTCGCGGGCATGGTCCTTCTCGGCCGGAGCGTGCTCGGGCGTCCTGCTGCGCATGGGAGCAGTCTGTCACGCGGCAGGCGGTAGGGCTGCGCGGCGGTCTAGAAGGTGTAGTCGAAGGCCTTCAGGTCCGCGGCGAAGACCTCGGCGACCCGGTCCCGCGTCAGGGCCGAGTAGTCACGGCGGTAGTCGCGGGGCGGGGCCGCGTTGTCGCGCGGGATCGGCGCCTGGTCCGAGAGGCCGAGCCGCACCATCACCGTGCGGACGTCGGTGTCGAAGCTCTCGGTGCGGCCCACGAAGTCCGCCGTACGCCCCTCGGCGGTCAGGTAGGCGACCTGGGGCGTGCGCAGCCGGGGCCAGTCGTCGGGGCCACGCAGCACGAACGCGTCGAAGTCGGCGTAGTCGCGCGCCACCCGGGCCATGAACCCCTCTCCGGCGAGGAACCGCTGCGCCTTGGGCCGGCCCTGCTCGGCCAGGCGTCGGAAGCGCTGGACCATGCCGTACCAGGAGACCAGCCGGGCCCAGGGATTGCGCACGAACCCCACGGTCCAGTAGTCGACCAGGTCGGGCTCGGCGGCCAGGATCTGCCCGAGTCGGGCGTGCCGGGTGAGACCGTCGATGCCGCGCACCCCGGGCAGGTGGGAACGGACCAGGTGCTCCACGCTGACGCCGCCCGTCTTCTGCACGTGCACGAAGAGGAAGCGATGAGCGTCGGAGACCAGCACGGCCGTGATCCTAGTGGTCACCGAGGCAGCGAGCCTCAGTCGGGAAGCGTGTCCCCCGGCATCGAGCTCAGCCGCCGGACGAACCAGTCCGAGCGCGGGTCCAGGACGGGCTCGATCCGGATGGTCGAGCCCAGGACGGCGCACCCGCTCTGGCCGGCCAGCACCAGGGGCAGCGAGAGCGAGCGGATCTGGGGCACGTCGTACTGCAACTGCGCGACCCGCCTCACGATCCTCTCCACCTCCTCCACGTCCACGATCTCGCTCCCCCGGTAGCCGAAGAGCAGGGGGGACGCCTTGATCTCGCGAACCATGTCCTGGGCGTCGTGCTCGGCCAACGGCGGGATGCGGAAGGCACGGTCACCGAGCAGCTCGGTGAGCGGACCGCCAATGCCGAACGAGATCACCGGACCGAAGAGCGGGTCCTCGATGCTGGCCACGGCCACCGGGACGCCGGGGGGCGCGTTGCGCTGCACCACGAAGCCCGCCTTGCCGGGATCGGTGATCACCTCGCGCAGCGACTTCCACGCGTCGTCCATCTGGTCCGGGGAGTCGATGTTGCGCCACACGTGCGCCAGGTCGGGGCGGTCGCGCAGGTGCGGAGCGGTCGCCTTCAGCACGACGTCCCAGCCCAGCTCGGCACCGGCAGCGCGTGCCTCCTCCAGCGAGCTCACCGGGCGGGTGCGCCACAGGTCGATGCCGTAGCAGGCGAGCAGCTCGAACTGCTCGGCGTCGCTGAGGTCGCGCCCCGTGGGGTGCTCGATCAGCAGCTCGGCGACCAGCTTCTTGGCCGCAGGCCGGTCCACCAGCTCGAGGTCGCCGGGCGGGGTGTCCGGGGTGCGCAGCCACATCGCGTACTCCACGACGCGGGCCAGGGCCCGGACCGCGGCCTCGACCGCCGGGTACGACGGCACCGAGCCGCGGCCGGCGGTGGAGCCCGCGACGTCGGGGACCCGCAGCAGCTCGGGCACGCCCTCGGCCCCCAGGAACGTCGAGACCAGGGGCTTGTCCGACTGCTCGCCGATGGCGGCGAGCACGTTGGCCACGTCCTCGCCGCTGACGTTGAGCGGCGGGATGTAGATGGCGGCGACCGCGTCGACCTCGGGGTCGTCGATGGCGGCGTCCAGCGCGTCCTCGAAGTCCTCGGCCGTGGCCTCCGCACCCAGCGCCACCTGCTTGTTGACCACGAGGCCGGCGCCGGCGGCCGCGTCCGCGGCCAGCAGGCCGAGGGCGTCGGAGTTGCCCACGACCGCGACCCGGCGGCCCCGGGGCAGCGGCTGGTGCGCCAACAGCTGGGCGACGTCGAACATCTCCTCCAGGGTGTCGACCTGGATCACCCCGGCCTGCCGGAACATGGCGTCCACCGACTGCGAGGGGGCCGCGATCTTGCGCACCGCGTGGCCCATGGGCACACCCTGGGTGGTGCGGCCGGACCGCACGGCGATGATCGGCTTGCGCCGGGAGACCCGACGCGCGATCCGGGAGAACTTGCGGGGGTTGCCGATGGACTCCAGGTAGAGCAGGACGACCTCGGTGGAGTCGTCCTCCTCCCAGTACTGCAGCAGGTCGTTGCCGGAGACGTCGGCGCGGTTGCCGGCACTGACGAAGGTGGTCAGCCCCAGGCCCCGGTTGTTCACCTTCTCCAGGATGGCCGAGCCCAGCGCACCGGACTGGCAGAAGAACCCCGCCCGACCGCGGGGAGGCATCACCGAGGAGAGCGAGGCGTTGATCGAGACCTCGGGGTCGGTGTTGATCACTCCCAGGCAGTTGGGGCCGATCAGCCGCAGGCCGTAGGACCGGGAGAGCCCGACGAGCTGGCGCTGGCGACGGCGGCCCTCCTCGCCGGTCTCGGCGAAGCCGGAGGAGATGACCACCAGGCCGTGCACGCCCTTGGCGGCGCAGTCCAGCACGACGTCCTGCACCGCGTCGGCCGGCACCGCCACGATGGCGACGTCGACCTCGCCGGGGATCTCGGCCACCGACGCGTACGCCGGGAGTCCCGAGACCGCGTCGGCGGTGGGGTTGACGGCGTAGACGCGGCCGGTGAAGTCGCCCAGCACCAGGTTGCGGACCAGCGCCTGACCGATGGTGTCCTGACGTCGGCTGGCGCCGATGACGGCCACCGAGCGCGGGTTGAAGAACTTCTCGATCGAGGCGGACTCGGCGCGGTGCTCGCGCTGCTCCATCACGTCCAGGGCGGTGTCGGTGGGGTCGATGGAGAACTCCAGCGACACCAGGCCGTCGTCGTACTGGCTGGCCACCTGGTAGCCGGCGTCCTTGAAGGTGCGGATCATCGGGTGGTTGTCGGGCAGCACCTCGGCGACGAACCGTTCGATCCCGCGCTCACGGCCGGCCTGGGCGAGGTGCTCGAGCAGCAGCTGGCCGATGCCGCGGCCCTGGTGCTTGTCCTCGACCAGGAACGCCACCTCGGCCTCGCCGGGCGCGACGGTGTCGTAGCGGCCCACCGCGATCATCTTCCCGCCCACGAGCAGCACGAACGCGACGCGCCCCACGAAGTCGACCTGGGTGAACCGGGCCACGTCCTTGTCGGAGAGCTTCGGCATCGGGGCGAAGAACCGGTAGTACTTCGACTGGTCCGAGACGCGGCTGTAGAACTCGACCATCAGCTCAGCGTCGGTTGCCCGGATGGGCCTGATGTGCGCCGTGCGACCGTCGCGGAGCAGGACGTCGGCCTCCCAGTGCTTGGGAGGCTCTGTAGTCAAGGTCCCGGTCTCGGCTTCGGTCACGTCCCTGAATCTAACCTGCCGTTGCCCCACGGCGTGCCCTGTCACCCCAAGGGGCGGGACGTTGGGGACAATGTGGCCATGGCAAGACGCGGCACGAAGGCTCCCCTGCCCGACGACTTCGAGGAGCACATCCTCGACATCGACGTCGGCGACGAGATCAAGTCCTCCTTCCTGGAGTACGCCTATTCGGTGATCTACTCCCGCGCCCTGCCCGACGCGAGGGACGGCCTCAAGCCGGTCCAGCGGCGCATCCTCTACACGATGTCCGACATGGGCCTGCGCCCCGAGCGCGGCCACGTGAAGAGCGCGCGCGTGGTCGGCGAGGTGATGGGCAAGCTGCACCCGCACGGCGACGGTGCGATCTACGACGCGCTGGTGCGGATGGCCCAGTCGTGGTCGATGCGGCTGCCGATGGTCGACGGGCACGGCAACTTCGGGTCACCGGACGACTCCCCCGCCGCCATGCGCTACACCGAGTGCCGGATGGCGCCGGCCGCGGTGGCAATGACGGCCTCGCTGGACGAGGACACCGTCGACTTCAAGCCCAACTACGACTCGCGCGAGACCGAGCCGGGGGTGCTGCCCTCGACCATCCCCAACCTGCTGGTCAACGGCGCCACCGGCATCGCGGTGGGCATGGCGACCAACATCCCCCCGCACAACCTGGTCGAGGTGGTCCAGGCGCTCAAGCACCTGATCGGCCACCCCAAGGCGTCCGTGGACGACCTGATGCGCTTCATCCCCGGGCCGGACCTGCCCACCGGCGGCAAGATCGTGGGCCTGGACGGGGTCCGGGACGGCTACGCGAGCGGCCGCGGCACCTTCAAGATGCGCGCCACCGCCCGGATCGAGTCCGTCACGCCCCGCAAGAAGGGCATCGTCATCACCGAGCTGCCCTACGGCGTGGGCACCGAGCGGATCATCGAGCGGATCAAGGTCCTGGTGCAGTCCAAGAAGCTGCTCGGCATCTCCGACATCAAGGACCTCACCGACCGGGCCAACGGCGTGCGGCTGGTCGTGGAGGTGAAGAACGGGTTCGTCCCCGAGGCCCTGCTGGAGCAGCTGTACAAGCAGACCCCGCTGGAGGAGTCCTTCGGCATCAACGCGGTCGCCCTGGTCGACGGGCAGCCGCGGACGATGGGCCTGAAGGAGATGCTGGAGGTCTTCCTCGCTCACCGCTTCGACGTGGTCCGCCGGCGTACGACGTTCCGGCGCGGCAAGGCGGCGGACCGGCTGCACCTGGTCGCCGGGCTGATGATCGCCATCCTCGACATCGACGAGGTGATCCAGCTCATCCGCTCCAGCGACAACTCCGCGATGGCCAAGGAGCGGCTGATCGACGTCTTCGACCTCAGCGACATCCAGGCCACCTACATCCTGGACATGCCGCTGCGCCGGCTGACCCGCTTCTCCACCCTCGAGCTGGAGAAGGAGAAGTCGGAGCTGGAGAGCCAGATCGAGGCTCTCGACGCG
>NZ_POAG01000019.1:361548-393198 GCF_002930065.1 Nocardioides sp. 616 | reverse complement strand
CCCCCGCCGGACCGTGCTGCTGGCCTCGGCCGGCACCACGGTGACGGCCGTCGGCTCCGCCTCGCTGGAGGTGGCGGACGCGC
Organism: Nocardioides sp. 616; assembly: GCF_002930065.1. NCBI lineage: Bacteria > Bacillati > Actinomycetota > Actinomycetes > Propionibacteriales > Nocardioidaceae > Nocardioides > Nocardioides sp. 616. The sequence continues at coordinate 393,115 of NZ_POAG01000019.1, read as the reverse complement.
CGTGCTTCGCCTTCATGTCCGCCAACGGTCTGCTGGCGCGCACCTCCACCGACGAGGCCCCGGGCGAGGGCGGGGGGCGCGCCAACCACGACGTCGTCGTCTCGGCGGTGCGCACCACGGCTCGCGCCGAGATCGGGGTGGTGACCTCCCGCGGTCGGCTGCTGAAGGTCCAGGTGCTCGACATGCCCGAGCTGCCGGCCGGCGCCAACGACCCGAACCTGCAGGGTGGGCTGCCGCTGAGCGAGATCCTCTCCCTGGAGCCCGGCGAGCGGGCGCTGTGCCTGAGCTCGCTGGGCACCGCAGGCCCGGGGCTGGCGCTGGGCACCCGGCAGGGCATCGTCAAGCGCGTCACCCCCGAGGTGCTCTCGCGCGAGGACTGGGAGGTGATCGGCCTTAAGGACGGCGACGAGGTGGTCGGTGCCGTCGAGCTGGCGACCGGCAACGAGGAGCTGTGCTTCATCACCGCTGAGGCCCAGCTGCTGCACTTCGGGGCCGACGCGGTCCGGCCGCAGGGCCGCTCCGGGGGCGGCATCGCCGGAGTCCGGCTGGCAGGACGCGATCGCGTGGTGTGGTTCGGCGCCCTGGACCCTGCCGACGCCGTGGTGGTGACGGCCTCCGGGTCCTCCACCGCGCTGCCGGGCACCGAGCCCGGCGCCGTCAAGGTCGCGCCGTTCAGCGAGTACCCGGCCAAGGGCCGCGCCACCGGCGGGGTCCGGTGCCACCGCTTCCTCAAGGGTGAGGACTCCCTGGTGTTCGCGTGGGCGGGCACCGCGCCGGCTCGGGCGGCAGCCGCCAGCGGGGCTCCGGTGGAGCTGCCGGAGGCCGACGGCCGCCGGGACGGCTCGGGCGTGCCCGGCTCCCAGCCGATCGTCGCCTGCGCGCCCCCGGTCGCCCGTCAGCTGGGCGTTGCGTCCGATGTGACAGGCTGACGCGATGTCTCGAACCCCGGTCCTCCACATCCGTTCCCGAGCGCGCGTGCTCGCCCTGCCGCCCCTGCTGGGCCTGGCGCTGGTGCTGGGCTCCTGCAGCTCCGACGAGGGCTCGGACGCCTCGCCCGAGGAGGTCTCGGAGGCGCTCGACGGCGCAGCCGAGCGCCTCGACGAGACCTCCGGGGTGACGTTGAGTCTCACCACCGAAGACCTGCCCGACGGCGTCACCGGCATCACCAGCGCCGTCGGCACGGCCACCTCCGCCCCCGCCTTCGACGGGGCCCTGAAGGTCCGGCTCTCGGGCAACGAGTTCGAGGTCCCGGTGGTGGCGGTGGACGGCACGGTGTGGGCCCGCATCCCACTGACCCCCGGCTGGTCCGACGTGGACCCGGCCGAGTACGGCGCGCCGGACCCCAGCCTCCTGATCAGTGCCGACCACGGGTTCGCCACGCTGCTGACCGCCACCGACTCCGCCGAGGCCGGGGACACCGAGCGCGGCGGCGTGGACAACCGGGAGGTGCTCACCTCCTACACCGGGACCATCGACGGAGAGGTGATGAAGAACGTGATCCCGAGCAGCGCGGGGGACGTCTTCGACGCCGCCTACCTGATCAACGAGGACGGCGAGCTGCGCGAGGCCACCCTGACCGGGGTCTTCTACGCCGACAGTCCGGAGATGACCTACAAGGTCGACATCCGCGACTACGACACCGAGAAGACGATCACCGCACCGTGACGCCCGCGCTGGGCAACGCCCCCCGGATGCTGCTGGGGCTGGCCGCCGGTGCCGTCGCCTTCGCCGCGGCGGACACCTACGTGGTGGTGCTGGCCCTGCCGGACATGATGGGCAGCGCCGGCATCCCGCTGGACCAGCTCCAGCGGGCGGCGCCCATCGTCTCCGGCTTCCTCCTCGGCTACGTCGCCATGCTCCCCCTGATCGGCCGGATCGCCGACCTGCGGGGCCGCGTCCCCGTCCTGGTCTTCTCACTGGTCCTCTTCGCCCTCGGCTCCCTGGTCACCGCCCTGGCCTACGACCTGCCCTCGATGGTGAGCGGACGCTTCCTGCAGGGCGTCGGGGGCGGTGGGCTGGTGCCAGCCACCCTGGCGCTGGTGGCGGACCTCTACCCCGCCAACCGACGTGGGGTCCCGTTGGGCATCGTCTCGGCCGTCCAGGAGGTGGGGTCGGTCCTCGGCCCGCTGTTCGGCGCCGTCGTGCTCGCCGTCGCCGACTGGCGGGCCATCTTCGCGGTCAACCTGATCGTCGGGCTGGTGCTCGCCGCCGCGATCCGGGCCCTGGCGCTGCGCCGTCCCGGACCGGGTCAGGAGCCTCGCCCGCCAGGGGCTGACCCAGGTGAGCCTCCCCGGGGCCGCCGGGACCTCGTCGGACTGGCCTTGGTGGCACTGACGCTGGTGGCCGGCGCGCTGGTGTTCGTCCGGCCCGGGCCCATCATGCGGGAACTGAGATGGGGCGAGATGTTCGTGCCGTTCGTCGGCGACGGACGCTGGCTGACCCCTGTGGGAGCGGTCACCCTGGCGGCCGCCGCCGGACTGGTCGTCCGGCTGCTGACCGCCGCCCACCCGCTGGTCGACGTACGTTCCTGGGGTGGCGCCATGCGGGAGGCCGACCTCCTCGGGTCCGCGCTCCTGGGGGTCGCCCTGGGCGGGATCATCCTGGCCTTCGCGACCGCCGACCCCCGGCTGGAGGTGTTCTCCGCACAGGGGGCCTGGTACCTGCTCGGCGCCGCGGTCGCCGCGGTCTGCCTCGTCGTGCACCTGCGCCGTTCCCCCGCGCCCCTGGTGCCCGCCGGAACCCTGCGCCGTACGCCGGCTTGGGGCTCCTTGGTGGTGAGCTTCTTCGTCGGTGCCGCGCTGATCGCGGCCCTGATCGACATCCCGCTCTTCGCCCGCACCACCATCTACGGCGACTCCCAGCTGTCCGCCGCACTGGTCCTGGTCCGGTTCCTGGTCGCCCTGCCGGTGGGGGCGGTCCTGGGCGGCTACCTGACGCGCAGCTGGGGTCCCGGGCGCACCACCGCGTCCGGGATGGCGCTGGCGGCCGCCTCCTTCCTCCTGATGTCCCGGTGGGACATCACCGCGTTGGAGAGCTGGAGCGCGACTGTGCCCCTGGTCCTAGGCGGCCTCGGCTTCGGGCTGGCGCTGGCCCCGGTCAACGCGGCCGTCCTCGCCTTCACCGACGCCTCGGTGCACGGCCTGACCAGCGCGTTGGTGGTGGTCTCCCGGATGGTCGGCATGCTGGTGGGGATCTCCGCGCTCACCACCCTCGGCCTCCGCCGCTACTACGCCGAGCAGGCTGACATCCCCGGCGTCCGGGAGGTCTGCGACGGCAGGTCGAGGTGCGCGGAGTTCACGTTGCTGCTCAAGCAGGCGGGAATCGCGCAGGAGCAGACCGTGTTCCTCGGCGCCGCCGGCTGCGCCCTGCTCGCCGGCGTCCTGGCGCTGGTCCTGTTCCGGGGTGCGACCTCGGTGCCTGTCGCCGAAAGCACTGGGTTAGGTTCTTCCCGTGGCTGACTTCGACGACCTGATGGAGGCGAACCGCGCGTTCGCCGCGAACTTCGACCTGGGTGGCTTCGACGGCAAGGCTCACGCCGGCGTCGCGATAGTGACCTGCATGGACTCGCGCATCGACCCGTTGGCGATGCTCGGCCTGCGCCACGGTGACGCCAAGATCTTCCGCAACCCCGGCGGTCGGGTCACCCCTCAGGCCCTCGAGGCCCTGGTGCTGGGTGCCCACCTGCTCGGCGTCGAGCGGGTGCTGGTCGTCCCGCACACCAGGTGCGCCATGACGATGCACTCCGAGGCAGAGCTGCGCGAGAAGATCGGCGCCGCGGCCGGGGTCGACGCCTCGTGGCAGACCTTCGGCGTCATCGACGACCAGCTGACGCGACTGCGCGAGGACGTGCAGAAGGTGCGGTCCCACCCGCTCATCCCCGCCTCCATCAAGGTGGGCGGCTTCGTGTACGACGTCGACTCGGGGCTCATGACGCCCGTGCCGTGAGGCGGCGGGGCACGACTCAGGCGTCCAGGGTCCCCATGTCGACCTCGTAGGCGCCCTGCACGATGAACTCCTTGCGCGGGGCGACGTCGGAGCCCATCAGCAGCTCGAAGACGTCCGCAGCGATCGCGGCGTCGTCGACCGTCAGGCGCCGCAGGGTGCGGTGTCGGGGGTCCATCGTCGTCTCCTGCAGCTGCTCGGCGTCCATCTCGCCGAGACCCTTGTAGCGCTGCGGCGGGTCCTTGTAGCCGAGGTTCTTCTTCTTCAGCTCGGCCAGTCGACGGTGCAGCTCGTCGTCGGAGTAGGTGTAGACGTACTTGTCCATGCCCTTGCGCGGGTTGGTGAGCTCGATCCGGTGCAGGGGCGGGACCGCGGTGTAGACCCGGCCCGCGGTCAGCAGATCGGGCATGTACTTGAAGAACAGGGTGGCCAGCAGGCAGCGGATGTGCGCGCCGTCGGAGTCGGCGTCCGCCATGAAGATGATGCGACCGTAGCGGCGCGCCTCTAGGTCGAAGCTCCGGCCCGACCCGGCGCCGACGACCTGGATGATCGCCGCACACTCGGTGTTCTTGAGCATGTCCGTGACCGAGGCCTTCTGGACGTTGAGGATCTTGCCGCGGATGGGCAGCAGGGCCTGGTACTCGGAGTCACGCGCCATCTTGGCGGTGCCCAGCGCGGAGTCCCCCTCGACGATGAACAGCTCGGTGCGCTCGTTGTCGCCAGAGCGGCAGTCCGCCAGCTTCGCAGGCAGGGCGGAGGACTCCAGGGCGTTCTTGCGGCGCTGGGTCTCCTTGTGCTGCCGTGCCGCGATCCTCGTCTTGGAGGCGCCCACCACCTTGTCCATGACCAGCTTGGCCTGGGACTTCTCGCCCCGCTTGGTGGAGGTGAGGAACGCCTTGAGCTCGGAGGCGACCACCTTGCGCACGATCGCGCGGGCGGCCGGGGTCCCGAGGATCTCCTTGGTCTGGCCCTCGAACTGCGGCTCGGCCAGACGCACGGTGACGACCGCGGTGAGCCCCTCGAGCACGTCGTCCTTGATGACGTCCTGGTCGCCGACCTTGAGCGCCTTGGTCGCCCTCATCACGTCGTTGAACGTCTTGGTGACCGCCTGCTCGAACCCGCTCACGTGCGTCCCGCCCTTGGGGGTGGCGATCACGTTCACGTAGGACCGGACCTCGGTGTCGTACCCCATGGTCCAGCGGAGGGCGACGTCGACGCCGAGCTCGCGCGTCACCTCCTGCGGAGTCATGTGCCCCTTGTCGTCGAGCAGGGGCACGGTCTCCTTGAAGGTCTCGGACCCCTGGAGCCGCAGCACGTCGGTGACGGGCTCCCCCACCGACAGGAACTCCGCGAACTCCGAGATGCCCCCGTCGTGGCGGAACTTCTCCTCCACGGGCTGGTCGCCGCGCATGTCGCGGATGACCAGCTCCAGCCCCGGCACGATGTAGGAGGTCTGGCGGGCCCTGGTCACCAAGTCCTCGAACACGAAGGTGGCGTCGCGGGTGAAGATCTGTCGGTCCGGCCAGAAGCGCACGGTGGTGCCGGTGCGGCCCTTCGCCACCCGTCGGCCCTTGCGGGTCAGGCCCGACCTGGGGGTGAACCCGGCCTGAGGCCCCTCGCCTTCGAAGACTCCCGGAGCCCCGCGCTGGAAGCTCAGTCCCTGCTGGGTGGGCGCCCGGTCGACGTCGATGTCCATCCGCGCGGACAGCGCGTTGACGACCGAGAGGCCCACACCGTGCAGCCCACCGGTGGCGACGTAGGACCCGCCGCCGAACTTCCCTCCGGCGTGCAGCTTGGTGGCGACCACCTCGACCCCCGGGAGCCCGGTCTTGGGCTCCTTGTCGGTGGGGATGCCGCGACCGTCGTCGATGACCTCCACCGAGTCGTCGGCGTGCAGCGTCACCTCGACACGGTGTGCGGCGCCGGCGAGCGCCTCGTCCACCCCGTTGTCGATGAGCTCCCACAGGCAGTGCATCAGGCCGCGGGTGTCGGTGGACCCGATGTACATGCCGGGCCGCTTGCGCACTGCCTCGAGGCCTTCGAGGACCAGGAGGTGAGCTGCGTTGTAGGAGGTGTCGGTCGGGGCTGCCACGAGACCCGAATCTACCCGCGACACACCGTGGACCTGACAAGGCACGCCTGCAAGCGCTCGAGTGATCCCTGCTCTAGCGTGAGCCAGGACGCCACGGTCTCCGCCACCGAGTTCTCGAGGGTTGAGGAATCGGAGAGTGGGGTAAGGAGGTCCGTGGTTGGATAGGAGGTCACCAGCAGCGGGGAATCTTTTCCCCGGCAGGTACGTTGGGCCAGACACCGATGGAGAGAAACGAGGCCGAAGTGACTACTGCACTTGCCCCCAAAGCCGCCCTCACGGCGGCCGATCGATGCGACCGCTGCGGTGCCCAGGCCTACCTGCGTGTCGAGCTCCAGAGCGGCGGCGAGCTGCTCTTCTGCGCCCACCACGCCCGCGAGCACGGCGACAAGCTCCGCGAGGTCGCCGCGACCGTGGTCGACGAGACCCACAAGCTCGTGAACACGCCCGGTTCCAACCCGGAGCCGCAGCACTGACGGCATCCAGACGTGATCGACGGCCCCGGACATCGTCCGGGGCCGTCTTCATCTGTCCGGCCACTAGGGTGACGCAGTGACCACTCTCGATCTCCTCGTCGGCCTGGCGCTCGCGGTCGGCATGGTGGGCATCATCGTGCCCGTGCTGCCCGGCACCGCGCTCATGCTGGCGGCGATCGTCACGTGGGGCGTCGCGGTCGGCACCACCCCGGCCTGGCTGGTGGCTGGCGTCGCCCTCGCGTTCCTGGTCGTCGGCGCGGTGGTCAAGTTCACCGTGCCCGGCAGGCGTCTGAAGGTCGCCGGGGTCCCTAACAGCTCCCTGTGGCTCGGGGCGGCGCTGGGTGCCGCGGGCTTCTTCGTGGTGCCGGTGGTGGGGCTCTTCCTCGGGTTCGTGCTGGGAGTGTTCCTGGCCGAGCACCGACGCCTCGGGTCCGGTGCCTGGGCCTCGACCGTGCACGCGCTCAAGGCAGTGGGCCTGAGCATGGTCATCGAGCTGCTGGCGGCAGCGCTGGCCGCCGCCACCTGGGTGGTCGGCGTCGTCATCACCTGAGGCGACTCAGCCTCGCGCCACGGGATCGGTGAGCACCCTGCGACCCAGCAGCCAGTCGTTGCGCTCGACGCCCCGACGCCTCGACTCCCCCGCCTTCACCGCGACCCGCACCGCGGGGACGTCGCCGAAGCACGGCGGGTCGACCAGGTAGGTCACGGTGTCCCGACGCCAGTTGATCCGCCCGAGGTAGTCGCAGCTCTCCACCGGGGCCCCGTCGTCGTTCCACCCCTCGACGGCGGCCAGCAGGTAGTCGGTGCCGCTGTTGAGCCCGCCGCCGAGGCGGTACTCGGGACCCGCGTCGCCCTCGTCGGTGTCGAAGAAGATCGAGACGCCCTGAGACCGCTCCAGCCCGGACCGGACCAGGTCGTCGAAGCTGATCCGTACCCGGATCCGGTCGGCGTTGTGCGCCACCCTGACCTCGAGGATGTCGGCCTTCATCGGACGGTCGTCCCCGTCCACGAAGCTGGCCGTGGCGGCGTGCGCCGGGGTGAGCATCCCCACCGCGAGCAGGGCAGCGACGCCTGGCGCGGTGAGCAGGACGGTGGGGTGCAGGTTCATGGGTGGGTCCCTTCGTACTCGTGTGCCCTCGAGGCTCCTGTCACCCCAGGACGCATCCGGAGTGGATCGGGTTGCGCACCACGGCGCAATTTTCTTTGCGATTCATCCTTGTCTGCCTCTGTTCAGCGGTAAGGAGTCCATTTAGTGTCCATGGCGACAGGGAGGTTTTGCGGGTCTACCAGGACCGGCTGCTCTGATCTCGGAAGGAACGATCACGTGAGAACCACGAACGCCGCGCTGAGCGTGGCCCTGCTCGCCGGACTGGGGCTGGCTGCCCTGCCTTCGGCAACTGCCGCACCAGCGGCATCGCACCAGCGCCAGGGAGAACCCCGCAGCGCGAATCCCGACCACGTCATGCCGAACCCCCAGGCCGAGAAGCAGGCCGTGCTGCGCCAAGAGGCGTGGGCCGACGTGCTCAGCGGCGAAGCCTCCCCCAAGAAGATCAACGGCACCTCGGTGCTCAAGGTCGGCCGCAAGCCCGCCGGGACGAAGTCGCCCCGGGCCAGTGCCAAGAAGAGCGGGGCCGACCAGTACGTCGAGCTCGAGAACGAGCGCACCGACAAGGTGTTCGTGCTCCTGGTGCAATTCGGCGACCAGCGGCACCCGAACTACCCCGACGTGGACGTCGACCCCCTGACCGAAGGGCCGGCATCGTTCGAAGGTCCCTCGTTCAACGAGATCCCCAAGCCCGGTCCGAACGACAATTCGACCGGATGGCAGGCCAACTACGACAAGGCCTACTACGAGAAGCTCTACTTCGGCGAGGGCAGGGGCGTGGAGTCCCTCAAGACCTACTACGAGCGTCAGTCCTCGGGTCGTTACAGCGTCGACGGCATGGTCACCGACATCACCACGGTCCCGTTCAACCAGGCGCGCTACGGCCGCAGCAACGGCTACCCCTGCGCCAGCCAGGTCTGCAACAACACCTGGTCCCTGATCTCCGACGCCATGACCCAGTGGGTCGCCGACCAGCGCGCGGCCGGGCGCACCGACGCCCAGATCGCCGCCACGGTGGCCGAGTACGACATCCGCGACCGCTACGACTTCGACGGTGACGGCAACTTCGACGAGCCGGACGGTTACATCGACCGTTTCCAGATCGTCCACGCCGGCGGGGACCAGTCCGACGGCGACCCGGTCTACGGCGAGGACGCCATCTGGAGCCACCGCTGGAAGGCCTTCCAGAACCTCGACGGCACGGCCGGCCCGACCGGCAACCTCGACGGTGGGACCCAGATCGGCACCAGCGGGATCTGGGTGGCCGACTACACCATCCAGGGCGAGAACGGCGGGCTCTCCACCGTGGCCCACGAGTACGGCCACGACCTGGGACTGCCCGACCACTACGACACCGTAGCCTCGGGTGACAACCCGGTCAGCTGGTGGACCCTGATGGCGCAGAGCCGCGTCTCTGCTCCCGGGGACCAGGGTCTCGGCACCCGGGCCGCCGACCTCGGCGTCTGGGACAAGCTGCAGCTGGGCTGGCTGGACTACGAGACCGTGGTCGCCGGGCAGAACCGCACCATCGACCTCGGCCCGCACGAGTACAACTCCGAGAAGCCGCAGGGCGTGGCAGTGGTCCTCCCGGACAAGGAGAACGTCACTGCTCTTCCCGCCCCCGCGCAGGGAGCCAAGCAGTGGTGGTCCGGCCAGGGCGACGACTACGAGGCCTCGATGTCCCGCACGGACATCGCGGTCCCGGCCGGTGGCGCGACCCTGACGCTCTCGGCGCAGTACAACATCGAGGAGGACTACGACTACGCCTTCTTCGAGGCCGAGGTGCCCGCCGGTAGCGGCAGCTGGACCAAGCTGGCCACGCCGTTCGACCCGGACACCGCCCCTGATGCCGCCGAGATCGGCATCGACGGGGTCAGCGACGGGTACGTCCCGGTGAGCTACGACCTGTCGGCGTACGCCGGTCAGACCATCGGCTTCCGAGCCCGCTACGTCACCGACGGCGGCGTGCAGGGTCAGGATCCCGACCTCGGGTGGGCCGGCCTCTTCGTCGACGACATCAAGGTCACCGATGCCGCTGGTGCCGTGCTCTTCGCAGACGGTGCGGAGAACCCGCCCAACGGCTGGACCCTGGACGGATTCACCTCGGTGGGCAACAGCATCACCGCGCTGACCGACCAGTTCTACCTGGCCAGCAACCGCCAGTACGTGTCCTACGACAAGTACCTCAAGACCGGTCCGTACAACTTCAGCTTCCCCGACCGGCCCGACTTCGCCGAGAAGTTCCCGTACCAGGACGGGCTCCTGGTCAACTACTGGGACGCCTCGTACACCGACAACAACACCAGCCAGCACCCCGGTGCCGGCCTGGTGCTGCCGGTGGATGCCAACCCGCAGGTGCTCTACAACCTGCAGGGCCAGCCCTGGCGGGGACGGATCCAGACCTACGACGCACCGTTCAGCCTGGAGAAGTCCGACTCGTTCTACCTCACTGCCGGTGGCCGTAGGAGCTACATCCGCGGCGCCAGCGCCAAGCCGCTGTTCGACGACAGCAACCCCAACCGCTACTTCCAGCCGCAGGCTGACGCGGGTCTCCCCCGTGTCGGTGTGAAGGTGGCCGGTGCGGGCGTCAAGATCAGGGTCCTGTCGCAGAACGGCACCTCCATGCGGATCAGGGTCAACTGACCCCGACCCGCTCACGCTCGGCGCCGAGCCGGGCATGACCGACGAAAGACCCGCCTCCTGACCGTATGGTCAGGGGGCGGGTCTCATTCCCGGTCCAGGACCTTCAGCGCGTCCACCACCACGACCGGCCCACCGCAGCCCTCACCCCGCAGGTCCGGCGCGCCGGTGACCTGCACCCGGTCGCCCACGGCCAGCCCTTCGGTCCTGGCTCCACGCAGCGTCCAGCTGATCGCGTTGGCGTCGCGGATTGCCACGCACCCGCCGACACTGACCAGCTTCCCGACCACCCGGATCTTCTGCAGCGCCTCGCTCGGCGGCGTCGACCTCCCGCTGGGGCGACCTGAGGGCGTCGCGGGACCAGTCGCGGGACCTGAGGTGGTGGCCCCAGGCCTGGTGGACTCACGGGCAGTCGGCCCCGGCGTCGCGGGCGCCGAGGTCGTGGGCTCCGGCGTCGTGGTGTCTCCGGTCGCGTCCGGAGCCCCATCCGCGCCCCCACCCGGGGGGCGGTCGGTCCCACACGCGGCGGTGCCGAGGAGCAGCAGCGCGACCAGGAGCATCACGTGTGCAGAGGTGGTGACCCGTCGGTGGTTCATGTGACTGGGACGCGTCGCGGTCCCCCGCGGTTCCGCCCAGGCCCCATCACGGGAGCTCCAGCAGCTCGGTGAAGATCTCCGCCATGCGCTCGTTGCCTGCCACGTTCGGGTGGACCGGTGGCGACTCCTCGAGCATCAGCCCCTCGCTGGTCGACCCGTCCTTGGCCAGGGCCGGCCAGTGGGCGGCGAGGTCGAAGAACCCGACCCGGTCGGCGTGCCGGGCGGCCACAGCCTCCCTGACCTCCCTCACCTCACCCCAGTCCTGGGTGTCCCAGTGGCCCGGCTCGTAGCCGTGCACCAGCACCACCTGGGCATGGGGCGCCGACTCCAGCGCGAGCTCCACCAACCGCTCGAGGCTGGCCGGGTAGTCGGGATCCACGTTGGTCCCCACGTTGATGAGCACGAGCTGGGGATCGATGGCCCGGACATCGGTCCAGTGGCCGGCCGCCATCGTCTCGGAGTCGAAGTCCTGCGCGGTCGCTCCCGAGTGCGAGGCGTCGTAGACGTGGATCCCGGAGTCCTCGTCGGCGTCGAGGAACTCGACTCCGCTGTGCACGAAGACGCCCGCGTCAGAGGCGCCGCTGACCGCCACGGTGTGCTCGGCGGAGGGCATCGGAGGAGACTCCCACCACAAGCCCGACTGCGCCACCCCGGCCGAGTCGATCGCCTCACCCGGCGCCTCGCCTGTCGACAGGACACCCCGGGCCGTGACGTCGACGCCGTCGATGACCACCTTGCCGGCTCCGGCGAGCACGTCGATGCGGCCGAACCACACCCGAACGCTGGTCGCCCGCTGAGGCGGATAGGTCACGGTGGAGCCCTGCGGCAGGAACAGGGCGCGACCACCGAGCCCCCACCGGTCGTAGGAGTGCTCCTGGGGCGGCGTACCGGTACGGACGTTGTCGTCGGCGGAGAAGATGTCGCCGTAGAAGGCGGGGAAGTAACCGCTGCCGCCGCCCACGTCCTGCTGGGCCCGGAGCATGTCCTGGAGGCGACGGACGAACCGGGCCTCGTGGATCGGCGTCGGGAGCATCGCCCCCTCGGAGATGGAGTCACCGACGACCACGACCTTCGCGGGCGACCGCTCCTGGTCCGCCAGAGCCTCGTACCAGGGACGGAGGAACTCCCGGACCTCGTCATCGCTGTCAGCCACCTCGGCCGCCGAGCCCTCGCCGTCGGAGAGGACCAGCCCCCACGCAGCGATGCCCACGGCCAAGCAACCGGCCAGCGCCACCAGGAGGAGGGACCGTCGTGACATAGTCGCCAAACCTAGCGCGCGCCGGGCCCGCCGGTCGCGCATCACGCGACCGGCGGACACCCGACACCCTCAGTCGAGGTAGTCGCGAAGCACCTGCGAGCGGCTCGGGTGGCGGAGCTTGGACATGGTCTTGGACTCGATCTGCCGGATCCGCTCGCGCGTGACTCCGTAGACCTTGCCGATCTCGTCCAGGGTCTTGGGCTGGCCGTCGGTGAGGCCGAAGCGCATGCTGACCACGCCGGCCTCGCGCTCCGACAGGGTGTCGAGCACCGCGTGGAGCTGCTCCTGCAGCAGGGTGAACGAGACGGCGTCAGCCGGCACGATGGCCTCGGAGTCCTCGATGAGGTCTCCGAACTCCGAGTCGCCGTCCTCGCCGAGCGGGGTGTGCAGCGAGATCGGCTCGCGCCCGTACTTCTGGACCTCGATGACCTTCTCGGGGGTCATGTCGAGCTCCTTGGCGAGCTCCTCGGGAGTGGGCTCGCGGCCCAGGTCCTGGAGCATCTGCCGCTGGACGCGGGCCAGCTTGTTGATGACCTCGACCATGTGGACCGGGATCCGGATCGTCCGGGCCTGGTCGGCCATGGCGCGGGTGATCGCCTGGCGGATCCACCACGTGGCGTAGGTGGAGAACTTGTAGCCCTTGGTGTAGTCGAACTTCTCGACCGCGCGGATCAGACCCAGGTTGCCCTCCTGGATCAGGTCGAGGAAGAGCATGCCGCGGCCGGTGTAGCGCTTGGCCAGGGAGACGACCAGGCGCAGGTTGGCCTCCAGGAGGTGGTTCTTGGCGCGTCGGCCGTCCTCGGAGATCCACTCGAGCTCCTCGAGCAGCTTGGGGCTGATCTTCCCCCCCTTGGCGAGCTTCTCCTCGGAGAAGAGGCCGGCCTCGATCCGCTTGGCGAGCTCGACCTCCATCTCGGCGTTGAGGAGGGGCACCTTGCCGATCTGCTTGAGGTAGTCCTTGACCGGGTCGGCAGTGGCGCCGGCCACCATGACCTGCTGCTCGGGCTCATCGGTGTCGTCGGCGGCCGAGACGACGAAGGAGGCCTTCTTCTCGTCCTCCTTGATCGTCGGGTCCGCGACGACGTCCTTCTCGAACTGCTCGTCGGGGATGTCCGGCAGGAGCTTCTTGCCGTCCGGGCCCAGCGCGGGCACGACCAGGCTCGCGACGTCGTCGACGCTTGCGACGGTCTTCTTGGCCGTGGCCTTCTTCGCCGCGGTCTTCTTGGCCGCCGGGGCCGCCGTCTTGGCCGCCGTCTTGGCCGCCTGGGCGGTCTTCGCGGTGGTCGTCTTGCGAGGAGCACCCGCCGCAGCCACCCGCGAGACACCGGCGCTCACGTCGACGGTGATGCCCAGTCCGCTGAGATGAGTCAGGAGTGCCTTGAGGTGCCGTGGCTCGACCTGGGCGCCATCACTGGCCTGCCGCACCTGGTCGGGAGTGACGGTCCCGTCCTTGGAGGCGAGCTCGACGAGGGTCAGCACTGCCGGGTGGGACAGCACCTCGGGGGGGAGTGACTTGCGTGGGTGCGACGACACGAACACCTCTCGGGAACGAAAAGGGGCGCGGCAAGGCCCGGTAAAGTCAAGAGCCGCGTTGATCATTCTGCCACGGGGGCGGTGAGGTCTCCCACCGCCCCCGCCCGACGGGCGCAGCGGCGGGTTCATCCCGCCTTGGCTGCGGCCTTCTTCTGCTTCTTGAACTCGCGCACGCGCTGCAGTGACTCCTCGTCGACCACGTCCGCCACGGAGCGGTAGCCCTCCAGCGCGTAGTCCCCCACCACGGCCTCCCAGCCGTCGGGGCGGACCTGGAGCTGCTTGGCCAGGAGCGCCACGAAGATCTGCGCCTTCTGCTTGCCGAAGCCGGGCAGCGCCATGACGCGCCGGAGCAGGTCCCGACCGTCGGCGGCCTCGGTCCAGATGCGGGCCGCATCGCCGCCGTAGGTCTCGGCGACGATCCGGCCGAGCTCCTGCAGGCGTGCAGCCATCGAGCCGGGGAACCGGTGGACCGCCGGGGTGGTCGCGGCCAGGGCGGCGAACTCCTCGGGGTCTGCTGCCGCGAGGTCGCCCGGCTCAAGGCTTCCGAAGCGTTCCAAGACCTTTGCCGGGCCGCGGAACGCATGCTCCATCGGGTACTGCTGATCGAGCATCATGCCGGCGAGCAGCGCGAACGGGTGGTCGTCGAGCACGGCGTCCGCGGCGGCGTCGCCGGTGATGTGTAGGCCCATGACGCCATCATGCCGCGCCGCGGCAACGCCTTGCACCCGCGGTGCGCTCAGGCCTTGACCGCCAGCACCGGGCACGTGGCGTCCAGCAGGATGCGCTGGGCGTTGCTGCCGAGGATCAGCTTGCCGACGGGGGTGCGCTTGCGCAGGCCGATGACGATGAGCTCGGCCGAGTTGGCGTCGGCCAGGCTGATCAGGTCCTCGGCGGGCTCGAAGCCGCGCACCATCTGGCGCACGTCGTACTCCAGACCGGACTCGGCGAGCCGCTGCTGCACCGACTCGATCTCGTCGGAGGCGCGCCGTGCCGTGTCGCCGTCGTACTCGGCACCGCCGCGGTGGGAGTTGACCACCACCAGCTTGGCCCCCCGCAGCTTGGCCTCCTCGATGGCCTTCGACAGAGCGGCCTCCCCCTCAGGCTTGGCCACGTATCCCACAACCACGGTACCCATCAGGCTGGCTCCCTCTGCCCGGGCTCGCGCCGGGCCATTCGTGTGCCGCTGGTGCGGCCCCGACGCGCACGCTACCCAATCGCCGCGCGATTGGGGACCTTGTGGAGAACCGATCACCCCACCGGGGCCGGGTGCGGCAGGGTGGCAGCGTGTCGTCCGAGCCCAGTTCCCTCCCCCGCGCCGTGGAGCAGGGCCTGCGCGGCAGCGTCCTGGCTCTGAAGGCCCACTCCCCCCGCGGCCACCTCGAGCCGCGGCTGTGGGCCGGGCTGCCGGGGCAGCTCTCGGACACCGGCGCCGGCCCGGTGCACTTCGACCCGCGCAGGGACGAGCCCCTCGACAGGCACACCAGGGTCGAGGTGGCGGTCGCCCTGGGCAACCGGGCGCTGGAGTCCCACGCCGCGCCGGTGCTGTGGCTGACCAGGTCCGGAGACACCGAGCTGTGCCCTGCCGACCTCGACTGGCTGTCGGCCGGCGACGCCGCCTGGCGCGAGCTGGGACTCACCCCCAGCTTCGCCCTGGTGACGCGGCACGGGTGGGTCCACCACCCCACTGTCCGCTCGCGCACCTGGCGCCGACTGCGGCGGTGAGCGAGGCTGCCTCAGCTCCAGGTGTGCACGGGATCGTTGCTGTGCATCCGCTCGGCGTACTCCAGCAGGGTCGCGCGCAGCGATGCCTCGCGGTCGTCCCTGGCGCGCTCGGCCATGCGCGCCACGAACCACTCCGCGCCGTTGGTCCGCAGCAGGCACCGCTGCTCGATGATCCCGAGCAGCCGCTCCCTTTCGTCCGTCTCCACACCCCAGGCCGCCAGTCCCTCGTGGGCCAGGGGCAGCAGACGGCGCAGCACGAGCTCGGAGGCGCTGACCTGCCCCAGGCCCGGCCAGTAGACCTGGGCGTCGATGCCGTGCTCCGCGGCGACGTGGAAGTTCTCCTCGGCCGCGCTGAACGACATCTGGGACCACAGCGGACGCTCGCCGGTGGCGAGGGCGCGAACGAGCCCGAAGTAGAAGGCGGCGTTGGCGATGGTGTCGGCCACCGTGGGACCGGCCGCGAGGATCCGGTTCTCCACGCGAAGGTGCGGAACCCCGGCGGCGACGTCGTAGACGGGGCGGTTCCAGCGGTAGATGGTGCCGTTGTGCAGCCGCAGCTCGTGCAGACCCGGAGTGCCCCCCTCCTCCAGCACCGCCAGCGGGTCCTCGTCGTCGCTGATCGGCAGCAGCGCGGGGAAGTAGCGGACGTTCTCCTCGAACAGGTCGAAGACGGAGGTGATCCACCGCTCCCCGAACCACACCCGTGGCCGCACGCCCTGGGCCTTGAGCTCCTCGCTTCGGGTGTCCGTGGCCTGCTCGAACAACGGGATCCTGGTCTCGTGCCACAGGTGCTTGCCCAGCAGGTACGGCGAGTTGGCGCCCACCGCCAGCTGCACCCCGGCGATGACCTGGCTGGCGTTCCAGTACGCGGCGAACTCGTCGGGCGAGGTCTGGATGTGGAACTGGGTGCTCGTGCAGGCGGCCTCGGGCACGATCGAGTCCGCGGTCGTCTCCAGACGCTCGGTGCCGGAGATCGAGATCGAGATGTCCTCGCCGCGGGCGTTCAGGATCTGCTCGCTGAGCAGTCGGTAGCGGGGGTTGGCGCTGATCGCGCCCAGGCTCATGTGCCCCTCGGCCAGGGTGGGCAGGATCCCGATCATCACCAGGTGCGCTCCCACCTTGGCGGAGCGCTCCTCGGCCGCGTTGAGGCTGATCCGCAGGCCCTGCTCGAACTGGGTCAGTCCCCGCTCCCGCAGGCGTGCCGGCTCGCAGTTGATCTCGATGTTGAACTGCCCAAGCTCGGTCTGGAACGCGGGGTTGGCGATGGCCTCGAGCGCCTCCGCGTTCTTCAGCGCTGGGTCGCCGGCCTCGTCGATGAGGTTGAACTCGACCTCCAGCCCGGTCATCGGGTCGTCGGTGTCGAACCGCGCCTCGCGCAGCATGCGGGCGAAGACGTCGAGTCCGCGCCGCACCTTCTCACGGTGCCTCGTCCGGTCCGCCCGGGAGAACTCCTGTGCCTCGACCTCTTGACCCATGGGGGGAACGATAACCATCTCCGCATCCAGCGCACCTCAGGCAGCGCCACCGGTCCACGGGTCGGCCGATCGGGGCTCGGGCAGCACCGGGCGCCAGTCCAGCGGCGAGACCGCCTGCTGGAGCAGGTCCTCGACCAGTCCGGCGAGGCTGCACGGCACCCCCGCCTCCCGAGACCGGTCCAGGGCGCACCAGGACAGCGCCCCGTCGCCGGCCAACCAGGCGAGGAAGGCCGCCACCGCCGCGGGAGCTGCCACCAAGGGCGTCGGAGTGGCACGGCAGACCGCCAGCCAGACGTCGAGATGGGCACGAGCCTCGGCTCGCCGGACCGTGCCCCAGGCGGCGTCGCGGCAGTCCAGGTCGACCAGCGCGACCACTAGGCGCGCTGTCTCCCGCGTCGTGGGGCAGGTCCCTGCGGCGGCATGGGCGGCCGTCGTGCGCACCACCCATGACGGATCCGGCATGGCCTGGACGGCCAGGGCCGAGGCCACCTTCGCGGCGGCCGCCGGGTCCGGCGCCAGGCTTAGCGCCAGCCGCTCGCGGGAGGCGAGGACCACCTGACCGGCGACGACGGCCTCCGCCACGAACCGATGGCTGAGCGCGTCGTACCTCCCGGACGTCTGGTGCTCACCGAGCTCCTCGGCGGTGAGCATGGTTCGCCAGTTGCGCCCGTCTGCCGCGATCACCTCCCAGACCTCGATGCCGGCGACGCGGAAGGCGGCGAGCAGCTCCTGGACCACGACCGCCGCCGCGTCCAGATCGGTGAAGATGCAGAGCACCACACGGCCGAGCCGATGCTTGAGCGCGGGAGCCACCAGCGCCTGGCACATCCGTGAGAGCTCCGGAGCCGGCGCGATGTCGACCCGGGCGTGGAACGCCGGGTCGGGAGGCAGCCCGAGCATCACCACCGACTCCGCGGGCAGGAAGCCCAGCAGGAGGGGGACGCAGGCGAGCAGGTCCTCAGGGGAACGGACGGCGAGGTGGCGTTGGTCTGTCATGCGTCCCAGACTGCGGCGAGGCCGGCCACGCCGCCCGCTGGCTGCGGGCGCCTGTGGAGAACGCGCTGACGGCGCCGGCTGTGGGCGCGCCGCGGCCCGGGCGGTGCGGCCGCGAGTCGCTGGGACGTCCACAATGGCTCCATGACCGGCCGACGTGCGACGTGCGCCTGATGCGCACCACCGCCTCGGTCCTGCACCTGGACCTGGACGCCTTCTTCGCCTCGGTCGAGCAGCGTGACAAGCCATCGCTGCGCGGCAAGCCGGTGATCGTCGGTGGCACCGGGGGCCGCGGTGTGGTGGCCACGGCGTCGTACGAGGCCCGTCGGTACGGGGTCCGATCGGCCATGTCCACCCGGGAGGCGAGGGCGCGCTGTCCGCACGCCGCCTTCCTCTCGGGGCGCTTCCACGCCTACCGCGAGGCCAGCCGGATCGTCATGGGACTCCTCCAGGAGGTCTCTCCGCTGGTGGAGCCGCTCTCCCTGGACGAGGCCTTCGTCGACCTCGGCGCCGCCGGGCTGCCCTCCCTCGACGTGGTCACCGTCGCCACGGTGGCCGAGCAGCTGCGCGCCGGGGTCCACGACCGGACCGGCGGACTGACCGCCTCGGTAGGGGTGGGCTCCTCGAAGTTCATCGCCAAGGTGGCCAGCGAGCTGGAGAAGCCCGACGGACTCACGGTGGTGCCGCCGGGCACCGAGCGCGAGCTGCTGCGTCCCATGCACGTCTCGGTGATCCCCGGGGTCGGCCCGGCCACCACCGAGCGCCTGCGTCGCGCGGGCATCACCACGGTCGCCGACCTCGAGTCGATCTCCGAGGACGAGGCCGTGCGCCTGCTCGGAAAGGCCCAGGGCCACGGGCTGTACCAGCTGGCCCGGGCCCAGGACGACCGCGCGGTGGTGCCGGAGCGTGAGGCCAAGTCCGTCAGTGTCGAGGACACCTACGACACGGACCTCACCGACCGCAGGCTCATGGAGGCGCTGCTCACCCGGCACGCCACCTCAGTGGCGGACAGGCTGCGCAAGCAGGGGCACTCCGGTCGCACGGTCACGATCAAGGTGAGGCTGCACGACTTCACCACGCTCAGCCGCTCCAGCACGCTGAGCGCCCCCACCGACGCCGCGGCCGTCATCGCCCGTGTGGCCCGAGGCCTGCTCGTCGAGCTCGACACCTCCGGCGGCGTCCGGCTGCTCGGGGTCGGGGTCTCGGGCCTCGCGGACTGGATCCAGGACGACCTGTTCGGGGAGACCGCTCTGGAGGACATCCCGGCGCTCCCCCACCCGGCCCAGGCCCCGGCGCCGGTGAGCAGGAGCTGGAACCCGGGGATGGACGTCATCCACGCCGTGCACGGACGCGGGTGGGTCTGGGGCTCGGGCCGGGGCGTGGTGACGGTGCGGTTCGAGACCGCCGAGACGGCGCCCGGGCCGGTGCGATCCTTCGCGATCGACGACGCCGCGCTCTCCCCGTGGGTGCCCCCCTCACCGCAGGCGTAGCACCAGCTCCTCCCCCGGCCTGGCCTGGGCGCACACGGGAAGGTCGGCCTCGTCCACCACCGCGATCACCGGATAGCCACCAGTCGTGGGGTGGTCGTGCAGGAAGACGAGCGGCAGGCCCGAGGGAGGCAGCTGCACCGCACCCAGCACGATCCCCTCGCTCAGCAGCTCCCCGGACCGGGCCCGGCGTACGACGGGTCCGTCCAGCCTCAGTCCCACCCGGTCCGAGTCCGTGCCCACCCGGTAGGTCGCACCGTCGAGGCTGCCGGGATCCGCGACCCAGTCGGCCCGGGGACCCAGGTGCAGCAGGAGCTCGCGGCGCCGGTACGGCGCCGCGGTCATCACCACGTCTGCCGGTCCGTCGCCCGAGGGGGCACCCAGGGGCAGCCTGGTGCCCCTGGTGACCACGGGTGGCCCCACCCAGGACAACGTGTCGGTGGACCTGGAGCCCAGGACCGGCGGCACGGCGATCCCGCCCCGCACCGCGACGTAGCAGCGCGCACCGTCCGAGGCGGGGCCGAGCGCGACCTCCGTGCCCGCCCGGACCGAGAACGCAGCCCCCCAGGGAGCCGGCCGGCCGCCCACGTCGACGCGGCACGAGGCACCGGTGACCGCCAGGAGGCAGGCCCGCTCGGCCCGGAACCTCAGGCCCCCCAGGGTGGCCTCCAGCAGCGCCGCGGACACCGGGTTGCCCACCAGCCGGTTGGCCAGCGCCGCGGCCGGGCCGTCCAGCGCACCGGCCCGAGGCACCCCGAGATGGGCCCAGCCGGGCCGGCCCCGGTCCTGCACCGTCGTCAGGAGTCCAGCATCGGTGACCAGCAGGCTCATGCCGCCACGAACCTGACCCGGGTGCCCGGAGGCAGCAGGGACGGCTCGGCGGCTCGGCTCAGGTCCCACACCGTGACGCCGGTGCGGCCGAGCAGGAGCCAGCCCCCTGGTGACTCGCCGGGGTAGACGGCGCACCAGCGGTCCGCGATCGCCACGGCGCCTGCTGGAACCCGGGAGCGCGGGGAGTCCAGGCGCGGTACCGACCACTCCTCCGGCAGCCCACCGAGATAGCTGAACCCGGGCGCGAAGCCGACGAAGGCGCTGACCAGCTCCAGGCCGGTGTGCCGACGCACCACCTCGTCCTCGGTGACGCCCCAGCTTCGCGCCACCACCGCCAGGTCCGGGCCGTCGTACCGGACCGGGATCCGGACCGATCGCCCGTGCGGACGCTCCGCCACCCCCGGCCGCCACCCGCCGACGAGCTGGCTGACCCGCGCCGGATCGTCCAGACCGTCCAGCAGCACCGTGCGGGCCGCCGGTACGACGTCGGTGAGGGAGACCGACTGGGTGCGGATCCACGACGCGAGCGCCCGTGCCTCGTGATGGTCGGCCACCTCCACGAGCAGCGCTCGCGGGCCCACGCGGCGGGTGGCGGGGGCCTGGTGCTCTCCGCTCGATGTCACAGCGGGACCAGCTCGAAGCCGGCTCCGACCAGGGCGGCGCGCACCGCTGCGGCATGGGCCACCGCGCCGGGGCTGTCCCCGTGCAGGCACAACGAGCTCACCGTGCCGGACCGGGCCAGGGCGACCGCCCTGGCCGACACCTGCTCCGCCCCGGCCACGTGCGCGCCGGGCTGCCCGCGGGGAACCAGACGGCCCTCGTCGGTGTAGCCCCGGTCCGGGAACCCCTCGGGGTGCGTGCCCCGCCCGGCGCTCGCCGCGCCCCGGAGGAGCACGCTGCCGGGAAACCCCAGGACCGGAAGCTCCCCGGAGCCCGCCAGCACGGCTGCGGCCTGCTCCTCGTCCTCGCAGACCCGGTGGTAGAGGGCGCCGTGCGGCTTCACGTAGCGCACCTGGATCCCGGCGGACTCCGCGATCGAGGCAAGCAGGCCCACCTGGTCGGCGACCTGCTCGACCAGCAGGTCGAAGGCCACCTCACGGGGTAGCCGGCCGAAGTTCTCCCGGTCGGCGTAGGACACCTGAGCGCCCACCGAGACGTCCCGGCGTGCCGCCTCGTCGCACACCGCGCGCATGACGGCCGGACTCCCGGCGTGGTAGCCGCAGGCGACGTTGGCGCTGGTGACCAGGCCGAGCAGCGCGACGTCGTCGGTGACCTCCTCACCGAGGTCCGCGTTCAGGTCCACGTGCATGAGCCCATTGTCGCCCGGTCGTCTCCCGCTCGGGAGTCCGCCTCGCTCACCAGCCACGTACCCTTCGCGCATGCAGCCGCCGTCCCCCGCACCTCGTCCCGTCACCCAGCAGCACCATGGTCGGACCCGCACCGACGACTACGACTGGTTGCGGGACAAGGAGTCCCGCGAGGTGCTGGACCACCTCGCGGCCGAGAACGCCTGGACGGCCGAGCGCACGGCGCACCTGGCAGGGCTGCGCGAGCAGATCTTCACCGAGATCAAGGCACGCACCAAGGAGACCGACCTCTCCGTGCCCACCCGCAACCGAGGCTGGTGGTTCTACTCCCGCTCCTTCGAGGGCAAGGACTACGGCGTGAGCTGCCGGGTGCCGGTGGTTGACCCGGCCGACTGGACCCCGCCCCGGCCGGACGGCGACGCTGCTCCCGACCAGCCGGCACTGCCGGGCGAGGAAGTGCTGCTCGACCTCAACGAGCTGGCCGAGGGGCACGAGTTCTTCTCCCTCGGGGGCTCCTCGCTCACCCTCGACGGCACCCTGCTGGCCTACGCCACCGACACCGCCGGCGACGAGAGGTACACGGTGCGGGTCAAGGACCTGAGCACCACCGAGCTGCTCCCCGACGTGGTCACCGGGGTCCTCGGCGGTGTCACCTGGGACGTCGACGGGCGCTCCTTCTACTACACCACCGTGGACGAGTCCTGGCGCCCCGACAAGGTGTGGCGTCACCGGCTCGGCACCGTCCAGGAGGCCGACGAGCTCGTGCACCACGAGCCGGACGGTCGATTCTGGGTCAACGTGGGACGCAGCCGCGACGACCGTTTCCTGTTCATCGTCAGCGGCTCCAAGTCGACCACCGAGTGGTCCTTCCGGGACACCGCGCAGCCGGACGGCGAGTTCGTGGTCTTCTGCCCGCGCCGGGAGGGGCTGGAGTACAACCTCGAGCCGGCCGTGGTGGCTGGACGGGACGTCTTCCTGGTGCTGCACAACGGCTCCGGGCCCGACTTCGAGCTCGCGCTCGCCCCGGTCGTCCCGACCGACGCCGACGACTGGCAGCCCGTCGTCCGCCACGACCCCGCGGTCCGCCTCGAGGACGTCGATGCCTTCGCCACCCACCTGGTGATCCACCAGCGCAGCCAGGCGCTGACCCAGCTGCGGATCATCGAGCTCACCGACGCCGGGCTCGGCGAGGACTACCTGGTCGAGTTCGACCGCGAGGTCTACACCGTGGGAGCAGGGTCCAACCCGTCGTTCGACCAGCCCCTGGTGCGGCTCGGATACACCTCGCTCTCGGTGCCCTCGTCGGTCTACGACTACGACGTACGCACCCGCGAGCTCACCCTGCTGCGCCGAGCCCCGGTGCTGGGCGGGTACGACCCCGAGGACTACGAGGAGCACCGGATCTGGGCCACCGCCCGGGACGGCGAGCAGGTGCCGATCTCGGTGGTGGCGCGTCGGGGCGCGTGGGACGCCGGCCCGGTTCCCACGCTGCTCTACGGGTACGGCGCCTACGAGGCCTCGATCGACCCCTACTTCTCGATCGCCCGGCTCTCTCTGCTGGACCGGGGGGCGGCGTTCGCCATCGCCCACGTCCGCGGCGGTGGCGAGGTCGGCCGGCGTTGGTACGACGAGGGCAAGCTGGGCAACAAGCCCAACACCTTCAACGACTTCGTGGACTGTGCCCGGCACCTGGTGGAGACGGGCCGCGCCACCCCTGCGACGTTGGTGGCCGAGGGCGGGAGCGCCGGCGGTCTGCTGATCGGGGCGGTGCTCAACCAGGCCCCCGAGCTGTTCGCCGGAGCGGTGGCCAGCGTCCCGTTCGTGGACACCCTGACCAGCATGCTCGACTCCTCCCTCCCGCTGACGGTGACCGAGTACGAGGAGTGGGGCAACCCGGAGGGCGACCCTCAGGCCTACGACCTGATCGCCTCCTACTCCCCCTACGACAACGTCACGGCGCAGGACTATCCCCCGATCCTGGCCGAGACGTCCCTGAACGACACCCGCGTGCTCTACGTGGAGGCTGCCAAGTGGATCGCCAGGCTCCGGGCCACCGCGGTGGGGCGTCGCGACTTCCTGCTCCGCACCGAGATGGAAGCGGGCCACGGGGGCGTCTCCGGTCGTTACAAGTCCTGGCACGACCGGGCGTTCTCCCTGGCCTGGATCCTGGACCGCATGGGGCTGGCGGAGACCGGTTCGGACCGCTGACCGGCTAGCCCCGGCCAGGTGCATGGTCCCGCCGGTGTGCGGGTATGAACGGGGTGTCTTCACCGACGCCTAGGGGGCCCTGAGAAGTCCCTGAGAGTTGCCGGTCCCGGCAACTCTGGGAGCCTGCCGAGCGTCATTGGAGGTGAGAGAGACACACAAGCGCCTCGCTCGTCGTTCGGGAATGTTACTCGCCCGGCACGACGTTGAGGCTTATGTGACCGGCACCGGCCAGGTCACCGAGGCAGGAGGGCGTGGAGATGACAACCCGGACCGCAACCCGCACCAGCGTGAACCGTGAGATCGAGGGACGCGACAGCGTCGGACTCTACCTCGACGAGATCGCTCGCACGCCCCTTCTGGACGCCGCGCTCGAGGTCGAGCTCTCCAAGACCATCGAGGCCGGTCTCATGGCCGAGCACCTGTTGGCCGAGGGTCGGGTGGGCCGCCGCAAGGGTGGGGCCCCCATGCGGGCGACGCAGGAAGAGCTCGAGTGGCTGGCCGAGCAGGGCCGCGAGGCGGTCGACACCTTCGTGACCGCCAACCTGCGCCTGGTGGTCTCCATCGCCCGCAAGTACGGGCGGGCGCAGATGCCGATGCTCGACCTGATCCAGGAGGGCAACACCGGCCTGATCCGCGCCGTGGAGAAGTTCGACTACACCAAGGGCTACAAGTTCTCGACCTACGCCACGTGGTGGGTGCGTCAGGCCATCACCCGAGGCATCGCCCAGCAGGCGCGCGTGGTGCGGCTCCCGGTCCACGTCGTCGAGGAGCTCAACCAGGTGGGCAGCGCTCGCCGCACGCTGGAGCGCCAGCTCGGCCGGGACCCCGACCCGAGCGAGATCGCCGAGGAGCTCGGACTGGACGTGGAGCGCGTGCTCGACCTGATGGCCTGGGGCCGTGACCACGTCTCCCTGGACACGCCGATCGACGAGGACGGCGACACCTCCCTCGGCGACCTGATGGCCCAGGAGACGTCTCCCAGCCCGGACCTCAGCGTCCTGGACGTGGAGTCTCGCGAGCGGCTCGGCCGCTTGGTCTCGCAGCTCGACGACCGCTCCGCGGACATCGTGCGGGCCCGCTACGGCCTGGTGGACGGACGCCAGCACAAGCTGGCCGACATCGGTGCCCGGCACGGGATCTCAGCCGAGCGGGTGCGTCAGCTCGAGCGCGAGGCTCTGCAGAAGCTGCGGCGCCTTGGCGACCCCGACCTCGCAGCCTGACCCACGGCTCCAGCCTGCCACCGGTTCCCCGCTGCTACCAGGCGGCGGCCTCCAGCTCGGAGGCCGCCGCCTCTGCACGTTCGGCCGCGTCCTCGGGCACCGACAGCTCCTGTGACATGCGCTGCTGCCACAGCTGCAGCGCCACCACCCGACCCGCCGCCTCCTGGATCCGCTCGGGCTTGATCTCGCTGGAGCGGATCGCCGCGGTCACCGTCCGGTGCGTGTTCGCGGTGTCGGCGGGCATCAACAACAGGTCCGCACCCGCCTGGACCGCGCGCACCGCCGGCAGCGGGAGGTCGGCCACCGCGCCCATGCCCAGGGAGTCGGTGATGGCCACGCCCTCGAACCGCATCTCCTGGCGCAGGAAGTCGTACACCCGGGGAGCCAGCGTCGCCGGTAGCCCCGGGTCCAGGGCCTGGACGTCGAGATGACTCAGCATGATGGCCGGGGCGCCGGCGCGGATGGAGGTCTTGAAGGGGAGCAGGTCGCGCTGCCGGAGCTCCTCGAGACCGGTGCTCAGGGTGGGCAGCACCTCGTGCGAGTCGGCGGTCGCTCCCCCGTGACCCGGGAAGTGCTTGGGCGTGGAGACGATGCCGGCGGCGACGTAGCCGCGGACCGCGGCCGCGGTCGCGGTGGCGGCTGTCCGCGGGTCCGAGGACGGGGACCGGCTGCCGATCGTGGGGTCCGCGGAGCCGATGGTCACGTCACCCACGGGAGCGAACACCCAGGTGAACCCGAGGCTGCGCAGCTCCAGTCCCGAGGCCCGCGCGGCCTCGCGCACGATGCGCCGACCCTCACGGCCGCCCTCGGCCCGGTCCCGGTCGACGGCGTCCCCGGCGCTGCGGAAGGCAGGGAAGGTGCTGGCGATCCCCCGCAGGTGGGCTACCGAGCCGCCCTCCTCGTCGACCCCGATCACGGCTGGGAAGTCGCGACCGTCCTCGGCCACGGCGGCCGACACGGCACTCGTCGTGGCCCGGACCTGCTCGGCGTCCAGCACGTTGCCGTTGGTCACCGAGACGCCGGCCAGGTGCAGCTCGCGCACCATCTGGGCAGGCACCTCCGGGTCGGTGGAGTGGTAGCGGCCCACGATGACCTGCCCCGCGAGCTGCTCCGGAGTCCAGTCCGCGACGATCCGCGAGGCCTGCTCGACCTCTTGGGGCGTGGGACCCCAGGTGAGGGCCGCGGTCTCGGCCGAGGAGTCGGAGGCGGCCGACTCCGTCCCGCGGCGGTCCGCACCCTCCGGGGAGCTCGGCGAGGAGCCGGCATCCATCAGCCCACAACCGGCACAGAGCAGCGTGGAGACCGCGACGAGGGCGGCGCGTCTCCACCGAGGGGTCCTCACCTCGCCTGTCCCCGCTGCAGCGAGGCGAACACGTCCTGCACCCTGGCACGCAGGTGCTCCAGGTCGCCGGTGTTCTCGATCAGGTACGTCGCCGCGGCGCGACGTTGCACGCGGGTCGCCTGGGCGGCGATCCGGGCCTGAGCCTCTTCGGCCGCCATCCCGCGCAGCTCCACCATGCGCCGGAGCTGGGTCTCGACGGGTACGTCGACCACGACGACCGCGTCGAACCCGTGAGCCTGGCCGGTCTCCACGAGCAGTGGGATGTCGTGGACCACGACCGCGTCCGGCGGCGCGCCCGCCTCGACCTCGGCGGCCAGGTCCCGCACGCGGGGATGGATGATCGCCTCCAGCTCCCGGCGTCGGGGCTCGGACGCGAAGACCACCGAGGCCAGCGCCGGGCGGTCGAGCTCGCCGCTGGGCAGCAGCACCTCGGGGCCGAACTGGGCCACCACCTCGGCCAGCCCTTCGGAGCCGGGCGCCACGGCCTCTCGCGCGAGCAGGTCGGCGTCAACGACGACCGCCCCCAGCTCGGCCAGCATCGCGGCCACGGTGCTCTTGCCTGATGCCACACCGCCGGTCAGGCCCACTCTGAGCGTCATCGGTCACGTCTCGCTTTCGTCGCGTAGGTCTCGGCCAGGTGTTGGGGATCAAGCTCGCCGGCCAGCAACCGAGCGGTGTTCCAGCCGTGGACGGGCAGACCGGTGAGCTTGGCGAGCTCCTCCACCTCGGGCTGGTAGTGCCGCGCCAGCTCGTGCAGCTGGTCTCCGGTCGGGGTGGCGCCGGTGACTCCGTCCGGTGCTGCCATCAGGCGGCGCAGCGGGGGGTACTCCTGGTAGCGAGAGAGGCCCAGGAAGTCGGTGGTGAGGTCGAGATGCCCGCGGTGGTCGGCCAGCAGGGACGCGAAGTCGTGGAAGAGCCACTGGTCGCGCGGGAACAAGGCCAGCCCGGCGCGCACCTGGCTGCCGTAATAGCCCCGGATCACTCCCGAGGCCAGCTGGAACCGCTTGCGGTCAGCCCGTCCCCGGAGGTCCGCCGGGATCGAGTCGGGCATCCCCGCGGGACGCCATGCGGTGAACTCGGCCCAGTCGGGGGCACCGGCGCCAAGGCGGTCGCGCAGCATCATCCAGTGCGAGAACAGCCGGTCCAGGGGGTCCCGGAAGATGGCGATCATCAGCATGGCCGGATTGACGGCGCGGATCCGCGCCAGGGCTCCCGGCCACGCCAGGTAGCGCGGAGTGGCGTCACCCAGGTGGGTGTGCACCCGACGGCGGCGCGGCACCCGGTAGTCGCTGTGGTCGGGGTTCGACCAGTCCCTGGCGTCGTCGTCGAAGTAGTGGATCTCCTTGCGGGGAGCCTTCGCGATGTTGACGTGGGCGTCCAGCAGCGCGGACAACGTCGAGGTCCCGGACTTCTGCACACCTGCGATGCAGAACGTGTAGGCCTGCCAGCCGAGCGGCGGGGGCAGGGTCTGCGCAGGCATGGCCCGCCGAGCCTATCAGCCGCCCCGCGAAATGACGGCGGCCCGCCCGGCAGAGCCGGACGGGCCACGCATCACACGGTGCTCGACGTCAGTTGCTGCCGCCGGTGAGCTTCTCGCGAAGGGCCTGCAGGGCCTCGTCGGAGGCCAGCGAACCGCCGCCGCTCTCCTCCTGCACTGCGGTCTCGCCACCGGAGCTGTACGTGGTGGCCTCGCTCGCCTCGACCTCGGCAACCTTCGCCTCGGCCTGCTGCTTGACGTGCGCCTCCCAGCGAGCGTGCGCCTTGGCGTACTGCTCCTCCCAGGTGGCGCGCTGCTCGTCGTAACCCTCGAGCCACTCGCCGGTCTCCGGGTCGAAGCCCTCGGGGTAGATGTAGTTGCCCTGGTCGTCGTAGGTCGCCGCCATGCCGTACAGCGTGGGGTCGAACTCCTCGACGTCAGAGGCGGTGGCCGTCTCGTTGGCCTGCTTCAGCGACAGCGAGATCCGGCGACGCTCGAGGTCGATGTCGATGATCTTGACCATGACGTCGTCGTTGACCTGGACGACCTGCTCCGGGATCTCGACGTGACGCTCGGCGAGCTCGGAGATGTGCACCAGGCCCTCGATGCCCTCCTCGACGCGGACGAACGAGCCGAAGGGCACCAGCTTGGTGACCTTGCCGGGCACGATCTGACCGATCTGGTGGGTCCGGGCGAAGTGCTGCCACGGGTCTTCCTGCGTCGCCTTGAGCGAGAGCGAGACGCGCTCCCGGTCCATGTCGACGTCGAGCACCTCGACGGTGACCTCGTCACCGACGGTGACGACCTCGGACGGGTGGTCGATGTGCTTCCAGGACAGCTCGGAGACGTGCACCAGGCCGTCGACGCCACCGAGGTCCACGAAGGCACCGAAGTTGACGATGGAGGACACGACACCCTTGCGGATCTGGCCCTTCTGGAGCTGGGTCAGGAAGCCGTGGCGAACCTCGGACTGGGTCTGCTCGAGCCAGGCGCGGCGGGAGAGGACGACGTTGTTGCGGTTCTTGTCCAGCTCGATGATCTTGGCCTCGAGGACCTGACCCACGTAGGGCTGCAGGTCGCGGACACGACGCATCTCCACCAGCGAGGCGGGCAGGAACCCGCGCAGGCCGATGTCCAGGATGAGCCCACCCTTGACGACCTCGATGACGGTTCCCTCGACGACGCCGTCCTCTTCCTTGACCTGCTCGATGGTGCCCCAGGCGCGCTCGTACTGGGCGCGCTTCTTGGACAGGATCAGGCGGCCTTCCTTGTCCTCCTTCTGGAGGACCAGGGCCTCGACCTTGTCGCCGACGGCGACGACCTCGGAGGGGTCGACGTCGTGCTTGATCGAGAGCTCGCGAGAGGGGATGACACCTTCGGTCTTGTAGCCGATGTCGAGGAGGACCTCGTCACGGTCGACCTTGACGATGGTGCCCTCGACGATGTCGCCGTCGTTGAAGTACTTGATGGTGGCATCGATCGCGGCGAGGAAGTCTTCTTCGGACCCGATGTCGTTGATCGCCACCTGGGGCGCGTCGTAGTCCGGAAGAGTTGAGATGGTGCTCGTCATAAGGGAAAGAGTTCCTTGGGTGGATAGAAGTCGTGGGCACGCCTGAAGTCCGTTTTCACCACGGAGTTGAGGTGGTGAGCGAGAGTCCGCTCATGTGGAACCCGGGCAGACCTCTGGCGACGTGCGAGTCTACGCGGGTACGGCGCCCAGCGTCCAACCGTGACGCCCGCTGCATCTCGGTGCCCATCGCCCGCGGGGTGTTCGGTGGCTCGGCGCTAGTCTGCTGCCGTGCCAGAGACGCCGTCCAACGCCGTACCCGACCACCAGCCACAGTCCGTCCGGGTGGAGAGGCGAGGAGTCAGCGAGGCGGAGTCCCGGCGGGCGAACGGCCCGGACTGGGACCGGTACGCCGACGAGTACCAGGCCACCCACGGCGCCTTCCTCGGGGACGTCGGGTTCGTCTGGGGCCCGGAGGGGCTGACCGAGGCCGAGGCCGGTGCGCTCGGGCCCTTGGAGGGTCGCCGTGTGCTCGAGGTCGGAAGCGGCGCCGGACAGTGCTCGCGCTGGGCGCGCGGGCAGGGCGCCCAGGCCGTCGGGCTCGACCTCTCCTTCCGTCAGCTGCAGCACTCGCTGCGCCTGGACCAGGAGACCGGCTTGCCGGTGCCGTCGGTGCTCGGGACCGCGACCGACCTCCCCTTCGTCGACGATGCCTTCGACGTGGTGTTCTCCTCCTTCGGGGCGCTCCAGTTCGTCAGCGAGATCGACCGGGCCCTGGACGAGACGGCTCGGGTGCTGCGTCCCGGCGGCAGGTTCGCGTTCTCCATCACCCACCCCACCCGCTGGTCCTTCCCCGACGACCCGGGCGAGGGTGGGCTCACGGCGTCGCAGTCCTACTGGGACCGGACGCCGTACGTGGAGATCGACGACGCCTCGGGACAGGTCGCCTACGTCGAGCACCATCGCACGCTGGGCGACTGGGTGGAGCTGCTGGCGGCGCGCGGCTTCGTGGTGCGCCGGTTGCTCGAGCCCGAGTGGCCCGCTGACCACGACCGGGTGTGGGGCGGCTGGTCCCGGGTGCGCGGCCTGCTCACCCCGGGCACGGCGCTCTTCGTCTGCGACCTGCACCCCGGCCTCAGCTGCAGATGAGGTACTGACCGGCCTTGTCGAAGGTGATCACGAGGTCGGCGAACTCCGCCGAGGTCCCGATGAAGGAGGTCTCCCCCACCGGCACCTGCCAGCTGCGCGGAGAGCTCACCTCGCCGCGCCGCTCCAGATGGGTGGTGAGGGAGGAGGACGGACCCCAGATCGCGATCTCGACGCCGCCCTCGTCGGCCTCCACGCTCAGCTCCGCACCATCGGTGGAGGCGGTGTAGTTGGCGCAGCCGTCCTGGTAGCGGGCTAGGGCGAAGCCGCTGCGCAGCTTCACCTCCCAGGCGTCCGGCGACGGCAGGCCCAGCGTCTCGCGGTAGACACCGACGAAGAAGATGCGTTCGGCGTTCAGTCGCTCGGCCGGGGTGGCCTCCCCTTCGGGGAGCTCATCCCACATCTCGGGCAGCACCACGAGATCGGGTCGGAACCGCGCGTTCGGCCACTCGATCGCGTCCTGGGTCAGCACTCGTTCGTCGGCCTGGGCCGCGGCCCGCATCCCCCGCATGATGCCGGGCCACGGGTCGGTGACGAACGTGCGGTCCTTCTGGTCCTGGTGGAACAGGTGCTCCCCGTGGATCACGTAGGCCACCAGGAGCCAGGCCGCCAGGAGCGCGGCCAGGGGCGCAGGTCTGGGCACCATGGCGAGCACGCGATCGATGACCAGCACCACGCTGGGCAGCAGCAGGACCACGACGGTGTAGGCGTAGCGCGACTCCTTGAAGCTCTCCACCCCGAACTCGAGGCGAGTGGAGGCGGCGAGGGTCAGCTGGAAGAGCGTGGCGAGCAGCCCCGCGGCGGCCAGGTGCTTGAGCAGCGGTGCCGTGGTGGCCCGCGCGGTGAGCACCCCGACCACCAGCACGAGCGCGACGACCGCCCCGCTGCCGGGGATCCCGGTGGCGCGCTCGAGCCCGTGAGTCAGTGCGGTCCAGATGTACGTCGGCATCTGCAGGTAGTCCCAGGCGCTGTCGAGCGGGTCCTTGGCGCCGTCGCGGCCGTAGGAGAGGTACCAGAGCACGAAGACCGCCGTGGGCACCGAGAACACCAGCGCCGCGGCCCGCCGTCCGTACGCCGAGAGCACGAACAACGTCACGAACGCGACGGCGGTGATGCCCACTCCGGACATCATCAGGGCCAGCACCAGGATCACCCACACGGCCCGCAGCGCGTTGCCACCGAAGCCGAACCGGGTGCCGACGTAGATCGCGAG
>NZ_POAG01000019.1:279583-361262 GCF_002930065.1 Nocardioides sp. 616 | reverse complement strand
CCAGAGCACGGCGCCGGCGCCGGCGCCGAGGAAGAGCACGATCACGGCCGCGGCGGCGGCGGTCCACTGCCCCACTCCCAGCCGACGCATCAGGGGGTAGACCAGGAGCCCGAGGAGCACGTGGAACCCGATGGTGACCAGACCGTAGGGGTAGTACTCGCGCATGCCGAAGAAGTAGAAGAGGACCTTGTAGATCAGCACCACCACGGTGGACCAGTGGTCGTCGTGCGGCGCCAGGAGTCCTACGTTCTCATCGTTGATCGTCCCGCGCAGCAGCAGGAAGTCGTAGTCGTCCCCCCACACGAAGTAGATGTCGGAGTTGAGGAACGCCAGGTAGCCGGCCTGGGCCAGGGCGGCCAGCACCACCAGGGTGGGAGGCACCGCGCCACGACGAAGCCCCCGACGCCTCACCCACCCGATTGCTCGGGCAGGGAGGTGTCGAGGGCTCACTCGCGCCTCCCGCGGAGCGGGGGCGCGATCGATCGTCGTGCTCTCAGGCATTTTCCTTGGCGCGGCTGTTGCGGTAGCCGAGGAAGAGACCCAGGAGCAGCAGCGGCAGTCCCACCACGAGACCGACCAGGGGGACGGTGTCCTTGATGAGCGTCAGGGACGCGACGGTGTCGCTGATCTCCTCGTAGTTGTCCTGCACCTGCTCGTCGGTGAACCCCAGGTCGAGGATGAGGAACGGGTCGCCGTCGGCGGTGTAGCGCTCCTGGTGGTCGACCTGGTTGACGATCTGGCCGGTCAGGGGCTCGATCCAGACCTCCTTGGAGGAGCTGTACGTGCCGGGGGTGTCGGCGGTGACCTCGGCCGGCACGTCGCTCACCTCGATCGTGTACACGTTGACCTCCATGTCCTCCACCATCTCGGTGCGGTCGAAGGTCGCGGTGACCGCGTCACCGACCATCCCGTCCCAGTAGGGGTAGTCGATCTGCTCGGCCTCGAAGGGCCACTTGTTCACGACACCGGCGTGGGCAACGCTTCCGGGCGGGACGTACTTGGGGTCGTTGACCGACTCCCCCGTCTTGCGGTCAGTGGCGAAGTTGTCGGTCTCGGCGCTGATCAGCCGGTCCTCCGAGTCCTGGGCCGACACGCACTGGTCGACCTCGCCCTCGTCCTTGAACAGACACTGTGAGCTTGCGAAGGAGACGACCTTGTCATCCGACAGCTCGCTGTCGGCGTAGGTGATGCTGGTGGCTCGGACCGGGAAGGAGTTGGTGCCGCCCTCACCATCCGCGAGCTCGGCCGTTCCGTCGAGCCGCGTGACGGTCTTCACGTCAAGCGGCGTCTTCATCAGCCTGTCCGGAGCGTAGAACTGCGCCATAATGGCGACGAGGACCAAGAACGCACCGAGTACCGACAAGACAATAGCTGCGCCCTTGCGCATTTCGCACCCTCCATCAATCGTGTGATCTGCGGAACACTAGCAGCACCTACTACCAAGTAGGTGCCATTGACCAGAACCTTTTCGAGGGGTGTCAGGGGCGCGTCAGGGCGCTATCGTTCCGGCATGTCGGAAGCCCTGAGCACGGTCCGCCGCCGTACCGCGATCTACGACGGACTCCGCGGGATCGCGATCGTCCTCATCATTTTCCACCACGGCTGGATGCTGTGGCCGACGGAGGACCTGCACGCCAACCCGGTGACCAACAGCCTGTTCCGGGCGGGGAACTCGGCAGTGTCGATCTTCTTCGTGGTGGGCTTCTTCCTCGCCACGCGCAGCATGCTGAACCGCGCCGGGACAGAGGCCGGCGTCCGTCCGGCGGTCCTGATCATCCGCCGCTACGTCCGGTTCGCCGGCTCCTTGGTGTTCGCCCTGGCTGCCTTGACGGTGATCACCTCCTCGGACGACATCGATGAGTTCACCGACAGCCAGACGCGTCAGTCGTTGTTTCGCATCATGACCTTCACCTGGAACCAGTTCCTCCAGCAGCACGCCTTGGACGCACGCTCGGACCTGGGGCACCTGTGGTACCTGTCGGTCGACTTCCAGGTCTTCGTGTTCGTGGTGCTCCTGGTCTGGCTGCTGCAGCGTCACCGGGCCTGGCTGGTGGTGGCGCTCGGTGGCGTGCTGCTGTTCTGCTTCGCCTGGCGCTACCACGTGTACCAGACCGAGGGCATCTACCAGGCGCTGCTCCGCACCACCGTGCGGATGGACGCACCCCTGATGGGCGCCTTCGCCGCTGCCGCGATGCCCTACCTGGCGCGCCTGCGCTGGAGCAGCTGGATGGGCGCCGCGGCTTTGCTCTCGCTGGTACCCCTGGCCCACCTCAGCGTGGATGACGAGGACTTCTTCCTGGCTCCCGGCGTCGGGGTGAGCATCGCGCTCGCCCTCTTCATGGTGGCCACGTCGCTCGCCGAGCCCCCGGCCTGGCTGACGACGTTCCTGTCCTTCCGCCCGCTCGCCTACCTGGGTGAGCACTCGCTGACCATCTTCATCTGGCACTACCCGATCTTCTGGTTGGTCTCGCGGCACAGCCAGGACTGGACCACCTTCGAGCGCACGGTCACTGGACTCACCCTCGCGCTCGGCCTCGCCTGGATCAGTGACCTGCTCGTCGAGCGCCGGGTGCAGAAGTTCCTGGCCGCCGACTCCTGGCGGGACATGGAGCGTCTCGGTCTCGTCTCGTGGCTGATCTCCCGGGTGCGCAAGGACGCCCGCCAGGACGGGACCAGCACAACCGGCGACAAGGTCGGCAGCGACCCGGGCGTCAACCTGAGCAAGGACGGCGAGAGCAGCGGCCCCGGCCAGGACACCGGCGACGACGCCCGTGCGGACGCGGAGCACGACCACACCGAGGAAGCACCGGTCCAGGGGCAGCGTGGAGCCTCGCACCGCGCCTGAGTCAGGGCAAATGCAACACAGGCGCGCCCCCTCCCCGGGACGCGCCTGTGCGGCTGTGGTGGTGACTACTTCTTGCGGCGCACCCGGTGGAGCTTGGTGAGCAGGGTGTTCACCTTCTCGTCGGAGATGTTGAGTCGACGCTTCAGGCGGTCGTAGGCGTCCAGGGCGTTGCGATCGGCCCAGATGGCAGCCTTCTTGATCGCGCTCTCCTCAGGGCGTGCCTGATAGTTCGTAGAGCGGCGCTCGGGGGCGTCCTCCACGGTGAAGTAGTAGAGCGCCATGGACCGGCGCGCCACGTCCTCGGGGCAGGTGAGCCCGTCCGGGTGACCGTGGAAGCTGTCGAAGGACGTGGTGAAGACGAGCATGCGGTTGCCGGCAGGGGTGACCTTGCCCTGGCATGCGGTCATGTTCTTGTCCCACAGCTCCAGCTTGCCGCCCCACTCGTCCTCCCACTCCTCGTTGAGGTAGAGCAGGATGTTCACCCGACGTGCCCAGTTCTCGTGGACGTGATGGGTGGTGAAGTCGGCGTGCAGGTTGAGGTGTCCCCCACGCAGCGTCTGGTGGAGTCCCCCGCCGTCCATCGACCAGTCGGGGATGAGCCCCTCGATGCCGGTCAGCTCGGTGAGGTAGGCGATGAACTCGTCGGAGCAGAACTGCTCGGCCACCTCCCGCAGGGTGGACCCCCAGGTGTCAGGCTCGGTGTTGGAGTACTTGGTCTCGTTGACGTGCAGGTAGCCCTTCCAGAACTCGTCGTGAATTCCGGGGAACTCCCCTGCCGCCTTCGCGAAGGCCTCAGGCCGCAGCACGTCGTCCAGGACGATGTGTGGGAAGGGCTCCGCCGCGCGGTAGGCGACCGATTTCTCTGCGAGATTCTCGGTCAGCCGGTTAAAGTCGATCAGCTCGTTGTCTCCCATGCGCAAAGATGATGCCACGCCCTGCCGCCGAAGGTAACTACCTAGTAACCTCTGTTTACTCGTCGTGCTAGGAGGCAGCCTCTTCGGGGCTGGGCCGGCGCAGGACCAAGGGAGAAAACGATGCAGAACTCAGCTCTTGCACCACAGCCCGCAGACGGTTCCACCGAGGCACGCACCGAGCCGCGGGTGGGGGTCCTGGTGGTCGCCTACAACGCCGCCGGCACGCTCGTCCAGACTCTGTCCCGACTTCCCCAGACCTTTGCGCGCACCGTCGACCACATCATGGTCTGCGACGACGCCAGCTCGGACAACACCTACGAGATCGGGCTGCGGTTCAAGAACGGCTCGCACCTGCCGCTCACCGTGGTGCGCCACGAGAAGAACCTCGGGTACGGCGGCAACCAGAAGGCCGGCTACCAGTGGGCCATCGAGCACGGTCTCGACATCGTGGTGCTGCTGCACGGGGACGGCCAGTACGCCCCCGAGCACATCGAGGACCTGGTGCAGCCGCTGCTCGACGGCGAGGCCGAC
Organism: Nocardioides sp. 616; assembly: GCF_002930065.1. Taxonomy (NCBI): domain Bacteria; kingdom Bacillati; phylum Actinomycetota; class Actinomycetes; order Propionibacteriales; family Nocardioidaceae; genus Nocardioides; species Nocardioides sp. 616. The sequence goes on along the minus strand of NZ_POAG01000019.1, from coordinate 356,972 downwards.
GCGGTCTTCGGCTCCCGGATGCTGGAACGCGGGTCCGCGCTGTCGGGAGGGATGCCCCTCTACAAGTACCTGGGCAACAAGGTGCTGACGAAGTTCGAGAACAAGCTGGCCGGCCTCGAGCTCAGCGAGTGGCACAGCGGCTACCGCGCCTACCGCGTCGGCGCCCTCGCCGAGCTGGACCTGTCCTCGTACTCCGACGACTTCGACTTCGACACCGAGATCATCCTCGGGCTGCACGACAAGGGGATGCGCATCAGCGAGGTCCCGATCCCCACGTACTACGGCGACGAGATCTGCTACGTCAACGGCATGAAGTACGCCCGTGACGTCACGCGCGACGTGATCTCCTTCCGGTTGAACAAAATGGGCCTCGGCGACGGTTCGCACGGCCTGGACACCGACGCCTACGACCTCAAGCCGTCCCCGCACTCCTCGCACGGGGTGCTGCTGGACTGGCTGGGGCGCGCCAAGCCCGGTCGCGTGCTGGACGTGGGCTGCTCCGACGGCAAGTTCGCCGCTCTGGTGCGCGCCCACGGGCATCACGTCACCGGCGTGGACCTCGTTCAGCACGAAGGGGTCTCCGAGCGGGTCGACGCCTTCATCCAGGCCGACCTCAACGCCGGCCTGCCGCCGGAGACGGGCGACGGCTACGACCTGATCGTCGCCGGCGACGTGCTCGAGCACGTGATCGACCCCGAGTCGCTCCTCTCCGATCTGCGGGACCGCCTGTCCGAGGGTGGCGAGGTCCTGATCTCCATCCCCAACTTCGGTCACTGGTACCCCCGCGGTCGCACCGCGGTGGGCCGCTTCGACTACGACCAACGCGGTCCCCTGGACCAGGGCCACGTCCGGTTCTTCACCCGCCGCAGCTTCGGCCGCCTGATCGAGGCGTGCGACATGAAGGTCAACGAGATGCGGGCTGTCGGATCGCCGATCGACGTACTGGGTCGAGGCTCGGACAACACTAGGCTGATCCAGGTCGCCGAACGCGCCGCCGTGGTCGATCGAGCGGCCACGAAGGCATGGCCCACGCTCTTCGGGTACCAGTTCCTCTATCGCCTGGAGCGCGCTTGAGTCTGCTTCGCCGAGACCGCAGGCGTTCCCTCGCGTCCGCAATCGGAATCGCGACCGGAAGCGTCGCGTATCTGCTGACCCTGCTCAACTTCAGTCTTGACCCCACCCGGACCGCGAACGCGCTGGGTTATGCCTCGAACTTCTTCGATCTCCAGGCTCGAGCCTTCATCGACGGGGACCTCAACGTCCCGATGGACAGCCTGGGGATCGAGGGGTTCAGGCAGCGGGGCCAGGAGTACATGTACTTCCAGCCGTGGCCCGCCCTGATCCGGGTGCCGGTGATGCTGACCACCAACGAGTTCGACGGTGAGCTGACCCTCCTGTTCATGGGCCTGGCCTACATCCTGCTCGCGGTGATGCTCGCCAAGCTGGTGTGGCTGGTCCGCGACATGGTGATGGAGCCCGACCTGCCCGTGGGCCGGTTCGAGGCCTTCTCCCTGACCATCCTCCTGGCGTGCCTGCTCGCCGGCACCACGCTGACCTACAACGCGTCGTTGCCGTGGGTCTACCACGAGGTCTACGCCTGGGCGATCCCGATGAGCGTGGGCGCCATGTACTGGATGCTGCGCTCGGTGCGGGACCCGCAGTTCCCCAACATCGCCTGGATGGGTGCCTTCTGCCTGGGCGCCGTGTGCACCCGGACCACCGGCGGCTGGGCGATGTGCCTGGGCGCGATGGCGGTCGGCGCCTGGCTGGTCCTCGACCGCGAACACCCGGAGCGCCGCCGGTTCGCCTGGGCCGCGGTGGCGGCGGGTGCCGGACCCGTGCTGGTGGGCGCCATCATCAACTACGCCAAGTTCCGGCACCCCTACATGTTCCCCCTCGAGGACCAGGTGTGGTCCCAGCTGAACGAGCACCGGCGCCGGGCCCTGGAGGTGAACGGCGGGACCATCACCGGACTGCAGTTCTTCTGGACCTCCTTCGTGGCCTACTTCCGTCTCGACGGTGTCCGATTCGTCGACTACTTCCCCTTCATCACGGTGCCTGCCACGCCCGCGGAGGGCATCGACGGAGCCTTCCTCGACCAGAGCTACCGCACGGGCAGCGTCAGCGCCTTCATGCCCTGGCTGCTCCTGCTCACCGTCGCCTCGAGCCTGATGCTCTTCCGTCGCCGGATCCCGCGCGAGCACAAGATGCTACGGATCCCGCTGGTCGCCGGTGTCATGGTCTCGGGGGGTGTGATGGCCTACGGGTACATCGCGACCAGGTACACCTGTGACTTCATTCCCGGGGTGATGATGGGCGGGATCATCGCCACCTGCTTGATCAACGCGTGGCTGATCAAGCACCGCTCGCTGCTGATGGTGCCCTTCATCGGGGTGGCCGCCATCGCCACGACCTTCTCCATCGTCGCCAACATGCTCATCGGGCACACCGCGGCGGCCAACACTGCGGGCGGCGAGACCCTCGCGCACTACCTCGATCGCCAGAACGCGCTGACCCCGTCGGCCCAGAGCAAGCTGATTCACCAGTACCCCTCCCGCCCGGCGTTCGGCTCGGGCAAGACCGACGACATTGCCATCGTCGGCGACTGCGAGGCCGTCTACTTCAACACCGGCGACCGGTACGTTCCCTGGACCCTGGTGGAGCGCCGCAACGACACCGTGGTAGCCACGATCAAGCCCATCGAGCGGGCCCGCCGCGGCCGTCTGCTGCTCTACGAGACCCTCATCACCCCACCGCACCGGGTCTGGCTCATCACCGACACCAAGGGCCGCGCCCGCGTGCTGATCGAGAACGAGACCGGTGAGTACGCCGGCCAGTGGTTCGACGTGCTGCCGCCGTACAAGGTCCGGATCGGCATCCGGGACATCCCGGAGTGGGAGTACGCCGAGGTGACCTCGACCCCCGGCGGCTGGGTGGGGTACATCAGGGCCGCGCAGTGGGATCGGGAGGCGATCACCCACGCGGTGGACATCGTGACCCAGGCGCAGAACACCTGGGAGGCCCGTACCGCCGGGGTGACCTTCGCTATCGAGCCGGGTCTCCCTCTCCCGCTCTGCTCCAAGCTGGCCAAGACCGCCGGCATCGACATCGCCGACTGATGCGCTTCGTCTTCCTCTCCTGGCGCGACTCCACCCACCCCGACGGCGGAGGGTCGGAGGTGTTCGTGGAGCGCGTCGCGCAGGAGCTGGCTGCCCGGGGGCACCAGGTGACGATCCGCTGCGCGCAGCACGGCGCAGCACCCACCCGGGAATGGCTGGGTGGCGTGCTGATCCGTCGTGCCGGAGGGCGCCTGGGGGTGTATCCCCGTGCCCTGCTCTGGCTGCTGGGCCCCGGCCGGAGGTACGACGGTGTCGTGGACGTGATCAACGGTCTGCCGTTCGCCGCCCCTCTGGTACGACGTCGCGGGGTCACCGCTCTGGTGCACCACCTGCACCGCGAGCAGTGGCAGATCATCTACCCCGGCTGGACCGGGAGCCTGGGCTGGTTCGTGGAGAGCCGCATCGTCCCTCGCCTGTACCGGCGGCTGCCCTTCGTGACCGTGTCCGAGGCCAGCCGGCACGACCTCATCGCCCTCGGCCTGCCCGAGCAGTCCGTGACGGTGGCTCGCAACGGGCTGGACGTCACCCGGAGCAAGGCTCAGGAGGCGCCCACGCCCACGCTCGCCGTGTGCGCGCGGCTGGTGCCGCACAAGCAGATCGAGCACGCCTTCGTCGTGCTGGCCACGTTGTCACGGGAGCTTCCTGACCTCCGTCTCGACGTCGTCGGGGACGGCTGGTGGCGTGATCGTCTGGAGACCGAGGCCGAGCGCCTCGGCGTCCGCGACCGGGTCACCTTCCACGGGCACGTCAGCGAGTCCGAGAGGGATCGGCTCCTGGCCGAGGCCTGGGTGCACCTGCTGCCCTCGGTCAAGGAGGGGTGGGGGCTCTCCATCATGGAGGCGGCAGCCCAGCAGACGCCGACGATCGCCTACCTGAGCGCCGGCGGCGTCAACGAGTCGGTGCAGGACGGGTCCACCGGTCTGCTCGTGGCTGACCTGGACGGCATGACCAGGGCTTCGCGCCGTCTTTTGGTGGGACATGCAGAACGCGCCCGACTCGGCAGACAGGCTGCCGAGCGAGCGCGTTGCTTCACCTGGGGCGCAACCGCCGATCAGGTGGAGAAGATCATGATCAGCGGCGGTCGCCGTAGTTGAGAACCGGCTCCTCGGCCGGGTTCTCAGCCGGGGGCTGCGTCTGGGACCACACCAGGCCGATGATGGACAAGATACCGAGCAGCGCGCCTGCGATCACAGGGCCCAGCCAGCTGAAGAACGTCACGTTGATTTCCCTCCCTAGGTATCCGGACCGTATCAGTCTTACCTGTTCCGCGTCCGGAATGTCGCGAAGACGAGACCAACTGATGCCAGTAGCGCCGTCAGGAACGTGATGAGCGTAGCGAACCACACCATCTCTTGCCTACTTACTGGTACGGATGGTGGACGCGCCGTCGCTCCCGGCACCCGGTAGAGCGCGACGGAGTCGTCCTCATACTCCTCCTCGAGCCCCGATAGGTCTAGTCCGGCAGACTCCGGATCGTCTTGCTGGACCAGCACCCAGCCGACTCCCCGCGCGGCGAGGACGTCGGCGGGCCGGCCCTCGGCCAGAGCTCGAGCCGTCTCCGCGGCCGCCGCGTTCTCGCCGGAGACGACGGTGTCCCCGACCTGCAGGGAGTCCTCGGCGATGACCGAGCAGTCGAACATCCGCACTGCCAGGTCCGACGAGGTGTCTCCCGATCCCCAGGGGTAGAGGCGGTAGGACCGCCACGGGAGGCTGACCATCCGGCAGCCCGGTTCCCGATCCTGGGCCGCCACGATGTCCGCCGCCCGCGCGAACCCCGGCGGGACGGCCACCGGCGTCACGGTCGGCCACGTCACCGTGGTCGCGTCCGGCAAGAGCACCACCGGCAGGAACAGGCCCCCCACCAGCACCGTGCCGGCCAGGCCGTCGCGGTCCGCAACCGCGGCCGAGAGACGGCCCACCGCGGCTCCGCCGGAGACCACGACGAAGAGCACGAAGGGGGCCAGGAACTTCTGGGAGTCCCTGAGCAGTCCAGCACCCGGCACCGACTCCACCATCAGCTGGACCAGCGCCGCCCCACCCGGGAGCGAGGACAGGCTCGCCAGCCCCAGCCCCACCCCCGCCGCGACCGCCGCACCCGTCAGCGTCCGGGACGGGCAGACCCTACGCAGCGCCGCCCAGCCGAAGGTGCACGCGAGGATGGTGACCGCGAGCGCGAGCCACGACCAGACCGCCTCCCGGGAGGCGGGCACGCTTCTCCCGTCCCAGATGCCGCCCAGGCCCAGGAGCGCCCCGACACCGTGACCGACCCCGTCGCCACGCGCGGCGAACGCGGTCACACCATCGGGGTCCGAGGTCAGCCCTGCGGCGCCTACCGCGCCCGCCACCACCCAGGGGAGCTGGAGCACCAGCACGACGCCGGTCGCCAGCCATCCTCGCGCACTCCGCCCGAGGGTCGTCGCGGCGACCACGAGGACTGCCAGGAGGCCGCCGGTCGGCGTGAGCGACCCCAGGGCGGCCACCAGCACCAGGCGGGAGAAGTTGGCGAGGCCCCACTCCCGGCGCAGCCGCACGGTGGCGGCCAGCACGAACGGAAGAGCAGCGTAGCCGCCGATCAGGGCCCACTGCCCCAACGACAGCCGCTCCACCGTCCACGGGTTCCACACCGCGAAGCCCCCGGCAGCCAGGCGAGCCGCCATCCCGTGCTGGGCCAGCAACCGGTGCGCACCCCAGCCCGCGAGCGCGAGGAGCCCCGGCACCAGGACCCGGGCGAGCACCTCGCCGCCGACCGCCTGGCTGAGCACCGAGACGACCGCATCCAGGGGCACGGCGCGAGGAGCCGCGTCGCCCAGACCGATCGAGGCGTCGGTGAACGGCTGGCGCGGCACGAAGACGAGGTCGCGCGCCAACGGCAACCCGCGTCCCGACAGCAGTGGCCAGCACAGCACGACACTGAGAAGGAGGGGCCACGCGTCGAGCACCACAGCGCGCGCGGACGGTCTTCTCATCTGCTGGCCTCCTCCCCTGCGCCGCAGGACCGGCCCAGCCTAGGGTGACTCCCGCCGCCGCACCCGAGGAGCCCCATGCACCGACCGACGTACACCTTCGCGGAGGTGTGGGAGATCGCCGACGGCATCCCCGGGTGGCTCACCCGCGCCCAGGCCCGGGCCCTGTGGGACAGAACCGCGTGCCTGCGGCCGGGCTCGGTGGTGCTGGAGATCGGGAGCCACCAGGGCCGGTCGGCGGTCGTCCTGGCCGCGGCGCTGCCTGAGGGTTCGCGCCTCGTGGCCGTCGATCCGTACGGGGCCGGCTGGAAGTACGGGCAGTCCGACACCGAGCAGCAGTTCCGCGACAACCTCGAGCGTGCCGGGGTCACTGGAAAAGTCGAGGTCCGTGTCGCCACCTCGGCACAGGTGCTCGGCTCCTGGCACGAGCCGCTGGCGCTGGTGTACGTGGACGGCAAGCACGACTACTGGTCCGTCCTGCACGACCTGGGCTGGTCGCGACACCTTCCCGTCGGCGGGCACCTGCTGGTCCACGACTCGTTCTCCTCCATCGGAGTCACCCTTGGCGTGCTGCGACACGGGTGGGGGCGAGGAGCCTCCCTGCGCTACCGCGGGCGCACCGGGTCCCTGGCCGACTTCGAAACAGGTCCGGTGTCGCTGCGTGACCGGATGTCGCTCCTCACGCCCCTGCCCTGGTGGTGCCGCAACGTCGTGGTCAAGGTGCTGCTGAGACTCAGGCTGCGCCGTGCGGCGGCCGGGCTCTTCGGGCACACCGACTCCGCGGACCCCTTCTGAACCGAATGTGAACCACCCTGCCGCGCGCGCCGCGTACCCCGTAGGCTCCCGCCGTGATGCAGATGAGGGACAAGCTCGGGAACCTGATGCGCACCGGCGCAGGGATCGCTGTCGCCATGGGTGTCATGAACGTGGCCACCTACGGCTACACCATGATCGCGGCCAAGATGCTCGGCCCGCAGGCCTACGGTCGCTTCATCGCCACCATGGCGGTGCTCCTGGTGGTCAGCGTCGTGTCCCTGGGGCTCCAGACCACGGCCGCCCGACGCATCTCCGCAGACCCGGCGCACGTCGGGCAGATCCAGGCTGACATCCTCCGGTTCACCCTGCGCGCCTCCCTCATCCTGGGCGCGGTGCTGCTGGTCCTCTCCCCGGTCGTCAACGCCGTCCTCAAGCTCGACAACCTGATGATGGCCGCGCTCATCGGACCGGCCGCGGTGCCACTGACCATGATGGGCGGGCAGGCCGGCACCCTGCAGGGCGAACGGAAGTGGCTGCCGCTGGGCGTCCTCTACATCTCCGCCGGGGTGCCGCGGCTGCTGGTCGGGACCGCGATGCTGCTCTGGGAGCCCAGCGAGCTCGTGGCCTTCCTGGCCGTGATCCTGGGATCCGTCGCTCCGGTGGTCGTGGGGTGGTGGGCGCTGCGCCCGGTCCGTGAGCCGGAAGTCTCCACGGAGCTGCCGCAGGGGCGGCAGATCGCCAAGGAGATCTTCCACAACTCCCAGGCTCTCCTCGCCTTCTTCGCTCTCTCCAACGTGGACATCGTGGTGGCGCGCAACGTGCTCAGCGAGCACGACGCGGGTCTCTACGCAGGTGGTCTGATCCTGGCCAAGGCGATGCTGTTCCTGCCCCAGTTCGTCGTGGTGGTCGCCTTCCCTGCCATGGCCTCGGCCCACGAGCGCCGGCGCGCCCTGGGACGAAGCCTCGCCCTGGTCTCGGCCTTGGGGCTCGTCGGCACCGGCACGGTCGCCCTGCTGTCCCCTCTGGCGATGGTCTTCGTCGGCGGGGAGGACTTCGCGGAGATCCAGGGGAGGCTCTGGCTGTTCGCAATCCTGGGGACCGCGATGTCCATGCTCCAGCTGGTGGTCTACTCGGTCATCGCCCGGCAGGGACAGCGGTCGGTCTACTTGGTCTGGGCCGCGCTGGCCGCCGTGGTGCTCGGGGGCCTGATGGTCGGGTCGATCACGTCGCTGCTCGTCTGGGTGGTCCTGGTGGACCTCGCCCTGCTGGCGGCCCTGCTGGCCATCAGCTTCCTGCTGGTCTCCGACGACGCCCTGACCGAACCCCAGGACGTCTCCCAGCACCCGGTCTGAGTCACGCTCGGGCCCTAGTGGGCAGCCTCGTGCCAGCTGCGCCCGGTGCCCAGCGAGACGTCGAGCGGGACGCTGAGGTCGGCGGCGCGGCCCATCTCCGACCTGACCAGGGTCGACAGCGACTCCGTCTCGCCCGGCGCGACCTCGAACACCAGCTCGTCGTGGACCTGGAGCAGCATCCGGGAGCGCAGGCCCTGCTCCGACATCGCATGGTGGACCCGGTGCATCGCGACCTTGACCAGGTCAGCGGCAGAGCCCTGGATCGGAGCGTTCAGCGCCATCCGCTCTGCCATCTCGCGCCGCTGGCGGTTGTCGCTGGTCAGGTCGGGCAGGTAGCGCCGACGCCCCATGATGGTCTCGGTGAAGCCGGACTTGCGCGCCTCGTCGACGATTCCCCCGAGGTAGTCCCGGACTCCTCCGAAGGTCTCGAAGTAATCGTCCATCAGCAGCCGCGCCTCGGACGGCTCGATCTTCAGCTGCTGGGCCAGTCCGTACGCCGACAGGCCGTAGGCGAGGCCGTAGTTCATCGCCTTGATCTTCGCGCGCATCTCGGGCGTCACGTCCTCCGGGGCGACCTCGAAGACCCGGGAGGCGGTGGTGGCGTGGAAGTCCTGACCTGAGCGGAACGCCTCGGTCAGCAGCTCGTCGGCGGAGAGGTGGGCCATGATCCGCATCTCGATCTGGCTGTAGTCGGCCGTCAGCAGCGTCTCGTAGCCGGGTCCGACGACGAACCCCTCGCGGATCCTGCGGCCCTCCTCGGTCCGCACCGGGATGTTCTGCAGGTTGGGGTCGGTGCTGGACAAGCGCCCCGTGGCGGCGATGATCTGGTTGAACGTGGTGTGGATGCGACCGTCCGGGGAGACGGTCTTGAGCAGCCCCTCCACGGTCTGGCGCAACCGGCTCACGTCCCGGTGACGCAGCAGGGCCAGCAGGAAGGGGTGCTCGGTCTTGACGAAGAGCTGCTGCAGGGCGTCGGCGTCGGTGGTGTAGCCGGTCTTGGTGCGCTTGGTCTTGGGCATCCCCAGCTCGTCGAAGAGAACGACCTGGAGCTGCTTGGGCGAGCCCAGGTTCATCTCCTTGCCGATCACCCCGAAGGCCTCCTCGGCGGCCTTCTTCACCTCGCCGGCGAACTCGCTCTCCAGCGCCTCGAGGTGCTCCAGGTCCACCCCGATGCCGGTCTGCTCCATCCCCGCGAGGATGTGCACCAGCGGCAGCTCGACGTCGGCGAGCAGCCGGGTCCCGCCGTGCTCCTCCACCGCATCCTCGAGCGCGGCGGCCAGGTCGACGATGGCTCGGGCCCGCAGCATCGCCAGGTCCGCGACGGCCTCGTCCTGGTCGAACAGCAGCGCCTGGCCGTCATCCACCTCCTCCTTCAGCTCCCGGCGCAGGTATCGCAGGGTGAGGTCCGCCAGGTCGTAGGAGCGCTGGTCGGGCCGGACCAGGTACGCCGCCAAGGCGGTGTCGCTGCGGAGACCGTCCAGTGTCCATCCGTGGGCGGCCAGCGCCAGGATCGGTCCCTTGGCGTCGTGCATCACCTTGGGCCGGTCGGCGTCGGCCAGCCAGGTCGCCAGGGCCGCGTCGTCCTCGGGGCTGAGCTGCTCGACGTCGACGTACGCCGCGTCCCCCTGCGCGTCGGAGAACGCCAGCCCCTCGACCCGTCCCGTCCCGGCCCCCCAGGACCCGCGCACGTGCAGCCCGACCACGGCGCTGGCGCGCTGCTGCAGCCACTGAGGCAGGGCGCCGGGCGCGAGCACGGTGCCGGCCACCTCGAACCCCTCCCCCTCCACGTCCTCCTCTGAGGTCAGCGACTCGAAGAGCCGGTCACGCAGGACCCGGAACTCGAGTCCGTCGAAGAGCGTGTGCACCTCCTGGCGGTCCCAGGGCTGGCGCAGCATGTCATCCGGGGAGAGGTCCAGGGCGAGGTCACAGACCAGGGCGTTGAGGTGCCGGTTGCGGATGACGTCGCCGAGATGGGCGCGCAGGTTGTCCCCGGCCTTGCCCTTGATCTGGTCGGCCCTGGCGATCACGTTGTCCAGGCCGTCGTACTCGTTGATCCACTTGGCCGCGGTCTTGGGGCCCACACCGGGCACGCCCGGCAGGTTGTCGGAGTCCTCCCCGACGAGGGCCGCGATCTCGGGGTAGCGGTGCGGGGGCACGCCGTACTTGGCCTCCACCGCCTCGGGCGTCATCCGCGCCAGCTCGGAGACCCCGCGCATGGGGTAGAGCACCGTGGAGGTCTCCCCCACCAGCTGGAGCGAGTCCCGGTCACCGGTGAGGATCAGCACCTCCATCCCCTGGGCGACGGCCTGGGTGGTGAGGGTGGCGATGATGTCGTCGGCCTCGAAGCCGTCGAGCTCCACGTGGGGGATGTGGAGGGCGTCGAGGACCTCTTGGATCAGCGGCAGCTGGCTCTTGAACTCGTCCGGGGTCTTGTTGCGCTTGGCCTTGTACTCCGGGTACTCCTCGAGGCGGAACGTCTGCCGTGAGCGGTCGAAGGCGACCCCGACGTGGGTCGGCTCCTCGTCGCGCATGACGTTGATCAGCATCGAGGTGAACCCGTACACCGCGTTGGTGTGCTGACCGGTGCTGGTGGAGAAGTTGTCCACCGGGAGCGCGAAGAACGCCCGATAGGCCAGGGAGTGGCCGTCGAGCAGGAGGAGACGAGGGCGGGAGGGCGTCGCAGTCACGACTCGACCCTATCCGGGCGCGCCGACAGGCCGTCAGCCACAATGCGCCCATGACCCAGGACCACGATCCGGCAGCCACGGCAGCCGCACCGACCCCCGCCCAGGACGACCCCGCGAACACCAAGCTGCTGGAGATGATGCGCGCCCAGATGGGCGCGCTCAACACCAAGATGGGGGTCCAGCTCCTTGAGGTCTCGGCCCAGCGAGTGGTCGCCACGATGCCCGTCGAGGGCAACACCCAGCCCTACGGTCTGCTGCACGGAGGCGCCTCGGTGGTCCTGGCAGAGTCGCTCGGCTCGATGGGCGCCGCGGTGCACGCGCACCCCGACCGGATCCCGGTCGGCGTGGACATCAACGCCACCCACCACCGCTCCGCGCGCAGCGGGACGGTGACCGGTGTGGCCACCGCGATCCACCTCGGACGCACCTCGGCCGCCTACGAGATCGTGATCAGCGACGAGCAGGGTCGGCGACTGTGCACCTCCCGGATCACCTGTGCGCTGATCCCGGCTGACCGCGGCGCCTGACCCCCTCAGGAGGAGACGCGGTCGCCCCGTCTGACCCTGCGGGCTGCCAGCACCTTGTCGATGTGGCGGTTGCTGGACTGGGCGACCCGGCTGCGCGCGGGACGGAGCATGTTGAGGCGCTGACGCACCGTGTGCGTCGGAGCGACCCGCAGCACGGCGAGCGGCCCCATGGCGAGCCGGGCGAAGAACCGGTTGGAGTCCCGCGAGGACGATGTCGCGGCGGTGGCCACGTAGGCCACCCCGCGCTCTTCGGCGAACGCGACCGCAGCCTCCATCAGGGCGGCCCCGACCCCACGGCGGCGATAGTCGGGGAGCACGTGCGGGGAGAGCGCGTGGACCACCGGCTCCAGGTTGAGCGGCGAAATGCTGGTCAGGCTCAGGTGCACGGCGCCGGCGACCTCGCCGTCGTACTCGGCCACCAGGAGTCGCTGGTTGTCAGAGGCCGCCGCGGACTGGATCACCGAGAGCAGATCAGCCGCCTGCTCCGCAGGCGTCGCCCGCCGTAGGACGTCGGCCCACAGCTCGAGCAGAGCCTCCAGGTCCTGTGGCAGGGCAGCCCTCAGGGTGACAGCGGCACGACCCATGTCCAGACCTCCGAGCACGACGAGATGTGGTGCCTTTTCGCCCCCGATCTGCACCGCCGGCCAGACTACGCCTTCGGTGGCTGCTTGGGCAGAGGGAGTCTGTACGGGGCTCCCCGGGGCTGTCCGGCAACCGGACACGACATAACGGTTCGCTAACGACACGTCTCGCGGGGATCACGCCACGTCCTGACCCCCCTACCTTGACAGGGCTGAGGCCCAACCCTCGGGGGCGGGGCGCGAGGTGACGAAACCCCACTACGAAAGGTTCACCACGTGAATCGATCCACATCAGCCTCCTGGCTCAAGGTGATGGCTGGCGCTGCCACGCTGTCGCTCGCGCTCACCGCCTGCGGCAGCGAATCCGACACGGAGGCGAACGAGGACCCCACGGACTCCGCCTCGGCCTCGGAAAGCACTGACGCTGCCGCGTTCACCAACGACGAGTGCGGCACCGACACGACCTCCAAGGACACCTTCAAGGTCGGTGGCATCCTGCCGCTCACCGGCAACCTGGCCTACCTCGGCCCGCCCGAGATCTCCGGGGTCGGTCTCGCGGTCTCCGAGATCAACGCGGCCGGCGGCGTCAACGGCGTCGAGGCGTGCCACATGATCGAGGACTCCGGCGACTCCACCGACATGTCGGTCTCGACCGCCGCAGCCGGCAACATGGTGGCGGCCAAGCCGTCCGTGGTGATCGGCGCCGCGTCGTCCAGCGTCTCGCTGAACTTCGTCGACACCCTCACCGACAACAAGATCGTGCAGATCTCCCCCGCCAACACCGCGGTGGACCTGAGCGGCTACTCCGACTACTTCTTCCGCACCGCGCCGCCGGACGGCATCCAGGGCAACGCGCTCGGCACCCTGATCGCCACCGACGGCTACAAGAAGATCGCCTTCCTGGTGTTCAACGACACCTACGGCACCGGTCTGCGCAACGCCACCCAGGCAGCCATCGAGAGCGCGGGCGGCGAGGTCGTGTACGGCGGGAAGGGCGACGGCGACGAGTTCCCCGCCGGCCAGACCACGTTCTCGGCCGAGGTCACCGCGGCCCTGAACAGCTCGCCCGACGCCATCGTCATCCTGGCGTTCGACGAGACCAAGGCCATCGTGCCCGAGCTCGCCTCGCAGGGTTGGGACATGCAGAAGACCTACTTCAGCGACGGCAACACCGCCGACTACGGCGCTGACTTCGAGGCCGGCACGCTCGAGGGTGCCCAGGGCACCATCCCGGGTGCCGACCCCGACGCGGTCCCGGGCTTCAAGGACAACCTCATCGGCTGGTACGACTCCGCCGAGGGCGAGACCCTGAAGGACTTCGCCTACGGCCCCGAGTCCTACGACGCGGTCATGCTGGCGGCCCTGGCGGCCGTCAGGGGTGGCGACACCACCTCGGTGACCATCCAGAAGAACCTGGCAGCGGTCTCCGGCGCCGAGAAGGGTGCCGAGGAGTGCGCCACGTTCACCGAGTGCGTGGAGCTGCTCGAGGCGGACAAGGAGATCCGGTACACCGGCCCGTCCGGCATCGGCCCGATCAACGCCCAGAACGACCCCTCCTCCGCGTTCGTCGGCATCTACACCTTCAACGCCGACAACAAGAACGAGCTGACCGGCTCGGTCGAGGGCAAGAGCTGATCCTGGCTCGAGTCAACTGAAGAAGCCCCCCGGACCTCACGGTCCGGGGGGCTTCTTCTCGTCAGGTCCCGCCTCAGGCGCTCTCGGACTTCACGTCCGCGGCCAGCGTGCCGAGGTAGAGCTCGATCACCTTCGGGTCGTTGGCCAGCTCCCGACCGGTGCCGGTGTAGGCGTCCCGACCCTGGTCCAGCACGTAGCCGCGGTCGCAGATCTGCAGGCAGCGGCGCGCGTTCTGCTCCACCATCACCACGCAGACCCCGGTCTTGTTGATCATCCGGGTGCGCAGGAAGGTCTCATCCTGGCGCACCGGCGAGAGCCCGGCGGAGGGCTCGTCGAGCAGCAGCACCGCGGGCTCCATCATCAGGGCCCTGGCCATGGCGAGGGACTGGCGCTCGCCGCCGGACAGCGCACCGGCGCTCTGGTTGCGCCGTTCGTGCAGCACCGGGAAGAGGTCCCACATGGCCTGCAGGCGCTGCCCCACCTTCTTGGGGCGCAGGAAGAGACCCATCCGCAGGTTCTCCTCGATGGAGAGGCTCGGGAACACGTTGTTGGTCTGGGGCACGAAGCCCACGCCCATCTCCACCAGGCGGTTGGTCCGCTTGTTGGTGATGTCCTCGCCGTGCAGCCGCACCGCACCCTCGTGCACGTTGACCAGCCCGAACATCGCCTTGAGCAGGGTCGACTTGCCGGCACCGTTGGGGCCGATGATGCCGATCATCTCGCCGGGGTAGGCGGTCAGGCTGCAGCCGTTGAGGATGTTGACGCCTGGCAGGTAACCGGCCACGACGTTCTCGGCCTCCACGACGGGCACGGCACTGGGAGCGATCTCAGTCATGGGCCTTGTCCTCGTCCTTCACTGCCTGCGCCAGCTCGGTCATGGTCTCGTCGGTGAGGAGCGAGTCGTCTCCCAGGTCGGTGTCGTGGTGGGCACCCAGGTAGGCGTCGATGACGGCCGGGTTGCTCATCACCACGTCGGCCGCGCCCTCGGCGACGATCTTGCCCTCAGCCATCACGATCACCCAGTCGGAGATGTGGCGGACCATGTGCATGTCGTGCTCGACGAACAACACGGTCATGCCCTCGTCCCGCAGGCTCTGGATGTGGGCCAGCAGCGACTGGGTCAGGGCCGGGTTCACCCCGGCCATCGGCTCGTCCAGCATGATCATCGTCGGGTCGCTCATCAGCGCCCGAGCCATCTCCAGCAGCTTGCGCTGCCCGCCGGACAGGCTGCCGGCGAAGTCGTCCTTCTTGTCCAGCAGCTTGAAGCGCTGCAGCAGGTCCTTGGCCTTGGCCTCGATCTCCCGCTCCTGGCCGCTCCACAGCGGCTTGAGCAGGGACTTGAAGAGGTTCTCCCCGGCCTGGTCTCGTGCACCCAGCATCATGTTGTCCAGGACGGTCATCCGGTTCAGCGCCTTGGTCAGCTGGAAGGTGCGGACCATGCCCGAGCGCGCCACCGTGGAGGCCGAGGTCTTGTCGAGCGACTTGCCCTCGAACTCCCAGTGGGCGCCGCTGCCGGCCGACGTGGGCTTGTCGAAGCCGGTGATCAGGTTGAAGAACGTCGTCTTGCCCGCCCCGTTGGGCCCGATCAGCGCCGTGATCACGCCGCGCTGGACCTCGAGGTGTCCGACGTCCACCGCGGTCATGCCGCCGAAGGCGCGCACGATGTTGTCGACCTTCAAGATGGCGTCCGGCTTGGCCGAGCCCGGAACCGCCTCGACGCCGGCCATCAGCTCTCGTCGCGACGCCGGGTCAGCGGAGTCGAAGTCCCGGGGGCGCACCTGTGCCTCAGACATTGAACCGCAGCTCCCTCTTGTCGCCGAGAATCCCTTGTGGTCGGAAGATCACCAGCAGCATCAGGGCGACGCCGACGACGATCCAGGAGAACTGCTCGGTCTGCTGGCTGCTCATCACCTCGGGCGGCATGACAGCCCCCGCCGTGCCCTTGATGAAGATGCGCGTCATGAAGAAGAGGATCGATCCCAGGACCGGTCCGAAGATGGTGGCGGCTCCGCCGAGCAGCAGGGCGGTCCAGGCGAAGAAGGTCAGCGCCCGGCCCATCGAGTCGGGCTGCACCGAGGACGGCAGGACGTAGACCATGCCGCCGAGCGCGCCCAGCGCGCCGCCGATGACCAGGGCCTGCATCTTCACCGAGAAGGCGTTCTTGCCCAGGCTGAGGATCGCGGCCTCGTCCTCCCGGATCCCACGCAGCAGCCGACCCCAGGGGCTGCGGGCGAGCAGGAAGATCAGGCCCACGCACAGCGCCACCAGCGACCAGGCGACGAAGCGCACCCACCAGCCGTTGACTCCGGTCATCTGGTAGTCGAGGAAGAAGAAGCTCTTCTCCCCCGAGCCGAAGAAGGAGAGGTCGGTGAACGGGTCACGGTACGACTTGCCCTGGATGCCCTGTGCGGCGCCGGTGAAGTCCGTCAACAGCGACGAGCGGCCGACGTACCGGATGATCTCGGCGGCCGAGATCGTCACGATGGCCAGGTAGTCCCCGCGCAGCCGCAGTGTGGGCAGGCCCAGGATCAGGGAGAAGACCACGGAGGCGCCCAGGCCGATGAGCACGGCGAGCACGATCGGCACGTCGGCCTTCAGCGAGATGGTGAAGCCGTAGGCACCGATGAGCATGAAGCCGGCCTGGCCGATGTTGAGCAGGCCGGTGAAGCCGAAGTGCACGTTGAGCCCGATGACGGCGATGGCGACCGCGGCCGTCTGCGGCGAGATCGCCTCCCGCGCCATGCCGCGGGCGATGCTGCCTGCGGTGCCGGGCACCAGCTCGCCGATGAGGATCAGCAGCGCCATGCCGGCCACCAGCCCTACGGCGATGTAGAGGGCGCGCCGGGCGGGACCGGCCTGCGGCCGTGCTTCCTGGATGGACTGAGCCTCCACGGACTCTGAGCCTGCGTCGATGGTCATCTCGTTCCCCTTCCTAGCCGACTCGCTCCGCCTTGCCGAGCAGACCCTGGGGCCGCACGAGCAAGAGCAGGATGAGGATGAGCATCGCGGTGGCGTACTTGAAGTCCCCCGGCATGCCGAACACCGGGGCCAGCTCCACGACCAGCCCGATGATCAGCGAGCCGATCAGCGCACCGAACGCGGTCCCGAGACCGCCGAGCGTGGTGGCGGCGAACAGGAGCAGCAGGATCTGCATGCCCGAGTCCCACTTGATCCCGTTGGTCACCAGCGCGTACATGATCCCGGACAGGCCGGCCAGGCCGGCTGCCACGGTCCACACCAGGCGGATCACCTTGTCGACGTCGATGCCCGAGGCGGCAGCGAGTGCCGGGTTGTCCGCCACCGCGCGGGTGGCGCGGCCGACCCGGGTGCGCAGCAGGGCGAACCCCACGCCCCCGAGCACCAGCACCGCGATGCCCATCGCGACGAAGGACTGGTAGGTCATGGTGATCGGCCCCAAGGTGGCCACCCCGGGGTTGTCCTGGACGATCCGGACGGTCCGAGCTCCGACGAAGTACTGGAAGCAGTACTGCATGGCCAGGGAGAGCCCGATGGTCACGATCATCAGCTGGGTGAGGCCGAGCCCCCGCCGCCGGAGCGGCTGCCAGAGCACGCGGTCCTGGAGGTAGCCGGTGAGGGCGCACAGCGCCACCGTGAGGGCTCCGCCGAGCCACAGGTTCATCCCCGCCACGTTGACCAGGCCGTAGGCGAGCATGCCGCCCAGGGTGACCTGCTCGGCGTGGGAGAAGCTCGCCAGGCGGGTGGTGCCGTAGATCAGGGACAGGCCCACCGAGGCCAGCGCCAGCAGCAGGCCGAGCCGGATGCCGTTGGCGGCGCTCTGGGCGAAGTACTCCCCGAAGCTGCGCTCGGAGCTGTAGCTGCTGGTGCGCACCTCGATGACCGCGGCGGCGGTCGAGCCCAGCTTGGCCTGGACGGTGGCCTCACCCTTGGTGTCCAGGTCGTCGGGCAGGGTGTCGGCGACGATCGCGACCGCGTACTGGCCCTCTTCGGAGATCGAGAGGTTCCACTTGCCCGACTCGCTGGTGGTCACCGTCTCCTCGACCCCCGTGGGGCCGGTGAGGGTCAGGTCCACGTCGGCGATGGGCCCCTCCTCGGTGCGCAGGGTGCCCGCGATGCATCCGGTGGTCTCGCTCGGCATGCACAGCGTGTCCACCGCCTGCGCCGGCGCGGCCAGCAGGAAGGAGAGGGCTCCGAGGATCACCACGAGAAGCACCGAGGCGCCCACTGGTGACCCGCGTCCCCCTCGCCACTCGCGTGGTTGCTGGCGCAGCTTCACTCGATCCCTCCCATCGACACGCCCGGACGGACGCACACGGAAGTGTAGGTGTGTGTTGCCTCATATGGGGAGGACCTGCTCGCCGCCGTGGCGAGGTGATGCGAAACAGTGACCTTTGCCGCCGGGCCCGGCACTGGTGCCAGTGCCCTGCGGCGACTACTCGCTCTGCGCGATGCCCGGGCCGTGCGTCAGCACACCGTCGGCCACCTGCCGCATCGAGAGCCGCAGGTCCATCGCCGTCTTCTGGATCCACCGGAACGCCTCCGGCTCGCTGATCCCCAGCTCCGCCTGCAGCACGCCCTTGGCCCGGTCCATGGACTTGCGCGTGGCCAGCCGCTCGTTGAGGTCGCCGACCTCCGCCTCCAGGCCGCGGAGCTCGCCGAACCGGCTCATCGCCATCTCGACGGCCGGCACCAGGTCGGACCTGCCGAACGGCTTGACCAGGTAGGCCATCGCGCCGGCGTCACGGGCTCGTTCCACGAGCTCACGCTGGCTGAAGGCGGTGAGGATGACGACCGCGCAGATGCGCTGGGCCGCGATGCGCTCAGCGGCTGCGATGCCGTCCAGCACCGGCATCCTGACGTCGAGGATGACCAGGTCCGGGCGCAGCTCCTCCGCGAGCTCGACCGCCCGCTCCCCGTCGCCGGCCTGGCCGACCACGTCGTAACCCTCCTCGGCGAGCATCTCGGCGAGATCCATCCGGATCAGCGCCTCGTCCTCGGCGATGACGACGGTGGGCCTGGACGTCGGAGCAGGTGCGGTCACGCACGCAGGCTAGCGCCCTGCCCCTCGTGGTACGACCCCGCGGCGCTCCGGTACGGTGTCGCACGCCGGGCCCCGGTATCCCAACCGGTAGAGGAAGCGGTCTCAAACACCGTCCAGTGTGGGTTCGAATCCCACCCGGGGCACCCGATCAGCGAGGGCCGAGACGACGGTACGCCGGCGCTTTGCCGTTGATCGCGTCCCCGATGCGGTGGATGCGCAGGGCGTTGGTGGATCCGGGGATCCCGGGAGGGCTGCCGCCGACGATGACCACCCGCTCCCCCTCGGTGACGCGCCCGATGGCCAGCAGCGCCTCGTCGACCTGGCGCACCATCTCGTCGGTGTGCTCCACGTCCTCGGTCTTGAACGTCTCCACGCCCCACGTCATGGCCAGC
This sequence comes from Nocardioides sp. 616, assembly GCF_002930065.1. NCBI lineage: Bacteria > Bacillati > Actinomycetota > Actinomycetes > Propionibacteriales > Nocardioidaceae > Nocardioides > Nocardioides sp. 616. The sequence goes on along the minus strand of NZ_POAG01000019.1, from coordinate 337,940 downwards.
TGGGAGCGGGTGGCCGCCAGCGGCGTGAAGGCCAGCACCGGGATCTCGCAGCGGTACCGGGCCAGCCGACGGGCGGAGTCGCCGCTCTGGGTGAAGGCGACGAGGTAGCGCGCCCCGATCCGTTCCGCGACCTCCGCGGCCGCCTTGGTGATGACTCCCCCGCGGCTGCGCGGCTGCCAGGTCACCGCAGCCATCCGGGCCAGGCCGTGGTCCTCGGTGTTCTCGATGATGCGTGCCATGGTCTGCACCGTCAGCACGGGGTGCCGGCCCACGCTGGTCTCCCCCGACAGCATGACCGCGTCGGCCCCGTCCAGGACGGCGTTCGCCACGTCGGAGGCCTCGGCGCGGGTCGGCGAGGGCGAGTCGACCATCGACTCCAGCATCTGGGTGGCCACGATCACCGGCTTGGCGTGCCGGCGGGCGAGGTCGATGAGGTTCTTCTGGTGCAGCGGGACCTGCTCCAGGGGACACTCCACGCCCAGGTCGCCGCGGGCCACCATCAGTCCGTCGAAGGCGTCGATGATCGCCTCCATGTTGGCGATCGCCTGCGGCTTCTCGATCTTGGCGATGACCGGGACGCGGACGCCCTCCTCGGCCATCACCTGACGGACGTCCTCGACGTCCGCGGCGTGACGGACGAAGCTCAGGGCGACGAAGTCGACGCACTGCCGCAGCGCCCACCGCAGGTCGTCCTTGTCCTTCTCCGACAGCGCCGGCACCGAGACCGCGACGCCGGGCAGGTTGATGCCCTTGTGGTCCGAGACCCGCCCGCCCACGACCACCCGGGTGTGCACGTCGTGCCCCTCGACCCCGGTGACGAACAGACGCACCTTGCCGTCGTCGATCAGGATCGGGTCGCCCGGCGAGACGTCGCCCGGGAGCCCGGAGTACGTCGTGCCGCACTCGACGGCGTCGCCCGGCACGTCGCGAGTGGTGATGGTCCAGCGCTGGCCGGTCTCGAGCACCACCGGGCCATTGGCGAAGGTCCCCAGCCGGATCTTGGGACCCTGGAGGTCGGCGAAGATGCCGACTCCGTGACCGGAGGCGTCGCTGGCCTCCCGCACCATCCGGTACATCCGCTCGTGGTCCTCGTACGAGCCGTGGCTCATGTTGAGCCGCGCGACGTCCATGCCCGCGTCGACCAGCTCGCGGATCTTCTCGGGGGTGGCTACTGCAGGACCCAGGGTGCACACGATCTTTGCTCTACGCACGGGACGAGCCTACCTCTTGAACGATCCAACAGGACCGGGAACGACGACGGGCTCCCTGCGGCGAACCGCCAGGGAGCCCGTCAGGGGGGTTGATCAGACGCTCAGCGGACGTGCCGTGGGCGGGATCGGCACCGGCAGCGCGGTGGAGCCGGTGAGGTAGTCGTCCACGCCCGCCGCAGCCGCCCGACCCTCCGCGATCGCCCAGACGATCAGCGACTGGCCGCGACCGGCGTCGCCGGCCACGAACACCTTCTCCACCGAGGCGGCGTACCGCTCGTCGCGCACCACGTTGCCCCGCTCGTCGAGGTCGACCCCGAGCTGGTCGAGCAGTCCCTCGCGCTGCGGACCGGTGAACCCCATCGCGAGCAGCACCAGGTCCGCGGGAAGGTCCCGCTCGGTGCCGGGGACCGGCTGGAACTTGGCGTCGACCTCGACGAGCCGCAGGGCCCGCACGTGGCCCTGCTCGTCACCGAGGAACTCCTGCGTGGAGACCGCGAACATCCGGTCACCGCCCTCCTCGTGGGCCGAGGAGACCCGGAAGGTCATCGGGTACGACGGCCAGGGCTGGTTGGCCGGCCGGGTCTCGGGCGGCTGCGGCAGGATCTCCAGCTGGGTGATGCTGGCCGCGCCCTGCCGGATGGAGGTCCCCAGGCAGTCCGCACCGGTGTCGCCGCCGCCGATGATCACGACGTGCTTGCCGTCGGCACGGATCTGGTCGGGCACCTCCTCGCCCAGCGCGATCCGGTTGGCCTGGGGCAGGAACTCCATGGCCTGGTGTATCCCGGCGAGCTCGCGACCGGGCACGGGCAGGTCCCGGGCCACGGTGGACCCGGTGGCCAGCACGACGGCGTCGTAGCGCTCCAGCAGCCGCTGGCCGCTGAGTTTGTCCGCGCCGACGTCGACGCCGGCGCGGAAGATCGTGCCCTCGCGCCGCATCTGGTCCAGTCGGCGGTCCAGGTGCTTCTTCTCCATCTTGAACTCGGGGATGCCGTAGCGCAGCAGCCCGCCGAGCTTGTCGGCGCGCTCGTAGACGGCCACGGTGTGACCGGCCCGGGTGAGCTGCTGGGCAGCGGCCAGGCCGGCCGGGCCGGAGCCGATCACGGCGACCGTGCGACCCGAGAGCCACTCCGGCGGCTGGGGCCGGACGTAGCCGGAGTCCCAGGCGCGGTCGATGATCGAGACCTCGACGTTCTTGATGGTCACCGGGTCCTGGTTGATCCCCAGCACGCAGGCGGTCTCGCACGGAGCCGGGCACAGGCGACCGGTGAACTCCGGGAAGTTGTTGGTCGCGTGCAGCCGGTCCATCGCGCCGTCCCAGTCGTCGCGCCAGACCAGGTCGTTCCACTCCGGGATGTAGTTGCCCAGCGGGCAGCCCTGGTGGCAGAACGGGATGCCGCAGTCCATGCAGCGTCCGGCCTGGGTGCCGATGATGGGAAGGAGGGCGCGCCCGATGCCGTCGGGGTAGACCTCGTTCCAGTCCTTGACTCGCTCCTCCACGATCCGCCGGGTGGCCACCTGGCGTCCGTGCTTGAGAAAGCCCTTGGGGTCAGCCATGTAGCACCTCCATGATTCGTGCGGCGGCCTCTTCCTCGCTGAGACCCTCCTCGAGTGCCTCGGCGCGGGCCTCCATGACCCGCTTGTAGTCGCTGGGCATCACCTCGGTGAAGCGCCCCAGCGACGTGGGCCAGTCGGCCAAGAGTGCCTCGGCGACGTCGGAGCCCGTCTCCTCCAGGTGCTCGCGGACCAGCGCCTCCAGCTCCTCGGCAGCCGCGCCGGTCACCGGTGCGAGCTCCACGAGCTCACCGTTGACCCGTCCCGGGTCCAGGTCGAGCACGAAGGCGTAGCCCCCGGACATGCCGGCCGCGAAGTTACGGCCCGTGGAGCCCAGGACCACCACCCGGCCGCCGGTCATGTACTCGCAGCCGTGGTCCCCGACGCCCTCGACCACCGCGGTGGCACCCGAGTTGCGCACGCAGAACCGCTCGCCGGCCTGGCCTCGCAGGAAGATCGCACCCGACGTGGCGCCGTAGCCGATGGTGTTGCCGGCGATGATCTGGGCCGACGCCTCGAACGTGGCACTCCGGTCCGGTCGCACCACGATGCGTCCACCCGAGAGTCCCTTGCCGACGTAGTCGTTGGCGTCGCCCTCGAGCCGCATGGTGATCCCGCGAGGCACGAACGCCCCGAAGGACTGTCCGGCGGAGCCGGTGAAGGTCAGGTCGATCGTGCCCTCGGGCAGCCCCTCACCGCGGTAGCGCTTGGTCACCTCGTGGCCGAGCATGGTGCCGACCGTCCGGTTCACGTTGCGGACCACGATCTGGGCGCGCACCGGCTCGCGGTTCTCGAGCGCGGGTCGTGCGATCTCGATGAGCTCGTTGTCCAGGGCCCGGTCCAGCCCGTGGTCCTGGGACTTCGTGCGGCGCAGGTCCTGGCCGGCGAACTGCTCGCCGGTCTGGACCTGGTGCAGGATCGGGGTGAGGTCCAGGCCGGAGGCCTTCCAGTGGTCCACGGCGTCGACGATGTCGAGCGCCTCCACGTGGCCCACCGCCTCGTCGAGCGTGCGGAAGCCGAGCTCGGCGAGCAGCTCGCGCACCTCCTCGGCGATGTACTCGAAGAACGTGACCACGAACTCCGGCTTGCCCGAGAAGCGCTCGCGCAGCACGGGGTTCTGGGTGGCGACGCCTACCGGGCAGGTGTCGAGGTGGCAGACCCGCATCATGATGCAGCCGGAGACCACCAGCGGCGCGGTGGCGAACCCGAACTCCTCCGCACCCAGCAGTGCGGCGATCACCACGTCCCGCCCCGTCTTGAGCTGACCATCGGCCTGCACCACGATCCGGTCGCGCAGTCCGTTGAGCAGCAGCGTCTGCTGGGTCTCGGCCAGGCCGAGCTCCCAGGGCCCACCGGCGTGCTTGAGCGAGGTGAGCGGCGAGGCACCGGTGCCCCCGTCGTGACCGGAGACCAGCACCACGTCCGCGTGCGCCTTCGAGACGCCCGCGGCGACCGTGCCCACGCCCACCTCGGAGACCAGCTTGACGTGCACCCGTGCCGAGGGGTTCGCGTTCTTGAGGTCGTGGATCAGCTGCGCCAGGTCCTCGATGGAGTAGATGTCGTGGTGCGGCGGCGGCGAGATCAGGCCCACGCCCGGCGTGGAGTGCCGGGTCTTGGCCACCCACGGGTAGACCTTGTGACCGGGCAGTTGACCGCCCTCACCCGGCTTGGCACCCTGGGCCATCTTGATCTGGATGTCGTCGGCCCCGGTGAGGTACTCCGAGGTGACGCCGAAGCGCCCCGAGGCGACCTGCTTGATCGAGCTGCGACGCTCCGGGTCGTAAAGACGCTCCGCGTCCTCACCGCCCTCGCCGGTGTTCGACTTGCCGCCGAGTCGGTTCATCGCGATCGCCAGCGTCTCGTGCGCCTCCTGGCTGATCGAGCCGTAGGACATGGCTCCGGTGGAGAAGCGCTTGACGATCTCGGAGACCGGCTCGACCTCCTCGATCGGCACCGGCTGGCGGTCGGACTTGAAGGCGAACAGCCCGCGCAGGGTCATCAGGCGACGCGACTGGTCGTCGACCGCGCTGGTGTACTGCTTGAACACGTCGTACCGCCCGGTGCGGGTGGCGTGCTGGAGCCGGAAGACCGTCTCGGGGTTGAACAGGTGCGGCTCCCCGTCGCGCCGCCACTGGTACTCGCCGCCCGTGTCGAGCTCGCGGTGCGCGGGCAGGATGCCCCCGCGGGGGTACGCCGTGGCGTGGCGGCGTGCCACCTCCTCGGCGATGGTGTCGATGCCGATGCCACCGAGCTTGGAGGTGGTGCCGGTGAAGTACTTGTCCACCAGCGACTGCGAGAGCCCCACGGCCTCGAAGATCTGGGCGCCGGTGTAGGAGGCGACCGTGGAGACGCCCATCTTGGACATCACCTTCAGGACACCCTTGCCCAGCGCCTTGACCAGGTTCTTGACCGCCTGCTCCGGCTCGATCTTGACGTAGTGCCCCTGGCGCGCGAGGTCCTCGACCGTCTCCATCGCCAGGTACGGGTTGACCGCGGCCGCCCCGTAGCCCATCAGCAGGGCCACGTGGTGCACCTCGCGGACGTCGGCGGCCTCGATCACCAGACCGACCTGGGTCCGGGTCTTCTCCCGGACCAGGTGGTGGTGCACCGCGCCGGTGACCAGCAGCGACGGGATCGGCGCCAGCTCTGCGGTGGAGTGGCGGTCCGAGAGCACGATGATGCGCGCGCCCTGCGAGATCGCCTCGGAGACCTCGGCGCAGATCTCGTCGATGCGGCGGGCCATGGCGGCGCCGCCGCCGTCGACCTCGTAGAGACCGCGGGAGACGTGGGTGATGAAGCCCGGCATGTCGCCGTCACGGTTGATGTGGCGCAGCTTGGCCAGGTCGTCGTTGGAGATCACCGGGAAGGGCACGACCACCTGGCGGCACGAGGCCGGCGTCGGGTCGAGCAGGTTCGACTCCGGTCCGATGGTGCCGTACAGCGAGGTGACGAGCTCCTCGCGGATGGCGTCCAGCGGGGGGTTGGTGACCTGGGCGAAGAGCTGGGCGAAGTAGTCGAAGAGCAGCCGAGGCTTCTCCGACAGCGCTGCGATGGGCGTGTCGGTGCCCATCGACCCGATCGGCTCCATGCCCGCGTTGGCCATCGGGGTCAGGAGGATGCGCAGCTCCTCCTCGGTGTAGCCGAAGACCTGCTGGCGCCGCGTCACCGACGCGTGGGTGTGCACGATGTGCTCGCGCTCGGGGATGTCGTCGAGGCTGATCAGGCCGGCGTGCAGCCACTCGTCGTACGGGTGGTCGGCGGCCAGTTCAGCCTTGACCTCCTCGTCCTCGATGATGCGGTGCTCGTCGGTGTCCACCAGGAACATCCGCCCCGGCTTGAGCCGGCCCTTGCGGACCACGGTCGCGGGGTCGAGGTCGAGCACGCCGACCTCGGAGGCCAGCACCACCAGACCGTCGTCGGTGACCCAGTAGCGCGAGGGACGCAGCCCGTTGCGGTCCAGCACGGCACCGATCTGGCTGCCGTCGGTGAAGACCACGCAGGCGGGGCCGTCCCACGGCTCCATCATGGCCGAGTGGAAGGCGTAGAAGGCCCGGCGCTTGGCGTCCATCTCGGCGTGGTTCTCCCACGCCTCGGGGATCATCATCAGCACCGAGTGCGGCAGCGAGCGGCCACCCATGTGCAGCAGCTCCAGCACCTCGTCGAACGAGGCGGAGTCCGAGGCACCGGGCGTGCAGATCGGGAAGAGCCGCTCCAGGTCGCCGGGGATGAGGTCCGAGGACAGCAGCGCCTCCCGGGCCCGCATCCAGTTCCGGTTGCCCATCACGGTGTTGATCTCGCCGTTGTGGGCGATGAACCGGAACGGGTGGGCCAGCGGCCAGCTCGGGAACGTGTTGGTGGAGAAGCGCGAGTGCACCACGGCCAGGGCCGAGGCGACCCGGTCGTCGAGCAGGTCGGGGAAGAAGGCGTCGAGCTGACCCGTGGTGAGCATGCCCTTGTAGGCCAGGGTGCGCGAGGACAGCGAGGGGAAGTAGACCCCCGTCTCGTGCTCGGCACGCTTGCGCAGGCAGAAGGCCAGCCGCTCCAGCGCCATCCCGGACAGGCGCGGCCCGGAGGCGGCGACGAACAGCTGGACGAAGGTCGGCATGACGCTCAGGGCCGTGGCGCCCAGGACGGAGTCGTCGGTGGGGACGTCGCGCCAGCCGAGGACGGTCAGGCCCTCCTCGGCGGCGATCTCCTCGATCCGGCCACGGGCCTTGCTCACCTCGCCGGCGTCGCCGGGGATGAAGGCCGTGCCCACGGCGTAGGAGTGCTGGGTGGGCAGGTCGAAGTCGACGACCGCGCGCAGGAACGCGTCGGGCACCTGCATCAGGATGCCCGCGCCGTCCCCGGAGTTGGGCTCGGCACCCGCGGCACCGCGGTGGTCCAGGTTGCGGAGCGCGGTCAGCGCCTTCGCAACGATGTCGTGGCTGGCAACGCCGGTCAGGGTCGCAACGAAGGCCACACCACAAGCGTCGTGCTCGTGGCGGGGATCGTAGAGCCCTTGGGGCGGCGGGAATGCGTGCATGAGGCATTCTCCCGTCGTCGTCGGGTGCGCCGGTGGTACTCCGGGGAGGGCCGGCGAACTGGCAAGCATGGGGGGTCTGCTCGGGACGACGTTGGCCCAGGCGTGAGGTCTCAGGTTATCACCCGGGGCAGGGTGTTCCCGACGTGAGGCTAGGCCCCGGACGGGGCGGGCTCGGGCTCCCGCGGGCGGCGGTAGACCTCCGTCTCGCGGCCCGGGTGGCGGCGCGCGGAGACGACGAAGTAGACCGCCGCCAGCACGAAGAGCACCAGCGAGGTCCAGGTGTTGAGCCGGAGCCCCGCCACGTCGTCGAGCTGCACGTCGTCGATGCGCAGGGTCTCGATCCACCCGCGACCGGCCGTGTAGGCCATCACGTACAGGGCCGCCACCCGGCCGTGTCCGAGGTTGAAGCGCCGGTCGAGCCAGATGACCACCGCGAACCCGGCCAGCGCCCAGAGGCATTCGTAGAGGAAGGTCGGGTGGAACAGCACGTCCTGGCCGACGTACTGCGAGGGTCGGTGCGCGTCGTCGATCTCCAGGCCCCAGGGAAGGTCGGTGGGTCGTCCGTAGAGCTCCTGGTTGAACCAGTTGCCCCAGCGCCCGATCGCCTGGGCGACCAGGACCCCGGGAGCCACCGCGTCCAGGACCGGGAGCAGCCGGATGCCCTTCAGCCGGGCCCCGATCGCCACCCCGACCGCACCGAGGGCTACGGCACCCCACACGCCCAGTCCCCCGCGCCACACGTACAGCGCGTTGATCGGGTCGCGCCCCTCGCCGAAGTAGAGCTGGTAGTCGGTGGCGACGTGGTAGAGGCGCCCGCCCACGAGTCCGAAGGGCACGCCCCACACGGCCAGGTCCTGGATCTCGCCGAAGGTCCCTCCTCGCGCCACCCAGCGGCGTTCGCCGATCCAGACGGCCACGACGATGCCGAGGATGATGGCCAGCGCGTAGCCGCGGATCGGCACCGGGCCCAGGTGCCACACGCCCTGGCCCGGGCTGGGGATGCTCAGGGCGATCACAGACAGGGACATGCTTCTCCAGTCACGGTGCGGTCAGGGCGACGCCCGGGGCCCCGGGTCATCCGGCCAGCAGCCTCTCGATGTCCTCGGCGAGCTCGGCGGCTGAGACGTCGCTGCCCCAGACCGTGGTCGCGCGGTCCTGGTCGTCCAGGCCGATGACCGGATCGCTGTGCGCCACCTCGTAGCCGCCGCCGGGCAGCTTGCGACCGTCCTCGATCAGGACGGCCAAGGAGCGGGCGGTCTTGACGATGGTGTCCAGCTCGCCGGTGACGCCGGTGAACTCGGGGTCGAAGCCGGCGAGGTAGTCGCGCAGCACCGCGACGTCGTCCCGGGCGGGGTCCGTGGTCACGAAGACCATGTCGACCCGCTCCCGGTCCGCGTCGTCGAGCCGGTTGAGCGCCGAGGCGATGGTCGACATCACGATGCCGCAGATGTCGGGGCAGTGGGTGTAGCCGAAGAAGACCAGGGTCAGGTCGTTGTCCGCCTCGGTGAGCGAGTAGGCGGAGCCGTCCTTGCCGCCCTGGGTGGAGACCAGCGGCGCCTTCGGCACGACGTAGGGGGTGGTCAGGGCGGAGCCGTGCAGCCCGTCGTCGTCGATCTCACCGTCGGGCGGTGCGGCCTGGCCACCGCCGCCACCACAGCCGGCTAGCAGCAGGACGAGTCCGGCGGCCAGGGCGGTGCCGAGTCGCGAGCGCAGCCCGGTCATCGCCGCACTCCCTCCGCCAGGTCCTGGGTCAGCGCCTCCAGCGCCCGCAGGCCCGCCTTGCGGTCGCCGGCGTGGTCGAGCAGGGTCCGCACGAACGCCGACCCCACGATGACGCCGTCGGCGAAGGCGGCGATCTCAGCTGCCTGGTCGCCGTTGCTGACGCCCAGTCCCACACCCACCGGAAGCTCGGTGGTGGCCTTGGTCCGGGCGACCAGCGGGCCGGCCAGGTCGCTGGTGGTGCTGCGCGCCCCGGTCACGCCCATCACCGCGGTGGCGTAGACGAACCCCCGGCAGTTGCGGGTGGTCATCGCGATCCGCTCCGGAGTCGAGCTGGGTGCCACCAGGAACACCTTGTCCAGGTCGTGCTCGTCCGCGGCGGCGATCCACTCGGCGCCGCTGTCCGGGGTGAGGTCGGGGGTGATCAGTCCGGCACCACCCGCGGAGGCGAGGTCGGCGGCGAAGCGAGCGACGCCGTAGCGCTCGACGGGGTTCCAGTAGGTCATCACCACGGTCGGGACGCCGGTAGCGGCCACGGCCTCCACGGTGCGCAGCACGTCCGTGGTGCGGATGCCGGCCTCGAGGGCCTGCTGGGCCGCAGCCTGGATCGTGGGTCCGTCCATCACCGGGTCGCTGTAGGGCAGGCCGACCTCGATCACGTCGCAGCCGGCCGCCACCATGGCCCGCATCGCGTCGACCGAGCCCGGCAGGTCCGGGAACCCGGCGGGAAGGTAGCCGACCAGGGCCGCCCGGTCCTCGCCCCGGGCCTTGTCGAAGGCGGGACGGACGCTCATCGTGCCTCCCCCGCGGGCCCGCCCAGGCCGAAGTGCTCGATGGCGGTGCCCATGTCCTTGTCGCCGCGTCCGGACAGGTTGACGATGATCGTGGCCTCCGGGCCCTTGGTCTGCGCCAGCTCGGCGGCCACCCGCAGCGCCCCCGAGAGCGCGTGCGCGCTCTCGATCGCCGGGATGATCCCCTCGGTGCGGCTGAGCAGCGCCATCGCCTCCATCGCCTCGGCGTCGGTCACCGGCAGGTAGGTGGCGCGGCCGGTGCGAGCCAGGTGGGCGTGCTGGGGGCCCACCCCGGGGTAGTCCAGACCGGCGGAGATGGAGTGCGACTCCTTGGTCTGCCCGTCCTCGTCCTGCAGCACGAAGGTCCGGGCACCGTGCAGCACACCGCTCTGACCGGCGTGGATGGTGGCCGCGTGGCGACCAGTCTCGATCCCGTCGCCGCCCGGCTCGAAGCCGTAGATGGCCACCGACTCGTCGTGCAGGAACGCGGTGAACATGCCGATGGCGTTGGACCCGCCGCCCACGCAGGCCGCCACCGCGTCGGGCAGCCGGCCGTACTGCTCCAGGCACTGGGCCCGGGACTCGTCGCCGATGCCGCGGCAGAAGTCCCGCACCATGCTGGGGAACGGGTGCGGTCCGGCCGCGGTGCCGAAGAGGTACGCGGTGTGGTCGACGCTGGCGACCCAGTCGCGCAGGGCCTCGTTGATGGCGTCCTTGAGCGTGGCGCTGCCCGACTCCACGGGGATCACCGTGGCTCCCAGCAGCTGCATCCGCGCCACGTTGAGCGCCTGCCGACGGGTGTCCACGGCGCCCATGTAGACGGTGCAGTCGAGGCCGAAGTAGGCGGCGGCGGTCGCGCTGGCCACGCCGTGCTGCCCGGCGCCAGTCTCGGCGATGACCCGGGTCTTGCCCATCCGTCTGGTCAGCAGCGCCTGGCCCAGCACGTTACGGATCTTGTGGGCGCCGGTGTGGTTGAGGTCCTCGCGCTTGAGCAGGATGCGCGCTCCGACCTGCGCCGAGAGCCGCTCGGCGTGGTACAGCAGGCTCGGGGTCCCGGCGTAGTCGAGCAGGATCGCCTCGAACTCGGCCACGAAGGCCGGGTCGGCCATGGCCTCCCGCCAAGCGACGTCGAGCTCGTCGAGGGCTGCCACCAGGGCCTCGGGCATGAACCGGCCACCGAAGTCCCCGAAGAAACCCCGCTCGTCGGCGTCGTAGACGTCCTCCTGGCTCATCCGAGCACTCCTGTCATGTTGCGCACCGCGGTCTCGGGGTCTCCCCCGGTGACCAGGGCCTCGCCCACCAGCATCACCGACGCCCCCTGGGCGACGAAACCGGCGACGTCGGCGGGGGTGTTGATGCCCGACTCCGCCACCTTGACCCGGTCGTCGGGGATGAGCGGCGCGAGGCGGCCGAAGGTGGTCTGGTCGACCGCGAGGGTCTTGAGGTTGCGCGCGTTGACGCCGATCAGCTCGGCCCCGAGATCGACCGCGCGCTCGGTCTCGGGCTCGTCGTGGACCTCCACCAGCACGGTGAGGCCCAGCTCGCGGGCGGTGTCGTGCAGCGCCCGGAGGCGGTCCTGGTCCAGCGCCGCGACGATGAGCAGCGCCAGGTCCGCCCCGGCAGCCCGCGCCTCGACCAGCTGGTACTCGGCGACGATGAAGTCCTTGCGCAGCAGCGGCACGTCCACCGCCGTCCGGACGGCGACCAGGTCGGCCAGGGAGCCGCCGAAGCGTCGTTCCTCGGTGAGCACCGAGATGGCGGCCGCACCGCCACGGGCGTAGGCAGCGGCCAGCTCGGCGGGGTCCGGGATCTCGGCCAGGTCCCCCTTGCTGGGGCTACGCCGCTTCACCTCGGCGATCACGCTCGAGCCGGCGCCACCGAAGTGCGGCATGGGATCGCGGGGCGGGTCCACGTCAGCCAGGGCGGCACGCACCTCGGCCAGGGGTCGGGCGGCCTCACGCCGGGCCAGGTCGATCCGGACACCGGCAACGATGTCGTCGAGGACGGACACGCTGCGACCTCTTGCTCTCGGTGGGAAGGACGTGGGCAAGCCTCTCACCACGGCGGTGAGGACCCGCCCGGGGTCAGGCTTGCAGGTGTCAGTGACCGGAGTCGTGGCTGCTGGTGTCGTGCAGCCCCATGCGGGACATCACCATGAACACGGGCAGGGCGGCGACGCCGAGCGCGATCCCGATCCAGAACATCACCATGCTGACGGGGCTGAGCATCAGGGCGATGCCCCCGACCAGGAAGCCCACCATCGCCACTCCCACCGCGGTCCATGCAGCAGGGGTGTTGCCGTGGTTGTCAGCCATGTGTTGCGCTCCAAGTCAGCCGTGCCATCAGTTGCGAGCCACAGTCTAGGGGGCGCCGTCCCGAGTCGGGTCCCGGCCCTCGTCCAGGGCCTTCCACAACGCGGCGGGATCGGCCTCGCCCTCAGCGTCCTCACCCTGGCCCCCGTCTTCGGCACGGCCAGGGGCCGACCTGGGGCCCCCGCCGGTCGGGGCGTCGTACCGGCTGCCCATCGCAGGCCACTGACCGGCCCGCAGGCCGGCGACCGCCGCGGCCGCCACGCAGCCGAGGGCGGCGACGGCGGCGACCCAGAACCAGGACGTCCAGGCGGTGTTCCACCCTCCCCCGGCGCCCCCCTCCTCGAGGGTCTGCAGCACCGCCTCGCGCAGCGTGACCAGACCCGTGATCCAGGTCGCCACCAGGCCCAGCGCCACGACGAGCCCGAGCCAGGCCACCACGCGCCGCATCAGCCCGCGGCTCACCAGCACCACGCCCCAGCAGGCGAGCACGACCAGGCCCAGGGCTCCGGCGAGCGGCATCTGGCCCAGGCCGGGGAACCCGTCGAGCACCAGTGCGGCTCCCGGCGTCTCGGGGTCGGCCGGCTCGACCGACATCCAGGCGCGGCTGCCGGAGACGGCCGCCAGGACTCCAGCGCCCACGCCGAGCAGCACGGTAGGACCGAAGCTGCGCTCAGCCACGCGACTCGGCCTCCCAGACCAGGTCGGCGTCGAAGCAGGTGCGGTCGCCGGTGTGGCACGCCGCGCCCTCCTGGTCGACCTTGACCAGCAGGGTGTCCTTGTCGCAGTCCAGGCGGATCTCGCGGACCCACTGCCGATGACCCGACGTCTCCCCCTTGACCCAGTACTCACGCCGGCTTCGCGACCAGTAGGTGGCCCTGCCGGTGGCCATCGTCCGGGCCAGGGACTCCTCGTCCATCCAGCCGAGCATCAGCACCTCGAGGGTGTCGAACTGCTGGACCACGGCCGGGACGAGCCCTTCGGCGGTCCGCTTGAGCCGGGCTGCGATGGCGGGATCGAGTTCACTCACCCTGCCAGTATCGCCGGTGGGCGAGGCCAAGGCGAGGGCGGGAGCAGGACCGTGATCATCGGCCCTGCTGCGCGGTCCAGGACGCGTAGAGCCCGGCGTAGACCGAGTCCGCCTGGCGGGCCAGCACGGCGTGCGGCCCGCGCTGCACGACCCGACCTGCGTCCACCACCACGACCTCGTCGGCCTGCTCGGCGGTGGAGAGCCGGTGGGCGATGGTGACCGAGGTCCGGCCCGACATCAGGCGCTCCAGGGCTCGCCCGATCCTCATCTCCAGCTGGGGGTCGACCGCGCTCGTGGCCTCGTCCAGCACCAGCAGGTCGGGGTCGGCGAGGTGGGCGCGCAGCAGCGCCACCAGCTGGCGCTCCCCGGCGGACAGCGCCTCCCCGCGCTGTCCCACCTGGGTCGACAACCCTGCCGGAAGCCCCGCGAGCCAGTCCGCCAGTCCGAGCTCCTCGGCCGAGGCCAGGATCTCCTCCGTCGTCGCGTCCAGGCGCCCGTACCGGACGTTCGCGGCGATGGTGTCGTTGAACAGGAACCCCTCCTGCGGCACCAGCACCACGCTGCGCCGCAGGTGCTCCTGGGAGACCTCGCGCACGTCGACGCCGTCCAGCAGCACCGCCCCGCTCGTCGGGTCCATCAGACGGGTCAGCAGCTTGGCGAAGGTGGACTTGCCCGATCCGGTCTCCCCCACGATGGCGATCCTGGTCCCGGCCGCGATGTCCAACGAGACCGAACGGAGCACCGGAGGCCCCCCGGGATAGGCGAACGTGACGTCATCGAAGCGCACGTCGATCGGGCCGCGAGGCAGCACCTGACCCCCGGCGCCGGGGTCCACCAGGTCGGCCGGGGTCTCGACGATCCCGATCACCCGGCGCCAGCTGGCGATGGCGTTCTGGGCGTCGGTGAGGATCTGGGTGCCCATCTGGACCGGGCCCACGAAGAGCGTGACGAGGAAGGCGAACGCGAGCACCCGGCCTGCGGTCATGTCACCGGTGAAGCCGAGCAGCACCCCGATGATCAGCACCCCCGCGTTGGCCAGACCCGCGGAGATCCCTCCCAAAGAGAACGACACGACCGTGAACTTCTGGGCTCGCACGCTGGCGGCCTGGAAGTCGTTGATCGCGTGGTCGATCCGGCCCTGGGTGCGCTCCTCGATGCCGTAGGAGCGGACCACCGCGGCGCCGACCACGGGCTCGGAGATGGCCGAGAGCAGGGTGCCGACATGGCGCCGGACGATGCCGTACGCCTCGGAGAGCTTGCGCTGGAAGTAGCGGATCGAGATCAGCAGCGGGGCGAAGCAGACCCACACCACGATGGCCAGCTGCCAGCTGTAGAACGCCATGATCACGGTGGCCACCAGGATCTGTCCCACGCTGACCACCAGCAGGATCCCGCCGAACACCAGGAACTGGCTCACCTGGTCGACGTCGGAGGTCACCCGCGAGACGAGCGAACCGCGACGCTCGGTGTTCTGGGTCAGCAGCGGCAGGTCGTGGACGTGCCGGAACGCCTTGATCCGCAGGGTGGCCAGGCCGCGCTCCGCGGCACCGAAGAGCCGACTGGTCATCAGGTACGAGGCGACGGAGGAGATCACCAGGGCCAGGGCGCAGGCCAGCCCGGTCCAGACCACGAAGCCGACGTCGGTGCCGTCGGGGCCGTTGAGCCCGCGGTCCAGCGTCTGCTGGACCGCCACGGGCACGATCACCTGCCCCAGAGAGGCGACCACGGCGAAGAACACGGTGAGGCCGAGGCCCTCCTTGAGCTCCGGCGAGATCGCGAACCCGCGACGGAGCGTGTCCATGGCGCCGATCTCGTCGCCACCGTCCATCCGGGTCGTGGCAGCAGGGTCGTGGACGGTGCTCATGCGCGTTCTCCCGCGGTCTCGCCGAGCACCTGGGCGAGCCCGGCCTCCGACTCCTCGTGTGCGGCCTGCTCGTAGGCGTTGACCAGCCTGGCGTAGGCGGGTCTGCGGGCCAGCAGCTCGGCGTGGCTGCCTCGATCGGCCACCTTCCCGTCGGCGAGGTAGACCACCTCGTCGGCCAGGGAGATGGTCGCCTTGCGGTAGGCCACCACCACCAGCGTGGTGTCGCCGGAGCCCTCGCGCAGCGAGCTGAGGATCCTGGCCTCCACCTCGGGGTCCACCGCCGACGTGGCGTCGTCGAGGATCAGCAGCCGAGGTCGCCGCGCCAGGGCCCGCGCCAGCGAGAGCCGCTGCCGCTGCCCACCGGACAGCGACGTGCCCCGCTCACCGAGCTGGGTGTCGAGCCCCTGGGGCAGCGCGGCGACGAAGCCGTCGGCCTGGGCGGTCCGCAGTGCCGCCCACACCTGCTCGTCATCGATCTGGGCGCCGAGGGTGACGTTGCCGCGGACGGTGTCGTCGAAGAGGAAGGCCGTCTGGGGGACGAGCGCGACCGCCCGCGAGCCTCCGCCGCGACGCAGCTCGCGCAGGTCGACCCCGTCCAGCAGGATCCGCCCGTGGTCGGGGTCGACCAGGCGGGTCATCAGGCTGGTGAGGGTGCTCTTGCCGGACGCTGTCGCGCCGACCAGGGCGATGGTCTGTCCCGGGTCCACCGCGAAGCTCACCTCGCGCAGCAGCGGGGTCGCCGGGTCGTAGGAGTAGCCCACGGACTCCAGCTCCAGGCGTGCCCCGACCGTCGAGGGGGGCAGCGACGCCTCGCCGTACGCGACGGCGCCGGTGGCGCCCAGCACCGACCGGATGCGCCGGAAGCCCACGACGCTGCGCGGGAACTCGCCGAGCAGCCACCCGATGGCCCGGATCGGGAAGGACACGATGGTGAGCAGGTAGGCGACCGTGACGACGTCGCCGGCACTCGCCGCACCGGAGGTGACCCGTGCGACCCCGACCGCGAGCACCACGAGCACGCCCAGGTTGGGCAGCGAGGCGAGGGTGGGATCGAAGACGGCCCGGATCCGGCCGGCGCGGATCGTCACGTCGCGCAGCTCGTGTGCCTTCACGCTGAAGCGGGCGGTCTCCTCGGGCTCGCGGCCCAGGGTCTTGACCACCATGGCGCCGTCGAAGGACTCGTGGGCGATCTCGCTGACCTCCGCACGCAGGCCCTGGGCCCGGGTCATCAACGGCGAGGACAGGCGCTGGTAGGCCAGGTTGGCAACCACCACGGCCGGGAAGACGAGCAGGCCCACGGCGGCCAGCACCACGTCCGCCACGAGCATCTGCACCACGGCGATCACCATCATCACCACGGTCCCCAGCGCCATCGGCAGCGGCGCGATGGGACCCCAAGCGGCCTCGACGTCGGAGTAGGCGTTGGAGAGCAGCTGACCCGTCGGGTGGCGCTGGTGCCACTCCATGGGCAGCGCGAGGTACTGACGCGTCACGGCGCGCCGGGTGTGCGACTGCATCCGGTACTGCATGAGGCCCGCCCCGAGGCGCCGAGCCACGATGCCTACCGCTCGGAGCACGGCGACGCCGAGGAACAGCCCCAGCACGGCCCAGAGCAGCCCGGCTGCGATCTCTCCGTCGGCGAAGGCGGGGATGACGACGTTCTCGGTGGCCCAGCCCAGCACCCAGGCATCCGCCACGGTCAGGACCGCGAAGAGCACGCTGCCCAGGGTGGAGAGGACGAAGATGACCGGCTCCCGCCGGATCGCGACCCCGAGCACGGCGAAGCCCTCTCGGGTGGTCGAGCTCCGCAACGTGCCCCGCTCGTCCACCACGCGTGTGCCCCTTAGTCCCGTGTCGAAAGTGCCGATCCAGTGGCGAACCGGCCAGACGCCCGGCCTATTCCCTGCTTGACCGCGGGGAGGAGGCCCCCTCAGCGCACCGGATGACCGGCGGCGGCCAGGGACTGCTTCACGTCGCGGATCCGCAGGGTGCCGAAGTGGAACACGGTGGCCGCGAGCACGGCGTCCGCGCCGGCCTCCACGGCCGGAGGGAAGTGCTCGGCGCGCCCGGCACCGCCCGAGGCGATCACCGGGATGGTGACCTCCCGGCGTACCGCGCGGATCAGGTCGGTGTCGAAGCCGTCCTGGGTCCCGTCGGCGTCCATCGCGTTCAGCAGGATCTCTCCGGCTCCGAGTTCGGCGGCGCGGGCGGCCCAGGCCACCGCGTCCAGACCCGCGGAGCGCCGGCCCCCGTGCGTGGTCACCTCGAAGCCCGAGTCGGTGCCCGGCGCCCGGCGGGCGTCGACCGACAGCACCAGCACCTGGCTGCCGAACCGATCGGCCACCTCGGCGATCAGCTCGGGACGCTGGATGGCGGCGGTGTTGGTGGCGACCTTGTCCGCTCCGGCTCGCAGCAGCCGGTCGACGTCGGCGACCGAGGAGACTCCGCCACCGACGGTGAGCGGGATGAAGACCTGCTCGGCGGTCCGGGAGACGATCTCCATCGTCGTGGCCCGCCCCTCGTGGGAGGCCGAGATGTCGAGGAAGGTGAGCTCGTCCGCACCCTCGGCGTCATAGATCCGGGCCAGCTCCACGGGGTCGCCGGCGTCGCGCAGGTCGGAGAAGTTGATGCCCTTGACCACGCGCCCCGCGTCCACGTCCAGGCACGGGATGACCCGTACCGCGAGGCTCACGACGCCCCGCCGGCGGGCAGGGTCAGGGCGAGGGCCTCCTCGAGGGTGAACCGCCCCTCGTAGAGCGCGGTGCCGATGATGGCCCCCTCGACGCCGATGCCGACCAGCTTCTGCAGCGCTGCCAGGTCGGCCAGCTCGGTGATGCCACCGGAGGCGACGACCGGGCGGTCGGTCGCGGCGCACACCGACTCCAGGAGCTCGAGGTTCGGCCCCTGGAGCATGCCGTCCTTGTTGACGTCGGTGACCACGTAGCGGGCGCAGCCCTCGGAGTCCAGCCGGCTCAGCACCTCGAACAGGTCTCCCCCGTCGCGGGTCCAGCCCCGCGCGGCCAGCGTCCGGCCGCGGACGTCGAGGCCCACGGCGACGCGGTCGCCGTATGTCGCGATGGCGCGCGCGCACCACTCTGGCTGCTCCAGGGCGGCGGTGCCGATGTTGACCCGGCGGCAGCCGGTCGCCATCGCGGCCGCCAGCGACTCGTCGTCGCGGATGCCGCCGCTCATCTCGACCTTGATGTCGAGGGTGTCCACGATCCTGGCCTGCAGCTCCCGGTTGTGTCCTCGGCCGAACGCTGCGTCCAGGTCGACCAGGTGGAGCCACTCCGCCCCTGCCTCCTGCCAGCGCAGGGCAGCCTCGACCGGGTCCCCGAACCGCTTCTCCGATCCCGCGACGCCCTGGACCAGCTGGACGGCCTGGCCCCCGGCGATGTCGACGGCGGGAAGGAGCTCGAGGTACTGGGACATGGCGGGGACTCTCCTGGGGGTGCTGGGGTTCGGGATGGAGGGGTTCGGCGCGGTCGCATCGTGCGCGGCCAGGGGCGGGATCGCACGGACCCGGATGGAGCGGAGGTAGGTGCTGCGTCGGCGTTTGCCGCCCCGGCGCCGCTCCAGCCAGCTCACAAGGACTGCATCCAGTTGCGCAGCAGCGCGGCCCCGGCGTCCCCCGACTTCTCGGGGTGGAACTGGGTGGCGGTCAGCGGGCCGTTCTCGACGGCCGCCACGAAGCGGTCCCCGCCGTGCTCGGCCCACGTGACCAGGGGCGCGCGGGTGCGGTCGTTGGTGACCAGGGTCCAGTCCCGCACCCCGTAGGAGTGCACGAAGTAGAAGCGCTCCTCGGCGAGGCCGGCGAACAGCGTCGACTCCTCGGGCGCCTCGACGGTGTTCCAGCCCATGTGCGGCACCACCGGCGCCTGGAGACGCTCCACGACCCCGGGCCACTCGTCGCAGCCCTGGGACTCCACGCCGTGCTCGACGCCGCGCGAGAACAGGATCTGCATGCCCACGCAGATACCCAGCACCGGGCGTCCGCCGGCGAGCCGCCGGCCGATGATCTCGTGTCCCCGGACCTCCCGCAGGCCGGCCATGCACGAGGCGAAGGCACCCACGCCGGGCACCACGAGACCGTCCGCGTCCTGTGCGGCCTGGCGGTCGGACGTCAGGGTCACCGACGCGCCGGCCCGCTCCAGCGCGCGCACCACGGAGCGGACGTTGCCCGAGCCGTAGTCCAGGACCACGACCTCCCGGGCGGGGCGGTCGGCGGTGGCGTCGGTAGTCGTCACAGCGACCCCTTGGTGGAGGGCACGCCCGTCTCGCGCGGGTCAATGGCGATCGCGTCCCGCAGGGCGCGGGCGAACGCCTTGAACTGGGTCTCCACGATGTGGTGCGGGTCGCGTCCGCCCAGCACCCGCACGTGGATGGCCATGTTGGCGTGGTGGGCGATCGACTCGAAGACGTGCCGCGTCAGGGAGCCGACGTACGGCGCCGTGGTGCCGCCGATGGAGACGAACTCCTGGCCCGCGGGCTCACCGGTGTGCACGCAGTAGGGGCGCCCGGAGACGTCGACGACGGCCTGGACCAGCGCCTCGTCCAGGGGCACGGTGGCGTCGCCGAAGCGCCTGATGCCCACCTTGTCGCCCAGGGCCTGACGGATCGCCGTGCCCAGCGCGATCGCGGTGTCCTCCACGGTGTGGTGGGAGTCGATGTGGGTGTCGCCGACGACGTGCACGACGAGGTCGACCAGGGAGTGCCTGGCGAACGCGGTGAGCATGTGGTCGTAGAACCCGACCCCGGTGGAGATCTGGGCCTGGCCGCTGCCGTCGAGGTCGAGCTCGAGGTGGATCTGCGTCTCCCGGGTCTCGCGGTCGACGACGGCGATCCGCCTGCCTCCGGCCACGGACTGCTCGGTGCTCATCGTTGCTCCTCCATCGTTTGGGTCTTCATCACGTCCACCAGGGCCTCCCTGAAGGCGGCCATCTCCTCGGGCGTCCCGACCGAGACGCGCAGCCAGCCCTGGGGACCGGTCTCGCGGATCAGGACGCCGCGGTCCAGTAGACCCTGCCAGACCGCGTGCCGGTCGACGAGTCCACCGAAGAGCACGAAGTTGGCGTCGCTCGTGGCCACCCGCAGGCCCTGCTCGGCCAGCCAGGTCACGCAGGCGTCGCGCTCGGCGCGTAGCGCGTCCACCTGGGCCAGCAGCTCGGGCGCGTGTCGCAGGGCGGCCAGCGCAGTCGCCTGGGTCACCGCGGAGAGGTGGTAGGGCAGGCGCACGACGCGCAGCGCGTCACAGATGGCCGGGTCCGCGGCCAGGTAGCCCAGCCGGGCGCCGGCCAGCGCGAACGCCTTGCTCATGGTCCGGGTGACGACCAGGTTGCGGTACTGCGCGAGCAGCTCCAGCGCGCTGGGCGTCCCGGCCCGCCGGAACTCCCCGTAGGCCTCGTCGACCACGACCAGACCGTCCCCGGCGGCCTCGCACAGCACCGAGATCGCCTCGGGCGGCAGTGCCGTGCCCGTGGGGTTGTTGGGCGAAGGCAGCAGGACCACGCTGGGGCGGTGCTCGAGCACCAGCTCGCGGGCCGCGTCCAGGTCGAGTTCGAAGTCGGTCTCCCGCCGTCCCTCCACCCAGCCGGTGACGGTGTCGCGGGCATACTCCGGATACATCGCGTACGTCGGGGCGAAGCTCAGCGCGCAGCGACCCGGCCCGCCGAAGGCCTGCAGGAGCTGGAGCATCACCTCGTTGGACCCGTTGGCGGCCCAGACCCCGGTGGCGGCGATACCGCTGCCGCCCGAGGTGTTGAGGTAGTCGGCCAGCCGCTCGCGCAGCTCGGTGAACTCCCGGTCCGGATAGCGGTTCAACGTGCTCGCCGCAGCCGCGACGGAGGCCGAGATGTCGGCCACCACGGTCGCGGACGGGGCATACGGGTTCTCGTTGACATTGAGCTGGACGGGCACGTCGAGCTGGGGCGCGCCGTAGGGCTCGATGCCGCGCAGGTCCTCGCGCAGCGGGGGGAACGTCACGACAGCCGCACCTGGACCGCGGCTCCGTGGCCGGGCAGGTCCTCGGCCTCGGCCAGGGTCACCACGTGCTGGGCGACCTGCTCCAGCGCCTCACGGGAGTAGTCCACGACGTGCACGGCCCGCAGGAAGGAGCGCACCGAGAGCCCCGAGGAGTGGCAGGCGCACCCGGCGGTGGGCAGCACGTGGTTGGAGCCGGCGGCGTAGTCGCCGAGCGAGACCGGTGCGTAGGGGCCGACGAAGACCGCGCCGGCGTTGCGGACCCGGCCCGCAACCCGAGCGGCGTCGGCGGTGTGGATCTCCAGGTGCTCGGCGGCGTAGGCGTTGACCACCGCCAGACCCTGCTCGAGGTCCTTGACCAGCACGACGCCCGACTGCTCGCCCTCCAGGGCGGTGCGGACGCGCTCGGCGTGGCGCGTCTGGCCGACCTGCTTGTCCAGCTCGATCACGACCTCGTCGGCGAGGCGCACCGAGTCGGTGACCAGCACCGAGGCGGCCAGCGGGTCGTGCTCGGCCTGGGAGATCAGGTCGGCAGCGACGTAGCGGGCGTTCGCGGTGTCGTCGGCCAGCACCGCGATCTCGGTGGGACCGGCCTCGGAGTCGATGCCCACGACGCCCTTGAGCAGTCGCTTGGCGGCGACCGTGTAGATGTTCCCCGGCCCGGTCACCAGGTCGACCCGGCGGCAGGGACCCGCACCGTGCGCCAGCATCGCGATCCCCTGGGCCCCGCCCACGGCGTAGACCTCGTCGACGCCGAGCAGCGCGCAGGCAGCCAGGATCGTGGCGGCGGGCAGGCCGCCGTTGTCCTTCTGCGGAGGGCTGGTCAGGGCGATCGATCCCACTCCGGCGACCTGGGCGGGCACCACGTTCATCAGCACGCTGGAGACCAGGGGCGCCAGGCCGCCCGGGACGTAGAGCCCGACCCGGTCGACCGGGACGAGCCGGTGGGTGACGGTCGCGCCCGGCGCCACCACGGTGGTGACGTCCTGCTCGAGCTCGGCCTGGCAGGTGATGCGCAGCCGGCGCACCGATTCCTCCAGCGCGGCACGCACGGCCGGGTCGAGCCGTTCCAGCGCGTCGGTGAGCGCGGCCGGGGGCACCACGATGTCGCTCTGGCTGACCCCGTCGAACCGCTCGGAGAACTCGGTGATGGCCTCCACGCCGCGGTCGCGGACCGCGTCGCAGATGGGCCGCACCAGATGGGTCGCGGACTCGACGTCGAACGCGGCGCGCGGCACGGCGGCGCGGTAGTCGACGGACGCGGCGGCGTCCCGGAGGTCGATGCGACGGATCATGGCGCAATTGTAGGCGGGCGTCCTGCGTGCCCCGGGACCGGATGAGGGATGGACATCTACGTTGGAGGGGTGAGTGCCACGCCGCCGGAGACCCTGCCGATGTTCCCACTGAGCATGGTGCTCTTCCCTGGTGTCTCGGTGCCACTGAACGTCTTCGAGGACCGCTACCGGGCATTGGTGCACCACCTGCTGCGCATCGAGGACCCCGCCCAGCGACTCTTCGGCTCGGTGGCCATCCGCGAGGGGTACGAGGTCGGGGACCACGGTTCCCAGTCGCTCTATCGCGTGGGCTGTCTGCTCCAGCTGACCGAGGCCGAGGCCCGGCCGGACGGGGGCTTCGACATCGTGGCCGTGGGACGCAGCCGGATCAGGGTCGAGGAGCTGCGCACGAGCGGGGACTTCCCGGTCGCGCGGGTGACCGACCTCGCGGACCGCAGCGATCGCGTCCCCGCTGAGCTGGTCGACCGGGCACGCGCCACGTTCACCGCGTACCGGGCGGCCGTGGCCGCAGTCCGGTCCGACCCCTTCTCGGGCCGCCTCCCCCGGGATCCGCTGTTCCTGTCGTGGACCCTGGCCGCGCTCGCACCGCTGCCGATGGCCGAGCGTCAGTCCCTGCTGGAGGCCGAGGACACCTCCGAGCGGCTGATTCTGGTGATCGACCTGCTGCGCCAGGAGCTGCGCGCCATGAACGTCATCCCCTCGCTGCCGGCCACCGAGGTGGCTCGGACCCGCTGGTCGCCCAACTAGGAACCGGACTCGGTCCGGGGCCGCTCCCGCGTCCTGCGCGGTCCCCCGAGGAAGACCCCCATCAGCCCGAGCAAGGCCCCGGCGGGGAACGCGTTGAACGCGCTGGAGTCGAACCAGAAGGGCCAGGGCCGGTCCCCTGCGCCTGCCAGCCCCAGGTCCGAGGGGATCGCCTCGTAGTCGCCGGCATCGGCGGCGAGCGCCTGGGGGTCCGCGGGTCCCAGGGCGTGGCCGACGTGGAACATCACCCAGCTGGCCAGCACGGCACCCACCACCACGGCGACCAGGGTGAGAACCTCGCGGTCCTTGCTCAGTGCGGCTGAGACGACCCCGTAGCCAAGGCCTCCCGCCAGCCCGATGACGGCGAACCACGCCGTCCCTGCGACGTCCTGTCCCAGACCCCCGGGCGCGAGGTACCAGGTGCCCTCGAAGGCTGCGCCGGCCGGCGGTACCCACACCGCCTCCCACACACAGCCCAGTAGCGCCCCCCAGGTCAAGGCGGCGAGCAGCATCAGCACCAGCCGGCGCGCCACCGCCCACCCCGATGCCCGCTCGGTCCCGCTCACCCGCTCAGGCACCCGGGGCCCAGGAGCTGCTTGAGGTCGGCGAACAGCGCGGCGCTCGCGGTGACCCGGAGCCGGTCGTCGAGCTTCATCACCGTCGTGGAGCTGCGGGTGAGCAGTCGCAGCTGCACCTCGGTCATCCCGGGGTGGGTGGAGAGCACGTCGCGGAGCTGGTCGACCACCGGCGCGGTGCAACGGGTGGACGGCAGGCTGATCACCACCGGGCCGGACGGGCCGTCGGAGAGGTCCGGGACGGTGATCTCCTGGCCCCGAATCTCGGGCTGGTCCTTGTCCCGCGAGAGCGAGCCCTTGACCCGGACGATGGCGTCCTGGGAGAGGTACGGCGCGGCGAGCTGGTAGGCGCTGGGGAAGAGCAGCACCTCGATGGCCCCGTCGAGGTCCTCCAGGGTGATGGTGGCCCAGGCGTCGCCGCGCTTGGTGATCTTGCGGTTGACCGAGGTGATCAGCCCGCTGACGGTCAGCATGCTGCCGTGCTGCCGATCCTCGTCGAGCATCAGCTGTCCGATGGTGCAGTCGGTGCCCGAGGAGAGCACGTGCTCCAGGCCCAGCAGCGGGTGGTCGGAGACGTAGAGGCCGAGCATCTCGCGCTCGTGGCCCAGCAGCGTCATCTTGTCCCACTCGTCGATCTCGGGCACCGCCACGGCGATGCCGAAGCCACCCTCCTCGCCGTCGTCGAGACCGCCGAACAGCGAGTCCTGGCCGATGGCCTCGTTCTTCTTGATGTCGACGTACTGGTCCACGGCGGTCTCGTGGATGGTGACCAGCGCCCGACGGCAGTGCTTCATCTCGTCGAAGGCGCCCGCCTTGACCAGGGACTCGATCACCCGCTTGTTGCACACCACCAGCGGGACCTTGTCCATGAAGTCGTTGAAGTCGGTGAAGCGGCCCTTCTCCTCGCGAGCGGCGACCACCCCGTCGACCACGTTGGACCCCACGTTGCGCACGGCGGTGAGCCCGAACCGGATGTCGGTGCCGACCGGCGTGAAGTTGGCGGCGGACTCGTTGACGTCCGGGGGCAGGACGGCGATCTTCATCCGGCGACACTCGTTGAGGTAGATCGCCATCTTGTCCTTGTCGTCCTTCACCGACGTCAGCAGCGCGGCCATGTACTCGGCCGGGTAGTTCGCCTTGAGGTACGCCGTCCAGTAGGAGACGAGCCCGTAGGCGGCGGAGTGCGCCTTGTTGAACGCGTAGTCGGAGAACGGCAGCAGGATGTCCCACAGGGTCTTGATCGCCGCCATCGAGTAGCCGCGCTCGGTCATGCCGGCGGAGAAGGTGGCGAACTGCTTGTCCAGCTCCTCCTTCTTCTTCTTGCCCATGGCCCGACGCAGGAGGTCGGCCTGGCCCAGGGTGTAGCCGGCGAGCTGTTGGGCGATCGCCATCACCTGCTCCTGGTAGACGATCAACCCGTAGGTCTCCCCCAGGACGTCCTCGAGGGCGTCGGCCAGCTCGGGGTGGATCGCCTCCACCGGCTCGCGGCCGGTCTTGCGGCGGGCGTACTTGTTGTGCGAGTCAGCGCCCATCGGTCCGGGGCGGTAGAGCGCACCCACCGCGGAGATGTCCTCGAAGGTGTCGGGGCGCATCGAGCGCAGCAGGGCGCGCATCGGCCCGCCGTCGAGCTGGAAGACCCCGAGCGTGTCCCCGCGCTGGAGCAGGGAGTAGGTGACGGGGTCGTCCAGGGTGAGGTCCTCGAGCACGACGGTCTCGCCCCGGTTGGCCGCGATGTTCTTCACCGCGTCGTCGAGCACGGTCAGGTTGCGCAGCCCCAGGAAGTCCATCTTGATGAGGCCGAGGGCCTCACAGGTGGGGTAGTCGAACTGGGTGATCATGACCCCGTCGGCGGGGCGCTTGAGCAGCGGGATGACGTCGATCAGCGGCTCGCTGGACATGATGACACCGGCGGCGTGGACCCCCCACTGGCGCTTGAGTCCCTCGATGCCCATCGCGGTGTCGACCACGCGCTTGACGTCGGGCTCGGCCTCGTAGAGCGCTCGGAACTCCCCGCCCTCGCCGTACCTCTTGTGGTTGGGGTCGAAGACGTCGTTGAGCGGCACGTCCTTGCCCATCACCGCAGCGGGCATCGCCTTGGTGATCCGGTCGCCCATGGAGAAGGGGTAGCCGAGGATGCGCGAGGAGTCCTTGACCGCCTGCTTGGCCTTGATGGTGCCGTAGGTGACGATCATCGAGACCCGGTCCTCGCCGTACTTCTCGGTGACGTAGCGGATCACCTCACCGCGCCGACGCTCGTCGAAGTCGATGTCGAAGTCGGGCATCGAGACCCGGTCGGGGTTCAGGAAGCGCTCGAAGATCAGCCCGTGCTCGAGCGGGTCCAGGTCGGTGATGCGCATCGCGTAGGCGACCATCGACCCGGCACCGGAGCCGCGCCCGGGACCGACCCGGATCCCGTTGTCCTTGGCCCAGTTGATGAAGTCCGCGACGACCAGGAAGTAGCCGGGGAAGCCCATCTGGGTGATGACGCCGACCTCGAAGTCGGCCTGCTTGCGGACCTTGTCGGGGATGCCGGCCGGGTAGCGCACCTGCAGGCCACGCTCGACCTCCTTGATCATCCAGGAGGTCTCGTCCTCGCCGGGCGGGCACGGGAACCGCGGCATGAAGGTGCCGTTGCCCTCGGTGAACTCCACGTTGCAGCGCTCGGCGATGAGCAAAGTGTTGTCGCAGGCCTCGCGGAGGTCGTACTTGTCGACCCACAGGGACCGCATCTCCGCCGGGCTCTTGATGTAGTAGCCGTCGCCGGAGAAGGCGAAGCGCTGACCCGGCCCGTCGCCGGCCGGGATGTCCATCGTGGACCCGGAGTTGATGCAGAGCAGGTGCTCCTGGGAGGCGGCGTCCTCCTGGCGGACGTAGTGGGAGTCGTTGGTGGCCAGCAGCGGGATCTGCAGGTCCTTGGCCAGGCGCAGCAGCCCCTCGCGCACCCGGGACTCGATCGAGAGCCCGTGGTCCATCAGCTCCAGGAAGTAGTTCTCCCGACCCAGGATGTCCTGGAAGTCCGCCGCGGTCTGCCGCGCTGCGTCGTAGTTGTCGTGGCGCAGGTGCACCTGGACCTCGCCGGAGGGACAGCCGGTGGTGCCGATGATGCCGCGGCCGTGCTGCGAGAGCAGCTCGCGGTCCATCCGGGGGTGCTGGAAGAAGCCATCGCGCCACGCCCCGGTGGAGAGCCGGAAGAGGTTGTGCATGCCTTCGGTGGACTCCGAGAGCAGCGTCATGTGCGTGTAGGCGCCGCGGCTGGAGACGTCGTCCGGGCCGCCCTTGTAGAAGTTGACCCGCTTGCGCTCGAACCGGGAGATGTTGGGCGTGAAGTAGGCCTCGATGCCGATGATCGGCTTGATGCCGGCCTTCTTGGCCTTCTTGTAGAACTCGTAGGCGCCGAACACGTTGCCGTGGTCGGTCATGGCGATCGCCGGCATGCCGAGCTCGGCCGTCCGCTCGGCCATCTGCTGGAGCCGCGCCGCGCCGTCGAGCATGGAGTACTCGGTGTGGACGTGCAGGTGGACGAAGTTGTCGCTGGAACCGGCCGACATGAGGGGCTCTTCCACACCTTCCGAAAGGTCGCTGATGGGCACGCGCTGAGGCGTCTCTGGAGGGAAGGACGTCAGCCTACGTCAGTGTGTCAGGGCCCAGGGACAGGACACCAGGGCGGCCTCAGAGCCACTCGATCGCGTGCCCGTGCCCGTGCGTCCAGGCCAGCGCACGGCCGTCGAGCCCGAGCACGAACCGGCCGGTCGGCGGGCCCGCGGCAGGCCCGGTGGCGGTCACCGAGGGCAGCACCCCCGGCGCCTCGTTGCTCACCCAGCGACACCGCCCGCCGGCCACCAGCTGAGTCATCAGGGCCACGAACCGGTCCCGGTCGTCTTCGTCCAGGTAGGCCGCCACCGCGCTGTGGAAGACCACCGGCACGCCATGACGCCCTGCCTCCGCGACCAGATCGGGCACGAGGTCCAGCAGGTCCCCGGCGAGCAG
Source organism: Nocardioides sp. 616 (assembly GCF_002930065.1). NCBI lineage: Bacteria > Bacillati > Actinomycetota > Actinomycetes > Propionibacteriales > Nocardioidaceae > Nocardioides > Nocardioides sp. 616. Next base: position 310,360 of record NZ_POAG01000019.1, on the reverse strand, counting down.
ACGCGGCGGGTCGTCAGAGGCGATGCGGATCGCCGAGCGCAGCCGTCGCCGACGCGCCTCCTGCTCGGGCCACACCAGCGTCTCGAGCCAGGCCGTCTCATCGGCATCGCCAACGTCCAGGGGGTTGAGGTCGCACCCTCCCCGCCAGGCCACCCGGGGATGCCGGCGCGGCACCGGCAGCGGTCCGCGCGCGTCCGCGCTGAGCGTCGGCCCGGTGCTGCCGCGCAGAGCGCCGAACGGGGGCCACTCGTAGTCGTAGCGGTCCGGGAACAGGCACAGGCCGGCACTGGCACCCACCTCCACCAGGGCCAACGGCTCCCCGAGCCCGGCGAGCACCGGCACCAGGGTGGCGAGCCGGCCGACCTCGTTGGTCTGGGTGGCCCGGTCCCGGATCGTCTGCTTCACCGCGGTCTGGTACGTCAGCAGCACCCGGCGCAGCTCGGCGTACGGCGCCGGCGCCTCAGCGCCGTGCCAGCGAGCCGCCGCGAAGACCAGGTTCGGCTGCTGCTTGCCCTCAGGCAGGTCGGAGAGCCAGTCCAGGATCTCCGGGTCTCGGGCCACCGCCAGCGCCCACGTCTCGAAGCAGGGCGAGTCGCCGCGCGTGTACGCCGCGAAGTCGCGGTACCGCTCAGCCAGCTCCCCGTGCAACAGCATGCCCGCTCAGCCCGGCCATGCCAGATGTACGTCGGGTGCCCGCTCCTCGTTGTCCGACCCGTCCGTGCGCTCGACCTCGACGAACCCGTGGCGGGCGTAGAAGCGCTGCGCCGGCCTGTTGGAGGCGAAGACCCAGAGTCCGAACCCGTCCGGGCGCATCGCCTGCACCAGGCTCAGGAGCAGGGAGCCGATCCCCTGGCCGGTGCGGTCGGGGGCGACGTAGAGGTGGTCGAGCCAGGTGGCGGTCGCCAGCGCGAACCCGACCAGCTCACCGTCGGCGTGGGCCACGAAGAGGTCATGGGTCCCGAGGTCCCACCCGCGGACCCAGGCCGCCATCTCCTCCGGGGGGCGCACCGGGGCCGGGACGGCCGGCACCGCGGCGAACCGCGCCGCCACGTAGAGCGCGGCGACCTCTGCGAGGTCCTCCGGGCCGCCGGGCCGGACCACGACGTCCGCCGGAGGGTCCGGCTCAGCGCTCGTCACGGATCACGTCGAGCGCGTGCTCGAGGTCGGCGGGGTAGGTCGACTCGTACTCGACGTACTCCCCCGACTCCGGGTGCTCGAAGCCCAGCTTGACCGCGTGCAGCCACTGCCTCTCCAGCCCGACCCGCCGCGCCAGCACCGGGTCCGCGCCGTAGGTGATGTCACCGACGCACGGGTGCTTGAGGGCAGCCATGTGCACCCTGATCTGGTGCGTGCGACCGGTCTCCAGGTGGACCTCGAGCAGGCTCGCGAACCGATGGGCCTCGAGCGTCTCGTAGTGGGTGATGCTGTGCCGTCCGTCGGCCATCACCGCGAACTTGTAGTCGAACTTCGGGTGCCGTCCGATGGGCGCGTCGACGGTCCCCTCCAGCGGGTCCGGGTGACCCTGCACCAGGGCGTGGTAGGTCTTGTCGACGGTGCGGTGCCGGAAGGCGTTCTTCAGCACCGAGTAGGCGTGCTCGGACTTGGTGATCACCATGACCCCCGAGGTGCCGACGTCCAGCCGCTGCACGATGCCCTGGCGCTCAGATGCCCCCGAGGTGGCGATCCGGAAGCCGGCGCCGGCGAGGTGGCCGACCACGGTAGGTCCCGACCACCCGGGGCTGGGGTGGACAGCCACGCCCACGGGCTTGTCGATCACCACGATGGCGTCGTCGTCGTGGATGATCTTGATGCCCTCCACGAGCTCGGGGACCAGCGCCAGCGGGTCGCGCAGGACGGGGATGGTCACGTCCAGGGTCGCGCCGGGATGCACCCGTTCGCTCTTGCTCACCCCAGCGCCGTCGAGGTGCACGTGGCCCTGGGCGATGAGCTCGGCGGCGCGGGTCCGCGACAGCCCGAACATCCGGGCCATGGCGGCGTCGACCCGCTCCCCGTCGAAGCCGTCCGGGATCTGCACGGACCGGTGGTCGCTCTGGCCGTTCACGTCTGGTCCCCCTGCTCGGCTCGCGGCGCGGAGTCCCGGGTGCCGTCGAGCGCGATCCCCCTCAGGGACTGCACGATGATCACCGCAGCCGCCACGTTGATGAAGATGTCGGCGAAGTTGAAGACCGGCCAGTTGGGCAGGCGCAGGAAGTCCACGACGTGGCCGCGCAGCGGCGTCGGGTCGCGGAACAGCCGGTCGGCCAGGTTGCCGGCGACCCCGGCCAGCAGGAACCCCAGTCCCAGCGCCCACAGCGGGTCGCCGAGCCGACGGCTGAGGTAGAGCACCACGCACACCGCCACCGCCGCCAGGGCGGTGAACACGATCGTGAACTCCGTGCCGGTGCTGAACGCGGCACCGGGATTGAACACCAGGTGCAGGGTGAGCCAGTCGCCGACCAGCTCGCGGTCACCGTCGGGGAGGGTGGCGACAGCCCACGCCTTGGTGGCCTGGTCGATCGTCAACCCGATGAGGGCGACGGCCGCGAAGATGGCCAAGTGGGTACGTCGAGTGGATCCGGGGGTGTGGCCGCTGTTCTTCAGCGGCGTTCCTCGCGCTGCTTGCATGACAGGCACAGTGTCGCACGCGGGAATGCCATGACCCTCATCTTGCCGATCGGCTGGGCGCAGGACTCGCACACCCCGTAGGTGCCGTCGCCGATGCGGGAGAGGGCCCGGTCGATCTGCTCGAGCATCCCGCGCTCGCCACTCATCAGGGTCAGCTCGTGGTCCCGCTCGAAGTTGGTGGCTCCCACGTCCGCCTGGTCGTTCCCAGCGCCGTCCCCGGGGTCACGCATGAGCAAGGACAGGTCGCGCTCCTGTTCCTCCATGATGCCCACGAGCCGGTCTCGGTGCTCGTGCAGGTCGACCAGCACCTCGTCCACCTCTCCCTGGGTCCAGGGCTGCTCCCCGTCCTTGACGACGAGGGAGGCCGCCGACGACGTGATGGGCCGAGCCTTGCGGCCCGCGGTGGCCCTCTTCGCCGTGCCGACCTCGTTGCGAGCCGGCGCCGCCTTCTTGACCCCGTTGCGTGCCGGCGCCGCCTTCTTGACCCCGTTGCGTGCCGGCGCCGCCTTCTTCGCCGGGACCACCTTCTCGGCCGCTGCGGCGGCGGAGTCTCCGGGAGTCTTTCGAGCACTGCGCACCATGGCGATCCGCCCCCTAGGACAACAAAAGCTGTGGCGGGTGCCACATGCTCGCCACCGGAGGCTAGCCCGTCGCACACCCGGACTCAACCTCCGTCGGCGCGCGATGTACCTCTGCCGACAGCACGACGGCCGGCCCCCGAGGGGACCGGCCGTCGAGTGCCGAACGAAGGGGGGTGTCAGCCCTCGTCGTCACCCAGGATCGAACGCAACCGCTTGGGGGCGGGCGAGTTCTCGCCGGGTGCCGGGTTCTCCAGGCTTGCTGTTCCCTCCAGGGACGCCAGCTGCTGGGTGAAGTAGGTCTTGAGGCGGGAGCGGTACTCGCGCTCGAACGAACGCAGCGTCTCGACCTCTCCGTTCAGCTTGTCGCGCTCCTTCTCCAGGTCGCCGAACATCTGCTGACGTCGCTCGGCGGTCTCGGAGTCGAGCATCTGGGCGCGCTGGCGGGCGTCGGCCTCGACCCGGTCCGCCTTGGACTTCGACTCTGCCTCGAGCCGCTCGGCCTTGGTGCGGGCCTCGCCGACGATCTTGTCCGCCTCGTTCTTCGCGCCGTCGACGAGCTCGTCGGCGTTGCGGGTGGCGATCTCCAGCAGCCGAGCCGCAGCGTTGGAGGCGTCCGGCACGGTCTCGACCTTGATGGTCTCCACCACCGGCGCGGGGGCAGGGGTCGCTGCCACGACGGGCTCCGGCTTGACCGGCTCGGGCTCCTTGACCGCAGGCGCCGTGAACGGTGCCGGCGTCGGGGCACTGGCCCCAGCGGTCTGCGCCGAGGACAGCTTCGCCCGCAGGTCGTCGTTCTCCTTGGTCAACCGGGCAAGCTCGGCCTCGACCTCGTCCAGGAACTGGTCGACCTCCCCCATGTCGTATCCCTCACGGAGACGGACAGGAGTAAAGCGCTTGTTGCTCACGTCCTCAGGCGTCAGCGGCATGACCTCACCCAATCTCTTCGTCGGCAAAACTTGTGGTTGTGAACTGTGGGAACAATAGCGCCCCCGGATGATCCGTGGTCAGGGACCCGTGAGGCTGGTGGGTTTGCGGCGGGGATCCGGGGCGCCCGGTCCGCAGGATCGAGGTCGGGTCACCCGAAGAACACGATGCCCACGACGCGCAGCAGGAGCCACGCGACGAGGAAGACGATCATGAAGCTCAGGTCCAGGGCGAGCGAGCCCAGCCGGATGGGCGGCACGAACCTGCGCACTGCCTTGATCGGCGGGTCCGTAGCCGTGTAGACGCCCTCGAGCACCACGAGCAGGGCACCGGTGGGGCTCCACTGTCGCGCGAACACCTGAACCCAGTCGATGATGAATCGCACGAACATGAGAGCCAGGAAGAGCCAGATCAGCCCGTAAAGGATGTTGCCCACCACGATCATGAGGACTCAGCTCTGGTTGAAGAAACCGCCTTCGACGAGGCGCTCCTTCTCCTCGGCGGCCACCGTGACGTTGGGCGGGCACAGCAGGAAGACCTTGTTGGTGACCCGCTCGATGGTGCCGCGCGTGGCGAACACCAGGCCCGCGGCAAAGTCCACGAGCCGCTTCGCGTCGGAGTCGTCCATCTCGGAGAGGTTCATGATCACCGGGATGCCCTCCCGGAACTGCTCGCCGACGGTGCGCGCCTCGTTGTAGGTGCGGGGGTGCAGAGTGGTGATTCGACTCAACTCGCTCACTGTCTGTGCGACGGGGACCGGCGTGGGCCGCCGGCGCTCGGAGAGGTCGGCGACCGGGGCGGGTCGGCGCTCCCGGCCCGGTCGGTCCTCGACCCGGCCGTGGGTGGTGGTCTCGGTCTCGGCGGAGACCTCCTCCGCCTTGTAGTCGTCGTACCGACCGGTGTCCTCGAGCAGGCCGAGGTACTCGCCGATCCTGCGCATCGCGCCGCTCATGACAGTTTCCTCCGGTACGTCGTGGCACCCACAGTGAGTGCCGTCGTGAATTTCGACATTACTTGATCACAGGCCTCGGACCGAGGACCGCTGACCCGATGCGCACGTGTGTCGCACCGTGCCTCACCGCAGACTCCAGGTCCCCGCTCATGCCTGCGGAGAGCACACCCGCAGTGGGGTGCGCCGCCAGGAACCCCGTGCGAACCTCGGCCAGCCGGGTGAACGCACTGTCCGGCTCCTCCCCCAACGGCGCGACCGCCATCAGCCCGCGCAGCCTCAGCCCGGGAGTGCCGGCGACCTCCGCGGCCAACCGATCCAGCTCCTCGGGAGCCGCCCCGGACCGGGAGGTAGCCCCCGGCGGGTCCAGGCTGACCTGGAGCAGCACGTCCACGTCCTGCCCACGGGCGAGAGCCCCCCGGCCCAGCGGGGCCACCAGCTTGCGGCGGTCCACCGACTCGACCACGTCGGCATAGCCGGCGACTGCCGCGGCCTTGTTGCTCTGCAGTCCACCGATGAAGTGCCAGGTCAGGTCCAGCTCGGCGCACTGCGCGGCCTTGTCCGCGGCCTCCTGGTGCCGGTTCTCCCCCACGTGGGCGACACCGAGGTCGGCGAGGAGACGCACGTCCGAGACGGGGAAGAACTTGGTCACCACCACCAGGGTCACCTGGTCGGTCCGCCCAGCAGCGCGCCGCGCGTCGTCGATGCGGCGGGTGACGGTCTCCAGGTTGGCCGCCAGCGCGTCTCGCCTGTTCACGGCCGCATCCAGATCAGCGCGCCCATGCGTCCCGCCGCCTCGCCGTCGCGCCGGAAGGACCACAGCCGCGGGTCCTCGAGCGTGCAGAGCCCGAGCGAGGTGTGGCTGCGCACGCCGCTGCGCTCGAGCTGAGCCAGCACACCGGCGCCCAGGTCCAGGGAGGGGGTGCCCCACGAGGTCTCGGACCAGGTCTCGGGCACCACGGCGGCGACCGCGTCACGCATCGGCGCGGGCACCTCGTAGCAGCGACCACACACGTGGGGTCCCACCCAGGCGTGCAGAGCCTGACCGCCCAGCGCCCGTACCTGCTCGACCGCCGCGGTCACCACGCCCTCGACCACGCCCTTGCGGCCGGCATGGACGGCGCCGATGACGCCGATCTCGGGATCGGCCAGGAGCACCGGGACGCAGTCCGCCGCCCGGGCCATCAGGGCGACACCGGCCTGACGGGTCACCAGGGCGTCCGCCTCGGGCACGCCCTCCGGCCCGCCCTCCGCCACAGCCTCCGCCACGGGGGGGCCCACCACGTGCACCGACGAGCCGTGCACCTGCCGCATCCGCACCACCTCGGCGCCGCACTGGCGACCCAGGGCCGCCAGCGCGGGGTGGAGCGAGCCCGGCCCGCCCGTGCCGGTGAGGCCCGGCGCGGGCTCCGCGACGTCGACCGTGGCGTCGGTGAAGGCCACCTGCACGCCGGCCGCTCCCGCGGCACTCTCGGTGTGGACGAACATCCGCGCCTCCCCGGTCCTCACTTCAGGAAGTCGGGGATGTCCAGGTCGTCGTCGTCGAACTCGACCTTGCGCTGGACCCGAGGACGCTCCGCGGCCGGGGCGGCCTGCTGCGCGGGTCGTCCCCCCTGCTGGTAGGAGCCATCGCCCCCACGCCCGGTGTCGCCTTCGCGCTGGTGGCCCAGCACGGGTGACTGCACCGGCGGGCGCGCCTCGACCTGAGGACGGTCCGTGGCCGGACGCTGAGCCTGCGGACGCTGGGTCTGCTGCTGCGCCTGGGTCGCGGGACGGTTGAAGCCCGAGCTGTTCTCGCGCCGCTTGGGCATGCCGCCGTCGAACCCGGCCGCGATCACGGTGACCCGCACCTCGTCGCCGAGGGCGTCGTCGATCGTGGCGCCGAAGATGATGTTGGCCTCGGCGTGGGCCGCCTCCGAGACCAGGGCGGCCGCCTCGTTGATCTCGAACAGGCCGAGGTCGGAACCTCCGGCGATCGAGAGGAGCACGCCGTGGGCGCCTTCGATGGAGGCCTCCAGAAGGGGGCTGGAGACTGCCATCTCGGCCGCGGCAACCGCACGGTCCTCGCCGCGGGCGGACCCGATGCCCATCAGGGCCGAGCCGGCGTTGGCCATCACCGACTTGACGTCGGCGAAGTCGAGGTTGATCAGGCCGGGGGTGGTGATCAGGTCGGTGATGCCGGAGACACCCTGCAGCAGGACCTGGTCGGCCTGCTTGAACGCGTCCAGGATCGAGACGCTGCGGTCGCTGATCGACAGCAGTCGGTCGTTGGGGATGACGATGAGGGTGTCCACCTCCTCGCGCAGCTGCGCGATGCCCTCCTCGGCGGAGTTGGCCCGGCGGCGTCCCTCGAACGCGAACGGGCGGGTCACCACACCGATGGTCAGGGCACCGAGCGAGCGCGCGATGCGGGCCACGACCGGGGCACCGCCGGTGCCGGTGCCGCCACCCTCGCCGGCGGTCACGAACACCATGTCGGCGCCCTTGATGACCTCTTCGATCTCGTCCGCGTGGTCCTCGGCGGCCTTGGCACCCACGTCGGGGTTGGCGCCGGCACCGAGGCCGCGGGTGAGCTCTCGACCGATGTCGAGCTTGACGTCGGCATCGCTCATGAGCAACGCCTGGGCGTCGGTGTTGATCGCGATGAACTCGACACCCTTGAGTCCGACCTCGATCATCCGGTTGACGGCGTTCACGCCACCACCACCGATGCCCACGACCTTGATGATCGCCAGGTAGTTCTGGGCTGCTGCCACGGCTCTACGCCTCTCTTGCGTCTGGGCCGGCCTGTTGCCGGGCTCCGGTTGATCGTCAGGGGATGTCGCGAGGTCCGGGGAGCGGATCTGTGCTGCTGCTCAGGTCCGCGAAACCCTAACCGTGAACCTGAGGGTTATAGTTATGTCAACCTCGCGTTGGGTATGACCATAGGCAAGCAACGGCTCCCAACTGGTCCAGACACGCCGCACGCCGCAGTTAGGTCGTGAGATCTGGACCTTGGGGGACGTCCGCTCAGTCGGAGGTGACCGGCTGGCCGGGAACGCTGACGTCGTAGCGGCGGGCCTCGCGGGACTTCAGAAGCGCGGCCAGCACCGATGCCTTGTCGTCGGACTGCTCGGCACTCCCCCAGACCACCACCCGGCCGTCCCTGAGCACCAGGGAGATCTGGTCGACGGTCTGCACGTCCACGTGGTCGACCCGGGATGCCAGGTCCTCCGGCAGCGCCGAGACGACCTGCGCGGCCTCGCGCAGCGCGTCCCGGCCGGCGTCCCCGACGACCCGCACCCGGGGCAGCGTCGCCGGCGCCTGGTCGTACTCACGGAAGACGACCCCCTCGGAGTCCATGCCGCGCCACGAGCCGCCCAGGTCGACCACGGCCACGGCCGCGCGCTCCTGGACGGACACCAGGATCTCGTCGGGCCACTGTCGCGTGACGCGCGCGGAGCGGACCGGCGCGAGTCCCTCCACCCGCCGCCTCACCGAGTTCAGGTCCACCCGCAGCAGCGGGGTGTCGGCGGGTACGGCGGCGGCCTGCCGCACCTGGGCAGCGGAGACCTGGTCGGCACCCTGCACCGACACCCCCGCGACCGCCAGCACGGAGGAGAAGTAGGCGAGCCAGACCCCCGTACCGATCAGCACCAGGACCAGCACCGCGACCAGCACCCGACGCCACACCTGCCAGCGCCGCAGCCGCTGGCGGCGTGCGAAGCGCCGCCGGGTGCGCTCGGCGGCCTCGAGCTGCCCCAGTGGGCGCGGACGCCAGGTCATCAGCTGTCGCGAGCCGCGAGCAGCGCGAGCACGCGGGGCCCGACCTGGGTGACGGTGCCGGCGCCGAGGGTCAGGACCAGGTCGCCGGGCGCCGCCCGGCGTACCAGCTCGGCCGGGACGGCGTCGAAGTCGGGTTCGAAGACCACTCGGCCGGCCGGCAACGGGCACGCCTGCGCCACCAGGGCGCCGGAGACGGCCGGATCGGGGTCCTCGCGGGCCAGGTAGACGTCCATCACGACGACCTCGTCGGCCGCGGCCAGGGCCTCGCCCATGGCCGTGCCGAAGATGCGGGTGCGCGAGACCAGGTGCGGCTGGAAGGCCACGACGACCCGCCCCTCCCCGGCCACCGCGCGGGCCGCGGCGAGGTCGCCCGCGATCTCGACGGGGTGATGGGCGTAGCTGTCGAAGACCCGGATCCCGGCGGCCTCGCCCTTGCGCTCCATCCGGCGCCGAGTGCCGGTGAACCCGGCCAGCCCGGCGAGCAGCCGCTCGCGATCGTGCCCGAGCCGGATGCCGGCGGCCAGCGCGACCGCGGCGTCGAGCAGGTAGTGACGTCCCGGGATCTGCAGCTCGAGGCGGATGACCTCGCCGCCGCGGCCCACCAGGCTCGCCGAGGAGCTGGTGCCGACGAAGCTGAGGTCGGTGAGCCTGAGATCGGCGTCGGGCGACTCCCCCACCGCGACCACCTCGATGCCGAGCGAGCGCGCCTGCTCGGCCAATGCCGCCGCGCCCGGGTCGTCGACGGCGCAGACCAGGAACCCACCGGGCTCGATCCGCCGCAGGAAGGCCGAGAACGCCGCCCGGTAGGCCTCCTCGGTGCCGAAGTGGTCCAGGTGATCGGCCTGCACGTTGGTCACCAGTGCCGCGTGCGGGGAGTAGACGAGGAAGGCGCCGTCGCTCTCGTCGGCCTCGGCCACGAACAGGTCTCCGGTGCCCTCGTGCGCGTTGGCACCAGTGGCGGCCAGGTCCCCGCCCACCGCGTACGTCGGGTCGGCACCGGCCGCGATCAGCGCGGAGGTGAGCAGCGAGGTGGTGGTGGTCTTGCCGTGGGTCCCGGCGACGGCGATCGTGCGCCGGCCCACCATCACCGAGGCCAGACCTGCAGAGCGGGGCAGCACCCGTAGGCCCCGGCGCAGGGCCTCGACCACCTCGGGGTTGTCCTCGCGCACCGCGGTGGAGACGATCAGCGTGTCGACGCCCTCGACGTGGGCGGCGTCATGACCGAGGTGGACTCGCGCCCCGAGCTCGCGCAGGGACTCCAGCGTGGGCGAGTCGGTGCCGTCGCTGCCCGAGACCTCGATGCCGCGCTCCAGCATGATCCGGGCGATGGCGGACAGGCCGGCGCCGCCGATGCCGACGAAGTGCACCCGGCCGAGCCGGTCGGCGGGCAGGATCTGGTCGGGGACCGGGAGCTTCACCGGGCGGCCTCCAGGATCATCCGGGCCAGCTTCTCATCAGCGTCCAGGACGACGGCCTGCGAGGCGGCGGCGCCCATCAGGCGCAGTCGGTCCGGGTCGTTGAGCAGGCCGGGCAACGTCGCGGCCACCCACTCGCTCGACAGCGCCTGGTCGGCCACCAACAGCCCTCCCCCGGCGTCGACGACCGGGCGGGCGTTGAGCGCCTGCTCGCCGTTGCCGATCGGCAGCGGGACGTAGACGGCCGGGAGTCCCGTCCCCGACACCTCGGTGACGGTGTTGCTGCCGGCGCGGCACAGCACCGCGTCTGCCGCGGCGTAGGCCAGGTCCATCCGGTCGACGTAGTCCACCACGACGTACGGGACGCCGGTCACCGGCGCCGCCACCTGCTGCTTGGGACCCACCACGTGCAGCACCTGGACCCCGGCGGCGGCGAGCTCGGGGGCCGCACCGACCATCGCCTGGTTGATCCGGGCGGCGCCCTGCGACCCGCCGGTGACCAGCAGGGTGGGTCGCTCCGGGTCGAGCCCGAAGGTGGCGCGCGCCTGGTCGCGCAGCGCGGCCCGGTCAAGCGTGGAGATCATCCGGCGTACCGGCAGGCCGAGGTGGACCGCGTGCGGGAGGGGGGTGCCGGGGAAGCTGGTGGCGACATGGGTCGTCAGCCGGGCGCCGAGCTTGTTGGCGATGCCGGGCAGGGCGTTGCCCTCGTGGACCACCAGCGGGAGTCCCCGACTGCGCGCGGCCAGGTACGCCGGCACGGAGACGTAGCCGCCGAAGCCGACCACGACGTCGGGCCGGACCCGGTCCACGACCGCCAGCGCCGCCGCGCGGGCCTGCCACAACCGCCCGGGCGTGCGCAGCAGGTCGGCGCCGGGCCTGCGCGGAAGCGGCACCCGAGGCACGACCTCCAGCGGGAACCCGGCCTGGGGAACCAGCCGAGCCTCCAGGCCCGTCGAGGTGCCCAGGCAGGTGATGGTGGCCTCGGGGGCCAGTCGCAGGATCGCGTCTGCGGTCGCGAGCAGGGGGGACGTGTGGCCGGCGGTGCCACCGCCGGCGAGCAGGACGTGCATATCGGTGCCAGCCTAAGGCTTGTCCGGGCCGACGGCCGGACCGGCCGCCAGGCCCACCGAACCCGGACGCCGACGGGCGGCGAGCGCGGCGGCCGCCTCCGGTTCGCGGCGCGCGAAGCCGATCAGCAGGCCGAGGGCCACCAGTGAGGGCACGAGGGCGGATCCTCCGTAGGAGACGAGCGGGAGCGGGATGCCGATGACCGGCAGCAGCGCCAGCACCATGCCGACGTTGATGATCATCTGCCCGAGCAGCCACACCACGATGCCGAACGTCATGTAGCGCACGAACGGGTCGGTCGTGGTGGCAGCGACCCGGGTGGCGGCGTAGGCGATCGTGAGGAACAGGCCGACGACCAGGAGCGTGCCGACCAGGCCGAGCTCCTCGCCGAGCACCGCGAAGATGAAGTCGGTGTGGGCCTCGGGCAGGTCTCCCCACTTCTGGATCGAGCGCCCGATCCCCTCGCCGAGCCATCCGCCCGAGGAGAGGGCGTAGAGCCCGTGAGCGGGCTGCCAGCCGCTGTCGTGGTAGTCCTTGAAGGGGTCGACGAAGTTCGTCAGCCGGCCCCGGCGCTCGGGGCTCGTGGAGGCCAGGAAGAGCGCGAGCACCCCGACGATGGTCAGGCAGAACGCGAAGAGCCGTGCCGGGGCGCCGACGATCCACAGCATCGACAGCAGGATGGCGATGAGCACCAGCGCGGTCCCCAGGTCGTGCCCCACCACGACCAGCGTGATGATCGCCAGCAGCCCGGGGACCACCGGCACCATCACGTGGTGCAGGTCGCCGAGTCGCCGCTCCTTGTGGGCGTACACGTGCGCGGCCCAGAGCACGATCGCCAGCTTGGCGAACTCCGAGGGCTGGAGGGCGAACGGGCCGACCGCCAGCCAGTTCTTGTTGCCGTTCACGGTCACGCCGAACTTCGCCACCAGTGCCAGCAGCACGATCGCCGCCAGGTATCCCGGGTAGGCGAGGCGCCTGAGGTGCCGCAACGGGACGCGGGAGGCCACGAAGGCCGCCGGGACGCCGATGAGCACCCACATGAGCTGGCGCTTCACGATCGCGTAGGAGTCGTCGTAGACCCGGAACGAGTTCACGCTCGAGGCGCTCAGCACCATGATCAGGCCGATGGTCAGCAGGAGCGCCGAGGAGCCCAGCAACAGGTAGTAGGAGGTGAGCGGGCGGTCCAGCGCCTGCTTGAGGGCCAGCCACTGGGTGCCGAAGGTGCCTCGCGGGACGTGCTCGGGGTTGGCGGTGGTCATCGCTCCCCTTCCCTGTGCTCCTGGCTAGTCCGTCTCGCCCGCTGCCCTGCGCCGCACCGCTGAGGCGAACGCGTCGCCTCGTGCGCCGTAGTTGGCGAACATGTCCATCGAGGCGCATCCCGGCGCCAGCAGCACGGTGTCTCCCGGACTGGCGAGACCGACTGCGGCGTCGACGACGCGCTCCATGGGATCTCCAGTCTCCCCGTCGCCAATCTCGATGACGGGGACATCTGGCGCGTGTCGCGAAAGGGCGTCGGCGATGACGTGCCGGTCCCGGCCCAGGAGCACGACGCCGCGCAGCCGGCCGCGGACCGAGGAGACCAGGTCGTCGAACCGGGCGCCCTTGGCCAGGCCGCCGGCCACCCACACCACGGAGTCGTAGGCCTGCAGCGAGGACTGGGCTGCGTGCGGGTTGGTGGCCTTGGAGTCGTCGACGTAGCTCACCTCGCGCACGGTCGCGACGTGGGCGATGCGGTGGCCGTCGGGCCGGAAGGCGCGCAGCCCGTCGCGGACTGCGGCCTGGCTCACGCCGTGCGCGCGAGCAAGTGCGGCGGCCGCGAGCGCGTTGGCCACGAAGTGCGGTGCCGGCGACGCCAGGTCGGCGATGGTGCACAGCTCGGCCGCGCTGGAGGCCCGGTCCTCCACGAACGCGCGGTCCGCGAGGATGTCCTCCACCAGCCCGAGCATGCCCACCCCGGGCATCCCGAGGGTGAAGCCGATCGCCCGGGCCCCCTCCACGACGTCGGCCTCCTCCACCAGGCGGCGGGTCCGCTCGTCGGCGACGTTGTAGACGCACGCCCGCTGAGCCTGCGTGTAGATGCGGCCCTTGTCGGCCACGTAGTCGTCGAAGGAGGAGTACCAGTCGAGGTGGTCCTCGGCGACGTTGAGCACCGCGGCGGCCTCGGCGCTCATCGAGGAGGTGTAGTGCAGCTGGAAGCTGGAGAGCTCCACGGCGATCGCGTCGTAGGGCTCGGGGTCCATCACGGCCTCCACGATGGGCCGTCCGACGTTGCCCGCGGCGGTCGACCTGAGTCCCGCCGCGGTGAGGATCGAGTCCAGCATCTGCACGGTCGTGGTCTTGCCGTTGGTGCCGGTGACGGCCAGCCAGGGTGCCGGGTGCTCGGGGTCCCGCAGCCGCCACGCCAGCTCGACCTCGCCCCACACCGGGATGCCGCGGGCCCTCGCCTGGGCGATCAGGGGGGCGTCGGGACGCCAGCCGGGAGAGGTGACGAGCACGTCCACCTCCTCCGGCAGCCGCTCGGTCACGCCCTGGCCCAGGCGTACGTCAGCCCCCAGGACGTTCAGCAGCTCGGCCTTCTCGGCCTTGTCGTCGGAGGTCGCCTCGTCCAGCGCGACCACGCCGGCGCCCAGGTGGTTCAGGCTGTCCGCGGCCGCGAAGCCCGAGACCCCGAAGCCGGCCACGACGGCGCGCACGCCGTCCCAGGAGTCGCGACGTCCCAGGGAGCGGGGATCCTTGCTCGTCATCCGATGCCCGCCACCCATTCGGCGTAGAAGATGCCCAGTCCGGTAGCCACCGCCAGCCCGGTGATGATCCAGAACCGGACCACCACGGTCACCTGCTCCCACCCGAGCATCTCGAAGTGGTGGTGCAGGGGGGCCATCCGGAAGATGCGCCGTCCCTTGGTCGCCTTGAAGTACCCGACCTGAAGGACGACCGAGAGGGTCTCGACCACGAACAGCCCACCGATGATCACCAGCAGCAGCTCGGTCCGGGTCAAGATGGCCAGGCCGGCGAGCGCCCCGCCCAGGGAGAGCGAGCCGGTGTCGCCCATGAAGATCTGGGCCGGCGAGGCGTTCCACCACAGGAAGCCGAAGCAGGCGCCCATGATGGCCGCGGAGACCACCGCCAGGTCGAGCGGGTCGCGCACCTCGTAGCAGGAGCCGGAGGACTGGAGCGCGCACGACTGGTTGTTCTGCCAGATGTTGACCAGCGTGTAGGCGCCGAAGACCATCACGCAGGCACCGGTCGCGAGCCCGTCGAGCCCGTCGGTGAGGTTGACCGCGTTGCTGAAGCCGGTGATGAAGAACCAGATGACCACCAGCAGCAGGATGGTCGGCACCACCCAGGAGTCGAAGTCCCGGATGAAGGAGAGGTGGCGGGAGGCAGGGGTCTCCCCGCGCTCGTCCTCGAGCATCGGGGAGAGCGCGAGCAGGCCGAAGACCAGCGCGATGACGGTCTGGCCGATCATCTTCGCCTTGCTCCGCAGGCCGAGGCTGCGCTGCTTGACGATCTTGATGAAGTCGTCCAGGAAGCCCACCGCGCCCAGTCCCACGAAGAGGAAGAGCAGCAGCAGCGCCGACGCGGTCGGGCTCTGACCGGTGATCAGCTTGGCGAGGAAGTAGGCGACCACCGAGGCACCGATGATCACGATCCCACCCATGGTGGGGGTGCCCCGCTTGGTGTGGTGGGTGGTGGGCCCGTCGTCGCGGATCTCCTGGCCGTAGCCGCGCCGCGACAGCGAGGTGATCGCCACCCGGGTGCCGAGCAGCGAGAAGATGAGCGCCAGTCCGCCCGCGAACAGGATGGCTCTCATCGAGCAGCGTTCCCTTCCAGAAGTCCTTGCGCGACGTGCTCCAACGCAGCACCGCGGGATGCCTTGACCAGGACGACATCGCCCGAGGTCACATTCTCCCGCATCCAGGCCAGTGCCTCGTCCCGAGTTGCGGTGACAATCGCCTCACCACGCCAGTCCGGATCGCTCCTGGCCCCGTCGGCGACCTGCTCGGCCGCGGAGCCGACCGTGACCAGCACGTCGATCTGGGCCGCGGCCAGGAACTGCCCGAGCCCACGGTGCGCCGCCGGCGACCCCTCGCCGAGCTCGAGCATCTCCCCCAGCACGGCGAAGGTGCGCCGCCCGCCGGCGCGCCCGATGTGGCCCAGGGTGTCCAGGGCAGCCATCGTCGACTCCGGGTTGGCGTTGTAGGCGTCGTTGATCACCAGCAGACCGTCGGCGCGCCGGGCCGGCTCCATCCGCCAGCGCGACTCCGCCCGGGCTCGGGTGAGGCCGTCTGCCACGAGGTCGAGGTCGAGGCCCGCGGCCAGCGCCATGGCGGCTGCGGCGGCGGCGTTCTCCACCTGGTGGGCACCGAGCTGCGCCAGGTGCACCGGCGCCCATGACCCGGCGTACCCGAGCTGGAAGGCCGGTCGGCCCAGCTCGTCGGTGGCGACGTCGCGCCACGACACGTCCCCCGACGGTCCGAAGGTCACCACCCGGGCCGCGGTGCGGCCGGCCATCGCGGCGGTCAGGGGGTCGGAGGCGTTGAGGACCGCCGCGCCGCCGGGCGGCAGGGCCTCGACGATCTCGCCCTTGGCCTGGGCGATGGCCTCCCGACTACCGAACTCCCCCAGGTGGGCGGTCCCGACGTTGAGCACCGCCCCGACCCGGGGCGGCGCGACAGCGCAGAGCCGGGCGATGTGCCCGATGCCCCGGGCACCCATCTCCACGACCAGGAAGGAGGTCTCCGGCGTGGCGCGCAGCACCGTGAGCGGGACGCCGAGCTCGTTGTTGAAGTTGCCGGCCGTGGCCACGCACGGGCCGGCGGCCGCCAGCACCTGGGCCAGGTAGTCCTTGGTGCCGGTCTTGCCCTGCGAGCCGGTCAGGGCGAGCACGATGAGACCGGGCAGGGAGTCGACCACGTGCCGGGCCAGCAGGCCCAGCGCAGCGAGCGGGTCCTCGACCAGGACGCCGGGCACGCCGCACTCGCGGGTGCCCAGGAACGCCGCAGCGCCCTGCGCGACCGCAGCCGCCGCGAAGTCGTGGCCATCGGCCCGCTCGCCCTCGATCGCCACGAAGAGCCCGCCCGGTAGCACCTGCCGACTGTCCACGAAGGCGGCCTCGGTGACGGTCGGCGGAGCTTCGCTCGCCCCGTCCACTCCGGTGACGGTCCCCGAGACGACCTCGGCGACCTCGTCCAGGCTCATGGGAATCACAGTGCGTCCAGCTCCTCACGGGCCACGGTGCGGTCGTCGAAGGGGTGCACCCGGTCGCCGACCTCCTGCCCGGTCTCGTGGCCCTTGCCGGCCACGAGCACGATGTCACCGGGACGGGCCCGACGTACGGCGTCGCGGATGGCCAGGCGTCGGTCGCCGATCTCGACGACCTCGGCCCGGGAGCCCGGGGCGATGCCGGACAGCACCGCGGCCCGGATCGCCGCAGGCTCCTCGCTCCGGGGGTTGTCGTCGGTCACCACGACCACGTCGGCGAGCCGGGCGGCGATCTCCCCCATCAACGGTCGCTTGCCCGCGTCCCGGTCGCCGCCGGCCCCCAGGACCACGATCAGTCGACCGGCCGTCAACGGCCGGAGGGTGCGCAGCGTGGCCTCGACGGCGTCCGGCTTGTGGGCGTAGTCCACGATGACCGCGAACTCCTGGCCGGCCTCGATGCCCTCCAGCCGCCCGGGGACCCCGGCACCCGCGGCGATACCGGCCGCGACCGCGGCGGCGTCGAACCCGGCCTCGGCCGCGGAGGCGATGGCGGCCAGGGCGTTGGCGACGTTGAAGTCGCCGGCCAGGGGCACGCCCGCGGCACACGACTGACCGTCGGGCCCGAGCACGGTGAAGGTGGACCCGGTCGCCGTCGCGCGGACGTCCACCGCCCGCCAGTGCGCGACGTCGCTCCCGGAGGCCGAGAACGAGCGCATCGGGATCGTCGCGGAGTCCAGCAGCCGGCGTCCGTAGGCGTCGTCGAGGTTCACCAGCCCGCGCCGGGCGCGCTCGGGGGTGAAGAGCGAGGCCTTGGCGGCGAAGTACTCCTCGACGCTCGCGTGGAAGTCGAGGTGGTCGCGTCCCAGGTTGAGGAAGGTCGCCACGTCGAAGACCACGCCGTCGACCCGGCCCATGACCAGGGCATGGCTGGAGACCTCCATCGCGCACACCCGCACCTCCCGCTCGCGCATGAGAGCGAACAGGGCGTGCAGGTCAGGGGCCTCCGGGGTGGTCAGGGTGGTCGGCACGTCCACTCCGGCGATCCTGGTGCCGACGGTGCCCACCGCCGCGGCCCGCACCCCGGCTGCCTGCAGTCCCGACTCCGCCAGCCGGGTGGTGGTGGTCTTGCCCTGGGTCCCGGTGACCCCGATCATCGCCAGGGCGGTCGCCGGGTCGCCGTACAGGTGGGCGGAAAGCGGGCCGAGCAAGGCCCGGATCCTCTGCACCACCACGGTGGGCACCCCGGGCGGCAGCAGGGCGGCCCCCTCGGGGTCGGTGAGCACCGCGACCGCGCCGGACTCCAGGGCGGCCCCGGCGTACGCCGCGCCGTGCACGCGGGCACCTGGGAGCGCGACGTACAGGTCGCCGGGGAGCACCCGTTGGGAGCTCAGGGTCAGGCCGGTGACCAGGGTGCGCGGCTCGCCGTGCAGCAGCGGGACGGCGTGCGTCCCGAGCCAGTCCGCGATGTCGGCCAGGCTGCTCGCGGGCGGGCGCTCAGGCCTCGTCGCCGAGACCGTCCGCTCGTTCTTCACGCCCGGGAGACTATCTGCGGCGAGCCTCCAGGTCACCATTCAACCGGCAGGCGCGAGGGCTTGGTGCCCGTGGGCGGGACCCCGTAGCGCGAGAGTGCGTAGCCCATGATCCGGGAGAACACCGGACCGGCGACCGAGCCACCGCCACCGTCGACCTCCGGCGCGTGGATCACCACGTAGACGGTGAACCGAGGGTCGTCGGCGGGGGCGAAACCGCCGAAGCTGAGGGAGAAGGAGCCGTCGTAGCAGCCGCAGTCCCCGTCGACCCGCTGGGCGGTGCCGGTCTTGCCGGCGACCCGGTAGCCGGGCACCTGCGCCCGAGGGGCCACGCCGACCTCGGGATCCACCACGCGCTCCATCATCTGGGCCGTCTGCCGGGCAGCCCGCTTGCTGACCACCCGGGCACGGGTGGCGACCTCGGTTCCCACCTCGGTGCCGTCGTCGGTGGTGGCCCGGCCCCGGATCAGGCTGGGACTGACGCGGACCCCGCCGTTGGCCACGGTGTTCACCGCCGCGGTCATCTGGAGCGCGTTGACCGAGAGCGACTGCCCGAAGGCGACGCGGTCCTTGGTCTGGGAGGTCATCACCTCGCCCGGAGTCAGGATGCCGCGGGTCTCGCCCCGCACGCCGACCCCGGTGGGCTCCCCCAGGCCGAACTTGGACAGGTAGCCGGTGAGCTCCGCGGGAGAGAACTGGTCGGCGGCCAGCACCGTCCCGATGTTGGAGGACTTCGCGATGACCCCGGCCATCGTGAGCTTGATGATGTCGTGGTCGAACCAGTCGTTGATGGTGCGGTCCTGCCGCGCCAGACTGGAGGGGATCTTGATCTTGGTGCGTGCGGTGACCTTGCCGGCGTCGACCAGGGACGCCACGGTCAGCACCTTCTCCACCGACCCGGGCTCGAACGGCTCGCTCAGCGCCCGGGACCCGAGATCCTCCTCGGGGCTCTCCTGCGGGGAGTTCGCGTCGAACGTGGGCACGTCGGCCAGCGCCAGCACCTCGCCGGTGCGCGAGTCCATCACGATGGCGGCACCGGACTTCGCCCGGTAGTCCTCCACCGTCTGGGCCAGGGCCTTGGTGACGAACCACTGCAGGTCCTGGTCGAGGGTGGTCTGAAGGGGCTGACCGTCCATCGCCTCGGTGATCGAGTTCTCCGCGAGAGGCACTCGGTAGCCGCCCCTGCCCTGGGTGTAGCGGGCACGCCCGTCGGTGCCCGAGAGCTGGGCGTCGAAGGTGCGCTCGAACCCGCCCAGCGGCTCGTCGGTGCCCATGAAGCCGACCAGGTTGGCCGCCACCTCGCCCGCCGGGTAGTTGCGGACCGGGTCCTCGTGGGTGGTGACGCCCTGGTAGCCGGCCTGCTTGAGCTTGTCGATGACGCCCTCGGCCTTGGTGGCGGGCACGCGCCGGTCCAGGTACTCGAAGCGGCTGCCCTCCTCACGCAGGCTCTCCAGCGCCTTGAAGTAGTCCAGGCCGAGCTCGCTGGACAGGATCGTCGCGATCTCCGGGGCGTCCGCAGCGGTCATCAGGGGATCGGCCACCACCATCTTGCCAGTGACCGAGGCGGCCAGCGGCACGCCGTTGCGGTCCAGGATGTCCCCGCGCGCCGCGGGCAGCGTCAGGTCCACGACCCCCTCGGCCGCTGCCATCTGGGCGTACGACTTGGGGTCGATGCCCTGGAGCTGCACCAGGCGGGCGCCGAAGAGCGAGAGCACCATCGCGATGAGGACGAACCCGAACCGCAGGCGCACCATCGGTGACCCGCGGCGGCCCTCCCTGGCCTCGGAGCCTCTGCCACGCCGCAGCTGCGGACGGCCGGTGGTGGTCAAGGGTGGGCTCCGTTTCGGTTCGGGACTCCTGGCGGTGTCGTACTCATTGATACCTGTCCGGACGGGCGCTTCGGCTCAGGTCACTTGCGTGTCGGCGCTTCGGCGCTCCACCTGGGCCGGACGCGTCAAGGGGTCCGAGCGGCTCACGGAGTGGTCTGGGCAGCCCCGGCTTCGGCAGGGACCTGGACCACGGTGACCTCCGGTCGGAGCTCGGGCGGCAGCGCCTTCGGGCGGGGCGCCAGGCGCATGCCGTTCTCCCGCGTGGCAGGGACGGGGGTGCCCACGATCTCGCCGTCCAGCTTCAGGAATGCCGGTGCGGCCGGGATGACCATCCCCATCCGCTGGGCGGCCAGGGCGACCCGCTGGGGGTCGCGCAGGTCATCGAGCTCCATCTTCAGCGACTCCTCGTGCGCTGCCATGGTCGCGGCCTGCGCCTCGAGCCGGTTGGCGGTGAACGCCGCCTGCTGCATGGAGGTGTTGAAGAGCAGGAGTCCCACGACCCCGGTCAGCAGGATCATCGAGACCAGGAAGACGAAGGGCACCCGGGGAGCCTTGGAACGCACCCGGGGCACGACGTTGAGGCGCGACCGGGTGACGGCCGCCTCGCCGATCGCGGCGACACGGGAGCGGATCTGGACTGCGGGGCTGCTCATGATCGGTGCGCTCCTCGGGCTGGCAGGACTCGTTCGACGGCTCGCAACCTCACGGAGGCAGCTCGGGGGTTCTCAGCGATCTCGTGCTCGTCAGCGACCTCGGCACCGCGGGTGACCATCCGCATGGTCGGCTCGTGGCCCTCGGGGATGAAGGGCAGGCCCTCGGGCACGTCGAGGCGGGTGAGCGCGGTGAAGGCGTGCTTGACCATCCGGTCCTCCAGCGAGTGGTACGCCTCCACCACGACGCGGCCACCGACGGAGATCACCGACAGCGCGGCCGGCAGCGCGTCCCGCAGCGCACCGAGCTCGTCGTTGACCTCCATCCGGAGTGCCTGGAAGGTGCGCTTGGCGGGGTGTCCCCCGGTACGCCGTGCGGGCGCGGGGATCTCGGCGTAGAGCAGCTCGACCAGCCGACCCGAGCGGGTGAACGGCTCGCGCTCGCGCTCACGCACGACCGCGCCGGCGATCTTGCGGGCGAACTTCTCCTCGCCGTACTCGCGCAGCACCCGGGTCAGCTCCTGGGCGGAGTAGGTGTTGAGGACCTCCGCGGCGGTGATGCCCGTCGTCCCGTCCATCCTCATGTCCAGCGGCGCGTCCTCGGCGTAGGCGAACCCCCGCTCGCGGACGTCCAGCTGCATGGAGGAGACCCCGAGGTCGAAGAGCACGGCGTCGACCGAGTTCAGCCCCTGCTCCGCCACCACGTCCGCGATCTCGTCGTAGACCGCGTGCACGGGAGTGAACCGATCGCCGAACCCGGCGAGCCTGGACGAGGCCAGCTCCAGCGCCTGGGGGTCGCGGTCGATGCCGATCACCCGGACGTGGTCGAAACGCTGCAGGACCGCCTCGCTGTGGCCGCCCAGGCCCAGCGTGCAGTCCACCAGCACGGCACCGTCACGCTCCAGCGCGGGTGCCAGCAGGGCGACGACCCGGTCGAGCATGACCGGGACGTGAGATGCGCGGCTCATCTGCCCTACTTGCCCAGGGACGTGAGGATGAGCAGCGCCAGGGCCAGCGCGGCGGAGGCGCCGGCGGAGAAGGTCATCACGGCCAGCACCTCGCGCGCCTGGTCCCGGACGCGACGCGGACGTGCCGCCCGCCCCGTGACAGTTGCGGAAACGCTGTCCATAGATCTCGACCCATCTGTCGTGGCTGCTGGTGCGGGGAGTGCGGTGCCGGCGGTCGGCGGTACGTGCCGGCGGCGGCTGCGTGCGACGTAGTGGTCAGGTCCCTGCCCGCTCCCGCGGTGGGAAGGTCCTCTGGTGCCGGGGAAGTGACCCCAGATGACCCGCATGGAGCGGGCTCGAGACCTGGCCCTACGTCGTTGGTGAAGTTGTGGTGCTGCCGACCTGCTGGTGCTGCGGTGCTGCTGGGTCCGGCTAGATGCCGGGGAAGACCTCGTCGCTGAGCTCGGAGAAGACCTGCTCCTGCTCCTCGCTGTAGCTGGCCCAGGAGGCGGGGTCCCAGATCTCGATCCGGTTCATCGAGCCGATCACGATCACGTCCTTGCTCAGCGACGCGTAGTCGCGGAGCACCTGCGGGATCGAGATGCGGCCCTGCTTGTCCGGAACCTCCTGGCTGGCGGCCGCGAACAGCATGCGGACGTAGTCCCGGGTGCCCTTGTTGGTCACCGGCGCCTGGGCCAGGCGTTCGGTGAGCCGACCGAAGTCCTCCAGTGACCACACCGTCAAGCAGCGTTCCTGCCCTCGGGTCACCACAAGTCCTTCCGCCAGCTGATCTCTGAACTTCGCGGGGAGGAAGAGCCGACCTTTGTCATCCAGCTTGGGCGTGTAGGTGCCGAAGAACATCCGGCACCCCCCACGTTGTCGACCCCTCCACCACTTTCCCCCACATTACCCCACTTCCCTCCACCGTCAATCACCTTTCCCCCGATTCCGCCCCAAATCCAGGTAGGGACTCCGGGTCTCGCCCTCTCGCGCCGTCAGCGTCCTGGGTGTCTCGTCGCGCTAAAACCGCAGGTCAGCGCCGTGTGGTGGAGCGCGGACCAGCGAGATCCGGCCCGGGTGGAGCGCGGGTGGAGCAGGGAGCGCACGCGGTGGTGCGGAGTGGAGCAAAGCGGCGGGCGCCACGGGGGGCGCGACAGCGATCCCTCGACTAACGTGGATCACTCACACGACGTCGCGCCCGGGCGTCGGGACGAGGGGAAGACAACAGTGAGCGTGCCGATCGCCGTGGGAGCCGATCTAGACACCCTGAACCGGGTCACCGGTCGGGTGCGCGAGAACATCGAGCGGGTGATCGAGGGCAAGCCGGACGTGGTCTCGACCGCACTGATGGTGCTGCTCGCCGAGGGTCACCTCCTCATCGAGGACGTTCCCGGGGTGGGCAAGACGATGCTCAGCAAGGCGCTGGCGCGCAGCATCGACTGCACGGTGCGTCGCATCCAGTTCACCCCGGACCTGCTGCCCTCCGACGTCACCGGCGTCTCGATCTTCAACCAGGACACCCGCGAGTTCGAGTTCCGCCCCGGCGGGGTGTTCGCCAACATCGTGGTCGGTGACGAGATCAACCGCGCCTCCCCCAAGACCCAGTCCGCCCTGCTGGAGTGCATGGAGGAGCGGCAGGTCACCGTGGACACCACGACGTACCAGCTGGAGTCGCCGTTCATGGTGGTGGCCACCCAGAACCCCATCGAGATGGAGGGCACCTACGCCCTGCCCGAGGCCCAGCGGGACCGCTTCATGGCCCGGGTCTCGGTCGGGTACCCCGTCGAGGCGGCCGAGCTGGCGATGCTCACCTCGCACACCAGCGCCAGTCCGCTGGACGACCTCGAGCCCGTCACCGACGCCGCGGAGATCCGCAAGCTGATCGGCATCGTCGCCCAGGTGCACGTCTCAGAGCCCGTCCAGCGGTACGCCGTGGCGCTCGCGACCGCCACCAGGTCCTCCCGCGAGCTCAACCTGGGCGCGTCCCCACGCGCCACCCTGCACCTGGTGCGAGCCGCGAAGGCGGTCGCGGCGATGTCGGGTCGGGACTACGTCCTGCCCGACGACGTCCACCGGCTGGCCGTGCCGGTGCTCTCCCACCGGCTGCTCACCAACGTGGAGGCCGCCATGAGCGGCCGCACCAGCAGGGACGTCCTCAACTCCATCCTGGACAGCGTCCGCGTCCCGGACTCCGGTCGTGCGTGAGGCCCTCGCCTCGCTGACGGTCCGGGGCCGGGCCTTCCTCGCCGGCGGCCTGATGGCGGTGGTGTGCGCGATCCTGTTGGACCAGCAGGGCCTGGTCCGGGTCGGAGCTCTGGTGGTCGCGCTGCCGCTGCTGTGCGCGGCCTTCCTGGGACGCTCCCACTTCCGGCTCGCCCTGGAGCGCGAGGTGACCCCCCGCCTGGTCGCGGCCGGTCAGCCTGCCCGGGTCACGCTCACGCTGACCAACGAGGGGCGCGCGCCCACCGGGGTGCTGCTGCTGGAGGACCAGGTCCCCTACGCCCTGGGCGCACGACCACGGTTCGTGCTCGAGGGCATCGGACAGGGCTGGCGCCGTCAGGTGACCTACCAGCTGCGGGCCGACCTCCGGGGCCACTACGAGATCGGCCCGATGACGATCCGGATCACCGACCCGTTCGGCCTCGTCGAGCTGGGCCGGGCCTTCCACACCAGCGCTCCACTGACCATCACCCCGCGCACGGTCCCGTTGCCCGACATCGGGCTCGGCGGCGCGTGGACCGGCTCGGGTGACAACCGGCCACGCTCGTTCGCCACCGGCAGCGCCGAGGACGTGACCGTGCGCGAGTACCGCCAAGGTGACGACCTGCGGCGGGTCCACTGGCGCAGCTCGGCCCGGCTGGGCGAGCTGATGGTACGACGCGAGGAGCAGCCCTGGCAGTCCCGGGCCACCGTGGTGCTGGACAACCGCGACGGCTCCCACCGCGGCAAAGGTGCCGCCTCGTCACTGGAGGAGGCGGTCACCGCGGCCGCCTCGATCGCGGTCCACCTGACCCGCCGTGGATTCATGGTGCGACTGGTCACGGCGGCCGGGGAGGAACCCACCACCGCCTGGCACTTCCGTGACCCCGAGGCCAACACGGGGCCCCTCCTGGAGGCCCTGTCCGTGGTCGACCTCGACCGCCGCCCCTCGATGGACACCTCCTGGCTCGGAGAGGCCGGCCAGGGCGGGGTGCTGGTCATGGTGAGCGGCGCCCTGACCAGCCACGACCGCGGCTACCTCAACCGGTTGCAGCACCAGGGCAGCGCGCCAATGGCGATCGCGCTGGACGTGGACGCCTGGGCGCCCGGCCGCACCCGCACCAGCCCTCCGGCCGCCGCTCTGCTGTCCGCCGCCGGTTGGCGAACCGCCCAGCTGGGACCAGGCGGCCGTCTCGACGCCGCGTGGCAGGAGCTGGGGCGTGCCGCGGTGCGGACGCATGGACGGGATCGTCGCGACGTCCGGGCCACGCCATGACGCGGGTGCCTTCGTTCGGTCGCGAGCTCCTGCTCTCCGCGGTGGCCGCCGTCACCGTGTGGGCGGCGATGCTCGGCTGGTCCCCGCTGACCGAAGCACCGGGCTCCTTCCTCGACCCGCTCATCTGGTGCGCGGTGGTGGTGGCGGTCTCCGGCGCGGCGCTGCGTCACGCCCGGGTTTCGGGAGCGGCAGCCGTCCCGGTCCAGGTGCTCCTGGCGGGGCTCTGCGTCCTGTGGGCGGTCACCGGCTCCCCCGTGCCCACTCCGGGCGGGATCGGCGAGCTGCTCGCCGGGTTGGACCAGGCGGTCACCTCGGCCCACCGCTATCCCTCCCCCGTGCCCCGCGACGTCCCCGGCGTCTGGCCGCTCTTCCTGCTCGTCGGCGCGTCGTCCATGGTGGTCGTCGACGTGGTGGCGGTGCGACTGGGGCGCGCCGCCGGGTGCGGCCTGCTGCTGATGGCGCTCTACAGCATCCCGGTCAGCCTGCTGGTCGCAGGCGTGGCCTGGTGGGTGTTCGTGCTGGTCGCGACCGGCTTCCTGACCCTGCTGTTCCTGCAGCAGGACGGTCTCGTCTCGCGCTGGGGACGGGGCGTGCCCGGAGGCCGTGAGGACGAGGTGGGCCAGGCCCTGCTCGGGACCCGGACGGGCAGGGCCCGGTCCTCGGCCCTCGCCCTCGGCGCCGGCAGCACCGCACTGGCTGTCGCGCTGCCCGTCCTCGTGCCGACACTGGGGCTCGACGTGTGGAACGGTCCCGGGCAGGGCCAGAGCGGCGACGGCATCTCGGTGGCCAACCCGTTGGTCGATCTGCGACGGGACCTCCAGCGGGGCAACGACGTCCCGCTGCTCCAGGTCCAGAGCACCGGGAAGCGGCCGACGTACGTCCGGCTCTCGGTGCTCAACCGCTTCAGCGGCGAGGAGTGGAGCAGCGGCGACCGCACCGTGCCGCCCAGCCAGCAGGCCGACGGCGACCTTCCGAGCCTGGTGGGGGTCGACCGGCGGCTGGACCGCGACGAGACCACCTACACGTTCGCTGCCACCAACGGCCTGGAGTCTCGCTGGCTGCCCACCATGCCCCAGACCTCGCAGATCACCGCGGAGGGCGACTGGCGCTACGACCGCTCGACGATGGACTTCATCGCCGGCGACGACGACCTCACCACCGCCGGGCTCACCTGGCAGCTCCGGGGCGTGGACCTGGAGTACGACGCGCAGAGCCTGGACGACGCCGGTTCCGGGGTCTCCCAGATCGGGGCCGACCTGGTCCAAGTGCCAGCCAACCTGCCCGGTGTCGTCCGCTCGCTGGCGGAGTCGGTCGCGGGCGGCGAGACCACACGCTTCCGTCAGGCCCGTGCCCTGCAGGAGTGGTTCCGCACCGAGTTCACCTACAGCCTGGACCGGGTCGACTCGGTGGGCAACAACGAGCTCGTCGCCTTCCTCTCCCCGGAGGGGCGGACCGGCTACTGCGAGCAGTTCGCCGCCTCCATGGCCGTGATGGCACGAGTCCTCGACATCCCGGCCCGGGTGGCGGTGGGCTTCCTGGAGCCGACCGAGATCTCCCCCTCGGTCTGGGAGTTCTCCTCGGACGACCTGCACGCCTGGCCGGAGCTCTTCTTCCCCGGATCGGGGTGGGTGCGCTTCGAGCCCACCCCTGGCTCGCGGGCTGCCGGGACGCCGGGCTACACGGTCGCCGACCTCCCCGAGATCGAGGAGACCGTGCGTCCGGCGCCCCGAGCCGGCGAGGGCCTGATCAGCAGGGCACCGCGCGAGCAGCGTCAGGAGGAGACGCTGGAGCAGTCGGGATCCCAGGAGGCCTCGGCCTTCCCGTGGCGCCGTCTGGTGGGCACGGTGCTGGCGCTGCTGGTGGTGGTCGGGCTGGCCCTGACCCCGGCGCTGGTGCGGCGCCGGAGGCGCCGGGCGAGGCTGCACGCCGGGGACATCGAGTCGCTGTGGGCGGAGCTGGCCGACCACGTGGTCGACCTCGGTCGGCAGTGGCCGGCGGGGCGCTCTCCCCAGGCGGCCGCCGACGCGGTCTCGCAGTGGTTCGGGGCACCCGGGGACGATGCGCGTCCCCGGCTCGGGCCGGACCAGGACCCGCGGGCCAAGTCCGCGCTCCGTCGACTGGTCACAGCACTGGAGCGCTCCCGCTACGGGCGTCCTGGAGTCGCGCCGGACCGGGTGCCCGGATGGCTGGAGGACCTGCAGACGTGCACTCGCGCACTGTCGGCCGGCGCCGGGAAGGGGCGACGGGCGATGGCGACCTGGTGGCCGACCTCGGTGCTGCGCCAGGTCGTGACCGGTCGCGCCGAGGCAGAGCCGGTGGTGACCAGCCGCGCTGGACTGGCAGACCACCTCAGCTGAGGTCGGGCCTCGGGCTCAGGGCGGGCGGTGCTCAGTAGCCGCCGGAGTCACGACGGCGACGCCAGCGTGCCTCCATGCGCTCGGTGAAGGAGCCGGAGGGCTTGGCGGTGCCGCCGGAACGGCGGCGCTTGCGGCCACCGTCGACCACGCTGAAGCCCTGGCGGGTCTCCCGGAAGGGGGCGGACGGAGCGGCGGCGGTCTGCGGTGTTCGCAACGAGGTCACCGCGATCGTGGCGGAGGCCAGCATGATCACGAAGCCGACCACGCCCACGACGGGCAGCGGGACGATGACACCCGTCATCAGGATGGCGACTCCAAGCGCGAAGACGAGGCCGGCGACGACGGCTCGTCGTCGCGCAGCACGCTGGAACGCGGTGCCCCGCAGGGTGTGCGCGAACTTGGGGTCCTCTTCGACGAGAGCGCGCTCCATCTGCTCGAGCAGTCGCAACTCCTCTTCCGAGAGCGGCACGATTCCTCCCGAAACTATGATGTGCGGCACATCCGCTTCCCCAAGTCTAGGCAGCGGTCTGGTGACACGGTAGTCGCTACGACAAATTGATCAGGCATCGGTTCGCCGTTTGCCCCGACGTCGGGACCGTGGGTCTGGACCGTGGCTGAGCACCCGCGGCGTCAGGCCAGCAGGCTGGCCGGCCGGACCGCGCTGGCCCCGAACCTCCGGGTTGCCGCATCCACAGCCCGGTCCGCCTCCGCCCATCCACGGTCGCGCTCCCCCAGCACGAGCTGTCGCTGCACCTCCTCGCGAGGCAGCAGACCCTCCACCCGCACCCCGACCAGCCGCAGCCGGGCGCGCTGCAGACCCAACGCCTCGAAGAGACGGACCGCCGCTCGGTAGACCTCCACCGAGACGTCGGTGGCCTCGGGAAGAGTGCGAGAACGGGTGATCGTGGTGAAGTCGGCGAACCTGATCCGCACCGTCACCGTGCGACCGGCCACCCCCGCGGTCCGCATCCGCCCGGCCACCTTGGTCGAGAGTCGGAGCAGCTCACGCAGGATCACCTCCCGGTCATCGGTGTCGCGCGCGAACGTCTCGTCCGCGCCCATGGAGCGATCCGGCTCGTCCGGCCCGCGCCGCGGCGTGACCGCCCGCTGGTCCACTCCCCAGGCCAGGTCGTGCAGATGGGCTCCGACTCCGGGCCCCAGCGCCCGCTGGAGCGTCCGGACCGGGGTGTGGGCCAGGTCGCCGACCCGGTAGAGACCCAGGCGGTGGAGCTGGGCACGGGTCTTCTCCCCCACTCCCCACAGCTCGCCCACGTCCAGGGGGTGCAGGAACGAGGTCACCTCCTCGGGTGGGACCACGACCACCCCGTCGGGCTTGGCACGCCGGCTGGCCATCTTGGCGATGGTCGGCGAGGCGGCCACCCCCACCGAGCAGGTGATGCCCTGCTCGTCGTGGATGGCGGCCCGCAGCTGCTCGGCGATCTCGACCGGTCCTCCCAGCCGCAGCGCCGATCCCGAGACATCGAGGAAGGCCTCGTCCAGGGAGAGCACCTCGACGAGCGGGGTGATCCGGCGGAAGTTCTCCATGATCGCCGCTGAGACGGCGCCGAAGGTCTCGAAGTCGGGCGGTATCACCACCGCGTCCGGACACATCCTCCGAGCCCTGGTCATCGGCAGTGCCGAGCGGACGCCGTACTGGCGAGCCAGGTAGTTGGCCGAGAGCACCACTCCTCGACCACCGCCGCCCACGATGACGGGGACCTCCCGCAGGTCAGGGCGCTCCCGGGTGGCCACGGAGGCGTAGAAGGCATCCATGTCGACGTGGAGCACCGGAGTCGCCTCAGCCATCGGTGCACCCCCGTGACCGGGTCGACCGCACCGGGTGCGACGACCGGACGGCCTGGCCTTGCGGCCGACGACGGCCGCGCGGCTCAGCGGGTCGCGAGCACGTGCAGCTGGGCCGCGAGGGGGAGGTACTCCGGACGGTCGCTGACGGCCCGCTCCAGCTCCACCAGGGCAGCAGTGGCTCCGGGTTCGAGGTCGAGCAGTGACCCGGGCACCAGGTCGGCGAAGACCCGGACCGCGTGGACCTGGTGGGTCGCCAGCCCTGCGTCGGCCAGCAGCACCGAGACCTCCTCGGCGGTGAACCGGTGACCCGACCGCCCGACGTCGATGTTGTCGAGCAGGTCCCGGGCCTGCTGGAAGTGGCCCGCCATCGCCCGCGCGAGGACAGCCGCGTGACGTTGGGCGACGAGGAGGCTGAGGGTGCCGCCGGGCCGCAGCACCTCGACGATGGTGGCCAGGGCGGCAGCAGGGTCATCGACCACCTCGAGCACCCCGTGGCACAGCACGAGATCCACGCTGGCCGGCGCGGCGACCTGGAGCAACGTGGAGAGCTCGCCCTGGCGGCCGGTGACACCGACGCCCGCCTCGCGGGCACGGCGATCCAGCGAAGCGAGCGCGTCGGGACTGGGGTCGACCACCGTGACCCGGTGTCCCAGCTCAGCGACCCGCACCGCAAAGCCACCGGTGCCTCCACCGATGTCGAGGATCTCCTGGGGAGGACCGGCGAGCATCGGCTCCAAGGCCTCCCACACGACTGAGGTCCGGGCGGCGCTGCGTCGTTCGCTCGCTGACATGGAAGACACCCTAGGGCGTGGGTCCAGCGGGTCATCCTGGGCTCCCGGGGCTGCGGTGCCACAGGTTGCGGGAAGGGGGAGTCGTCCGATCCGGATCCTCCCGGCCCGACAGCGACCTGCTCAGACCGCTGGCGCTCGAGGCTTCCTCGCCGGCAGGCCGGACGTCGGCGTACGGCGACATCTTGAAACCGCTGCTGTGCACCAGCACCCGCCGCGTGCCGGGCTCGACCCATCCGGGCGCCGGGCGCTCCATCAGCGCACGCACCGCGGCCAGGCCCTCCTCCGGGGAGTCGGCCGCCTCCCAGACGGCGAGAAGATCCGGCAGCGGCCAGGCGCCGGTGGCCCGCACGGAGACTCCCCGATGGCCGGTGCGCCGCAGCTCGCCCCGCACGAGGAGCAGCCACGACGCGAACACCGTGGCCGCGTAGGCGCCCTGGGCGTCCTCGAAGAAGGTCGCGTCCACGGGGCCGGTGGAGTCGTCGAGGGTCAGGAAGACCACTCGGCGTCCCGAACGGATCGGCGGGGTCTGGGTCGCCACCTTCACCCCGGCCACCAGCACCTCTCCCCGACTCCGTCCGGAGAGCAGCTCGTTGCTCCTGGTCACTCCCAGGGCCTGGAGCAGCCCGGCGTACTCGTCGACCACGTGGCGGCTGACGTCGAGCCCCAGGATCTCCAGCTCCGCCCCCATCCGCTCTGCGGTGGTGAGCTCGGGGAGACCAGCCGCAGCCGCCTCGGAGGGCTCGTCCCCCAGCTCCAGCGCCATCTGGACCGACTCCACGGGTCGGTCCCTCGACGGGGCGCGCGACTGGGCAGCAGCCTGCTCCCAGATCCCGTCCCGGGTGACCGGGTCGCTGCTGTTGC
>NZ_POAG01000019.1:233535-279321 GCF_002930065.1 Nocardioides sp. 616 | reverse complement strand
GCCCGGGCCGCCGGCGCCCCGGGCCCCCGCAGGCTCCGCAGCCCCCGCCCGCGGGCAGTCCGGTCCAGGGAGCGGCTGAAGCGGTCGAGCTCGGCCACGCCGAGCAGCAGGTCCCGGCGCGTGACCCGGGCACGGGAACCCACCTCGGTGTCGTCCGCCGCGATCCGGTGCACGGAGTCGAAGGCTCCGGCCAGCACGAGCCTCTCCACCACCGGCCGCGAGACGTGGGCACGGTGCCAGAAGTCACTGAGCGAGGCGAAGGGCCTGCTGGCCACGATCCGCTCCACCTCGGCGTCGTTGATCCCCTTGACCTCCGCCAGCGCCAGCCGCAGGGCATACCCCACCGGATCGTCGGGAGACCGCTCGACGGTGTACTCCCGGGCAGACCTGTTGACGTCGAGGGGGCGGATGCCGATGCCGAACTGGCGGGCGTCGTCGAGGATGAGCCGCTTGGGGTACATGCCCGGGTCATGGGTGAGCACACCGGCGAGGAAGTGCGCCGGCCAATGGGTCTTCAGCCAGGCGGACTGGTAGGTCGGCAGGGCGAACGCCGCTGCATGTGCCTTGCAGAAGCCGAAGGAGGCGAACGCCTCGAGCACCTTCCACACCTGGTCCACCACCGGCCGCGGATAGCCGCGGGCGCAGGCCCGGGGCAGGAACCAGGCACGGGTCTCGGCCATCCCCTCGACGTCGCCGAGAGCGCGCCGCTTCTCGTCGGCCTCGGCCAGCGAGACGTCCGCGAAGCAGGCGATGATCTCGATCACCTGCTCGTGGAAGACCACCACCCCGTGGGTGGGAGCCAGGATCGGGGCCAGGTCGGGGTGGAGGTAGGAAGCCTCCTTCCAGCCCTGCTTCACCTCCAGGTACGGCGTGATCATGTCGCTCTTGACCGGCCCCGGGCGGAAGAGCGAGATGTCGGTGATGATCTCCTCGAAGGAGTCGATGCCCGACTTGCCGACGAGCTCGCGCTGCCCCGGCGACTCGATCTGGAAGATCCCCAGGGTCCGGGCCGAGCTGATCAGGTCGTAGGTCGCCCGGTCGTCGAAGGGCACCTGCGCCTCGTCGTCGAGATCCACCTCGACCTGGTCGAGACGGGCGATCTCGTCGACGGCGTGCGCCATGGCCGACTGCATCCGGATGCCCAGCACGTCGAGCTTGAGCAGGCCGAGGTCCTCCACGTCGTCCTTGTCGAACTGGCTCATCGGGAACCCGGCGTAGCTCGCCTCGACCGGTGTCCGGTCGAGCAGCGTCATGTCGGAGAGCAGCACTCCGCAGGGATGGACCGCGATGTGGCGCGGCAGTCCGTCGAGGCGTTCGACGAGACCGAACATCAGGTCCAGTCGCTCCTCCCCCAGCCCGCTGGCCCGCAGCTCAGGCAGGTCACGCAGCGCCATCCGGGCGTCCCTGGCGCGGATATGGGGAAATGCCTTGGCGATCGCGTCGACCTCGCCCGGCGGCATGCCCAGCGCGGCACCGACGTCGCGGACCGCGTGGCGCACCCGATAGGTCTCCATCATCGACACGCACACGCAGCGCTCCCCGCCGTAGCGGTCGAGGATCGCCCGGTAGACCTCGAGGCGTCGGGCCGACTCCACGTCGACGTCGATGTCGGGCAGCGACTGTCGCAGCGGGGAGAGGAAGCGTTCCATCAGCAGGTTGTGGCGCAGCGGGTCGACGCCGGAGACGCCCAGGAGGTAGTTGACCAGGCTCCCGGCCCCGGACCCCCGGGCCGCGCACCGCACCCCCATCTCGCGGATCAGGTCGGTGACGTCGCTGACGGTGAGGAAGTAGGGGGCATAGCCCAGGGACCCGATGACTGTGAGCTCGTCGTCGAGACGCTTCCAGATCCGCTGCCGCGGCGCGTTGCCGTAGCGGGCGCCGATGGCAGCCTCGCACCGGGTCCGCAGGAGGGCATCGGCAGCCGGAGAGCCTGCCTGCCCGGTGGCGCCACGAGCCGTCTCCAGCTCCGGGAAGTGGATCTCGCCGATCCCCAGGTCGGCCCGGGGGTCCAGGGCGCACCGCTCTGCCACCTGGCGGGTCATCGCCAGCAGCTGATCGGCCTGCCGAGGGCCGAGCCCGGCGAGCCGGCAGATCTCCTCGGCGACCTCGGCCATCTGCCGGCCCGACTTCAAGAAGCCCTCGGCGTTGTCACGGTCCACGTGACGACGGTCCAGGGCGACCAGCCGCCTGGCGGCGTCGAGGACGTCGACTGTCGGGGCATCCAGCCGGTCGGCGTAGCGCACCGCGTTGGTGAGCACCGCCCCGAGACCGAGGTCGCGGGATCCGGCCGCCATCCGGGCCGCGTACGGAGCGCTGCCCGGCCCCCACCCGTCCGGGCCGCTGCCCACCCGGTGAGAGACCAGCTCGACGAGGAGGCTCTCGCGCGGCACGCAGGTCAGCCAGGAGTCCACCACCGCCCGCGCCAGGTCCTCACGGCGCCGGGCCAGGGCAGCTCCGAGCGAGGACGTCGGTCCCAGCAGCACCACCACGTCGCCGCTCATCAGATAGGGCGCCAGCAGCTCCAGGGTCGCCACCGGCCGTCCCCGCTCGCCGGCGAGGTGGACCGCCGAGACCAGCCGGCACACCTTCGCCCACCCGGCCCGCCCCTGGGCCAGCAGCGTGACCCGGGGCAGCCGGTCCTCACGGAACGCTCCCCCGCGCACCGGGCCTCGGCTCGGCGGCACCGGCCGCGTCCCCCGCCTGGGTCCGGCACCCATCTCGCACGCGGGGTCCATGGCGAGGTCCACCCCCAGGACCGGACGGATCCCGGCCCTGCTGCAGGCCTTGGCGAACTTCACCGCCCCGTAGGTGCCGTCCCGGTCGGTGAGCGCCAGCAGGTCCATCCTGTGCTCGGCTGCACGCTCCACCAGGGCATCCGGGTGCGAGGCGCCGTACTGGAGGGAGTAGCCCGACGCCACGTGGAGATGGGTGAAGGGATCAGGCGACACCGGTCCAACCACCCGGTCCCGTCGCGACCACGAGCCTCTGCTGCCCCACGGAGGTGTGCGGCACGAGCCCCAGACAGGACTCCACGACACCCAGGAAGCGGTCGGCGTCCCGGACCAGGTCATCGGCCTCCCGCTCGGTGACGGCACGGCTCGAGCCTGCCTCCGCGGCAGCCCGCTTCCCGGCTCCCGCAGCGAAGAAGGCTGCCCACTCGGAGAGCTCGGGGGTGACCTCGGCCAGCAGCACCCAGGCGTTCTTCTGGCGCCGTCGCGAAGGCGTCGGATGGGCGCGGGCCGCCAGCAGGGCCGCGGCAGCGCGCAGCGCCGCCACGTGGGCACACGCATAACGGGTGGGAACGTCCCGGGCGACCATCGCCTCCTGGAGGGACTGGGCCGCGCGGGCGAGGTAGGAGTGGGTGGTCGCGGGCAACAGGTGCGGGTTGGGCACCGTCATCGTCGTCACCTCAGTCCACGCATCCGACGAGCTGCCAGCGGCCGGCCGTCCCGTCGAAGGAGAGGTCGAAGACCCCACCCGCCGGAGCATCGTCGCGAGCCAGACCCCGCCCCGCCTCGACCCGCCACATCTCCCGCTCCACCAGCAGGTCGGCCCCACCGGTGCCGAGCGGCTCGTCGTCCCCCACCACGGCCCGGGCGCCCGAGGACTGCCACCACGGTGTCGTCTCCACCCAGTGGGCCACCACCGAGCGCACCTTCCACAGCCGGCCACGCCACAGGAACTGCTCCGGCGAATCGGGGTCGCCCCCGGGCACCAGCCCCTGCCGAACCTCCACGGGATCGTCGTAACGCCTCATGACTCCTCCTCCCGTTCGAACATTTGTTCGAACAAGGAAAAGGTACACCTCACCACCGACACCGGGTCAATGGATCAACCGGCGCCGGCGGCGCGTGAGCTCAGCTCTCGCGGAAGTAGCGGCTGGTGTCCTTGTGGAAGAGGAAGAACAGCAACAGCAGGCACAGGACGATCATCAGGACCGCCATCACCACGAACAGCGTCGGAATGCCGCTGGCCACGCACAGCACCGCCAGGAAGACGCCGAACACTGCGATCACCGCCAGCGAGAGCCGCGCCCAGGTGAACCCCTCGACGAAGAAGGCGACCAGCACCCCGACCAGCATCGAGAAGACCACGAACGAGGTGATCGCGACCGGGACGAACGCCGGGACCGTCAGGGTCTCGCGCACCGCGTCCAGGCCGCCCTCCTGAAGGATCACCCGCGCCCCGCTGTTGCCCTCGGCCCAGGAGGTCAGCAGGTCATCGGAGAAGACCCAGGTCAGCACGGTGATCACGCCCGCGGTCAGGACCAGCGCCAGCGCGACGAGGGTGACCCGGTTGACCGAGGCAGGCCGGACGATCATGAGTGGTTCTCCCAGGTGGACGAGGTGCGGCGCGGAAAGAGCGTGGACGGCGGCTGGCGCCATCCCTGACCAGGATCGCAGGACGGCAGCCGGGCACCGGCGGCGACAAGGCGTTTGGCCAGAGCCGCGCCGCAACGGTACCGGCGAGGTGATCGCCGGCGATCCCGTGGGGCCGGGCAGGATGGTGGCCGAGGACCTGCAGACCCGACGAACGAGAGCTCGAGGTGGAGACGATGGAGATCTGGCTCAACCCCGCCTGCAGCAAGTGCCGGGCCGCAGTCGCCGAGCTGGACGCGGCCGGGGTCGACTACACGGTGCGCCGCTATCTCGAGGACGTGCCCGGGGTGGAGGAGCTCGCCGAGGTGGTGGCCCGGCTCGGCGTCGAGCCCTGGCACCTGGCCCGCCCCGCGGAGAGCCGAGAGGCGGGGATCGACCTGCCCCGGGACCCCGAGCACCGGCAGGAGTGGCTAGCCGCCCTCGCGGCCCATCCCCGGGCGATCCAGCGTCCCATCCTCACCGCGAGGGACGGGACCACCGTCGTCGGCCGCGACGCCGACTCCCTGGTCCGGGTGATCGCCGCCGAGTGACCAGCCCAGCCGCGGCGCCTCCGAGAGGTCGGGACTAGCCTCTCGCCATGCGCGTGGTGGTGATCGGGGGCGGCTTCGGCGGCCTGGCCAGCGCCGCCCGGCTCGCCAAGCTCGGCCACGAGGTCACCCTGCTGGAACGCTCGCAGAGCCTCGGCGGCGCCTTGTCCTGGACCGCCGAGGCCGACTATCGCTGGGACTCGGGCCCCTCGACGACCCTGGTGCCCGCCGTGGTCCGCGACCTGTTCCGCAAGTCCGGCCGCCCCCTGGAGCGGGAGCTGGAGCTGGTCCCGGTCGAGGTGATCCGTGAGCACCGGTTCACGGACGGGACCTCGGTGCGGCTTCCGGGCGGCTCCCGGGCCCGACAGAAGGCCGCCTTCGACGCGCTCGGCGCCGGCCTCGGTGCGGCCTGGACGGCGTACGTCGACACCCTCGGCGAGGAGTGGGAGCTGCTGCGGCGCGACTACCTCGAGCGCCCGTGGGACCCCGCACTGGCCCGCCGCGAGACCCGGGACCTCCTCGAGGGCCGGGAGAGCCTGCGCCACAGGCTCCGCAAGGCGCTTCCGGACCCACGCCTGCGACTGGTGGCCGGCCACCCCCTCGCCATGGACGGCCACGACCTTCGCCGGGTGCCGGCGTGGCTGGGCACCGTGTCGTACCTGGAGCAGAAGTTCGGCGCCTGGACCGTCCCCGGAGGGCTGGCCCAGCTCGGCGAGGCCCTGGCGCACCGCCTCCAGACGCGCCGGGTGCAGGTTCTCCTCGGGACCCGGGCCGAGGACCTGGTGGTGCGCGCCGGACGAGCGGTGGCGGTGGTCACCGCGGCCGGCGAGGTGGACGCCGACGCGGTGGTCTGCGCCGTGGACCCGCACCGGCTCCCGGCGCTGCGAGCGCACGTGTCCAGGACCAGGCCCCTGACTCCGGGCCCGGTCTCCTACCTCGGCCTGACCGGCGAGGTACCGGACCTGCCCGCCGAGGTGGTGCTGCACGGCGACGTCCCGCTGGTGCTGCGCACGGGCGGGACCGCACCCCCCGGCGGGACCGCCTGGACGGTGCACGGCCGGGTCCCGTCCTCCGGCGACCTGCTGGCCACCCTGGCCGGTCACGGTCTCGACGTGCGTGGACAGGTCGCCGTACGCGTCGACCGCACCCCCGGACAGCTGCTCGAGCAGTGGGGCGGCTCCCCGCTGGGCGTCGCGTGGCAGGGACGCGGCACGGTGCGTCGCAGGCTCGGTCCCCGGACCCCCGTGCCCGGCGTGTACGCCGCGGGCGCCCACGCCACTCCCGGGTCCGGCCTGCCCTTCGTCGGGCTCTCGGCCGCCCTGGTCGCCCAGACCATCGGTCCCGCCTGAGCAGCCCGCCCTGAGCAGCCCGCCCGACCTACAGCAGCTGCCAGGTCACGGTGACTGCGGCGTCCAGCATCGACTCCCCCGGCTGGAGCCCAGCACTCGCCTCGTCCATGCGAGCGCTCCCTGGACTCCTCGGGAGCCCGTCCTCCAGCACGAGCACGTCACCCAGCCCCGCTCCGGCGAGCCCGGCCAGGTGCGCGGCCCGCTTCCTGGCATCGGCATAGGCGCTCTCCCGCGCCGCCGTGGCGGCCGGCCCGGGATCGGTGACCTCCAGAGCCACGGCCTCGATCCGCAGCGCGTCCCCGACCTCTGCGGCCAGCCCCACCACCAGGGCGGAGGCCGAGGGCAGGTTGGGACAGCGGATCCGGAGCCGGTGGGAGGCCTCGAAGCCGTCCGGGGTCCCGTCGGGGCCGGTCGTGGCCCACATCTGCAGCCCCGCGCTCGCGACGTCGGCCTCCCGGCCACCGGCCCCGGTCACGAACCCTCGGGCCACGGCCACGATGCCGCTCACCGCGGCGTCGACGCCGGCCACGGCCTCGGCCACGGTGGACGCCCGGTGGACGCCGACCACCGTGACCACGGCGGAGTCCGGGACCGCCGGTGCGGACCCGTGACCCGTGACCGTGACCGTGCGCTGCATGCGGCGAGACTAGCCAGCGCGAGGCTCACACGGGAATGCGCAGCGCCGCCCAGATCTCCCGGGTCGCCCGGGACCGGTTCAGGGTGTAGAAGTGCAGCCCCGGGGCACCCCCGGCCAGCAGCTCCGCGCACATCTCGGTGGCGATCCGGACACCTTCGGCGCGCAGCGCCGCCGGGTCGTCCTGGTGGGGCAGCAGCCGATCCTCGGTCTCCCCGGGAATGGCACGGCCCGACATCTCGGCCATCCGGCGCATCGAGGCGATGCCCAGGATCGGCATCACCCCCGGGATGATCGGGAAGTCCACGCCGGCGGCGCGGGCGCGCTCGACCAGACCGAAGTAGTCCGAGGCCCGCAGCACCATGTCGGTGATCGCGAACTCCGCCCCCGCGTCGTACTTGGCGCGCAGGGCACGGACGTCCGCCTCGAGGCTCTCGGCGTCGCGGTGCCCCTCGGGGAAGGCCGCGACCCCGACCGAGACCTCGGCCGCGGACCTGATGAAGGAGACGAGCTCGCTGGCGTAGCGCACTCCCCCCTCGGTCTGCACCCACGGGGTCCCCGGCCCGGCGGGCGGGTCGCCCCGCAGGGCCAGGACATTGCGCACCCCGGCGGCGACGAGGTCGTCCAGGATCTGGCCGATCTCCGCGCAGGTGTGCCCCACGCACGTCAGGTGCGCCATCGGCAGCAGGCTGGTCTCGCGTGCGATGCGACCGGTGATCGCCACCGTGCGGTCGCGGGTGCTGCCGCCGGCCCCGTAGGTGACCGAGACGAAGGTGGGCCGGAGCTTCTCCAGCTCCCGGATCGAGTCCCACAGCACCCGCTCGCCGGCCTCGTCCTTGGGTGGGAAGAACTCGAAGGAGAAGGAGTGGTCACCGCGGCTCACGAGGTCACCGATGCCAGGTACGGGGGCGGGACTCATGCGCCGAATCCTAGGGACGGACCACCTCTCCCCCCGGGGATGTCCACTGGCTAGTCTTCATGACTGTGTCCGCGCCGTCGCACGACCTCATCTCCTCCGGCTGGGACCCAGCGGCCTTCCGCAGCTCGGTCCAGGACGCGCTGGACGAGTTCCTCAGCGAGCAGGCCGACCGGCTGGCACCCCTGGGCCCGGACGCCGCGCGACTGCTCGAGGAGGCCAGAGCGGCGATGACCGGGGGCAAGCGCTTCCGGGCCGCGTTCTGCTGGTGGGGATACCGGGCGGTGCAGCCCAGGGTCGAGGACGAGGCGGCCCTGGTGCGGGCCTGCGCGGCGCTGGAGCTGCTGCACGCGAGCGCCCTGGTGCACGACGACTACATGGACGCCTCCGACACCCGCCGGGGCCGGCCCGCGACGCACCGGGCGTTCGAGGCCGAGCACCGCCAACGCGCCTGGCGCGGGGCGCCCGGACAGTACGGCGCCTCCGCGGCGATCCTGCTCGGCGACCTGCTGCTCTCCTGGTCCGACGAGCTGCTGCGGCGCTGCGGCCTGCCGTTCGCGCAGGTGGCTCCGGCACTGGAGGTCTTCGACCTGTGTCGCTCCGAGGTGATCGCCGGCCAGTTCCTCGACGTCTCGGTACAGGCCCGCGGCCACGCCGACGTGGAGACCGCGATGACCGTGCTGCGCTACAAGTCGGCCAAGTACTCCATCGAGCGTCCCCTGCACATCGGCGCGGCGCTGGCCGGAGCGACGCCCGCGGACCTCGCCCGGCTCTCCGGCTTCGGCCTGCCCCTTGGCGAGGCCTTCCAGCTCCGCGACGACCTCCTCGGTGTCTACGGCGACCCGGCGACCACCGGCAAGCCTGCGGGCGACGACCTGGTGGAGGGCAAGCGCACCGTGCTGGTGGCACTGGCGCTGGACGCCGGCGGGGACGGCGCCCTCGAGCTCGACACCGCACTCGGCCGCCCCCTGGACGCCGCCCAGGTGGACCGGCTGCGGCAGATCATCGACGCCTCCGGCGCCCATGACCAGGTCGAGGTCGTCATCGAGCAGCTCTGCGCGCTCTCCTTGACCGCGCTCGACCAGGCCGAGATCGAGGACGACGCCCGCGGAGTGCTGCGCGACCTCGCGGCCGCGGTCACCCAGCGCACCGTCTGAGGCGCCGTCTGAGGCACCGCCGGCGAGCCGTCAGAAGGCCATCGCCTGGGCGCGGCGCTTGACCTCCGCACCCCGGTTCTCGCGCAGCGCGTCGATCGGCCGGCCCGGCAGGTCCAGGTCGGTGAAGAGCCAGGCGATCGCCTCACGGTCGTCGTAGCCCCCGTCGTGCAGCACCGTCAGCAGGCCCGGCAGCCCCTTGGTGACCAGCCCGTCCTGGATGAAGTCCGCGGGGATCTGCTGTCCGGCCCCGGGACGCGGGACGGCCGCGGCCAGCTCGTGCTCGCGGATCATGGTGCGCACCCGGCTCACGGTCACGCCGAGGAGCTTCGCGGCGGCCGCCCAGTCGATCCAGTCGGGGACGAGGGCGTCGAGGTCGGCATCGGCCAGAGGTACGTCGTTCATGTGCCCATCGTGCCACCCACCGGCTCGCCGAGCCGAGCCGCGGAGGGGGCACGCCACGCCGGGATGGACTGCCGCGCCCGCTCGGTGGCCCACGTCCGTACGATTGGGCCACGGATTCTTCCCCG
Source organism: Nocardioides sp. 616 (assembly GCF_002930065.1). Lineage (NCBI taxonomy): Bacteria > Bacillati > Actinomycetota > Actinomycetes > Propionibacteriales > Nocardioidaceae > Nocardioides > Nocardioides sp. 616. The sequence continues at coordinate 269,832 of NZ_POAG01000019.1, read as the reverse complement.
TCCGGTCAGTTCGGAGGTCCCTGGTGGAGCCAGACCAGCATGCGCCCAGCCGCACGCCCCGCGACTCCGGCGACCCCATGGTCGGGCGGACCCTGGAGCAGCGCTACCGGATCCTGAGGCGGGTCGCGCGCGGTGGCATGGCCTCGGTCTACGAGGCGGTCGACACCCGGCTGGACCGGGTGGTGGCGGTCAAGGTGATGCACCCGGGGTTGGGCGAGGACGAGGAGTTCGTGGCTCGCTTCGTCCGCGAGGCGCGTGCCGCTGCCGGGCTCTCCCACCCCAACATCGTCTCGGTCCACGACCAGGGCGAGGACGACGGGACCGTCTTCCTGGCCATGGAGTACGTCGCCGGCCACACCCTGCGCGACGTGATCCGCAAGGAGTCCCCGATGACCCCGGCGCGGGCGCTGGCGCTGCTGGACCCGGTGCTGTCGGCGCTGGCCACGGCCCACCGTGCCGGCCTCGTGCACCGCGACATCAAGCCCGAGAACGTGCTGATCGCCGACGAGCCGGGCCGCAACCAGGTCAAGGTCGCCGACTTCGGGCTCGCCAAGGCGGTCAGCGCCAACACCCAGCACACCGCCACCGGCGTCCTCATCGGCACGGTCTCCTACCTCGCGCCCGAGCTGGTCGTGCAAGGCCGCGCGGACGAGCGCGCCGACGTCTACGCGGTCGGCGTCATGCTCTACGAACTGCTCACCGGCACCAAGCCGCACGATGGCGAGTCGCAGATCCAGGTCGCCTACAAGCACGTCCACGAGGACGTGCCCGCTCCGTCGGCGAAGGTGCCGGGCATCCCGGCGTACGTCGACGCGCTGGTGGCCCGCGCCACCGCCCGGGACCGTGGCCAGCGCCCGGCTGATGCCAGCGTCCTGCTGCACCAGGTGCACCGAGTGGCGCAGACCCTGCGGGACGGACTGCTGGAGGACCCGGAGCTGGAGGCCGACCTGCGCCCGCTCCCCGTGCAGGCCCCCCTGGACGTGGAGGAGGCCGCGGACCGCGACGGGTTGGTGGACATCGAGGACCCCGCCGACGGCGACATCGTGCCGTTCCCCACCGAGGTCGACCACACCCGCCAGATCCAGACCCTGCCGGCTCCCGAGGCACCGCCGGCTCCCCCGGCCATCCGGCGGCTCCCGGCACCCCGGACCGACCTCCCCGACGAGCCGACCGACCGACCGCGGCGGTCGCGGCGCGGCCCGATCCTGCTGGCCGTGGCGCTGGTGCTGGTCGTCGGCGTCGGGGTGGGCGCCTGGTGGTTCGGCTTCGCGCGCTACACCACCACTCCGGGAGTCCTCAACATGGTCGAGGCCGAGGCCCTGTCCTCGTTGGAGGACGCCGGCCTCGAGGGCGAGCTGGGAGACCCGGCCTACTCCGAGACCGTCCCAGCCGGCGCGGTCCTGGCCACCGACCCCGACCCCGGCGAACGGGTGGTCAAGGGAGGCACCGTCACCGTGGTGCTCTCCCAGGGCTTGGAGCGCTACGACGTACCGGCGCTGGAGGGCATGGACCTCGATGCCGCCCAGGACGCGATCACGGGCCTCACCCTGACCTACGGGCGGGCCGTGGAGCAGTTCAGCGAGACGGTCGCGCCCGGAGTCGTGATGTCCTCGGACCCGCCCGCGGGCACCACCCTCAAGCCCGGCTCCACCGTCAACGTGGTGGTCAGCAAGGGTCGCAAGCCGCGCACGGTCACCGACTTCACCGGTCGCAGCGCCGACCGCGCCGAGCAGGTGCTGACGAAGCGCAAGTTGGTGGTGACCCGCGAGGAGGTCTTCAACGACGACGTCCCCGCAGGTCAGGTGATCAGCCAGGCCCCCAGCAGCGGGACCCTCTTCAAGGGCGAGACCGTGGCCCTGACCGTCTCCCGCGGTCCCGAGCTGGTCGAGATGCCCAACGTCGTGGCCTCGGGAGTGGACGCGGCCACCGAGCAGCTGGAGGCACTGGGTTTCGTCGTGGAGACCCGGGAGTCGAGCACCTACATCGGGCTGGGATTCGTGCTGAGCACCGATCCCGACGCCGGCGAGTCGGTGCCGAGGGGCTCGACGATCACCCTCAGCCTGATCTGAGCGCACCGGCCGGGGGCCGGCCCGCGACGGCGCCTAGGCTGGGACGGTGCCCCAGAACGCCCTGCTCGACGCGACCGCCGCCACCCCGCCCGCTCAGCCGTCCCCGGCCCAGCGCAACCCGGTGGGCACCCATGTGGTGGTGGGCAAGGGGCTGGTGGCCGGAGCACTTGCCAGCGCCGACGAGCTCGGCTGCGAGGCGATCCAGATCTTCGCGGGGAACCCTCGCGGGTGGGCCCACTCTGCCGGCGACCCGGTCCAGGACGCCCGCTTCCGCACGGCCTGCGCCGAGCGCGGCCTGCGGGTGTTCGTCCACGCCCCCTACCTGGTCAACCTGGGCTCCCCCACGGCCGCGACCTACGAGAAGTCCGCCGCCGTGCTGGCCCACAACCTGCGCCGGGGTCGAGAGCTGGGAGCAGAGGGAGTCGTGGTGCACACCGGGTCCTACGTCGACCCCGGCGACAGCGACGTGCGGTACGCCGAGGCCATGAGGCAGGTCCGCGAGTCGCTGCTGCCGATCCTGGAGACCCTGGAGGGCGACGACGCGCCCTGGCTGCTGCTCGAGCCCACCGCGGGCCAGGGCCGGTCGCTGTGCGCCGGGGTCGAGGACCTGGCGCCCTACCTGGCCGCGGTGGACCACCATCCCAAGGCCGGGATCTGCCTGGACACCTGCCACGTCTTCGCAGCCGGCGCCCCCCTCGACGAGCCCGGTGGGACCACAGCCACGGTGGACCGCCTGGTCGAGATCGCCGGACCGGGCCGGCTGCGCCTGGTGCACGCCAACGACTCGATGGACGTCCGCGGCGCCGGCAAGGACCGGCACATGCGGCTCGGCGAGGGACACATCGGGATCGGTGCGTTCGCCGAGCTGCTCTCCCATCCCGCGACGGCCGGGGTGCCGTTCGTGCTGGAGACCCCCGGTTCGCGCGAGGTCGGGAACCCGGACCTGGCACTGCTGAGGAGGCTGCGCGCGGATGCCTGGGGTGACTGAGCGACGTACCACCCTGGTCGCGAGCCTGGCCCTGCTCGCGATGACCGCGAGCTGGGGTTCCACGTTCTTCCTCATCAAGGACCTCCTGGACCGGGTGCCCACCCTGGACTTCCTGGCGGTCCGCTTCGCCGTGGCCAGCCTGGCGCTGTTCGTCCTCGCACCCCGGGCCGTGGCCAGGCTCTCGGCGGAGTCCCGGCGCCACGCGCTGGTGCTGGGTCTGCTCTACGGTGTCGCGCAGATCCTGCAGACCGCCGGCCTGGCGCACACCGCCGCCAGCGTGAGCGGCTTCATCACCGGCATGTACGTCGTGTTCACCCCCCTGCTGGCCGCCTGGATCCTCAAGACGCGGATCACCCGCCTCACCTGGGGTGCGGTGGCCCTGGCCACGGCGGGTCTGGCGGTGCTCACGCTCAACGGGCTGAGCCTGGGATACGGGGAGGCCATCACCTTGGTGGCCGCGGTGATCTACGCCCTGCACATCGTGGGTCTGGGCGCGTGGTCCAAGCCCGACGAGGCGTTGGGCATGTCCATCGTGCAGCTCGTCGTCATCACCCTGGTGTGCCTGACCGCCACCGCCCCGGACGGGATCGTGCTGCCGGCGACCCGGGGCGACTGGCTCTCCCTGCTCTACATGGCCCTGGTCGCGGGCGCCGCGGCACTCGTCGTGCAGACCTGGGCCCAGGCCCACCTGCCGCCCACCCGGTGCGCCATCATCATGAGCCTGGAGCCGGTGTTCGCCGCGCTCTTCGCCGTGCTCCTGGGCGACGAGTCCGTGACCTCGCGACTGGTCGTCGGCGGGCTCATGGTGCTCACCGCCATGGTGGTCGTGGAGATCGTGCCGCGGCGCAAGATCGAGGGCGAGGTCCCGCACCTCGCGGTCTGACTGGGTGTCCTGCCTGATGCCCTGGCGGCGCGGTCCACATCGTGGTGTGACGCGTGAGGCGCCGCGCTGCACCACTACCGTCGCCCCATGGTCGTCGTCATGTCCCCAGAGGCCACGGAGGAGGACATCGCCCGGGTGGTGTCCCGCGTCGAGGGGGTCGGCGGGAAGGCCTTCGTCTCCACCGGCGTGGAGCGAGCCATCATCGGCCTGGTCGGCGACCTGGAGTCCTTCCACCACCTGAACCTGCGCGCCCTGGGCGGCGTCGCGGACGTCCACCGGATCTCAGACCCGTACAAGCTGGTGAGCCGTCAGCACCACCCCCAGCGCTCCACGGTGTGGGTCGGCCCCCCGGAGCACCAGGTGCCCATCGGCCCGGACTCCTTCACCTTCATCGCCGGCCCGTGCGCGGTGGAGACCAGCGAGCAGACCATGGCCGCGGCCCGGATGGCGCAGTCCGCGGGAGCCACCCTGCTGCGTGGGGGTGCCTACAAGCCGCGCACCTCGCCGTACGCCTTCCAGGGCCTCGGCGAGGACGGCCTGAAGATCCTCAGCTCGGTCCGCGCCGCGACCGGGATGCCGATCGTCACCGAGGTGGTGGACGCCCGGGACGTCGACGTGGTGGCCGCACACGCCGACATGCTCCAGATCGGCACCCGCAACATGGCGAACTTCGGCCTGCTGCAGGCCGTCGGCACGGCCGGCAAGCCGGTGCTGCTCAAGCGTGGCATGACGGCCACCATCGAGGAGTGGCTGATGGCCGCGGAGTACATCGCCCAGCGCGGCAACCTGGACATCGTGCTCTGCGAGCGCGGCATCCGGACCTTCGAGCCGTCGACCCGCAACACCCTGGACATCTCGGCCGTCCCGGTGGTGCAGGCCACCAGCCACCTGCCGGTCATCGTCGACCCCTCGCACGCTGCCGGACGCAAGGACCTCGTGGTGCCGCTGACCCGCGCAGCCATCGGCGTGGGTGCCGACGGCGTCATCGTCGACGTCCATCCGAACCCGGAGACCGCGCTGTGCGACGGGCCCCAGGCACTGGTGGGCAGCGAGCTGCGCGAGCTGGCCCAGGCAGTGCGCCGGATGCCGCCGGTGGTCAACCGGGTGGACTCCAGCACCCGGATCAGACGCGCCTGAGCGTGTCGCGAGGCTCATCGGGGTGAGCCTGGTGGCTGCTCAGCTCGTGAGCTTGGCGAGCACCGTCGCCGCGCGCTGGGCGTCCTCCCGATCGATCCCGAGGTGGGTCACGAGTCGGACGGTGCGGGGACCCACGGTGGAGATCCTGATCCCCTCGGCCGAGGCGGCCTCGACGAGCTCGGCGGCGTCGCTCCTCTCGAGGACCACGATGTTGGTCTCCACCTGCTCCGGGTCGACCCCGCAGGCCTCGGCCAGGAGGCGCGCGTGCTCGTGGTCCTCGGCGAGCCTCTCCACATGGTGGTCCAGGGCGTGCAAGCCGGCCGCGGCCAGGATCCCCACCTGCCGCATGCCGCCCCCCATGCGCTTGCGCCACACCCGGGACTCGGCCATCGCCTCGGCCGAGCCGACCACCAGCGAGCCCACCGGGGCCCCCAGCCCCTTGGAGAGGCAGACGGCCATCACCTCGGCGCGGGCGCCGTACGCGGAGAGCGGGGTGCCGGTGGCGACGTGGGCGTTCCAGATCCGGGCCCCGTCGACGTGCAGGCCGACCCCCTGTGCGGTGGTGAAGGCGTGCAGCGCGTCCAGGTCCGCCAGCGTGAGCACGGTGCCGCCGGCGAAGTTGTGGGTGTTCTCCACCGAGACCGCCTTGGTGCGCACGAAGAACGGCCCCATGTCGGGGGCGAACATCCGCTCCACGGCCGGCAGGTCGACCCCACCGCGCGGGTGGCTCCAGGTGCGCATCGTGAGCCCGGTGTAGGCGGCGTGCGCCCCCAGCTCGGCGCGGGCGATGTGCGCCGACGACTCGCACAGCACCTCCTCCCCCGGCCCCACCAGGGTGCGGACGGCGAGCACGTTGGCCATCGACCCGGTCGGGGTGAACAGGGCGTCCTCGTGGCCGAACAACCCCGCCACCCGCTCCTCCAGGGCGCGGACCGTCGGGTCCTCGCCGTAGACGTCGTCGCCGACCTCGGCTCGGGCCATCGCGGTACGCATGTCGGGAGTGGGGCGGGTCAGGGTGTCGGAGCGCAGGTCGATGAGGTTCGTCACGCACCGATGCTATGCAGGTGCTGGTGGAGCCCGCTGCGTCAGGCCTTGCGCAGCATCTCCGCCACCAGGAACGACAGCTCCAGGGACTGCACCCGGTTGAGCCGGGGGTCGCACACCGACTCGTAGCGGTCACTGAGGCCGGCCTCGTCCAGGGCCTCGCCACCGCCGACGCACTCGGTGACGTCGTCCCCGGTGAGCTCCACGTGCACGCCACCGGGCCAGGTGCCCAGCGAACGGTGCACGTCGAAGAAGCCCTGGACCTCCTCGATCACGTCGTCGAAGCGCCGGGTCTTGTAGCCCGACGACGCCTCGAAGGTGTTGCCGTGCATCGGGTCACAGACCCAGGCGACCTTGACGCCCGCGGCATCCACCTTCTCCACCAGGGTGGGCAGGCCGTCGCGGATCTTGTGGGCGCCGAACCGGGTGATGAACGTCAGTCGGCCCGGCTCGTTGTCCGGGTTGAGCTTGGCGGCCAGCGCCAGCGCGTCGTCCGGCGTCGTGGTGGGGCCCAGCTTCACGCCGATGGGGTTGCGGATGTGGCTCAGCAGCTCGACGTGCGCACCGGAGATCTGGCGGGTGCGCTCACCGATCCACAGGAAGTGGGCCGAGACGTCGTACGGCGCCTGGGTCCGGCTGTCGATCCGGGTCATGGCCTGCTCGTACTCCAGCAGCAGCGCCTCGTGGCTGGAGTGGAAGTCGACCCGGTGGAACTCGTCGGGGTCGGCACCGATGGCCCGCATGAAGGTCAGGGCGCGGTCGATCTCGCTCGCCACCGTCTCGTAGCGCTGGCCCGCCAGCGAGTCGCGCACGAAGTCGGTGTTCCAGGTGTGCACCTGGCGCAAGTCGGCGTAGCCGCCGGTGACGAAGGCGCGGACCAGGTTGAGCGTGGCGGCGGAGGAGTTGTAGACGTCCACCAGTCGCTGGGGGTCGGGCTCCCGGTCCTCGGCGGTGAACGGGAAGCCGTTGACGGCATCCCCGCGGTAGGCCGGCAGGGTGAGGCCGTCCCGCGTCTCGGTGTCGGAGGACCGGGGCTTGGCGTACTGCCCCGCGAGCCGGCCCAGCTTGACCACCGGCACCGACGCCGCGTAGGTCAGCACCACCGCCATCTGCAGCAGCACCCGCAGCTTGTTGCGCACGTTGTCGGCCGTCACGCCGTCGAAGGTCTCGGCGCAGTCCCCACCCTGGAGCAGGAACGCCTCCCCCCGGCTGACCGCGGCCAGCTTGGTCATCAGGTCGTCGCACTCGCCGGCGAAGACCAGCGGCGGAGACTTGCGGAGCCGGGCCACCGCCCGGTCGAGCGCGGCACGGTCGCCGTACGTCGGCTGCTGGGCCGGGCCCATGGCATGCAGCTGCTCAAGGGTGGGGATGACGTCCGAGGACACGAGGGAGGAGTCGGGTGGGAAGGTGCTCACCGTCCCAGACTACGTCCGACGCGCGAGCGTCCAGGACCCGTACCACAGGCGTGGTCTGCTCCGCGTGAGGCTCGGGGCGGTCCCCGAGCACCCTCGTCACTCGTGGTCGAGGTGCTCGATGTCGCGGAAGCCGGTCTTCTTGGCCCGCACGCCGCGGTTGGTGAGCCAGGTCAGCGCCCACAGCACCACCCCGATGCCGAGCAGCCACAGCAGGATCTTGTACTGCAGCGGGTCCCGCTCGTCCCAGGGCACCACGAGCAGAACGAGGGCGAGCACCGCGCCCAGCAACGGGGTGAGGCCGGGCGACTTGAAGAACCCCGAGGCCGGGTCCCGGCGCAGCACCAGGCAGGCGATGTTGACCACGCTGAAGACGGCGAGCAGGAGCAGCGCCGTGGTGCCGGAGAGCTGGGTGACCACCGGGCTGTCCGACTCCCGCGCCACGTACCAGAGCAGGCCCAGGGCCAGCACGGTGGAGAAGAGGATGCCGACCCAGGGTGCGCGGGTCCGGGGCGCCACCTTGCCCAGGACGCGCGGCAGCACGTCCTGGTGGGCCAGGCCGTAGAGCAGGCGGCTGGCCATCAGCATGTTGATCAGTGCCGTGTTCGCCACCGCGAAGACGGCCAGGAAGGGGAAGATCCGGTCGATGGGGAAGTCGGGTGCCCCCTTGCTGACCACCTCGAGCAGCGCTCGACCCTCTGACTCGTTGATCGTCTCCAGCTCGCTGGGGGTCAGCACCGTCACCACCGCGACCGCCACCAGCATGTAGATGAGCACCGCGATGCCCAGGCCGGTGAGCATGGTCCGCGGGAAGATCTTCTGGGGCTCCTGACACTCCTCCACCATGTTGACGGAGTCCTCGAACCCCACCATGGCGAAGAACGCGATGGAGGTGGCGAGAGTGACGGCCATGAACATGCCCTGGTCGTCGGCGCTCTCGAAGGTGAAGACCTGCCCGACGTCGCCCTCCCCCTGGGCCATCGCCCAGAAGCCGACCAGGATCACGATGCCCAGCGCGGTCATCTCCACCAGGGTGAGGATCACGTTGAACTTGACCGACTCCCCCACCCCACGCAGGTTGATCAGCGCCAGCAACACCATGAAGGCCATCGCGATGAGCATGATGACCGTGGTGCTCGGCGCCTCGTCCAGCCATCCGTTGACCACCAGCCCGCCGGTGAGGTTCTGGGCCAGCACGTTGGCCGAGGTCGAGGCACTGGTGATGCCGGAGCAGACCACCGCGAACGCCACCAGGAAGGTGACGAAGTGGATGCCGAAGGCCTTGTGGACGTACAGCGCCGCCCCCGCCGCCTGGGGGTACTTCGTGACCAGCTCGAGGTAGGACAGCGCGGTGAGGGTCGCCACGACGAAGGCCAGCAGGAACGGGAGCCAGACCATGCCGCCGACGATGGCGGCCATCTGCCCGGTCACCGCGTAGACGCCGGCCCCCAGGATGTCGCCGACGATGAACAGCAGGAGCAGGCCAGGCCCCATCACCCGCTTGAGCCCGGGCTCCCCCGTGGACGTCGTGGTCGGTTCGGCATCTGTCTCGGCCATGTGCGCTCCTCGCCCCTCGAGCCACCGCCGATCACCGGCGCGCCCCGCCCACTGTGGTCTCCCACTGTGTCCTCGGGCAGACGGGAGCGCAACAACCTAGACTTCCCGGCATGTCTCCCAACCGTGTCGCGATCCTGACCGCCGGCGGCTATGCGCCCTGCCTCTCCTCGGCCGTCGGTGCCCTGATCGAGACCTGGACCCAGGTCTCCCCGGAGACCGAGATCCTCGCCTACCGGCACGGCTACCAGGGCCTGCTGACCGGGGACAGCGTCGTCGTCGACGAGGACGCCCGGCGCGGCGCCTCGATCCTGCACCGCTTCGGCGGCAGCCCTCTGGGCAACAGCAGGGTGAAGCTGACCAACGATGCCGACTGCCGCAGACGCGGGCTGATCGGCCCCGACGAGACGGCCCTGCAGGTCGCGGCCGACCGGCTGGTCGCCGACGGGGTCTCGGTGCTGCACACCATCGGCGGGGACGACACCAACACCGCAGCGGCCGACCTGGCGGCGTACCTGAAGGAGCACGAGGTCGAGCTCACCGTCGTCGGCCTGCCCAAGACGATCGACAACGACATCGTCCCCATCCGGCAGAGCCTGGGGTCCCAGACCGCCGCGGAGCAGGCGGCGCTGTTCGCCCGCAACGTGCTCGCCGAGCACGGGTCCAGCCCCCGGATGCTCATCGTCCACGAGGTCATGGGACGCAACTGCGGCTGGCTCACCGCGGCAGCGGCACGCTCCTACCTGGACTGGCACGCCGAGCAGGACTGGCTGCCGAGCATCGGTCTGACCCCCGAGCGCTGGAACATCCATGCCGTCTACGTGCCCGAGCTGGCGATCGACCTGGAGGCCGAGGCCGCCCGGCTCAGCGCGGTGATGGACGAGATCGGCTCGGTCAACATCTTCCTGAGCGAGGGCGCCGGCGTCTCCGACATCGTCGCCGAGCTCGAGGCCGCCGGCACCACGGTGGCCCGCGACGCCTTCGGCCACGTCAAGCTCGACACCATCAACCCCGGCAAGTACTTCGCCGAGGCGTTCGGATCCCGGATCGGCGCCCAGAAGCAGATGGTGCAGAAGTCGGGCTACTTCTCCCGCTCCGCTCCGGCCAACGCGACGGACCTGGCGCTGATCCGCCAGATGGCCGAGGTCGCCGTCGAGTGCGCCGTGCGCGGCGAGTCCGGGGTCGTGGGGAACGACGAGGAACGGGGCGACGAGCTGCGGGCGGTCGAGCTGTCGCGGATCGCCGGGCACAAGGCGTTCGACGTCGACCAGCCGTGGTTCACCGCCATGCTCTCCTCGATCGGACAGCTGCCCTGAGCCACCGGCTCCACCTCGGCCGCCGTCGTCCCCGTCGGCACTAGGGTCGGCCCATGACCTTCTCCATCGTCGCAAGATCCGACGACGGCCAGTCCTGGGGCGTGGCCGTGGCGTCGAAGTTCCTGGCCGTCGGGTCGGTCGTGCCGGCCGCCGTGGCCGGCCTGGGGGCCCTGGCCACCCAGGCCGACGCCAACGTGGCCTACAAGGGCCAGGCACTGGCCCACCTGGACGAGGGAGCCACCGCCCAGGTGGCCCTCGACCGGCTGCTGGCCGAGGACGACGGGCGCGAGGACCGGCAGGTCGGCATCGTCGGTCTGGACGGCGACGCCGCGACGTACACCGGGCGGCACTGCCACGAGTGGGCCGGAGGCCGCACCGGCCCCGGGTTCGCGGTCCAGGGCAACATCCTCGCCGGCCCCGAGGTGATCGAGGCGATGGTCCGAGCCTGGCAGGAGGACACCTCCGCCCCGTTCGCCCGGCGACTGCTCGCGGCGCTGGCCGCCGGGGACGATGCCGGCGGCGACCGCAGGGGACGGCAGTCCGCGGCGCTGCTGGTGGTCCGGGACGGAGCCGGGTACGCCGGCCGGGACGACCTGGCCGTCGACCTCCGCGTCGACGACCACACCGACCCAGTGGCCGAGCTGGCGCGGCTGCTGGACCTCCACCAGCTCCACCTCACCGCCTCCACCGCCGCGGAGCGGGTCAGCGTCGACCCGGGGCTGCTCGGCGAGCTGGAGGAGCGTGCCCAGTCGCTGGGGCACGACCGGTTCGCCGCCTGGGTGGCGTCGGAGAACTACGAGATGCGGGTCGCCCCGGGGTTGGCGCCGGAGTGGATCGACGTCCAGGTTCTGAAGATCCTGCGCGACGCCACGACGACCCGGGAGGCACAGGCATGAGCGTCATCGCCATCGACGCCGGGACCACCGGCGTGACCGCCGTGGCGGTCAGCCCCCAGGGGACCATCACCGCCCGTGGCTACCAGGAGTTCAACCAGCACTTCCCCCGCCCCGGGTGGGTCGAGCACGCGCCGGAGGAGATCTGGCAGGCCACCCTGGCCGCGACCCGAGAGGTCCTCGCCCAGGTCGAGACCGGCGACATCACGGCGATCGGGATCACCAACCAGCGCGAGACGATCCTGTTGTGGGACCGCGAGACGCTGGGCTCCCCGCGGCGCGCGATCGTCTGGCAGGACCGGCGTACCGCGGAGGTGTGCACCCGGATGCGGGAGGCCGGTCACGAGAAGCGAGTGGCACAGCTGACCGGCCTGCGGTTGGACCCGTACTTCTCCGGCACCAAGCTGGCCTGGCTGGCCGAGCACGAGCCGCACACCTGGGCACTGGTGGAGTCCGGGCGCTACGCCGTGGGCACCGTCGACTCCTACCTCATCGCCCGGATGACTCGCGGCACCTGGCACGTCACCGACGTCTCCAACGCGTCCCGCACCCTGCTGTTCGACCTCGAGGCCGGCGACTGGTCCGCGGAGCTGTGCGACCTGTTCGGGGTGCCTCGGGACTCCCTGCCCGACGTCGTGCCCAGCTGGGGAGAGGTCGCGGTCACCGACGCGGCCTCCTTCTGCGGTCTCTCGGTGCCCGTGGCCGGCATCGCCGGCGATCAGCAGTCGGCCCTGTTCGGTCAGACCTGCTTCGAGGAGGGGGACTCCAAGTGCACCTACGGCACCGGGTCGTTCATCCTCACCAACACCGGCACCACCGTCGCCCGCTCCGACGCGGGGCTGCTCTCCACCGCTGCCTGGCGGAGCCCGGACGGAGTGACCACCTACGCACTCGAGGGGTCCATCTTCGTCACCGGCGCCGCGGTCCAGTGGCTGCGGGACGGGCTGCAGATCATCGGGTCCGCGGCGGAGACCGCCGGCATCGCGGCCACGGTGCCCGACGCCGGGGGTGTCGTCTTCGTGCCGGCGCTCACCGGTCTGGGCGCGCCGCACTGGGACCCCCACGCACGCGGACTGATCATCGGGCTGACCCGAGGGACCACCCGCGCCCACCTGGTGCGCGCCACCTTGGAGGCCATCGCCTTCGAGGTGCGCGACGTCTTGGAGACGATGCCGGACCTGGCGTCGCTGCGCGTGGACGGCGGCGCCGCCGCCAACGACCTGCTCTGCCAGATCCAGGCCGACCAGGTGGGGGTCCCGGTGGAACGCCCGCGAATCGTGGAGACCACCGCACTGGGCGCCGCGTTCCTGGCCGGACTGGGGACGGGGGTCTGGGACTCGGTGGACGACCTGCGCGAGACCTGGCAGCTCGGGCGGAGCTTCGAGCCCCGGTCCGATCGCCAGGCCTCCGACCGTGCGTACCGACGCTGGCAGGACGCGGTCGAGCGGTCCAAGGGCTGGGCCTAGCGCTGGGCTAGGGCTGCTGCTGCTCCAGGGTCGCCAGCGACTCCACGGCCGCCTGGTGCGAGCGCCCCCGCTCAGCCACGGTCCCCTCCGCCTCGGCTCGGACGTCCTCGGCGTCGGCGAGCTCGTCGTCGACCTGCTCGGCCGCCGCCTCCAGCTCGGCCAGCCGCCGTCGCAGCTCGTCGATCTCCGACTGCAGCTGCATGCTCCGGGCCTCCAGCTCGGCCACCTCACGCGCCGCCGCCTCGTGCTCCTCCCTCGCGCTGGCCAGGTTGGCGCTCTCCTGGCTCACGCGGTCCCGTGCGGCACTGAGCCTCTTGGCGTCCGCATCCGGGTCCGGCACCACCCGGAGCTGGGGCCGGGGCGCGACGGGGGCCTCGCGGGTGCTGGCGGCGAAGCCGAGGGCTGCCGGCGCGGCCACCGCGGCGGCGACGTCGACGGGATCCACCCCCGTCGCGCTCAGCGCCGCGACCAGCAGCCCGCTGCGCACCGCCTCGGCGGCGTCCGCGTCCAGCACGGCCGCGGTCAAGGTGGCCTCCACGTGGTCGGCCACCGAGTCGGTGACGCGCTGGCCGGCCTCCGCAGCGAGGCTGCGAGCACGCCCGGTGACCGCGGCGGTCACCTGCCGCCGCTGCCGGGTCAGCGCCCGCAGCTCCTCCCCGACCAGGTTGGCCTGTGCCTCGCGCAGGGCTGCTCCCACGGCGAGGAGCTGCTCCACCTGCTCGGCCTCCCGGCGCACCAGCAGGTTGACGACCCAGGCGGCCAGCGAGGGCTTGCGGAGGCTCTTGATCCGGACGGAGAGCTTCGGGTCCGAGCCCTTCAGGTCCTTGGCTCGCCGGTCCCTGGCGGAGGTGAACTCCGCCAGCGGCAGTGAATAGAGCTCATCAGCCGCCTGCAGAAGATGGTCCGTGGGCACACCGCGAGCATAGGCTGGGCGATGTGACCTCCGACACCGAGTCCGCACGCCCCGAGATCCCGCACAGCGTGAGCAGGGTGGCGGAGGCCCGGCAGCGATTCCCCGCGCTGGCGCCCAGGTACTTCGAGGCGATGTGGGAGGGCGATCCGCTGGCCGACGCGTTCGTGGCCGACGTGGCCAGCCTCGGCCACGGTCGTGCGATGAGAATGCTCCGTACCGCCTGCCGGGAGGGGATCGACTCCGTGCCCCAGGCGCCCGAGTCGCTGCGCGCCCTTTTCGTGGAGCTCGACGACGTGCCCGACTGGGTGGACCTCGCGGCCATGGACCACGCGTACCTCCACGTCGGCCGGTACACCCGCCAGGCCGGCATCGTCCTGGGGGCCGCCTCGCTGGTCAGCGGCTATGCCAACGCCACGGCGTCCCGGCCCCTGGAGATGACCGGGCGGTACGTCGAGAGCGCCGGCATGCGCACCATCGAGGTGGCGTCCTGGCTGGTCGAGGCCAGCGCCCAGGGTGGTCTGCAACGTCACGCCGCGGGGTTCGAGCTCACGGTGCGGGTGCGGATCATCCACGCCCTCGTGCGCGCTGCCCTGGTCAAGGACCCGCGCTGGCAGGACCACGACTGGGGGGTGCCCATCTGCCAGGCGTTCCTGGCCTACACGCTGGTGGAGTTCTGCCTGATCCCCCTGCGCGGCATGGCCGCCATCGGAGCGGCGCTCCTGCCTCACGAGGTGGCCGGCTACTACGCGCGCTGGCGCTACGTCGGGCACCTGCTGGGGATCCACCCCGACCTGCTGCCCGGGGACCAGACCGAGCAGGAGCAGCTGGAGGAGATCTACCTGTTCACCCGTCCCGAGGTCGACGGCTACTGCCGCGACCTGGTCGCCTCCATCAACGCCGAGTTCCTAGTGCCGGAGATCGAGCAGCTGCTCCCCCACACTCGGCTGCACCGCGTGGCGCCTTCGGTGGTGCACGGGCTGGAACGGGTCTTTCTCGGCGACCGGATCGCCGACGAGCTGGGCATCCCCGACACCCGGGTCAAGACCGTGATCCGTGCGGTCGGGCCGGTGCTGGGGGCGGTCAACCGGGCGGTCGACCGCGTCCCGGGCAGCCTGGCTGCGCGCGCCACGCTGGGTGAGCGCTATCGGGTCAAGCAGGACGCCAGGCTGCGGGCGCGCTACGACGTGCACCACGACCTGGTCGACGCCGCACCCTCCGGCGAACCGCACCCGGCACGCGAGCAGGCGACCGCCTAGCCCCTGGTGCTCGGCGCGGACGAGGACGAAGTCGAGAGCGAGTACTCCATCTCGATCGGGTGCGGCGGCCAGACCGCCTCGCGGGCGGTCCCGGTGGGGCGCCACCCCAGGTGCTCGTAGAGCCCTCGGGCCCGGTGGTTGTCCGCCAGGCACCACAGGTGCGGCGTGCCTCCGGCTGCTCGGATGTGCGCCACCGCGCGCTCCACCCCGGCGCGCCCGAGTCCCGTCCCCCAGCACGCGGGGTCCACGAACAGGTGGCGCAGGTTGTCGTCGTCATACGCCGCACAGGCGCGCAGGCGCTCGGACCCGACAGCCTCCACCCGCACCTCGGGGTCTTCCAGCACGAGCACCCATCGAGCCAGCACGTCATCGAAGGGGAACGGATGCCGCTGGGGGTCGAAGACGTGCACGAGCGCCTCGAGGTTGGCAGCGCGTTCCAGCTCGGTCAGCCCGATCGCATCCGCCATGTCTGCGGGTCGCCAGGTCACTCCTCGTCCAGGCCCTGCTCGATCGCGTACCTGGTGAGCTCGACCCGGTTGTGCATCTGCAGCTTGCGCAAGGTGTTCTGCACATGGTTCTGCACGGTGCGGTGGGAGATGAACAGCCGCTCGGCGATCTGCTTGTACGACATCCCCTTCGCCACCATCCGCAGCACCTCGGTCTCCCTGTCGGTCAGCTCGGGCGTCCCGTCCAGGGTCCTGGGGTCGGAGATGCGCCGGAACTCGCCCAGCACCAGCCCGGCTAGTCCCGGGGTGAAGACGGTGTCCCCGGCCGCCACCCGTCGTACCGCGGAGATCAGCTCCTCGCGCGAGGCCGACTTCACCAGGTACCCGGTGGCGCCCGCCTTCACGGCTTCCAGCACGTCGTTCTGCTCCCCCGAGGCGGACAGGATCAGGACCCGGGCGCCCGGGTCCTGCTCCAGCACCGTGCGGGTCACCTCGACGCCGTTCGGCTCGGGGATCTGCAGGTCCAGCACGACCACCTGGGGTCGGGCCGCGGCGAACCGGGCCACGGCCTGCGCGCCGGTGGCCGCGACGGCGACCACGTCGAAGCCCGCCGCCTGCAGGTCTCGCTCCACGGCGTCGCGCCACATCGGGTGGTCGTCGACGACCATCAGCCTGGTGGGTTGCTCGCTCACGCGGCGACCCTAGTCCGCCGCGGGCCCGCCCGGCCCGCCCACGCGCCGATACCGACCGCGGCGGTGCAGCAGCGGGTCGTCCTCGTCGCCGATCTCCGCAGCCGTGATGGTGGCCGTGACGAGCAGGGACCAGCCCACCTCGGCGAGGCTCTCGACCTCGACCCGCGCCCAGGTGGTGGCCGACTCCAGTCGGGGTCCGTGGGTGCCCGCCACGAACACCCCGGTCCGGAAGAGCCCACCGGGCGCTGGTGCCACGCCGGCGAAGGCGTCGGCGAGGTCGCGGTGCTCCCACCGCAGCAGGTGTACGACGGCCGCCCGGGTGCGCTGCAGCACCTCGACGAGGTCGGAGTCCGGGTCGAGCAGGCCCAGCACCCGACCCGGCTCGCCACCCGCGACCATCACCGAGGAGACCGTCAGCCCTGCTCGGCCCTGCTCGTCGCCGGCGGTCCAGAGCGTCACCACGCCGCCGAGCCGGCCGCGCAGCCGGCGGGCGGGGTCTCGATCCGGTTCCTCGGACGCGAAGGGATGTGTGGTGTGGATGGTCATCGGGGCTCCTCCAGCCGAGCGGTCAGCTCCCATTCGGTGCCCTGGGCGCCCGTGTGAACCGAAGCGGTCCCTGCGAGCTCCTCCAGACGCCCCCTGATCGAGGACGCCACGCCCAGCCGTCCTTCGCGCGCGGCCGCCTCGAGCCGGTCGGGCGGGATGCCCGGCCCTTCGTCCCGCACGCTGACGGTGACCTCGTCACCGGCGTGCTCGAGCAGCACCCAGGCCGGGGCGTCGAGCCCCACGTGCAGGCTGACGTTGTCCAGGCAGGCACGCACCGCACCGACCAGCGCCTCCACCCGCGGTGCCGGCATGGGCACCGGCGTCCCGGGGGTCACCACAGTCACCCGCGACGAGGCCAGCGCCTCCACGGCTGCGGAGAGGTCCCTGCGGGCCTGGAGGGTCTCGGCCTGCGACGCGGGGACAGCCTCCGTCAGCGTGTCCTGGGCCCGGATCAGCGAGCGCAGCCGGGACTCCTGCTCGGCCGCCAGCCGGCTCAGCTCACCGAACTCGCCACCGATCTCGGCCCCGCGGCGCTGCACCAGGCTGAGCACCTGCAGCACGCCGTCGTGCACCGCCCGAGCGAGCCTGGCCCGCTCCTCGGCCGCGGCCGTGGCCCGATCGGCGCGGGCGGCCTGGACCGCCATCTCGCGCACCGAACCCGCCATGTAGCCGACCACCGTTCCCCCCAGGAGCAGCAGGAAGACGTGCCCGTAGTTGGTCTGCGTCACCTCCTGGCGGATCGCCACGTCGACCACCGAGAGGATCACGGCCGCGACCAGGCCCCCGCGCCAGTGCCAGTGCACGGCCCAGGCGAGCAGGGCCCCCATCACCCAGAACCCGGGCAGGGTGGCCCGGAAGCCGTCACCCTTGAGCCAGGGGGTGATGCCCAGGGCCAGCGCGGCCACCGCGAGGTCGCTGCCCAGCAGCCACAGGGTCCGGCGCGCCGCGTCCCGGTAGGCGACGAGCGCGACACCGGTCCAGAGCACCAGCAGAGCGACGGCCACGAGCGCGGCGGTGGGCCGGACGAAGTTGTCCCAACGCCACACGGTGAGCCCCACCATGTTGATGGTGACCAGGACGCGGAGCACCGCGAGGGCGTCGAAGAGCCGGTCCTCGACGCCGGCACCGGCGGCGGCGTCGGGATCCCGCAGCCCAGGACGGGGCCTGGGCACGGCCTGGCTGGTCAGGACGCCCGCTTGGCCTCGGCCTGGGCCGCGGCCTCGCGCTCGAGACGCCGGGTCTCGTCCTCAGCCTTCTTGGCCTCGTCCTTGGCCCGGGCGGCGTACATGTCGACGTACTCCTGGCCGGAGAGGCGCATGATCTCGTACATGATCTCGTCGGTGATGGAGCGCAGGATGTAGCGGTCGTTCTCCATGCCCTCGTAGCGGGAGAAGTCCAGAGGCTCGCCGAAACGGACCATGGGCCGGGTGATGGAGCCGAACTTCTTGCCCGGAGGAGCGACCACGTCCGTGCCCACGACGGCCACCGGGATGACCGGCGCGCGGCTCTCCAGCGCCAGCCGTGCGACGCCGGTCTTACCGCGGTAGAGCTTGCCGTCGTGGGAGCGGGTGCCCTCGGGGTAGATCCCGAACAGGTCGCCCTGGGCCAGGATCTGCTTGGCGGACGCCAGCGCGCCCTCGGCCGCGTTGCCACTGCTGCGATCGATCGGCACCTGGCCGGAGCCGGCGAAGAACTTCTTCTGGAACCAGCCCTTGACCCCAGGGGTGGTGAAGTACTCCGCCTTGGCCACGAAGGTCACCCGGCGCGGCAGCGTGAGCGGCATGAACAGCCAGTCGGCGTAGGAGAGGTGGTTGCTGGCCAGGATGGCGGGTCCCTCGGCAGGGACGTTGGCCGCTCCCTCGACCTGGGGACGGAAGATGAGTCGGAGAAATGGCCCGAGGGCGATCCTCTTCAGGAACCAGTACAGCACGACGCGAGCCTAGACCCCCCGGGCCTATTTGCCGATGCTGGTGCAGAATGCCCGGCATGGCCATCCATCCGCTCGCCTCGCCGCTGTCGCGCACTGCCCGTCCCGAGCAGACCGGCGGCCGCCGGATCGGCGTGCTGCTGAGTCACGGCTTCACCGGCTCGCCCGCCTCCATCACGCCCTGGGGCGAGGCACTGGCCGCGCACGGGTACGGCGTTGAGGTGCCTCGGCTGCCCGGGCACGGCACTTCGTGGCAGGAGCTCAACCGCACCACCTGGGACGACTGGTACGCCGAGCTCGACCGGGCCTTCGACCGGCTGGCGCGGGAGAACGACGAGGTCGTCGTCGGCGGCCTGTCCATGGGTGGCGCCCTGGCCCTCCAGCTCGCGGCCGACCGGGGGGAGGCGCTGCGGGGCCTGGTGCTGGTCAACCCGGCGGTGGCCACCACCCGCAAGGACGTGCTGGCGCTGCCGGTGCTCAAGTGGGTCGTCCCCTCCCTCCCCGGCATCGCGAACGACATCAAGAAGCCCGGCGGCGAGGAGCACGGCTACCTCCGCACCCCCCTCAAGGCGACTCACTCGATGATGCGCCACTGGCGACTGCTCCGGGAGGACCTGGTGCGCATCACGGTCCCGGTGCTCTTCTTCAAGTCCGCCGTCGACCACGTGGTCGACCCGTCCTCGCTGGAGATCATCAAGTCCCGGATCTCTTCCCGGGACTTCACCGAACGCTCGCTCGAGGAGAGCTTCCACGTGGCCACGCTGGACAACGACGCCCCCACCATCTTCGAGGAGTCCGCCGCCTTCGTGGCTCGGGTGACGGCCTGAGGCGCCCGTCGTGGAGGCGTCAGTTCCGTCCCCCGGCTAGTGTCGAGGAGTGACTTCGCGGGACGACGAGGCCTGGAGGGCGATCGTCGAAAACTACGGCGAGCGGCCCAGCCTCGACGACCTCGGGACCGAGACCGCCAGCGGACGACGTGCGCGCCCCACCGGTGAGGGCGACCCTGCCGCCGCGGACCCCGGTCCTTTCACCGGCCCCACGGGGTCCGACGAGGCCGCCGACGACCCGCCGGAGTCCGGCGGAGAGACCGACGACGACTTCGTGCCCCAGCCGGCGCCCCCGCTGCCGGAGGTGCCGCCCCTGCGCCGGGCGTCGTGGTCCGCGGTCCTGGGGATCCCGATCCTGATGCTCGTGCTGGCCCTGACCGGCTGGCGTCCACCCACGCTGGTCTCGCTGGTCGCGGTGGTCTGCTTCGTCGCCGGCTTCGGCTATCTCGTCGCGACGATGTCGCGGGACCCCCGCGACCCCTGGGACAACGGCGCGCAGGTCTGACGTCTCGGTTCGTCCTGGGGCCACGTGGTCACCGCGAGGATCAGGGCAGCGCCGATGAAGTAGAAGTAGTTGGGAAAGGCCTGCTTGGAGAAGAGCACGGTCACCAGCAGGCTCAGCCCCACGCCCAGCGCCAGGGCGGTCGGTCCCGGCCTGGTGCGCCAGGCCACCAGGGCCGAGACGACCAGCCCCAGGACTAGCGACGGGCCGGAGACGAACCAGCCCGGCAGCTCGCCGAACACGTCGGCCAGGCCCGGCAGGAGCGACATGGAGTCGTTCCGGAACGGCTGGACGAACTGCCACTGCACGACCGAACGCCAGAACCCGACCGGGTCGAGGGCGAAGAAGGGCAGCACCACCAGTAGGGCGGTCGCCAGGGTCGCGATCAGGGCCTTGCGGCCATGGCCGCGCCACGCGCTGGCCAGGCTCGGCAGCGCCACCACCAGGTACTGCTTGGAGGCCAGCAGCAGTCCCAGCGTGATCCCGGCCCACCCGGGCCGCCGGCGCGCCAGGGACCAGACGGTGAGTGCGAGGAGCAGGCCGAGCAGCGGCTCGATCCAGTAGGCGTTGACCACGACGCGCGAGACCGGAGCGCTGACCAGCAGCACCGCCATCGCGCGGCCCGTGCGGTCGGTGGCCAGGTGCCGGACCAGGACCGCGGTGGCCAGCAGGGCCGCGAGGTGGACGTACCTGACGTCACCGAGCAGCCGGCCCGGCACGTCCAGGAACAGCGGGGCGGGCAGGTACGGGAAGCCGTACTGGATGCGGCCGTCCTGCACCACTCCCGGCCCGTAGAGGCGGGCGGTGCGCTCTGGGTCGAAGATGTTGGGCATGGTGATCGAGTACGGGTTGACCCCGTGCAGCAGGGCGTCGACCCCCTCGTCGAGGAACACCTGGACGTCGATGACCTGGAGGTGGAACTCGAAGTCGAGCAGGATCAGGCCCGAGTGCACCGCGAGCAGGACGACGAACCCGATCCGAGACGCCTTCGCAACCCCCAACACCGCGACGGCTCCGCTGCCCAGGTACAGCGCGACGATCACCACCGTCCCGGCAGTGTGCTGGGCGTAGTCGAGCCCGTACCTGACCGCGGTGTCCGTCAGGCAGATACCGGTCAGCAGCAGCGCCGGCCACCACGGGTCCAACCGGTCCATCGGAGTCGGCCGGGCCAGCATGAAGAGCGCCGCGAAGACCCCGAGCACCAGGATCGTGGGCACGACAAGCGTGGGGATCTGCTGGGTCTGGTAATACAGACCGATCGCGGCGGCGGTCAGAACCGCGACGCGCGCTCCGCGGTGCTCAACCACGACTCACCTCCTGTTCGCAGTGTTCGTCGGCACGTGTGCCGCCTCTCCCGCCTGGTGTGCTTGCGCAAGCCTGTGCCCAGGAAGTCTGTCAGCCGTTGCCCAGCGGGCGCGGATGATCACTCACACTCACCCACCAGCGTCCGTGCCTTCCACCTGACGCCTGGCCTGGACCGCCGCGCCCACCAGACCTGC
Source organism: Nocardioides sp. 616 (assembly GCF_002930065.1). NCBI lineage: Bacteria > Bacillati > Actinomycetota > Actinomycetes > Propionibacteriales > Nocardioidaceae > Nocardioides > Nocardioides sp. 616. The sequence goes on along the minus strand of NZ_POAG01000019.1, from coordinate 248,462 downwards.
CGCTGGACCGAGGGCGGCGACGACGATCGGCGGCAGGTCCCGGTGCCCGGCTCCCACCAACGACGACGCCAGGGCATCTCGGGCAGGACCCAGGAAGTGCTCCCCCGCCACCGCGAGTCCACCACCCACGACCACCCGGGCCGGATCGAACGCGGCCGTGAGGTTCGCCAGTCCCGCACCGAGCCACTCACCCACGGTCGTGAAGGCTGCGATCGCGGAACGGTCGCCGGCGCCGGCGGCCACCCCGACCATCGGACCCGTCAGGCGGTCCGGGTCCCCGCCGCAGAGCTCGGTGAGCAGCGTGGGGCCCTCGGTGAGCGAGGCACGGGCGGCCCGCAGCAGGGCGTTCCCGGAGCAGTACTGCTCCCAGCAGCCACGCCCTCCGCACTCGCACGTCAGGCCTCCCGGCACCACCCGCATGTGCCCGAACTCGCCGGCCATGCCACCGGCCCCACGCACCAGGGTGTCCCGCACGAGCAGTGCGCCGCCGATGCCGGTGCCGAGCGTGACCATCAGGACCGACGAGGCGCCGCGGGCCGCCCCATGCTCCCGCTCCGCCACGGCAGCACAGTTGGCGTCGTTGTCCAGGAACACCGGAGCCGACCAGCGCTCGGACAGCCGGGTCCGGACCGGCTCGTCGCGCCAGGGCAGGTGGGGCGCGAACATCACCCGGTCGCCGGAGGAGTCGACGAAGCCGGCCGCCGCCAGGCCCACAGCCGCCAGGGGCGCACCGTCCGCCGCCTCCAGGACGGCCCCGGTGAGTGCCTCCTCGAGATGGTGCACCTCGGCCAGCCGGCCCGGCGTCGCGCGGCCCGCCGTGCGCAGCACGGCGCCGTCCTCGGAGACCACGCCAGCCAGGATCTTGGTTCCCCCCACGTCGACGCCGACCCACACGGGGGTCCTCACATCGCCTCCCGAGCAAGGTCTGCAGCGCCCACGACCCCGGCCCAGGTGCCCAGGTGCGCCAGGCGCACCTCGCTGAGGGGCCGGGTGTCCCGGCCGGGGTGGTGAGCCGCGAACGCCGCCCGCAGCGGGGCGAGCAGCAGCTCTCCGGCTGCACTCACCCCGCCGCCGACCAGCACCACCTCGGGATCCAGGATCGCAGCGAGGGACGCCAACCCCTCCCCCAGCCGCTGGCCCAGCGACGCCAGCCGCGCGATCGAGAAGGGATCGCCCTGTGCTGCCAGCCGGGACACCAGCTCTCCGGTGATGAGGTCCGGCGACCCGGCCAGAGCCAGCAGCGGTCCTGAGGACGGATCCGTCTGCGCGGCCTCGCGAGCTCCACGCACCAGCGCCGTGCCGGACCCGTAGGCCTCCAGACAGCCACGGGCACCGCACCCACAGGCCCGGCCGTCCGGCACCAGCCTGAGGTGACCGATCTCCGCCGCGACCCCGTGAGCTCCCCGTTGCAGACGCCCCGAGCCGATGATGCCGCCCCCGACTCCCGTGCCGACGGTCACCAGCAGCACGTCCTGGACCCCGGCTCCGGCGCCGAACCGGAACTCACCCCACACCGCGCAGTTGCCGTCGTTCTCGACCACCACCGGCAGGTCGAGCCGGTCCTCCAGCACCCGACGCAACGGCAGGTCGCGCCAGGGCAGGTTGGGCGCGGACAGCACCCTGGACCGCGTCACGTCGACGAAGGCCGCCACGCCGAGCCCGACCGCCTGTGGCTCGTGCTGGCCCGAGGCGTCCCGCACCACCGCGACCAGGTCGTCCAGCAGTGCGTGGACGTCATGAGCCGGAGTGGGCACCTGCCGACGCTCGAGCACCGTGCCGCAGGGGTCCACCACCGCCGCGGCGATCTTCGAGGCGCCCACGTCGACCCCTACCGTCAGGGTCACTCCCGGACCCAGCCCTCGTCGTCGTCAAGGGCGATGCGCTCGACGCCTTCCGACTCCGTCCGGGCCTGGGCAGGCGCGAGGGCCGCAGACACGGCGCGCCCCAGCGACACCACCGCCGCGCCCAGGTGCACCCGGACCTCGGGTGGCAGTCCACGCACGGAGTGCACGACGCGGCACACCGGGCACGCCGTGCACTCGGAGTGACCGCGCGGCATCCCTGGCTGCTCGCCCGGATCCGCGTCGGGGCCCGTGTCGGGGTCCACGTCGGGGCCGGGGCCGGGGCCGGCTTCGGGGCTCTGGAACGAGCTCGCCATCTGGCCCATCAGGTCCTCGACGTGCTGACCGAGCCCCGGCCCCCGCTCCCCGGCCCAGCCCGACAGCGCGCCGAGCAGCTTGGCGGCCTCCTCGCCCACCGACCCGACCTGGGGCCCCACCACGTCGTCCTCGTGCGCGGTCATGACGCCTCCTCCACGAATCGCACCTGCAGCTGCTCGTTCTCCACCCGTGCCCCGGCCACTCGCAGCCGGGCCAGCGCCGCGGGCAGGGTGATGACGCGACGATAGGACCCGACGGTCACGACCAGGTCGTCATCATGGCGCACCAGCTCCACCTCGGCCCGAGTGGTGAGCGGCAGCAGCAACGACAGGACGCGTCCCCGACCGGACTCGGTCACCGTGAAGGGCTGCCGGGCGGGCAGGGCCAAGGGGTCGCTGCCGGCGTACACCTGGGCGGCCAGCGCGGCCAGCGCCTCGACCCCGATGGGCTCCTCGGTCCGGTAGACCGACCGCCACAGGGGGAGGCCGGAGAACGACTCGGAGACCTCCGCCAGCACTGCCTCCTGTGCCTGAACCCATCCGGAGCGCCACGGGTCCGAGCCGTCGCTGGGGAAGACCCTGTTCGCCACCACCCCGTCCACGGTGTAGCCGTAGAGCGACAGGGTGGTCCAGGAACGCCGCGCCTCGGCGAGTACCACCCGCTCTGGGGTGAGGACCAGGCGCACGCTCGCGCCCGGCCCGGACAACAGCGCCCGCACCTCGTCGAGCTCGGAGTGCAACCGCTCGAGCGCGTCGAAGACCGAGTCCTGGGGCATCGGCACCCCCGCAGCGCGCGAGAGCACCGGCCGCAGGCTCTTGACCACCCGTCGTTCCACCGGCAGGACGCGCCGCATGTACCAGCCCAGCGCCTCCGGGAGGGCGAGCAGCCGCAGCGTCTCCGCGGTGGGTGCACAGTCGACCACGATCAGGTCCCAGCCCCCCGAGCGCGCCTGGCGGCGCAGCTCGAGCAGCGCCAGGACCTCCTCGGCCCCCGGCAGGACCGTCAGCTCCTCGGCCGCCACCGGGTCCACGCCCACGGCATCGAGCAGGGTCAGCAGATAGCGCTGCAGCTCGCCCCAGGACTCCTGGAAGCGCTGTTGCGCGTCGACCTGCTGCACGAAGAGTCCGGGCGCCACCTCGCGCGGGGAGGTGCCCACCTCGACGCCGTAGGCATCCCCCAGGGAGTGCGCTGCATCGGTGGACAGCACGAGCGTGCGTCGGCCGCCCCGGGCGGCCAGCGCGGCCGTGCCCGCGGCCATCGTCGACTTCCCCACCCCGCCCTTGCCGGTGAAGAGCAGTACCCGCAAGGTCAGAGCGACTCGACGCGCTTCTTGAGGCCCTTCAGCGCCGTGTCGATGAGGATCTTCTCGCCCTTGCGCTTCAGCATGCCGATCAGCGGGATCGACACGTCGAGCGCCAGCCGGTAGGTGACCTCGGTGGAGCCGTCGCCGAGGTCCTCGAGGATGTAGGCGCCGTCCAGGGCCTTGAGCATCTTGCCCTCGACCAGGGTCCAGGTGACCGCGCGGTCACCGTCCCAGTCGTAGGTCAGCGTGTACTCGTCCTTGATCGGCGAGACGTCGAGGGCGAAGAAGACCGACTTCGCTCGCTTGCCGGACCCGGAGTCCACGACCTCCACGGTCTGCACGCCCTTGGCCCAGGCGGGGTACGCCTCGAAGTCCGCGATCACGTCCATCACGGCTGTCGGCGGCGCATCGATGATGATCGAGGACGTGGTCTGTTCGGCCATCCCTGCCTCCACTCGGTCGCCGACGAGCCGGTGGGCCGTCGTAGTCAGGTCAGGTCAGGGACCCTACCGGATCTCGTCCAACCCCAACGCAGCGGTAACGTGCGCCTGACACCTGCAATGAGGAGGCCCCCCACGTGCGCGAGTTCGCCACGCCCCTGACGACCGAGATGCCCAGCACCGGCAATCTCACCGACGACGTCGTCAACAACGCCCGTGAGGCAGCTGACGCCGTGGTCTTCAGCCGCAACACCGGAGACGCGTGGCTCGACGTCACGGCTGCGGAGTTCCTCGCCCAGGTCCAAGACGTCGCCAAAGGACTGATCGCCGCAGGCATCGAGGTCGGGGACCGGGTGGCCCTGATCTCCAAGACCCGTTACGAGTGGACCCTCCTGGACTATGCGATCTGGTTCGCCGGTGCCGTCACGGTGCCGATCTACGAGACCTCCTCCTCGTTCCAGATCCGGCACATCCTCGCCGACTCCGGCGCCCGGGCCGTCGTGGCCGAGACTCCCGAGCACGTGGCGCGCATCGTCTCGGTCCGTGCCGAGCTCGAGGAGCTGCACCACGTCTGGTCACTGGCCGACAACGCGCTGGACGTGCTCACCCAGCTCGGCCAGGACATCTCCGACGAGGCTCTGGAGAAGCGGCGCACCACCGCCACCCCCCTGGACCTGGCGACCCTGATCTACACCTCGGGGACCACCGGTGAACCCAAGGGGTGCATGCTCACCCACGGCAACTTCATGTTCGAGCTGGGGGTCGCGGTCGACGAGCTCGACGAGCTGTTCAGCGACGGCGCCTCGACGCTGCTGTTCCTCCCCCTCGCCCACGTCTTCGCCCGCATCATCCAGATCGGGGTCGTCAAGAGGCGGGTGCGACTGGGACACAGCGCCGACATCAAGAACCTGGTCGCCGACCTGGGCGAGTTCCAGCCCACGTTCATCCTGGCTGTTCCGCGGGTGTTCGAGAAGGTGTTCAACTCCGCCTCCCAGAACGCCGCGGCCGACGGCAAGGGCAGGATCTTCGACCGCGCCGCCGAGGTGGCCATCGCCTGGTCCAGAGCGATGGACAAGGGGCGGCCCTCGATCGCGCTGCGGGTCCAGCACGCGCTCTTCACCCGACTGGTGTTCAAGAAGCTGGAGGCCGCGCTCGGTGGCCGCTGCTTCCATGCCGTGTCCGGCGGCGCCCCCCTGGGCGAGCGACTCGGCCACTTCTACCGGGGCATCGGCCTGACTATCCTCGAGGGCTACGGCCTGACCGAGACCACCGCGGCATTGACGGTGAACCTCCCCGGCGCCCACAAGGTCGGATCGGTCGGTCGCCCGCTGGGCGGCACCACGGTCCGGGTCGCCGACGACGGGGAGCTGCTCTTCAAGGGCGGGCAGGTCTTCGCCGGGTACTGGAACGACGAGGCTGCCACGGCCATTGCGGTGGACCGGGACGGCTGGTTCCACACCGGCGACGTCGGTGAGATCGATGACGAGGGATTCGTGCGGATCACGGGTCGCAAGAAGGAGATCCTGGTGACGGCCGGCGGCAAGAACGTCGCCCCCGCCGCCCTCGAGGACCGACTGCGCGCCCACCCCCTGATCGACCAGTGCATCGTGGTCGGGGACGGCCAGCCGTTCATCGGCGCCCTGATCACCCTCGACCCCGAGACCGTCCCCGCCTGGGCCACAGCGCAGGGACGGACGGGTGGGCTCACCGCCCTCATCGACGATCCCGCGCTGCGGGCCCAGATCGACGCCGCCGTAGAGGATGCCAACAAGTCCGTCTCGCGGGCGGAGTCCATCCGCAAGTACACGATCCTCTCCGCGGAGTGGACCGAGGAGGGCGGCCAGCTGACGCCCAGCCTCAAGCTCAAGCGCAGCGTCGTCATGCGGGAGTTCCGCGAGGACGTGGAGGCGCTCTACCTTCCTTGACGAAAACGCGAACAAGACCCGGTACAGACCACTAGCGTTCGATCCGCAGTTCCTCCACATGCGCAACAGATGTTGGGCAATGTGTGAGGGAAGGAACAGCGCAGTGTCCGGCCGGAGTTGAGCCGGGGCCTGCCGGAAACCGGAGGGCTCAACCCCATGGATCGTCGCAAGCTCCTGCTCGTGGTGGCTGTCATCGTCGCGGCTCTCGGCACCGCACTCGTCTTCGTCTACGTCCAGGGCGCGGACAAGCGCGCCGCCGAGCAGTACGACACCGTCGAGGTGCTCACGGCCGTGAGCCCGATCACCGCCGGAGAGACCGTCGAGGATGCCGCTGCGGCGGGCAAGCTGCAGCGTCAGAGCCTGCCCCGCACCGCGGTGCTCCCCACCGCGCTGAGTGACATCAACGCCCTCTCGGGGCTGGCCGCCAACAGCAACATCTATGTTGGCGAGCAGCTCGTCCAGGAGAAGTTCGGTGGGCTCGGCGAGTCCTCGGTGCTCCCCATCCCCGACGGTCAGACGGCCGTCTCGGTCCAGCTCACCGACACCGCGCGAGTGGCCGGCTTCGTGGCCGCCGGCTCCGACGTGGCGGTCTGGCTCACCGGGGCCAACGAGCAGGGCCAGTCCATCACCCGCCTGCTGCTGCCCAAGGTCAAGGTCCTGGCCGCAGGGTCGACGACGCTGGTCTCCACCACGTCCACCGACGAGTCGGGCGCCGAGACCACCGAGCAGCTGCCCAAGACCCTGCTGACCCTGGCCGTCGACCAGCCCCAGGCCGAGCGCCTGATGTTCGCCGCCGCGAACGGTGAGCTGTCCTTCGGCCTGCTGACCGAGAACAGCAAGATCCAGCCCGGTCCCGGCGTCTCCCTCCAGACCCTCTTCCAGTAGGCCGACATGCCAATCCTCCTCGACGCGGACCCGGCGAAGGCCGCACCGCTCGTCGCCGTCCTCCCCGCCGGCACCCAGGTGGTCGACAGCGCCGATCGCCTCTTCACCTGGCTCACCCACCGCAGCGACGAGTACGCCGTCGTGCTGGGGCCGAGCCTCTCGGTCCCCGAGGCGATGACCATCGCCGACCGGATGCGGACGGTGCTGCCGACCGCCAGCGTCATCCTGGTGCGCGACTCGGTCGACACCGATGTGCTCACCAGAGCCATGCACGCCGGAGTCCGCGAGGTGGTGAGCGCCGGCGACCTGCCCCAGGTCACCGCCTCGCTGCAGCGGGCCCACGCTCTGTGGGCGGCCCTGCGCGGCACGGCGTCCGCGCCGGCCAAGCTGGGGCGGGTCATCACGATCTTCTCCCCCAAGGGCGGGGTCGGCAAGACGACGATGTCGGTCAACCTCGGCATCGCGCTGATGCGCGGCGGCGAGAACCGGGTGTGCGTGGTGGACCTGGACCTGGCTTTCGGCGACATCGCCATCACCCTGCAGCTCTTCCCGACGCACTCGATCGAGCACGCCATCGGGGGCGAGAGCTCGATGGACTACGCCTTCGTCGAGGAGCTCATGACCCCGCACGAGAGCGGGCTCATGGTGCTGGCGGCCCCGAGCCAGCCCGACGCCCGGGAACGGGTCAGCGGCGCCCTGGTGACTCGTCTGCTGCACACGCTGCAGTCGCACTTCGACTACGTCGTCCTCGACACCGCTCCCGCCTTCGACGAGCAGACCCTGACGGCGCTGGACGAGACCGACGACTGCATCATCGTGGCCACCCTCGACGTCCCCACCCTCAAGAACGTCAAGGTGGCGCTGGAGACGCTCGACGTGCTCGGGGTGGCTGAGGGCCATCGGCACCTGCTGCTCAACCGGGCGGACGAGCAGGTCGGCATCGGCGCGGACAAGGTGGAGGGGATCCTGGGCATGGGGGTCACCGTGCAGGTGGCGACCTCGCTGGACATCGCGAAGGCGACGAACGCCGGCCGTCCCCTGATGCTCTCCTCCCCGTCCCACCCTTCCTCCAAGGCGCTGAAGAGTCTGGCGGACAAGCTCATGGGCTACGAGACGGCACCTCCTGCTGCGGTGCCCCCGCAGAAGGGGCGCACCCCCAGGCTGCCGCGCCCCGAGCCGATACCTGCCCCCCAGCCCGCGACCCCGGCCACCACCGACAAGCGCGACGAGGGCCCCAAGCGCTTCCGCATCAGCAGGAGATGACGACATGAGCAATCTCTCCGAACGCCTGGCCGCACGACGCAGGGCCGAGGCTGCCCAAGCCGACTTCGCCCCCGGCGAGGTTGTCGACAACCTCCAGCTCCCCGTGGAGACGTTCGCGCCCGAGGCGCCGTTGGAGCAGGTGGCCGCGCCCCCGCGACCAACGGGGAGCGCCTCGGACTCCCCGCTCAACGACCGCCGCGCCACCCCGACGCCGGTGACACACGTCAGCGGCCGCAAGGTCGCTCCCGTGGGCAACGAGCGCATGGACGACCTCAAGGCGTCCGTGCACGCCGAGCTGCTGCGCCAGCTCGGGCCCCAGCTCTACGACGCGAACATGGAGCAGACCGACCTGGATCAGAAGGTCAGGGCGGCGCTGGCCGACGTGCTGCAGAAGCAGGATCGTCCGATCAGCCACGCCGACCGGACCCAGATCACCAGTGAGATCAGCGACGACATCCTGGGATACGGGCCCATCGAGCCCTACCTGCGCGACCCGGACGTCTCGGAGATCATGGTGAACGGCGCGCACAACATCTGGCTGGAGTACAAGGGGAAGCTGGTTCCCGCGGACGCGGTCTTCCAGGACGAGTCCCACCTCCGCCGCACCATCGACAAGATCGTCTCCCGGATCGGGCGCCGCGTCGACGAGTCCAGCCCCATGGTGGACGCCCGTCTGCCCGACGGGAGCCGCGTCAACGCGGTGGTACCGCCGCTGTCCATCGATGGGTCTGCGCTGACCATCCGCAAGTTCGCCACCGACCCGCTCACCGCCGACGACCTGGTGCGCTTCGGCTCCATCAGCGCGCGCACCAAGGACTTCCTGGACGCCTGTGTCCGGGGACGCCTCAACATCATCGTCTCCGGGAGCACCGGCGCCGGCAAGACCACCACCCTGAACGTGCTGTCGTCGTTCATCCCCGAGGACGAGCGCATCGTCACCATCGAGGACGCCGCCGAGCTCCAACTCAAGCAGGAGCACGTGGTGCGCCTGGAGTCCCGCCCCTCCAACATCGAGGGCAAGGGCGCGGTGACCATCCGCGACCTGGTCAAGAACAGCCTGCGCATGCGACCAGACCGCATCATCGTCGGTGAGGTCCGAGACGCCTCGGCCCTCGACATGCTGCAGGCCATGAACACCGGCCACGACGGATCCATCTGCACCCTGCACTCCAACGGTCCCCGGGACACGCTGTCTCGTATGGAGACCATGGTGCTGATGGCCGGCATGGACCTGCCGGTGCGGGCCATCCGGGAGCAGGTCGCCTCCGCGGTGGACCTGATCGTCCACCAGTCCCGGTTCCGGGACGGTTCGCGACACATCACCCACGTGACCGAGGTGGAGCGGATGGAGGGCGACGTGATCACGCTCCAGGACGTCTTCCTCTACGACCACTCCGCCGGCTTCGACGCGGACGGCAAGGCGCTGGGCGGCCTGCGGTCCACCGGGCTGCGTCCCAAGTTCCTGGAGAAGATGGCCTACAACAACGTCCAGGTGGACCCGATCCTCTTCGCGACTGAGAGGTTCTGATGCGTCTCCCCCGTTTCCTGGCGGCCGCGGGTCTGATGGCCCTGATCGGTCTGCCAGTCACCGCCCAAGCCGCGGACGACACCACGATCGCCCACGTGGAGCCCAGTGCTGACGGTGTGCGGATCCTGGTGAGCGTCCCGCCCGGTGCCGACGTCGACCTCTCCAGCGTCGCCGTCGAGATCGACGGCTTCCCGACCACGTCGACGGCGGAGCCGGCCGGGGGCCAGAAGATCGAGCGCACCACCATCCTGGCCATCGACACCAGCAAGTCGATGGCTGGCGCCCGATTCGAGGCGGCCAAGTCCGCGGCTAGCGCCTACCTGGCGACGGTCCCCGCGGACGTGAAGGTCGGCATCGTGACCTTCGACGGCCAGGTCGAGGAGGCGCTGCTGCCGACCACGGACCGGGCCGCTGCCACCGCGGTGCTGCCCGGGCTGGAGCTCAGCGGCGGGACCCGCCTCTACAACGGCGTGCTTGCCGCCACCGAGATGGCCGGCGACGAGGGTCAGCGGAGCATCCTGGTCCTCTCGGACGGAGCCGACACCAGCAAGACCAAGCTGACCACCGTCATCCGGGCCATCGAGAGCTCGGGAGCGCTCGTCGATGTGGTGTCGCTGGACCAGGACGGCGCGATGCAGGAGCTGAACAGCCTCAGCGAGGCCGGCAACGGCACAGTGATCAGCGCCGAGCCTGAGGCTCTCACCGCCGCGTTCTCGGCGGAGGCGCAGGTCCTCGCCCGGCAGATCCTCGTCAGCGCCACCCTCCCGACGCAGGTCGAGTCTCGCGAGTCCAACGTCGTGGTCATCATGCGCTCGGGCGCCCAGACGCTCACGGCCGAGGCATTCGTGCCGATCCGCGACCAGGGCTACCGGGCGCCGTCCTCGGTCCGGCTGCCCTCGCAGGACCAGGGCCTGATGCTTCCGGAGTGGGGCAAGTGGGCAGCCCTCGCCCTCGTCGGCGTCGGTCTCCTGGGCTTCCTAGCCGCCCTGCTCTCCGGCTTCACCAAGCGGGAGCTCACGGCGGAGGAGCGGGTGAACCTGTACACCGCCGGAGCCGGAGCGACCGGGACCGGGCCGGCGCCCGGCCGCGCCTCCGGCCAGACCCTGGCGCAGGCCAAGGGCGCTGCCGAGTCCGTCCTGAAGCGCAACAAGTCGCTCGAGGACCGGATCGCCAAGCGGCTCGAGGCCGCTGGCAGCGACATGCGGGCATCGGAATGGCTGCTCACCCACCTGGGCGTCGTCCTGGTCGCCGGTCTCGCCGGCCTGCTCATCGGCAAGGGGAACCTCGTCGTCGGCCTGATCTTCATCCTGCTCGGTGTGGTGCTGCCGTGGCTGTGGCTCGGGCGGAAGAGGAAGAAGCGCCTCAAGCAGTTCGAGACCCTGCTCCCCGACACCCTCCAGCTGATGTCCGGGTCCTTGTCCGCAGGGCTCTCACTGGCACAGTCCATCGACACCATCGTCCGTGAGGGCAGCGAGCCGATCGCGGGCGAGTTCAAGCGAGTCCTGGTGGAGACCAGGCTGGGCGTGACCATCGAGGACGCCATGGAAGGCATCACCGAGAGGTTCGACAGCAAGGACTTCGCCTGGATCGTGATGGCCATCCGTATCCAACGCCAAGTCGGCGGAAACCTCGGCGAGCTGCTGGACACCGTGGCGGTCACGATTCGGGAGCGCGAGTACATGCGTCGGCAGGTCCGGGCGCTGGCCGCCGAGGGCAAGCTCTCCGGATACGTGCTGGGTGGCCTGCCCCCCGGCTTCATGCTCTTCCTCGTGCTGACCAAGCCCGACTACGTCGGCGTGCTCTTCGAAACGCCGCTGGGGTGGGCCATGCTCGGCGGCGGGCTCGTGCTGCTGAGTGTCGGGGCGTTCTGGATGAGCCGACTCGTGAAGGTGGAAGTCTGATGACAATCTTTCTGCTCCTCGGCGTACTCATGGTCGGGGCAGCTATCGTGCTTGCCGCCATGGCCACCCGGGACGCCTCCAAGGAGCAGAGCGGGCTGAGCCGCTCCATCGCCGCCCTGGAGGCCATGGGCGAGATGCCGAAGGAGCTGACGGCCGAGTTCGACCGTCCGTTCTCGGAGCGGGTCCTGGCCCCTCTGCAGGCGCGCGCCCTGGCGATCGGCCGCCGGTTCACCGGCTCCGACAGCACCGAGCGCATCTACCGCAAGCTCGAGCTGGCGGGCAACCCGCCTGGCTGGACCGTGGACCGGGTCGTGGCCATGAAGGTGATCGGAGCCGTCGCCGGTCTGGTGCTGTTCTTCCTGTTCTCCTTCATGCTCGGCTTCGCCCTGCCCACCCGAATCGGGTTCGTCGCCGTGGGCACCGTGATCGGGTACTTCGGCGCCAATATGTTCCTCTACCAGAAGGCTTATGACCGGCAGAACTTGCTGCAGCGGGAGCTTCCCGACGCCATCGACCTCCTCACCATCAGCGTCGAGTCCGGCCTGGCCTTCGACGCCGCAGTCCAGCAGGTGGCACGCAACACCACCGGGCCGCTCTCCGAGGAGTTCTCACGGGTGCTGCGCGAGATGCAGATCGGCACCGGCCGTGCCGACGCCCTGCGCGGCCTGGCGGAACGGACCAACCTGGACGACCTGCGCAGCTTCGTCAGCGCGCTCGTCCAAGCCGATGCCTTCGGTATCCCGATCGCCCAGGTGCTCCGGGTGCAGTCCGCGGAGATGCGCACCAAACGTCGACAGCGCGCGGAGGAGAAGGCCCAGCAGGTCCCGGTCAAGATGACCGTGCCGCTCATCTTCTGCATCCTGCCCACCCTGTTCATCGCCGTCATGGGGCCGGCCGCGATCACCATCATGGACAGCCTCGGCTGATGTCACTGCGTGCGGAGCGCCAGCACGCGGGCCTCATCAACGGCAGCCGCGCCTTCGTGCTGCTCGCGGTCGGGGTCTCGATCCTGTGGAGCCGCGAGGTGGACGCCCTGGGCGGGCTCTTCTCGTTGGCCACCACCTGGGTGGCTGCCTCGTGGTTGATGCGCACGGCGACGCCCGTCATGCTGGCGTGCCTGGCAGAGGCCTGTCTCATGGGCATGATCGCCGGGTTGTTCTACGACGTGGCGCCCGCGCTGCTCGCCGGCCTCGCAGTCCCCCCGTTCGTCCACGGCCTGGTCCGCAGCGTCCGGGGCGTCACGGAGTCATTGGCGGCGCAGACCATCGCGATGGCGGCGGTGATGGCCCTGCGCAGCGATGCGCCCAGCGTGTCCCAGGTCGCCGACATCTTCACCTGGGTGGTGACCGGACTGGGTCTCGGACTGGTGGCGAGCTTCTTCGTCAGCACGCTCCCTCAGGACGACAGCTCGGCGGCCTACCGAGAGGCGCGGCTGCTGATCACCGAGCTGAACGACCTCTCGGCCAAGCTGCAGGGCGGCCTGGACCCGATGAGCATGGGCGGGACCATCCTGGAGGAGGTCAGCGAGGAGCTGCCGCTGGAGGTGGTCGTGCTCCACGTGCAGCGCGACAGCGTGCTGCTACCGCTAGTCACCCGCTCCTCCGCGGACGGGGTGGACAGCGACGACAACGACGAGATGGCCAACGCTGTCTGGCACGACGGCAAGCCCCGGGTGCTCGGCAACGACGTGGCCTTCCAGGTCACCAGCTCCGGGACCCCCATCGCGGTGGTCACCGGCCGGCTCGCGCCGCACGTCGACCCAGACCCCACGCAGGTGATCGCCCAGCTCGACGCACTCGCCACCCGCCTGGCCCCCAAGGCGCTCCGCCTGGACACGGCTCAGCTCTTCACCGCCTTCCGGGACGCGGCGATGTCGGACGAGCGTCGGCGTCTGGCGCGAGAGATGCACGACGGAGTCGCCCAGGACATCGCGTCGATGGGGTACGTGGTCGATGCCCTGATCGGCGCGGCTGCCTCCCCGGCGCAGGAGGCCGCGCTGCAACAGCTCCGGGCGATGATCACCTCCGTCGTCGGCGAGGTACGACGCTCGGTGATGACGCTGCGCACCCAGGCCGGCTCCAGCGAGAGCCTGGGCGCCGCCATCGCCACGCTGGCGCGCCACCTCAGCGACGTCTCCGGCATCCCGATCAAGGTCACTGTCGACGAGCGGACCAGCAGGCTGCGTCACGAGGTGGAGGCTGAACTGCTGCGGATCGCCCAGGAGGCGATGAACAACGCGGTCAAGCACTCGGCCGCCCAGCTCATCGACGTGCACTGCCGGGTCCAGGCGCCAGCGGCGGAGATCGTGGTGAGCGACGACGGCCAGGGGCTCCAAACCGGCCGGCACGACTCCCACGGCCTCTCCATCATGAAGGAGCGCGCCGCCCTGATCGGCGGGATCCTGGAAGTGAGCTCCAGCCCTGTGCGCGGCACCCGCGTGTCGGTGCGGCTGGGGCAGCTGGCCGAAGCGGGACTGAGCATGCCCTTGACCCACCCGAGAACGGAAAAGGATGCGATCGACGCATGAACCACACTGAGACCGAGCTGCCCACCGGACCTACCACCGTGCTCCTCGTGGACGACCACGAGCTGATCCGACACGGTCTCGCGACCGCCTTCTCCCTCGACCCGGGCACCACGGTGCTGGCCCAGGCCGGCTCGGTCGGCGAGGCGATGCGCGCCTTCTCCGAGACGCGGCCGCAGACCGTGGTGACCGACCTCCAACTGCCGGACGGCACCGGTCTGGACATCGTCCGGGCCGTGCGCAAGGCAGCCCCCCACACAGGCCTGGTGGTGCTGACCATGCACTCCGGCGACGAGCAGATCTTCGCTGCCATGGAAGCCGGTGCCTCCGCCTTCGTCGGCAAGGACGCACCCTCCACAGAGGTGGTCAAGGCCGCCAAGCACGCTGCGATCTCCCCACGCACGTTCCTCTGCGCCGGGCTATCCGCCGCCATGATCCGGCGGATGAGCGGTGAGACCTCGCGGCTCTCCGACCGTGAGCAGGAGGTCCTGATGCTCCTGGCGGACGGCCTGGGTGCGGGACAGATCGCGGGCAAGCTGTACATGAGCGAGTCCACTGCAAAGTCCCACATCGCCCGGATCTACCAGAAGCTCGGTGCCACGAACCGGGCTCAGGCCCTCGTGACGGCCATGCGCAGCGGGCTGCTGTCCAGCATGAACCCCATGGGGCACTGAGTCTCCCCCGAGACGCGTCGGCACTAGTCCCAATTGACTAGGTGAGCGTGACTGTTCTTCCGATCACCTCCGGCCCCGCATTGCCGGAGGATTACCTCAACGGATCAGGCGAGTGCCTGCCGGACCAGAATCCCAAGCATTCACCGGAAGGACCACCCCAATGCTCCAGTACCTCACCATCCTCCTCGACGCGAAGAAGTCCAAGATGGACGAGCGCGGCGCCTCCGCCGTCGAGTACGGCCTCCTCGTCGCCGGCATCGCCGCCCTCATCGTCGTCGTCGTGTTCGCCTTCGGCGGCCTCGTCTCCGGCATCTTCAACGACACC
>NZ_POAG01000019.1:114368-233228 GCF_002930065.1 Nocardioides sp. 616 | reverse complement strand
GCGGTTCCGAGGACCTCGGAACCGCGCCAGCTCTCTTTCCTGACCCTTGAAGGAGCCCGACATGCGCACCTACTTCATGGCCCGTGCCCACGGACCGAGTGGCCAATCGGAGCAGGGCGCCTCGAGCGTCGAGTACGGCCTTCTCATCGCCGGCATCGCCGCCCTGATCGTGCTCTCGGTCTTCATGTTCGGTGGAGCCGTGGCCGACCTGTTCGACGGCTCCTGCGAGACCATGAACGCCAGCACCCACACCGGCAGCTGCTGACCGGCCCGTCGCGGCTGTCCGTCCCCAGGGACCGAGGTCACCGCCGAGCGAGCGCCACGCGCTCCAGCACCCCGGGGTGGCTCCCCCACCACCACGACGACCACCTCGGCGGCGTCGGGTCCGACAGGGACCTGAGCGCCAGAGCCCGCTGCACCGCGACGAACGCCTCGGGATCCTCGGTCGCAGCCAGCGCATCCGCGTCTGCTCGCAGTTCCAGACGCCGACTGATGCTGTTCTCAACCGGCGCCACCACCTGTGCGCCCACCGCGAGCAGTGCCAGCAGCACCGGCACCGTCGTCGCCGCCGTGACCCGTCGCCGGCCATCCGACCTGGTGCACGCGGCGCCGAGCAGCCCCACCGCTGCCATGGCCCCCAGCGCGCCCAACGCCGTGCCGGTCAGCACGTCGTGGTGCCGGGCGTGCGCCAACTCGTGCGCGACCACCGACCGCACCTGCTCCCCGGGCACCTCGCTGACCAGGTTGTCGTAGAGCACCACGCGGCGCGTGCTGCCCAGTCCAGAGACCCACGCGTTCAGCGTCGTGGTGCGACGCGAGGCGTCCACGACCACCACGTCGTCCAGCTGCACGTCCATCTCGTCCGCGAGCTCGGTGATCTCCTCCCGCAGCTGCCCCGGCCCCAGCGTGGTGAAGTCGTTGGACAGGGGCTCCACCAGCACCGGGTAGACGAACGAGACCAGGACGACGAGTCCTCCCAGCACGGTCGCGCAGATCAACGGCCACCAGGTCCGCCACCGGCGCGCGCAGCCCACGACGAGGAGGACGACCAGCGCCGTACCCACGGTCTCGACCAGCTGCGAGACGGTCAGGTCGAGGAGGAACGCCGGCACGCGCTGCGTCGTCAGCCCGTACTCGCGCCGGAGCCGCAGCAGCAGGAGCGCGAACGGGAGGGTCACCAGGCGTACGCCGAGCAGCGTCAGCGCCACCCCCAGGACGGTCCGCACCCACCAGGGCCCCGGTAGCCGGCGCATCATCGCGGCGCCCAGGCCGGATGCCGCCAGCGCGACGACGACGATCAGCGAGAGGGCCAGCGAGCTCCAGCTCAGCAGGCGGGCCTGGCCTGCGTAGGACTCGGCTCGGCTGATCTGTGCCCTCGTGAAGAGACTGTCCGCGGGCACCGCAGCCAGGCCGTCGGGCACGGGGTGCCACGGGACCAGCACCGCTGCAAGGACCAGGAAGCAGGTCCCGGCGGCCAGAGCGACCAGCCAGCCCACCACGCGGCTCGTGAGTCGGGGCGGGGTCACGAGGACCACCCTCTCACCGCACCCCAGCCGGGGTCATCACCCTTGCCGAGACGTCAGCCGGCCAGCACGGCGAGCTCCGCCTGCCAGGCCCGCACCAGTCCCTCCCGGGACCACCCAGCCAGTCGCAGCGCGTCGTCCAGGCTGCGACCGGAGCGGACCTGCCGGTGCAGGGAGACCAGGCCGGCACTCCCCAGTCGTCGTTCCAGGGTTCGGCACGCCAGCCAGGCCCCCTGGTAGGCCGCTTGGACGCCGGGGCCCGACGCGGCGAAGTCCCTCGAGTCAGGGAGGTCGGCAGGCACCCCGCCCTCACGGACCGCGCCGGCGATCCGCCCCGCCGTACCTGGGCCGGGCTGCACTCCGCGGAGTGCGACGTGCTCGGCGAACCCCTCGAGCAGCCAGTACGGGAGGTGCTCGTCCCCAGCTCTGGTGGCCAGGTGCACCATCTCGTGCGTCAGCACGAGCCGGGCGCTGGGGAGGTGGTGAGGACGACCCCCGGCGGCGGCACCGTTGATGAAGATGTGCACCGGCGTTCCGGGGCCGCGCCGCTCCCCCGCCGGCGCCATGACGCCGGCCGTGTCCTCCGGGACGGGGTGCTGGGCCCCGAGAGCGGCAGCGAGGCCGCGCCCCGTGGCGGGCACCTCGATCACGGCCTTCCCCCGCCACTGCGGGAGCACCGCCTCCACCTGCGCCAGCGCATGCCGTGCCAGGACAGCCTGGCGGCGTGCGGCCCGTGGGAAGTCTTGGGCCAGCACCAGCACTCTGGCGGAGCGCTCGACGTGCAGGCGGGAGGTGAGCCACAGCGGGGCAGGGGCACCGCCTGAGGCGTCGATGCCTGCGATCGCGATCCGGCGCCCTTCCGGGACGAGCCGCACCGAGACCTTCGAGACGGAGGGCGCGGGGTCGTAGCCGGCGAGCTGCCACCGCACCTCGGCCACCACCGTGCGCGCTCCTCCGGGCGCAGCCTCGCCGTCCTGGCGCAGGTAGCGCGCCTCGAACGCCGTGATCTCGAGTGCGCGCGCGTTGCGCACGATGCGGCGCAGCAGCTGGCGCGCGGCGGCATCTGCACCCAGACCGGCCGCCGCCGCCTCGTCCCGGTCCACGACCGCGGCGCGGAAGGCGTGGAGGAGGCTCGCGAGGGCCGCAGGCGAGGCGGACGCCGCGGCGACGGGCCGATCCGGTCCGGCGTGCGGGGTCGGGACGCGTGCCTGCACGGTCCAGTGGACCGCTACGCCCAGGACCAGCAGGAACACCAGGACCAGGATCATCTGCCGCCCGGACCCCGGGCGACGCTTCGAGGAGAGGTCAGCCAGGACGGACGGCACCGACGTAGGGCATCGAGAAGACCCCTGCCACGCGGACGCCGCTCGACGGGTTGGCCGCGTGCACGATCATGCCGTTGCCGATGTACATGCCCACGTGGCTGATGGGTGAGTAGTAGAAGACCAGGTCCCCAGGCTGCAGGTCGTTCTGGGAGACGCGGGCGCCCGAGCCGAACTGGGCGCTGGAGGAGTGCGGGAGGCCTACTCCGGCCTGGCCCCACGCCATCATGGTCAGACCCGAGCAGTCGTAGGCATTGGGGCCGACTGCGCCGTACACGTAGGCGTCTCCGACCTGAGCCATGGCCGCCTCGACTGCGGCGGCGGCACGACCGGAAGCGGGGACGCTCTCGGGAAGCCGGGTGAAGTCGCCCCTGGATGCGGACAGGAGTCGCTCGCGCTCCTCGTCCTCGAGCTTGCCGAGCAGGCTCTTGGCCTCGGCCAGCTTGGCCTCGACCTCGGCCTTCTCCTCGGCGAGCGCCTTGGTGGTCTCCGCGATCTCGGTCTTGCGCTCGGCCGTCGCGTCCTGGCGGATGTCCAGCGCGTCGACCTCGGTGGAGAAGGAGTCGAAGAGGTCGTTCTGCAGATCGTTGAACGCCGACATGGTGGACAGCTGGCCCAGGAACGCACTCGGGTCCTCCGAGACGACGACCTGGCCGACGGTGGAGACGCTCTCGCCCTGGTACTGGCGGACGATCGACTCCTGGACCTGCTCACGCACGACCGCGAGGCGGGAGTTCTGCCGCTTCTCGTCCGCCTTGAGGGATCCGAGCTGGTCGCTCAGGGCGTCCAGCTCGAGCCGGGCGTCGTTGTAGCGCTCCTGCGCCTGCTCGGCCTGGTGGTACAGGCGGTCGACACGGCCGCGCACGTCGCTGATGTCGGGCTCTGCCTGGACGGGACTCGCCACGACGAAACCTGTCGAGACGAGGGCCACGCACGCGATGGTCGTCCTGCCGATTCGCATCCGGTCGCGAGTCACGAGCGGGCAGTCTCCCTACTTGTCGTACGTCTACCGGGTGAGCTGACGGATTCGGGCACGACATGCCCTACCCCGACTCCTCGGGCCAACAGCCCGCCTTGTCGACGATTCACCCCAGAGTTGTGGTTCCCCGGCTCCCGCGCACCCGAAGGCGCTGACGAGACTCAACGCGACTCACGCGCGAATCGACGATCCACTTCCACGCGAGTCTGGGGTCAGGCTAGTGGGCCGGACGGGACCAGGACAACTTGCACCGGAGAAAGTTGAGAATTCAGGCGGACTCGATGATCGGACCCCCCGGAACGGGATGCACCATCCGCAGCGGCGGCACGAGTCCGCCGGCCGCCAGGACGTCCAGCGCGTCGCGCGCATCGTCCTCCAGCGTGAGCTCGGGGGGTGGTCCCAGCAGCACGGTCACCACACAGTCGTGGCACGCCAGGCCACGCACCACACAGGTGTCACAGTCGATTCTCGTCGTCATGTCGGCGACTCAAGCAGCGAGCGCCGACAGTCCCGCCGCGCGCAGGGCCCGGACGGCGTGTCGGCGTGTCCCGGCCGGGACGATCAGCCCTCGCTCTGCCGGTCCTGGACGCCGGTGGCCACCACGTTGCGGTCCACCAGCTCGACGGCGTCCCTGCGGCCGCACCACCGGCACGTGATGCTCTCGACGTCCTCGGCCCTGAGCTCGGACTCCTCCACGACGTGCTCGCCCGCGAGGTCGAAGTGCCAGAACTCGGTGGTGCGTCGGGTGCGGGTGACGTCGAAGCGGGTCAGGTTGCCGCACGCGCCACAGCGCAGCCGGGTGGTGGGGCCGGGCAGCTCAAGGTTCACCGCGCGCTCCTGGCATGGGATCGGACCTGGGCGGACCAACCCTAGTGCGCGCGCCGCGTGATGGTTGTCGGTGCTCGCGTCTAACGTCACCGGACATGAGCACCACCCAGCAGACCGCGTCGACCAGGTGGGAGTCCCAGCGCAGCTTCGACGAGCTGGGGCGCCCACTGCGCGACCTCACGTTCACCGTCGTCGACCTCGAGACCACAGGTGGCTCGGCAGCAGGCGGCTCGATGATCACCGAGATCGGAGCCGTGAAGGTCAGGGGCGGTCAGGTCCTCGGCGAGTTCCAGACGCTGGTCAACCCGCGCGCTGAGATACCCGCGTTCATCGCCGTCCTCACCGGCATCACCAACTCGATGGTCGCCGACTCCCCGTCGATCGAGTCGGCGCTGCCCGCGTTCCTGGAGTTCGCTGCAGGCAGCGTGCTGGTCGCCCACAACGCGCCGTTCGACGTCGGTTTCCTCCAGCACTTCGCCAAGCAGCAGGGGCGGCCCTGGCCGCGGTTCGAGGTCGTCGACACCGCCAAGCTCGCCCGCCGGGTGGTCACCCGGGACGAGACGCCCAACTGCAAGCTGTCCAGCCTCGCCGCCCTCTTCGGCTCCGCCACCACTCCCAACCACCGGGCCCTGTCGGACGCCCGGGCCACGGTGGACGTCCTGCACGGCCTCGTCGAGCGCCTCGGCGGCCTGGGGGTGCACACCCTCGAGGAGCTCCAGACGTTCAGCTCCAAGGTGACCAGCGCCCAACGCCGCAAACGACACCTCGCGGAGTCGCTGCCGCACGCGCCCGGTGTCTACCTGTTCGAGGACGACCGGTCCCGCGTCCTCTACATCGGCACCTCCCGAGACCTGCGGACCCGGGTCCGGACCTACTTCACCGCCTCCGAGACCCGCTCCAGGATGGGCGAGATGGTGGGTCTGGCCGCCTCGGTCACGGGCATCGAGTGCGCCACCTCCCTGGAGGCCGAGGTGCGGGAGCTTCGGTTGATCGCCGAGCACAAGCCCCGCTACAACCGGCGCAGCCGGTTTCCCGAGAAGGTGCACTTCATCAAGCTCACTCGCGAGATGTGGCCCAGGCTCTCCCTGGTCCGGCGGGTCCTGGACGACGACGCCGAGTACCTCGGCCCCTTCGGCTCCAGACGGGTCGCGGAGAAGTGCCTCGCGGCACTGCACGACACCTTCCCGGTGCGTCAGTGCTCCGGCCGGCTGCCCGCGGCGCCGTCCCGGTCGCCCTGCGTCCTGGCTGAGATGGGTCGCTGCCTCTCCCCCTGTGACGGATCGACCGACTCCTCCACGTACGCCGAGATGGTCGCCCGACTCGGGGACGCCCTGCGACGGCGCCCCGACGAGGTGGTGGACGCCGTGAACCGCCGGATGTCGGCGCTGGCGGCGGAGGAGCGGTTCGAGGAGGCAGGCGCCCATCGCGACCGGCTCTCGGCGTTCGTCCGCGCCGCCGCCCGTACCCAGCGCCTCTCCGCCCTCAGCGGCTGCCCCGAGGTGGTCGCCGGACGTCGTGAGGACGACGGCCGCTGGTCAGTCCACGTGGTGCGGTTCGGCCGCCTCGCGGCAGCCGGGGTGATCCCCGCGGGTGCCGATGCCCACCAGTTCGTCGCGGAGCTGCGCGCGACGGCCGAGACGGTGCTCCCCGCCCCGGGCCCGGTGCCCGCCGCCACGGCGGAGGAGAGCGAGAAGGTCCTGCGCTGGCTGGAGGCACCCGGGATCCGGCTGATCGACGTCGTGGGTCACTGGGTCTGTCCCGTGGCCGGCGCCGGCCGCCACTTGGCCCTGTACGACGCGGTCAGCCAGTCCCGGCTCAGCCTGGTGCCCTTCGACGAGCATCGTCTGCCCTCGCCCATCCACCAGCCGGCTCGATAGTGTGCCGACCATGATCACTGCCATCGTCTTCGTCAAGGCCGATGTGGCTCGTATCCCTGAGGTCGCGGAGTCGATCGCCGCCCTGGAGGGCATCAGCGAGGTCTACTCCGTCACGGGGCAGATCGACCTCATCGCCCTGGTCCGGGTGAGCAGGCACGAGGACATCGCCCGTGTCATCGCCGACCAGCTCAACAAGGTCCCCGGAGTCCTGGAGACCGAGACCCACATCGCCTTCCGCGCCTACTCGCGGCACGACCTCGAGGCCGCCTTCTCCCTGGGCCTGGACTGACCTCCGAGGGCCCCGACGCGATTCCGCCCCAACGTCGCGGAATCGCCTCGGCGACCCGGCGCACCATGGAAAAGTGTGCACCGTGAGCAACCAGCGCGCGGCCGCACGACGATCCCCCGTGCTGACGGCGGTCCCTCTGCTGATCGTGCTCGGCACCTTCCTGGCCATCGTGCGGCAGGTGGCCGCTCCGGTCACCAACACCGACACCTACTTCCACCTCCGCATGGGACGAGAGTTCCTGGACGGCTGGTCGGCCCGCTCCCCCGAGACGCTGTCCCGCTTCTCCACCGCAGATTGGGTCCCCACGCAGTGGCTCGGGCAGATCGGCTATGCCGCCTTCGAGCAGTGGTTCGGCCTCCCCGGTGTCGCCTGGCTCTCGGGGGCGCTGATCCTGGCGTTCGCCCTCACCGTGTTCCTGGTCGCGCATGCCCACAGCTCGCTACTGGTCGCCTCCCTGATCACGCCGCTGACCATCGGCAGCACCGCGCCGTTCCTCTCCTCACGACCTCAGGTCGCCAGCTACCTGTTCGTCGTGCTGACGGTGGGCGCCTGGCTGCGCTACCGCGAGACCGGGGCAGCGCCCTGGTGGCTGGTCCCCCTGACCTGGCTGTGGGCCATGGTCCACGGCATGTGGCCCGTGGGGCCGGCGCTGGGGGTGCTGTGCCTGCTGGGCCTGGCCCTGGACCGCGCACCGCAGGCCAGCACCCGGCGGACCTCGCGTCGCAAGGCGCTGCTGGTGCCCGTGCTGTCACTGCTCGCGGCAGGGCTGACGCCCGTCGGCCCGGCGCTGTACGGAGCCGTGCTCCGGGTCGGCAACATCTCTGAGTACTTCGCCGAGTGGGCGCCGACCGACTTCACCGAGCTTGCTCCCGCACTCACTGCCTCGACCCTGCTGCTGTGGCTCGTGCTGGCACTGCGTGCCGGGGGCGTGTCGTGGATCGAATTGGGGCTAGGTCTGACGGCTGCCGGGTGGCTCGTCTACTCCCACCGGACGGTGCCGCTGGGTGCAGCAATACTCGTCCCGCTGTTAGCCGGGAGGATGCAGGGCGTGCTCCCCCATCGCCCCAGCGCCGGCCGGCTTGAGGTGGGCGTGGCGACCGGGGGGTTTGTCGCGGCGCTCGCCGCCCTCGCCCTAGCGGTCCCGTTCACCAGCGACATGCCCGTGGAGATGCCCCACGCCCAGGACCGGCTCCTGCGGGCGCTGCCGCCTGAGACTGGTCTGCTGAACGAGTGGAATGAGGGCGGTCGCGACGTGTGGCGCTACCCGGAGCTGGAAGTGGTGATGCACGGCTACGGCGATATGTTCACTGAGGACGAGCTGGAGCGGAACGTCGGTCTGCTGGAGCTTGCTCCTGGCTGGGACGACAGCCTGCGCGAGCTAGAGGTGACTCACGCCCTGCTCTACACCGACGGCGCCCTCACCTACGCCCTGACCAACGACAAAGGCTGGCGAGTCATCGAGAAGGACAAGAAGATGTCCTATCTGGTGGCTCCCTCGGACTGGCTGGAGCGCTCAGGGAGCTGATGCTTCGGCGTAGCAGCGGGGCCCGGTCCCGCCTCCGAGTCGATCAACGAGCACGCTTTCGTCAAGACTCCACCGTTCGCCTGCGGAGGGCGGTAAGCACGACCTACGCTCACACGGTCAACAGTATTTCATGGGGGGACTGACCGAATGGGTCTGCAGCGCATCACGTACACGATGAATCGTGCTCGCCTGGGCGGCGCCACGGTCGCTACTGTCCTGGCCACGTCCTTGGCCCCGCTGGCACCGGTGTTCGCCGCGGTCCCTCCCGCCCCGGGAGGCTTGTCTACCGCACAGTCGAACTCCGTCACCACGGAGCTGAGCTGGTCGAAGATTCCCGGTGCAACTAAGTACGCCGTCATGGTGGACGACGACTCGTCCTTCGGGTCACCCGAGTTCAGCGAGACCACCACCAACACGAACAGTGTTCCCAAGTCGGTCCTGCGAGCCGGCCTGAACCACTGGCGCGTGCAGGCGATCTCCGCCTCGAACGAGGCCTCGGGCTGGAGCACTGCCACGTTCGAGAACGCGCAGGTCGGTGTTCCGGTTCTACGTTCACCCGCCGACAAGAGCACCCTGAACCAGCCGGCCGACCCGCCGCTGCTGCGGTGGTCCCCGGTGGACGGTGCGTCGAAGTACCTCATCGAGGTCGCCAACAACACAGCGTTCGTCGGCGCCTCCAACTATGAGACCGGGACGACGGGGCTCGTCGTACCAAACCCCCTCGGAGAGGGCGAGTGGTTCTGGCGGGTGAAGGCCTCCCGCGGTACCGGCTTGGTGTCCCTGCCTTCGGCCACCTACATGTTCCGGATCAAAGCGATCCCGGCGCCGGTTCTCACCTCGCCGGCGGACAACCCGGACCAGTCGGTTGAGGACGTCGTCCTCGACTGGGAGCCGGTGGACGGGGCAAGGTCCTACGAGGTGCAGGTCGCGAACAACGCCTCCTACACCACCCCGGTGGAAACCAAGACGGGGATCATGGGCACCCGCTACTCGCCGCCCGCAGGTTACAAGAACGACCAGTACTACTGGCGGGTGAGGGCCATCGACCTCGCCGGCACCCCTACGCCCTGGACCGAGTCACAGTTCAACTTCAAGCGTGAGTGGCCTGACCGCCCTTGGCCCGTTCACCCGGTCCAGGACGGGCTGCCGGCCGAGTCGGACAACCTCAGCCACAACCCGCTCGACCTGCCGTTGAAGACGATCACCGAGGCGGCACCGTACCTTCAGTGGACCCCGGTCCAGCACGCCACCTATTACCAGCTCGAACTCAGTGGCGACGCAAACTTCACCTCTGTGACCTCCTGCCGGGTTGCGGGCAACACGTACACGCCGTTCAACGGCGTCTTCCGTGACACCAGCTTCTCGCGTTCCCCGGACGAGAACTGCAGCTTCCAGGAGGGCATGCTCACGTACTGGCGGGTGCGCCCGATGGACGCGCCACACAACGGAGAAATTCAGGGCATCTACTCTCCGACCCAGCGATTCATCTGGGACCCGGAGATCTACACGAACCTGAGCCCGCGGGCCGGTGAGACCGTCGACATCCCGACTCTGCGCTGGACACCCGGGGTCGCCGCTGAGAAGTACGAGGTCGAGATCCTGGCCTCCGGGAGCTCGTCCCCCATGCACAAGGCTGCCACGGCCGGGACCTCTTACACACCGATTGGCACGGCGCTGCCCACCAGCGGAAACCCCTACCGTTGGCGCATCGTGGCCGTGGAGGCAGGCGGAAGACGTTCGGCGTTCTCGCCCTACCAGTCGTTCAACGTCTCCGGAAACGTCCCGGACACCGCGGCTCCTCCGTTGGCCGCCTTGACCGGCAAGGTGACCGACACCCCGACCGCCCGGGCGCCACAGCTGAGATGGGAGCCCATGCCGGGCGCCGACCACTACCGGGTCTACATGGGTGATGCGGGCACGCCGTTCTACTGGAACCCGGAAGCCGACGAGGCCCTGGTCAAGGACCTGTACTTCCCCGCGCTCACAGAGACCGGCAAGCGCATCCTGCGACCGGGGCAGTACGACTGGAGCGTAGAGGCCTTCGACGCGGACGGTGTCTTGCTCGGTAGATCGGCGGAGAACACGCTGCGGATCGCTGGCTTCGCAGAGGTGAAGAACCAGCGCATCGCGCTCGATGGCAAGACCCTTGCACTCGGTGGGGGCTGCCGCGACACCCTCGGCGACAACACCTGGTGCAAGGGCATGCCGGCGACGCCGGTGCTCGAGTGGGATGCCGTCCCAGACATCTCGTACTACGCGGTGTACCTCTCCGAGGACGCCAACTTCACCAACCTGACCGAGCTAAGCCGGATTCCTGCCACCTCCAACCGGCGCTACGCCTTCACGTATGCCAACCTCAACAAGGCTCTCCCGGACAACACCTCGGGAGTCCCGTACTACTGGCACATCCGTCCGTGCAAGGCGATCGGCGTGTGCGGCCCCGACCCGGTGTCCAACGCGACGAGCCTGGCCAAGAGCGCGTTCGAGAAGCTCTCGCCCGAGATCGTCCTCGAACAGCCCGGGCCGTCCCAGAAAGTCGACACCCATGAGGTGACCTTTGACTGGCAGGACTACTTCGAGACCAACCAGTCCGCCGGCGTCGACCTGGACAGTGACGGCGACCTTGACGAGATGTCACCGCAGGCCGCCAAGCAGTACAGGATCCAGGTGGACGACGAAGCGACCTTCACCGCACCTCACATCGACAACGTCGTGGTGGACCAGAGCACGTACACGGCCTTCTCCAAGCTCTACCCCGAGGGCCCTCTGTACTGGCGTGTGACTGCCATCGACGCCAACGACAACGAGCTGAACTGGTCGAAGGTCTCCGGGTTGACGACGTCCTCCGCGCCGAACGGCGCGTTCGAGAAGCGCAGCCGGCAGGTACTGACGACATCGCCGGTTGACGGCGAGGTGCACTCCGGCACCGTGCCCTTCCGCTGGGAGTCACAACCCTTCGCCAGCTCATACAGGCTCGAGGTCTACAAGAACGCCGACACGACCTACTCGCCTGCGAACCAGGTCTTCGTCCAGCCCACCCTGCGCACGGCGGCCTACGCGTGGAACTCGATACTCCCGGTCAGCGCCCAGGCCTACGTCTGGCGGGTCCGCCGCACCGATGCGTCTGGCAACCCCGGGCCGTGGTCGCAGCCCCAGACCTTCCGGGTGGAGGCCGGAGCTTCCGGCCTGCTCTCGCCCGGCGAAGGAAGCTCGCTGGCACCTGACGGCGCCGTCTTCCGTTGGGAGCCGGTGCAAGACGCCGTGCGCTACCAGGTCGACATCATCTCCAATTCCACCGGAAAGTCGGTCCACACCGCCCAGACCGTCGCCACGGCGTACGCAAGCACGCAGACGCTGACGACCGGTGGCTACACCTGGAAGGTGACGTCGTTCGACGGAGGCGGCAGCGTGCTGTCCTCCGGGCAGCGCACCTTCTCGGTGGACGGTGACCTGCGCGCACTGACGCAGCCGTGGATCTCGACTGTGGACGGCGCCAAGGTCGGCACCGAGTTGCTCCTCAACGCTCCGAGCTGGAGCCAGCCCAACGTGACCATGAGCTACAGCTGGCTGCGCAACGGCAAGGGCATCTCCGGCGCCACCTCCTCGTCGTACCTGGTCCAGGCGGCGGACTACGCGACGGAGATCACGGTCCAGGTGACAGGGTCCTTGCCCTCGTACGCCAGCGCCACCGTCACCTCGGCACCTGTGCTCGCAGCCGCCGGCGCCGCGCTCGTCGCGACCACCCCACCGGTGGTCACGGGAGCGCGCACCGTGGGCAGCATCCTTACGACCACGACCGGGACCTGGCCCAAGGGGACCACCCACTCCTTCCAGTGGCTGCGCGACGGGGCCACGATCACGGACGCCACGCGCTCCACGTACACGCTGACCCCCGCCGACGCGGCGCGACCGCTGTCGGTCGTGGTGACGGGCGTGCTCAAGGGCAACTCCGACGGCAGTGCCGTATCCGCACCCGTGCAGGTGGAGAAGATGAAGTCCACCTCCTTCGCGAAGCTCTCGGCCAAAAAGGTGAAGAGGCAGGGCAGGAAGACTGCAAAGGTCACGATGTCTATCACCGTGAGCGTGGACGGGATAGCCGGTCCGACGGGCACGGTCCTGGTCAAGGACCGCCGGAAGAAGGTCAAGAAGATCACCCTCAAGCCCAACCAGAAGGGCACCATCACCGTCCGCTTACCCCTCTTCAAGAAGGGCAAGCACCTGCTTACGGCCTACTACAGCGGAACCCTTGTCATCAAGGGCTCCAAGTCTCGCTCCGCCAAGCTGGTCGTCAAGTGACCAGCGCGGACTAGGGCCCCTCCCCGTGGCCTGACTCGGCCAACCGGGCTGTCCATCCCGGCTGTGGCGGCAGGCGACACTTGGGCACCAGTGCTGGAGCTCCAAGGGCACCTCAGCCGGCTGAGGCGGCGACCCAGCGCTCCAGGGTCGCCTGCGCGCTGCCCGAGTCGATCGCCTCGCTGGCCTTCGCCACGCCCGCGGCCAGCTGGTCCAGGCGCTCCGACCCGGTCGCGTCGTACACGGCCAGGGCCGCTCCCGCGTTCAGCAGCACGGCGTCCCGCACCGCGCCCGGCTCACCGGCGAGGGTGCGCCGCACGACCTCGGCGTTGTAGGCCACGTCTCCCCCCCTCAACGCCTCCACGGGGTTGACTGCGAGCCCCACGTCCTCGGGTCCGACGCTCCACTGCTCCACCTGGCCGTCGTTGACGCTCCACACCGACGACGTACCCGTCACCGTCAGCTCGTCCAAGCCGTCGTCGCCGCGGAAGACCCACGCGTCGACTCCGCGCCGCGCGAACACCTCCGCCATCACCGGTGCCATCCGGAGGTCGGCACAGCCGATCGCCTGGGCGTGCGGCCGTGCCGGGTTCGACAGCGGGCCGAGGAAGTTGAAGGTGGTCGCGATCCCCAGCTCGCGACGGGGCACGGCGGCGTGACGCATCGCGGGGTGGAAGGCCGCGGCGAAGCAGAACGTGATGCCCACCTCCGCGGCGAGCGCGGCCACCCTCGGCACGGGCAGATCGAGCCGGATCCCGAGGGCCTCCAGCACGTCGGCGGAGCCGGACTGCGACGAGGCCGACCTGCTGCCGTGCTTCACGACCCTGGCCCCGGCCCCGGCGGCCACGATCGCGGCCATGGTGGAGATGTTCACCGACATGGAGCGGTCACCGCCGGTACCCACGATGTCGAGGAGACGACCCGGCACGCTCAGGGTGTTGCCCGCCGCGAGCATGGCGTCGGAGAGACCGAGCACCTCCTCCACCGTCTCGCCCTTGGAGCGCAGCGCGACGGCGAAGCCGGCGATCTGGGCCGGGCTGGCGTCACCGGCGAGCACCTGAGCCATGACCCACCCGGCCTGGTCCGAGCTGAGGTCCGTGCCCTGGACCAGTGTGGAGAGGACCTCGGGCCAGGTGGTCGAACTCATCGGCGACGTCAGGCCGTGGCAGGCACGCGCGACCTGAGCAGCGTCACCGCGGACTCAGCCAGCTGGATGGGGTCGAGGGGGTGAGGCACCGCGGCCTCGGCCCGCGACCACGTCGCCAGCCACGCGTCCTGCGGACGACCGGTCAGCACCATCACCGGGGGGCACTCGAAGATCTCGTCCTTGAGCTGCTTGGCGATCCCCATCCCTCCCGCGGGCACTGCCTCGCCGTCGAGGATGGCCAGGGCGATGCCGCCCGCGTCCATGTTCTGCAGCACGACGGGCAGGGTGGCCACCTCCACGTACTCCACTTCCGGGAGATCGGGGTGCGGCCGACGCCCGAGCGCGAGGATGACCTGCTGGCGGGTGTCGATGTCGTCGGAGTAGACGAGCACCTTCAGCGGAGCGGGCTTCGAAGCAGTCGTGTCGGTCACGTCCGCGATGCTACCCGTCCCGCTGCGCCACCCGTTCGCGTGCCTCGATCCGGTCCAGCCTTCGGTCCTCGCGCACCGCCTCGCGCATCGAGGAGCGGACCCACTGGGCGAACAGGACGCCGAAGAACACCAGGCCGATCAGGTCACCGGTCGCCCACAGGATCCCGCCAGCGCGGTGCTGGTCCTCCATCGCGTCCGGCAGCCACGACCCCATGGGCCCCTCGCGTAGCGCCAGGTACCAGTCCCCGGCGATCAGGGTGGACTGACCCATGATCGTGACTCCCAGGAACGCGTGGAACGGCAGCGTCATCACGGTCAGCAGGAGCCTGAAGGGCCAGGACACCCGTCCAGGGACCGGGTCGACCCCCATCAGGGGCCAGAAGAAGAGCGCCCCGATCAGCACCAGGTGGATGTGCATCATCTCGTGCACGTACGCCGACCGGAGGCTGGCGTCGTACCAGTCGGTGAAGTACAGCGCCCAGGGCGAGAGCACGTACAGAGCGAAGGCCAGAGGGGCGAACGAGAGCACCTTCGCCACCCGCGAGTGCAGGACCGCCAGCAGCACGCGACGCAGCGAGGCGGGGAGGGTGCGCAGGGCCAGGGTTACCGGGGCGCCCAGCGCCAGCGAGAGCGGGACGACCATCGACAGGATCATGTGCTGGACCATGTGCGCCGAGAGCAGCGTCGTGTCGTAGCGGGCGAGTCCCGAGGCCGTGGCGAAGAGGAACGACCCCATGCCGAGACCGACGAAGGCGAGCGTCCGACCCAGCGGCCAGGAGTCGCCGCGGCGCCGCAGCGCGTGCACACCCCACAGGTAGAGGCCGGCGATCCACACCGTCAGCACGAAGGGGATCGGGTCCAGCCCCCAGTCTGTGAAGACGCGTCCGAGAGTGAACTCGGGCAGCTGCGGAACGCTCTGCAGAAGGACCGGATGCACGCACCCAGCGTAGATGCCGCCCGTAGCCCGGAGCCTTGCGGCCCTCACCCGACGCGGGGGCCACGAGCCGGAACGTTCATTGTCGGGGGGCCCGGGGTGCTTCCCCGGTGGACTAGAGCCATAATGGCTCTCGTGGCGACAGCAACGACGATTCCAGCATCTCGACTTCACGGGCACCACGACCGACCGAGCATGGTCAGCGTGGGCACGATCATCTGGCTCGCAAGCGAGCTGATGTTCTTCGCGGCACTGTTCGCGGCCTACTTCACCATCCGGGCGGTGAGCCCGGACCTGTGGGCCCAGGAGACGGAGCTGCTCAACGTCCCCTTCGCCACCGGGAACACGCTCATCCTCGTGCTCTCCTCGTTCGCCTGCCAGCTCGGCGTGTTCGCGGCCGAGCGCGGGCAGGTGGGACGCACCGGGTCCCTCCTCGCCGTCAAGGCGTGGGGCCTGCGCGAGTGGTTCATCCTGACCTACGTCATGGGTGCGATCTTCATCGGCGGACAGGCACTGGAGTACGCCGAGCTGATCCACGAGGGGATGACGATCCAGGACTCTGCCTACGGCACGATGTTCTACCTGACCACCGGCTTCCACGGGCTCCACGTCGCCGGCGGCCTGCTCGCCTTCCTGCTCGTCCTCGGGCGCACCTACCTCGCCCGACGCTTCACCCACGAGCAGGCGGTCAGCGCCATCGTCGTGTCCTACTACTGGCACTTCGTCGACGTCGTGTGGATCGCCCTGTTCGCCACGATCTACCTCATCCAGTAAGTCCCGGATCCGGATCTGAAGAGGATTTAGTCAATTGCGTTTCCTGAATCGAACAGCCGGACGGCTCTCGCGTCATCGTCGAGGACCGCTCGCGGGACTCGTCGTGATGCTCCTAGGGCTGCTGATGACCGGCGGGGTCTACGCCGTGCTCGCGCCCGCGACCGCCCAAGAGACCAAGGCCGACCAGGAGTTGATCGACCAGGGTCGTGAGCTCTTCCTGGTGGGCTGCTCCTCGTGCCACGGCACGAACGGCGAGGGCGTCGCCACCAACCGCACGGGCTACCAGTTCGGGCCTCCCCTGGTGGGTGTCGGTGCTGCCGCCGTGGACTTCCAGGTCGGCACCGGCCGGATGCCGATGGCCCGGCCCGCCCAGCAGGCTCCCCGCAAGGACAGGGTCTACAACGACCAGGAGACCGAGGCCCTCGCCGCGTTCGTCGCGGACCTGGGCCCCGGCCCGGCCATCCCCGACGCCGCCGACTACAGCCTGGACGGGCTGAGCGAGGCTGAGCGCGAGGAGGCCATCGTCCGCGGTGGCCAGATCTTCCTGACCAACTGCACCGCCTGCCACAACTACAACGGCTCCGGCGGAGCCATGCCCCGCGGTGGCTACGCCCCCTCCCTCAAGGGCGTGGACGAGAAGCACATCTACGAGGCGATGCTGACCGGGCCGCAGGCCATGGACGTCTTCTCCAACGGCAACCTCTCGCCCGAGGAGAAGCGCGACGTCATCGCCTACATCAAGTCCATCGAGAACACTCCCGAATACGGCGGCTTCGGCCTCGGCGGGCTCGGTCCGGTCTCCGAGGGCCTGTTCGCCTGGCTCGTCGGCCTGGGCAGCCTGGTGGGCTTCGCGATCTGGATCGCAGCCCACACGACTCGCTCGCAGAAGAACAAGGTGGAAGCGTGAGCCACAACGACGACAACCTGCCCGCTGAGGTCCAGCCGGACCCCATCGCGGACCCGGGCCTGCACCCGCACACGTGGCGTCCCACCGACGTCGACGAGCGCAAGGCCAAGCGGGCCGAGCGACAGGTCGCGACGCTCTTCGGCCTGTCGGTGGTCTGCGCGATCCTCTTCGTGGTCGCGTACTTCACGCTGCAGATCGGTGACAACTTCGACACCTTCCTCGGCTTCGGTGCCTCCACGGTCGCGCTGGGGGTCACCCTCGGTGGCGCCCTGCTGCTGATCGGCGTGGGCATCATCCAGTGGGCTCGCAAGCTCATGGCCGACCAGGAGCTCGTCGAGTACCGCCACCCGGCGGCCTCCACCGAGGAGGACCGGGAGGCCGCAGTGGCCGCCCTCAACCTCGGGGTCGCCGAGTCCGGCATCGGACGTCGGCCCCTGGTCCGCAACTCCCTCCTGGGCGCGGTCGCCGCCCTGGGGCTGCCCGCGGTCGTGCTGCTGCGCGACCTCGGACCCACTCCGTCGCAGACAGTCGACGAGGAGAACGGCGGCGGCCTGGAGCACACGCTGTGGAAGAAGGGCATGCGCGTGGTCCGCGACGTGGTCGGCACTCCGATCAAGGTCTCCGACCTGGAGGTCGGCGACCTGGTGAACTGCCAGCCCGCGGCGATCTTCGAGGTGGACGAACAGGGACACCACGTGATCGAGGGTGTGGAGCTGCAGGTCGCAAAGTCCAAGGCATCGGTGATCATGCTCCGGATGGAGCCCGACGACATCATCCCGGGACGCGGTCGCGAGAACTGGTCCGTCGAGGGCATCGTGGCCTACTCCAAGATCTGCACGCACGTGGGTTGCCCGATCTCGCTGAACGAGCGCACCACGCACCACCTGCTCTGCCCGTGCCACCAGTCCACGTTCGACATGGCTGACAGCGCCCGCGTGATCTTCGGTCCTGCTGCCCGTCCACTCCCCCAGCTTCCGCTGGCCGTGGACAGCGAGGGCTACCTCGTCGCCCAGCGCGACTTCACTGAACCTGTCGGAGCTAGCTACTGGGAGCGTGACTCGTGAGCATCGACACCAGCAAGGTGGCCGCGAGCAACCGCACCACTGCCGCCGTCGCACAGAAGCCGTCCAAGATGGGCGGTGTCGCCACCTGGGCCGACGAGCGTCTCGGCATCGCCGGGGCGATGAAGAAGAACCTTCGCAAGGTCTTCCCCGACCACTGGTCCTTCATGCTGGGCGAGATCGCCCTGTGGAGCTTCGTGGTGCTGCTGCTCACGGGGGTCTTCCTGACCCTCTGGTTCACCCCGAGCATGTCCGAGATCCAGTACCAGGGCTCCTACGACCAGCTCCGCGGCATCTACATGTCCGAGGCCATGGCCTCCACGCTGGACATCTCGTTCGACGTGCGCGGTGGACTGCTCATGCGGCAGATGCACCACTGGGCCGCGATGATCTTCATCGGCTCGATGATGATCCACCTGATGCGCGTCTACTTCACCGGTGCGTTCCGCAAGCCGCGTGAGCTCAACTGGGTCATCGGCATGCTGCTGCTCCTGCTGGGCACGCTCGAGGGCTTCACCGGCTACTCCCTCCCCGACGACCTGCTGTCGGGCACCGGCGTGAGGGCGGCGGACGGATTCATGAAGTCCGCGCCGGTCATCGGCACCTACATGTCGTTCTTCCTCTTCGGCGGCGAGTTCCCCGGGGACTCCATCATCCCGCGGCTCTACATCATCCACGTGCTGCTGATCCCGGGGCTGCTCCTGGCCCTGATCGCCGCCCACATGATGCTGCTCGTGTACCACAAGCACACGCAGTGGCCCGGCCCCGGACGCACCGAGGAGAACGTCGTCGGCTACCCGATGCTCCCGGTGTACGCCGCCAAGGCCGGCGGGTTCTTCTTCATCGTCTTCGGTGTCATCGCCCTGATGGGTGGCCTGATGACGATCAACCCGGTCTGGAAGTACGGGCCGTACGACCCGTCCAAGGTCACCGCCGGGTCCCAGCCGGACTGGTACATGGGCTGGCCGGACGGGGCGCTGCGCATCATGCCGGGCCTGGAGTCCCACATCGGGGGCTTCACGCTCGCCTGGAGCGTGTTCCTGCCCATCCTGGTGCTGCCGCTGCTCCTCTTCGGCGTGGTCCTGGCCCTGCCGTTCCTGGAAGCCTGGATCACCGGCGACAAGCGGGAGCACCACCTGCTGCAGCGTCCGCGCAACGCTCCCACGCGCACCGCGCTGATGGTCGCCCTGATGACCTTCTACGGTCTGATGTGGGCAGCCGGCGGCAACGACCTGATCGCCATCAAGCTCGACCTCAGCATCAACCAGATCACCTACTTCATGCGGGTGGCTGTATTCGTCGGGCCGGTGATCGCGTTCTGGATCGCCCGTCGCTGGTGCATCTCGTTGCAGCGTCACGACAACGAGAAGATCCTGCACGGCTACGAGACCGGCATCATCATGCGGTCCCCGGAGGGCGCCTACAGCGAGCGTCACCTCCCCATCAGCGCGGACGAGGCCTACACCCTCACCGCGCGTGACCGGGACGAGGTCTACACCCCCGAGGCTGACGTGGACGAGAACGGTGTCCCCGCCGCTGGCACCAGGTCGAGCAGGCTGCGCGCCCGGCTCTCCCGCTGGTGGTTCAGCCACAACGTGCAGAAGCCCACCCGGGCGGAGCTCGAGGCAGGTCACCACCACAGCGAGAACGAGCACGAGCTGCAGTCGGGGCTCGACCACTCAGCCGACGGACACCAGTTCGACGGAAAGCACCCGGTCGACGGTGAGGAGCTCCGCTCCCACTGACCGGTCCTGCATCGCCCAAAAGCCCGACCACCTGATTGGTGGTCGGGCTTTTGCGTGCCACATGGTCAGCCGCCCGAGCTGGCGGCGGCCGCGGAAGGTCCGGTTGGACCAGGGCAGAGACCCCCCGCCAACCCTCCGGTCCACAGCACCAGCGTTCACAAGGAGACCCACTCCCGACGTACGGCGAACCAGAGGACGCCGACCAGCCCGATCCAGGTCGCCAGGAACACGGGCCATGGGAGCCATGCCACGGGTCCGATGGCCAGCAGGAACAGTGGCGAGTACAGGTAGGCGTCGCCGGCCCCGGGCGGCGCGTCGTCGGGGGTTGTCCGCCCGAGCCGCGGACCAGTAGGCGTGGGGCATCCATGCCGACGGCACCGTTGCTGACCAGTGCCATCGCCACGTTCAGGCGAGCATGCCGGCCATGGCCCAGGCGCCCACCACCACGCCCCAGGCCAGCGCCTGCGAAGGGCGCCGTTCAGAGGTGGGAGGTGTCGATGTGACCACGCGACTCGCTCCCCCCGTCGGGGACGGCAGCGCTGGCACGCCTGGTGAGCCGGGGGGTCGCGGCGAGGACCGCTGCGTCCTTGTTCTTGAACTCGAAGTGGGGCGTGGCCAGGAGCAGGCCGATGGGCAGCACCCACCTCTTGTCCCGCCGGCCCCCCGTGTAGACCACCAACAGGCCGAGGCTCAGGCGCAGGACGCGCGAGACCTGGCTTCGTGAGTCCGCATTGCCCTGGAGGAACTCGAACCAGTGGACCCAGAGCTCAGGCTGGACGAGGGCCGACACGCCGGCCACGAGTGCCGTCCAACCGAGGACCTGTCCGACGGAGACCCACTCTCGACGCGCCAGGAACCACACCAGGCCGACGAGACCGATGGTGATCTTGGTCAGGAAGGCGAAGGCCCAGAAGCCCGGGCGGCGGAAGCCCAGGCAGACCATGACCCCGAGCAGACCGTAGATGTTGCCGAACAGGATCTCCGGTGCGCACAACAGCAGCACCGAAACCCGCCAGCGCAGCGCCAGCGGCCAGGTGAGCCACACCAGGCACGCGATCTCCAGGCCCATCCACAGGATCAGGAACCCGCCCCAGGGCAGCGCTGCGATGGGGGCGATGAGCTGCAGGAAGAACGGCGAGTAGAGGTAGGCATCCCTCTCCCCGGGTGCCCACCGTACGGGTTCTCCAGGCGTGCGGCCTGCCAGTAGGCGTGGGCGTCGTAGCCGAGGCCGTCGGGCACGTAGGCACGGACGGCGGCCAAGGCCCAGAGCGCCGAGACCACCAACAGCACCAGGGGAACCACTGCTGCTACAGCCGCGCGCAGCCTCGGTGACGCTTCGCGGTCGAGGAGCAGCGGCAGGTTCCTCACGGCCACATTCTGCCCGTGAAGAGCTCGCGCGGTCCGCGGTTCGACACACGAAGATCCAAGTTTCGGCCTTCATCGTGCGTCACCGTCCGTGTCGTCCGCGATGTCCTAGCCGAGGCGGTCCTCGAGCATCTGCTTGCGTCCCTCCACGTCCGGGGTCAGCTACTCCCTCTTGGGGCTTGGGACGACGTGTGGCTACCTAGTGCGCCTGAGCTGCTTCAGCGCAGGTGCCAGCGTCATGGTGAGGAGCACCAGCAGCGCCAGCCGCTGAAGGTCTTGAACCGCGAAGGTGAGCCGCCCGAAATCGTTCACGACAAATCCAGTCACCGTCGCCCAGCCGACCAGCGCACCAGCCAGGCGCCACCACAGCGGGACGCCCTGCGCTGACACTACTGACGCAGCGGCGACCACCAGCGTGGTCATCAGCTGGGACAGGCCCAACACAGCGCAGAGCATGGTGGCGACGATCACCGTCACACACATGACCGCGAGCTGGATTCCCGCCTCAGCTGACGCGTCGCCCTTGTGGATGAACCGGCCTGCGGCGGGCAGCGCCCCCGACGTCGGGCCACACTGTCGGCTCTGCGGGTTCTCGTGCGCTGGATGATCGAGGTTCGAGCAAGGGGGTTCGTGCACGACGACGTTCTGAAGTGTGTGCAGCGACTGCTGGAGTTGATCGGCAATTCGGGCCGCGTCGTCCGCAGTGGCTGAGAAACCGGTCGTCGAAGCCGGAGTGGCGCAGATGAGCACGTGCACTTGTCGCCGCAGATAGTGCCGCCTGATGTGCGCGGCGACTTCAACGCCGACGCGTGCTGGATCCGCGGCGATCATCACCAGTCGCACGTTGAGGTCCAACGCCTCCCACTCGCTGAGAAACCGCGAGTTCTCGGCGCGTTTCGCCGGGTCGCACGCGTGGACCGCGACGACGGTCGACGCGAGCCCAGAGGCCAGGTCGATCGCGCCGCGCGCTTCCTCATCCGCCCGCGAGAGGAGCACGAGAGCAACCGATGCCGTGGCCCGGGCGCCACATGCGTCGGCGAGGTCCGCGAGTGAGACGGTTGGTGCGAGTGTGTCGCTGTACTGAGTTGCGCGGGTAGCAGCGTGCCCGTCGTCCAGCGCGCGATGCTCAGGTGCAGCGTATGCCCCGGTGGCGCTGGACGACGTGGCATGGAGTGACGCCTTCGACAGTCGCGGCCGCTTGTCGATCCTCCGTGCCCACCACGGCTCGCGGCTGTGGTGAGAGGTGGTGCTGTGGTTCGTCACCGCTTCACGGTAGGCACCGAACTGGGCGGAAGCGCCGTGCTTGACAGAGCCTTGACGGACCTTGACGCGTCTTTGTCGCCGCCTGGCGGAAGAGCCGCATGCTCTTCCCCGATGTCGACACCCGATGCTCTGTCGGTTGACAGAACCGCTTGGTGGTGAAGACACCGAGCGCAAGTGATGGGTCGCCGAGGCAAAGGACTCTGGGTCGATCTGGACAGCCTCGACCCCGATCTCCGCGAGCATCGCTCGCATCGCTGGCAGACCCATGGTGAGGTGCGGGTGTGCTTCGCCCATCACTCGACGAAGTGAGGTCAACGAGGTGAAGGCGACACCGGTACGGGCGCCATCAGGTCTACGGCACACGATTGGACAGGGCACGCCGGCGCGGCCGACGCGGACAGGGACGACGACGGTCTCGCGGCGCTCAGAATCTTGCATGCCGCTCAACATGCCCCCGCGGCAACGAGCCGGGTAGGGGGCAGCCCGTCAAGAATTGCAAGATCGCGTCAAATGATCCGTTGCTATGGCCCGTCACACCCCCCTTCGCAGGCTGGACTCGGTGGCCCGCTGAATCTCCTCGTTCTGCCGTTGCCCGACCAGGGTCGCGTCCACGGTCAGAATGTTCTGCAGGGGTACACGTAGGCCCTCGAGCATCGTGAGAAGCGCCCGCCCAGCCCGCTGGAGGCGGGCCAGCTCGCGCGAGAGCGCAACGGCGGAGGGATTCACCAGGTCCGGGCTGCACGGCGGCTCACAGCGAGAACTGCTCCTGCCACCTCGGAACAGAGCAGCTGGACCTCCGCGCCCGCGACTGAAAGGTCCCGTCCCATGGTGAGGTCCTGGACCGCGGTCAACAGGTGTTCTCCGCACTGTCGGTAGTCCTTGTCCATCGCCGGGCCGGGTGCCCCGTCCGCCAGGCAGCGCAGACGCTGCCCACCCGCGTGCCGTAGCAGCTCCAGATCGCAACGATCAGCAGCAGACAGTCCGCGGACCCCGTCGCGAGCCACGAGGGCAGCCAACGAGTCCAGGAGCTCATTGAGCAAGACGAGCTCCTCCAGGAACTGCAGGTGCTCGATCACCCGCCTCGGGTTGAGGCTATCGACAGCTCGGTGCGCGCCCCCATGGCGGATCGAGTCCTGAATTGCGCGCACCGCTCGGCGCCGGGCCGGGTCTCGGCCCTGTCGGCGGGCTGACCGTCGGTCGTCGTCGAGGGCGATACGGATGGTCCGGTCGAGGGCGCATCCGGTGAGACGAAGCAAGTCGCTGACCTCGCGCGCAGGTGGGAGGCCCGCAGGTGCAAGTCGTACAGTCATGGACTCATCGTGGCGGGCGGGGACAGGGCCAGGGAGCGAGTCACGGAACCCTGTCGCAACGCTGACGCAACCTTAACGTCGATGGTGCGGCAGCCAGCACGAGCAGCACCCAGCGTCGGTCCTGACGCGCCCCCGGGTAGACCACGCTCAGGCCGTCCCGAAATGCCGGATGCCCGGGCCCACGCAATCTCTGCGTGGACCCGGGCATCCGGGACGATCCAGGCCAGCAGCGCTGGCGCTCGATCAGTGCGCGTGCTCTCCGCGGTAGTACTCGAAGACGAATCCGCACAGCGCGATCATGCCGAGCCCGGCAGCGATGATCAGCAGCCACCACGCACCCAGGGCGATCGCGTACATCGCCAGGGCGAGCGGCAGGGCGCACCACAGCGGCCACCAGGAGTAGGGCGGGAAGAAGCCCAGCTCGCCGGCACCGTCGGCGATCTCGCCGTCCTTGCGGTCCTCAGGACGCGGGTCCATCCGACGGGCGTGGAAGCCCAGGTAGAACGAGATCATCAGCGCCAGCAGGGCAGTCATGGTCAGCGCCGAGGTGCCGGTCCAGTCGTGCGTGATCACCCAGTAGGCAGGCGCCACCAGCGTGAAGAAGACTGCCGTGATCGCGAAGATCCAAGTTTCGGCCTTCATCGAGCGTCACCATCCTTGTCGTCCGCGATGTTCTCGCCGATCCGCTCTTCGAGCATCTCCTTGCGCCCCTCCACGTCGGGGGCGTCAGCGACGCCGCCCTGACGCTCGGCGTCGTTCTCCTCCAGCTCCATCGCCGCGATCTCCGGGTGGTGGAGATCGAACGCCGGCGACTCGGACCGGATCCGGGGAACGCTGGTGAAGTTGTGCCGCGGCGGGGGCGACGAGGTCGCCCACTCCAGGGACCGTCCCCAGCCCCACGGGTCGTCCACGTTCACCAGCGGCGAGTTGCGTGCCTGGTAGACGTTGTAGAGGAACGGCAGCGTGGAGGAGGCCAGCAGGAAGGCACCTACGGTCGAGATCTGGTTGAGCGTGGTGAAGCCGTCCTGGGGCAGGTAGTCGGCGTACCGGCGCGGCATGCCCTCCACACCCAGCCAGTGCTGGACCAGGAACGTGGTGTGGAAACCGATGAAGGTCAGCCAGAAGTGCAGCTTGCCCAGGCGCTCGTCGAGCATCCGCCCGGTCATCTTGGGCCACCAGAAGTAGAAGCCCGCGAACATCGCGAACACCACGGTGCCGAAGACCACGTAGTGGAAGTGCGCGACCACGAAGTAGGAGTCCGAGACGTGGAAGTCCAGCGGAGGGCTGGCCAGGATGACCCCGGTCAGACCGCCGAACAGGAACGTCGTCAGGAAGCCGATCGTCCACAGCATCGGGGTGTCGAACGAGACGGACCCGCCCCACATCGTGCCGATCCAGTTGAAGAACTTCACTCCGGTTGGCACCGCGATCAAGAACGTCATCCCGGAGAAGAACGGCAGGTCCACCGCACCGGTGACGAACATGTGGTGCGCCCAGACGGCGACCGACAGGACCGCGATGGCGAGCGTGGCGCCGACCAGGCCGACGTAGCCGAAGATCGGCTTGCGGCTGAACACCGGGATGACCTCGGAGACGATCCCGAAGAACGGCAGCGCGATGATGTAGACCTCAGGGTGCCCGAAGAACCAGAACAGGTGCTGCCACAGGATCGGCCCCCCGTGCGCGGGGTCGAACACGTGGGCGCCGAGCATCCGGTCAGCCTCGAGCGAGAGCAGCGCACCAGCCAGGATCGGGAACGCCATCAGCACGAGCATGCTGGTGATCAGGGTGTTCCAGACGAAGATCGGCATCCGGAACATGGTCATGCCGGGCGCCCGCATGCAGATGATCGTGGTGATGAAGTTGACCGCACCGAGGATCGTGCCGAGACCGGCCAGGTAGAGACCCATGACCCACAGGTCACCACCGGCGCCGGGCGAGCGCACCGAGTCCGAGAGCGGGACGTAGGCGAACCAGCCGAAGTCAGCGGCACCCGAGGGGGTCAGGAACCCCGAGGCTGCGATCAGGCCGCCGAAGAGGAACAGCCAGTAGCTGAACATGTTCAGCCGCGGGAAGGCCACGTCGGGCGCGCCGATCTGGATGGGCATGATCATGTTGGCGAAGCCGAAGAACAGCGGCGTCGCGAACAGCAGCAGCATGATCGTGCCGTGCATCGTGAACAGCTGGTTGTACAGCTCGTCGTTCACGACCTGCTGCCCCGGGAACGCCAGCTCCGAGCGGATCACCATGGCCATCAGGCCACCGAGGATGAACCACACGAACGAGGTGACGAGGTACATCTTGCCGATCAGCTTGTGATCGGTGGTGGTGAGCATGCGAACGACCTGCTGGCCGAGCTGGTGCTGCTTGCCGGCCGGAGCTTGGATCTCCGGTCGAGCCTGGGTGGCAGTCACTCCTGGCCTCCTTCTTCGTCGTCGTCCTCAGCCGGGAAGCCCTCTTCCACGTCGTCCTGCCCGCTGTCGAGCCCGGCCTGGGTGTATGCGTCGGAGCCGCCGAGCAGCGGCTCGTCGGCCACGTCGTCCCGCGCGGCCAGCTCGGCAAGGTGCGCCTGGTAGTCGGCCTCGCTCACGATCTTGACGTTGAACAGCATCCTCGAGTGCGAGACGCCGCAGTACTCGAAGCACTTGCCGGCGTACGTGCCGAGCTCGGAGGGGGTGACCTGGAACTTGTTGACCCGACCGGGGATGACGTCGAGCTTCATGAGGAAGGCCGGGACGCCGAACGAGTGGTTCACGTCGGGCGAGTGCAGGTTGAACTGCACCGTCTGGTCGACGGGGAGCACCATCAGCGGGCGCTCACCGACCGTGCCGATCGTGTACGGCGTCCTGCCGTCCTCACCCTCCTCGGTGTAGTTGAACGTCCAGGACCACTGCTGGCCCACGACGTCGATCACCACGTCGGGATCGCTCTTGACCTCGGTGACCTCGTTCTGGACGTTGACGGTCCAGTAGAAGAAGACGACCACCATCATGATCGGGGCGATCGTGTAGAAGATCTCCAGCGGCAGGTTGTAGCGCGTCTGCACGGGGACGTCGTCCTGGTGCCGACGGCGGAACCGCCAGATCACGAAGAAGATCAGACCCCAGACGATGACGCCGGTAGCCAGCGCAGCCACCCATGCCCACCTCCAGAGATCGAAGATGTGCGGCCCCTGCTCGGTCACAGGGGACGGCATCGCCAGGTTCTTCCACTCTTGCTGTTCCTCAGCGGAGCAGGCGCCCAGCATGAGCAGGGCGATACCCAGCAGCACGGCCGTCGCGACCCGCTTGCCGGGTGCAGCCGCGCGTGAGGGGATGTTCAGACCCACGGACGAGCCTCTCTCTAGGGCATTCACGTATGAGCCCCACACTACTGGCAGCGGGCCGCCGGTCACGTGGTGGGTCATGCCGGTTCCGCCCGCCCGGGTCTGGGCTAAGTTCTGAGCCGTGAGTGCCGAAGCGCGTACCGGGCTGGACGCCGCGTCCTCGGAGCCCCTGCACCCGGCCGCCCGTGACGTCCTGCTGGCGGCGCTCGACCAGGGGTACGCCGACCCCCGCCGGTTGCACCACGACGGGCGACGCGCTCGACTGCTCCTGGACAACGCCCGCGAGGTCGTCGCCCAGTCCCTGCAGGTGCGTCCTGACGAGGTCACGTTCACCTCCTCCGGCACCGAGGCCGTGCATCGGGGGCTGCTCGGCCTGCACCGCGCCCGGGCCCGCCACGGGTCGATGGTGCTGCACTCCGCGGTCGAGCACTCGGCCGTGCACCACGCCCTGCGCTGGGCGGGCGCCCCGACCGCGGAGGTCCCCGTTACCGCCACCGGGCTGGTGACCCGTGGTGCGGTGCGCACCGCGCTGGCGGCATCGGCCGTCCCCGTGGCCGTGGCCGCGGTCCAGCACGCCAACCACGAGGTCGGCACCGTGCACGCAGTGCCCGAGATCGCCGAGGAGCTCGGGGAGGTGCCGCTCTTCGTGGACGCCTGCGCCAGCGTCGGCCGACTGCCGCTGCCCGACGGCTGGGCCGCGGCGGCGGCCTCGGCCCACAAGTGGGGTGGCCCGGCGGGAGTGGGTCTGCTGCTGGTGCGCAAGGGGGCGCGCTGGCGCAACCCGTTCCCCGAGGACGACCGGGTGGACCCGCGGTCCAGCGGCTTCGAGAACATCCCGGCCGCGCTGGCCGCGGCTGCCGCGCTGCAGGCCATGGTCTCGGAGCAGCAGGCGCTGGGAGCGCGGCAGTCCGCACTCGTCGAGCGGGTGCGGTCGGCCGTGGCGGCCCTGCCGGACGTCGAGGTGGTCGGTGAGCCGTCGCAGCGACTCCCCCACCTGGTGACCTTCTCCTGCCTCTACGTCGGGGGCGAGAGGCTGGTGACCGAGCTGGACCGTCTCGGCTTCGGGGTGGCCAGCGGGTCGGCGTGCACGGCCTCCACGCTGGCCCCCTCCCACGTGCTGGCGGCCATGGGTGCGCTGACCCATGGCAACGTGCGGCTCTCGCTGGGCCGCTCCGCGGACAGCCGGGCCGTGGGGTCCCTGCTCTCGGCGCTCCCCGGGGTGCTGGAGCGACTGCGGACCGAGGTGGGACTGTGACCGTCTCCCCGGACCTGGAGCTCGACTGCCGCGACCTGCTCTGCCCGATGCCCGTGATCGAGCTGGCTCGCCACCTGGACCAGGTGCGGGTCGGTCAGGTGGTGGCCGTGGTGGCGCGCGACCCCGCGGCACGGGTCGACGTACCCGCCTGGTGCCGGATGCGGGGCCAGGAGTACCTGGGCAGCGACCTCACCGACCAGCAGGTGCCGCGCTACCTGGTGCGACGTACCGGTTGAGGCTGGTACGCCCGGGGTGCCCTCAGGGATGCAGGGTGCGCAGGTGCGGGGCGATGTCCGCGGCGGCCTCGACGCCGTAGGCCTTCTCGCAGCGTGCCAGGAAGGCCTCGCCGGACAGGACGTACTCCTGGGTGCCGACCCGCTCCACCACGTGCACGGCGAGCAGGCAGCCCAGCTGCGCGGCCCGCTCGTGGCCCAGCCCCCAGGTGAGGGCGGCGAGGAACCCGGCACGGAACGCGTCGCCGACACCGGTCGGCTCGAGCGGCACCACGTCCGGCACGGCGCTGACGGTGATGGTCTCGACGCCTTCGGCCTGCACGCGCACCCCGCGGGCACCCAGGGTCACGATCCAGGTCCCGACCCGGGACAGCACCTCCGCCTCGCTCCACCCCGTCTTCTGCATGATGAGCGAGGCCTCGTACTCGTTGGAGAACAGGATGTGCGCGCCCTCGATCAGCTGCCGGATCAGGACGCCGTCCCCGAAGGCCAGCTGCTGGGAGGGGTCGGCGACGAAACGGTAGCCGCGCTGCCGGCACTCGTCGGTGTGGCGCAGCATCCCGTCGGGGTCGTCCGGCCCGACCAGCACGTAGTCCGGCTCCCCCACCCGGTCCACGATCGGCTTGAGCTCGATCTCCCGGGACTCGCTCATCGCGCCGGGGTAGAACGAGGCGATCTGCGCCATCGAGCTGTCGTTGGTGCACACGAAGCGGGCGGTGTGGCGGGTCTGGGACACCCGGACGGAGTCACAGTCCACCCGGTGCCGCTCCAGCCAGGCGCGGTACTCGGCGAAGTCCTCACCCACCGCGCCGACCAGCACCGGGGTCAACCCCAGGTTCCCCAGCCCGAAGCAGATGTTGGCCGCGACTCCCCCGCGCCGCACCTCCAGGTCATCGACCAGGAAGGAGACCGACAGCTTGTCGAGCTGGTCCACCACCAAGGAGTCGGAGAAGTGCCCCCGGAAGGACATCAGGTGGTCAGTGGCGACGGATCCCGCGATGAGCAGCGACATGTCTGGGCACACTACTAGCGAGTTCGGGTACAAGTACCAATCGGTAACCCTTAGCGTCGGGCCATGACCGCTTCCAGACCAGGTTCACACCTTCCCTACGACG
Organism: Nocardioides sp. 616; assembly: GCF_002930065.1. Classification (NCBI taxonomy): domain Bacteria; kingdom Bacillati; phylum Actinomycetota; class Actinomycetes; order Propionibacteriales; family Nocardioidaceae; genus Nocardioides; species Nocardioides sp. 616. The sequence continues at coordinate 203,727 of NZ_POAG01000019.1, read as the reverse complement.
AGCTCTCGACACCCACCGAGATGAGTGCCGACGCGCGCCGGGTGGTGTCCTCCCTCCGCCTGGAAGGAGTGGCCAGGGCAGCAGTCCGGCCGGCACCGAGCATCCACTTCGCGGACTATCCCCGCGAGGTGCCCAAGAGGGAGATCCAGGTCAGCGCGGCAGCGGCCCGGATCGCCAACGCGATGCACCTGCACCTGGACTGACCCCGTGTCCGTACGCCGGACATGAAGAAGCCCCCGCCTGCTCGGCGGGGGCTTCTGTCACGTCACGGGTGACTCGGTGGAACGCCGACTCAGTGGAACGAGTCGCCGCACGCGCAGGAGCCGGTCGCGTTGGGGTTGTCGATCGTGAAGCCCTGCTTCTCGATGGAGTCGACGAAGTCGATCATCGCGCCGTTGAGGTAGGGCACGCTCATCCGGTCGACGACGACGGTGACGTCATCGAAGTCGGTGGTCACGTCGCCGTCCAGGGTGCGCTCGTCGAAGAAGAGCTGGTACCTCAGACCGGAGCAGCCGCCGGGCTGCACCGAGATCCGCAGCGCCAGGTCCGTGCGACCCTCCTGCTCGAGGAGACTCTTGACCTTGGCGGCGGCAACGGGGCTCAGGTTGATCTGGTCGGTGCGTCGCTCTTCGGTGGTCTCGACCTGCTCGGTCATGTGATCTCCCGTGGGGATAGGTCGCGGTTGTTACCGACCCCAATGCTCTCACAGACCCGGTTATTCCACAGGGCCGCCAGCTCAGGACGACCAGGTGCGGGCCACGCGCTCGGCCAGCTCCGCGAGGGCCTCGCCCGGAGCGCCGAACGCCCTGTCCTCCCCGATCAGGTCGACGACCGAGTACGCCGACTCGATCCCGAGCGCGCGCATCTCCCGGGCCCCGACGAGCACCTGACCCGCCAGTGCCACACACGGGCGCAGCGCCTGCGCGGCGATCTCGGCCACCCCGTAGGGCACCTTCCCGGCCCTGCTGGAGAAGTCGAAGGCGCCCTCGCCCGTCAGCACCAGGTCCGCGCGCCGGGCGCGTCCTGGGAGGTCGACCGCCCGGGCGACCAACGAGATGCCCGGCTCGCGGCTGCCGCCCAGCAGCAGCAGGGCGTAGCCGAGCCCTCCCGCGGCACCGGCTCCGGGCTCCAGCGAGAGCCGCCGGTCGCACACCTCGGCGTACCGCTCCAGGGCCGCGTCCAGGGCCGGCATCCGGTCCTCGGCGACGCCCTTCTGGGGCCCGTAGGTCTTGACCGCCCCGAACAGCCCGGTGAGCGGGTTGTCCACGTCGCTGGCCAGCACCAGCTCCACCCCATCCAGCGCCTCCCGGGGCCGGCTCAGGTCGACTCGGGTGATGCCGGTCAGACCTCGGGGTCCCTGGTCCAGCGGTCGATCCGCGGTGGCGCCCAGCGCCGCGAGGAGCCCCGCCCCGCCGTCCGTCGTGCCCGACCCGCCCAGGCCCACCACGATCCGGCGCGCCCCGGCCTCGAGCGCCGCGACCACCAGCTCACCGACCCCGAGGGTCGAGGCCACCTCGGGATCCCCGCCGCCGACCAGGTGCAGCCCGCACGCCTGCGCCGACTCGAGGTGGGCGACACCGTCGACGAGCAGGATCGAGGCCGGGACCTGCTCGCCGAAGGGCCCCGAGACCGAGGCTGCCAGCAGCTCGCCGCCGAGGGAGGCGTGAAGGACGTCCACGAACCCCGGACCTCCGTCGGCCATCGGCGCCAGGTCCAGCTCGTCACCCGGCGCGTGCCGCGCCCAGCCCGCGGCGATCGCCTCGGCCGCCTGCACCGCGGTCAGGGTTCCGGCGAACTTGTCAGGGGCGATCAGCACTCGCATGGGCACATCCTGCCCCCTCCACGTCCCAGCACCCATACGATGCGTGCCCATGGGCCTCCCCCGCACGACCCCACCGTTGGACGTCGTGGTGCGACCGATGCGCCCCGACGACGTGCCCGTGGCGGAGCGTCTCTTCGCCCACACCCTGGTCGAGCTGGAGGGCTCGCTGGCCACGTTGGACTCCCCCGCCCCCCGGCTGCGCTCGCCGCAGCGTGCCCGTCTCTGGGTGCAGCGCACCCTGCGGTTCGTCGAGGACGACCCGGCCGGCTGCTGGGTCGCGGAGGAGAACCACGCGATGGCCGGGTTCGCGACGTCCTTCCGACGCGAGAGCACGTGGTTCCTGGCCTCCTACGCCGTGGCCAGCGACCGCCAGGGACGAGGCATCGGCAAGGCCCTGCTGGAGGCTGCGCTGACGCACTCCCGCGGGTGCCTCAGGGGGATGCTCTCAGCCTCGGTGGATCCGCGCGCCGCGCGACGCTACAAGGCGGCCGGCTTCGACCTGCATCCCCAGATGACGCTCAGCGGATCCCTCGACCTCAGCCAGGCCCCGGAGATCAGCCACGTGCGAGGCGGCACCTCTGGAGACCAGGAGTGGATGGACTCCCTGGACCGGTCCGCACGGGGCGCCGCGCACGGACGCGATCACGAGTTCCTGCGCGAGACCCACCACCTCCAGGTGCTCGACCGCAGCAGCGGGCGGGGCTACGTCTACACCGACGAGGCGGGGCAGGTGGCCGTGCTCGCCGCCTCCAGCCGCCGTACCGCCACCAGGCTGCTCTGGCACACCTTCCTGTCCTGCCCGACGCCGGAGACGACCCTCTCGCACGTCACCGCCGCCAACCAGTGGGCGGTGGACGTGGGCATGGCGGCCGGGCTGTCCCTGAGCACCCGGGGCTACCTCGGCCTTCGAGGCCTGAAGCCCCCGACGCCGTACCTGCACCACGGCGCCCTGCTCTGAGCGGGACGAGGCCACTGCCTGCGCCCCGCCGGGCGCACGTTAGATTCGTGGGGTGAACGACGTTCCCTGGATCGAGGCCCGCACGCTCGACACAGAGACCGTCCGCGAGACCTGGGCGCTCGCTGCCCGGCACGTGCTCGCAGACGTGGCTCGGGAGTACCACGCGGTGATCGGCGTCGCCGAGCTCGGCGAAGCCGTGCAGCAGCGGACCCGGATCAGGAACCGCCAGCCGGCGAGCCAGTGGGTCGGCGACGTGCTCTACCGCGTCGCCAAGGACTGCGTGCGTCGACGCGAGCCGCTGCTCGGGTCGCTGTGCGTCGGGCCCGACGGCCGGATGAGCGACTGGTACGCCGACACGGTCGCCGCCGTCCGGGGCGACGTGGTCACCGACGTGGAGCAGCACGCGGCCCAGGAGCGGCTCGAGTGCTATCGCACCCACGGGGCCGAGCTGCCGCCCGATGGGGGCCAGCCGGCTCTCCCGCCCCAGCGGCCGGCGACCGCTCGCGCCAGCCGGACCAGCTCGTCGCCGCGCGCCGCGAAGACGTCGCCGGCCCGCCCCGCCGCCCGCAAGCCCGAGCCGGTGGCCGCGCCGGTCTGCCCCAGGTGCTTCATGGTGCTGCCCTCGACGGGGATCTGCGACAACTGCGACTGAGAGCCGGCCCGCCCCGGCACCCTGCTGGCTCGGCCCCCTCAGTCGCGGTGCGATCTCCCCGGCAGATCCAGCATCCGCTGCAGCGCGACGCGAGCCCACTCCTCGGTCTCGTCGTCGACGTCGATCTGGTTGACGACGTCGCCGGCCACCAGTGACTCCAGCGCCCAGACCAGGTGGGGCAGGTCGATCCGGTTCATCGTGGAGCAGAAGCACACGTTGCGATCGAGGAAGACGATGTTCTTGTCCGGGTGGGCGTCGGCAAGGCGCTTGACCAGGTTCAGCTCCGTGCCGATGGCCCAGGTGGAGCCGGGCGCCGCCGCCTCGATGGTCTTGATGATGAACTCGGTGGAGCCCACCAGGTCGGCCTTCAGCACGACCTCGTGGCGGCACTCCGGGTGCACCAGCACGTTGATGCCGGGGTGCTTGGCGCGCAGCTCGTCGACGACCTCCTCGGTGAACCGCCCGTGCACCGAGCAGTGACCACGCCACAGGATGACGCGCGCGTCGCGCAGCTGGTCCGGCGTGAGCCCTCCGCCCGGCAGGAGCGGGTCCCACACCACGCAGTCCCCCAGCGAGAACCCCATCTTCAGCACGGCGGTGTTGCGACCCAGGTGCTGATCGGGGAGGAACAGCACCTTGGCGCTGCCGGGAGCATCTGGCCGCTGGTCGAACGCCCACTCGAGCGCGACGTCGGCGTTGGAGGAGGTGCACACGACCCCGCCGTTGCGTCCGCAGAACGCCTTGATGTCGGCGGAGGAGTTCATGTAGGTCACCGGCACGACGCTGTCCTGGATGCCGGCGTCGGCCATCGCGTCCCAGGCATCCTCGACCTGGGCGAGCCGCGCCATGTCCGCCATGGAGCAGCCGGCGGCGAGGTCGGGGAGGATCACCTTCTGGGAGTCGGAGGTGAGGATGTCGGCGGACTCGGCCATGAAGTGGACGCCGCAGAAGACGATGAACTCGGCTGCGGGTCGGGCGGCCGCGTCCCGGGCCAGCTTGAAGCTGTCGCCGGTGACGTCAGCGAACGCGATCACCTCGTCGCGCTGGTAGTGGTGGCCCAGCACGAAGACCCGGTCCCCCAGAGCCGCCTTGGCTGCGGCCGCGCGGGCCACCAGGTCCGGGTCCGAGGCCGCCGGCAGGTCGCCGGGGCACTCGACCCCGCGCTCAGCTCCGAGGTCGCGCCCCTTGCCCAGCGGAAGGAGGGGGAGGTCGATCGTCGTCATACCTGGATCCTAGTCCGCGACGATCACGGTCCCCGCGGGTCGCCCGGCTGCTGGCAAGGTGAACCAGACCTCGCTGCCTCCGCCGGGACGCGGCGCTGCCCCCATCCGGCCCCCTGCCGCCGTCACGATGCGCAGGGCGGTGGAGAGGCCCAGCCCGAGCCCGGGGACCTTCTTGTCCAGGCGCACCATCGGGTCGAAGATCCGCTCGCACTCATCGGCCGGGATGCCACGAGCGTTGTCGAGGACGCTGATCCGCCACTGGCCGCCCAGGTCCTCGGCCGAGATCTCCACCTCGGGCTCGACGCCGTCGTGGGTGAACTTGCGAGCGTTCTCGATCAGGGACACCAGCACCACCCGGAGGCCCCCGGGGTCTCCCACGACCGTCGGCAGGGTTCCCGAGACCCGCACCTGACCGGCCAGCACGTCCTCGAGATCACCGAGCGTCCGCTCCACCTCAGCTTGGAGGTCGGTCACCCCTGCCACCGGCTCCTGGGCGTAGGAGAGCAGGTCTGCGGTCATCCGCTTCATCCGCAGCGCGCTGCTGCCGGCGCGGTCCAGCAGCGAGGCCAGGAGTGCCTGGGAGCCCTCGTCCACCTGGTCGCGGGCGATCTCCAGCGACATCGCCACGGCCGCCAGCGGGTTGTTGAGGTCGTGGGCGACCTTGCCCAGCACCTGCGTGAGCTGCTCCTGCGACCGTGCCGCCGCCTCCCGTGCCTCGAAGGCCTGGTGGGCGAGCGCCTCGGACTCCAGGGCGCCCACCACGCCGTCGGCCAGCACGGAGAGGTCGTGGACCACGCCCTCGTCGATCTCTCGGGGCGCCGCGTCGAGCACGCGGAGGACCCCCAGCTGCGCACCGTCCGAGACCAGCGGAAGCTCCGCGACCACGTGCATGCCGGGCCGCTGGTCCTGGGGCGGCCCGGACAGGGTGGCCCAGCCCTGGGCCGAGGCGACGTCGACGGCGACGGCTCGCACGCCCGCGAGACGGGCCGCCAGGCCGGTGAGCGCGTCGAGCCGAGGTCGTGGCGCCGGGGTCAGGGCGCCGGCGGTCTCGAGGTCATGGAGCCGGGCATCGGTGGGGCTGGTCACAGTCCCGGAGCATCCCACACGGCGAGCCACCTCTGGAGGTCTTTCTCCATCGGCAGCTCGCCCGCGAGCTGGTCGCGCAGCTGGATCTCGAGGAGGTTGTCCCGGCGGTGCTCACCCGGCACGGGGGCGAAGGGGTAGAACGTGCCCTGCTTGTAGAGGTAGACCAGCCCGACGCTTCGGCCCGTGGCGTCCGCGAACGGCACCATGGTGCACAGCAAGCCGCCGCCGAAGCCCTGGGCCTCCAGGCTGGAGTTGACCGCGTGCAGTCCGGTGCACAGCCCTGCCAGGTCGTCCGGCTGGCCGTCCACGACCAGCCAGGTGTAGCCGTAGGAGTCCTGGGTGGTGCGGACCGCCGGGGCCTGGGGGTCGGCCTCCAGCAGCTCGACGACCTCGCGCTGAGTCTGGGCGAAGGCTGCCCCCGCGGTGGCGCGGTAGCACACCGATCCGGTGCCGGTGGGCTCGAACCCGGCGGCTGTCTGGAGCGTCATGGAGGCGCTGGGCACCAGGAACAGCGCGTCGAGGTCCGGGGCCTTCGGTCTGGTCCGGCCCAGCACCGCATCCCACAGTCCCACGGCTCAGCCCATCGGGCGGCCGAGCTCGGCCTGGATCCGGGCGAGCTGCTCGAGACGCTGCTCCAACGACGGGTGGGTCGCGGTGAGAGTCTTGAGGGAGGCACCGCTGACGGCGGGGGCGATGAAGAAGGCGTTCATCGCCTGGGCGCCCCGGAGGTCGCGCTGCGGGATCGCCGACATCTCCCCGGTGATCTTCTGCAGCGCCGAGGCGAGCGCCGCCGGCTTCATGGTCAGGTAGGCCCCCGCGCGGTCCGCCGCCATCTCGCGATAGCGCGAGAGCAGCCTCATCAGCAGGAAGCTGACCGCGTAGACGACCAGGCTGACGACCAGGGCGATGGCGAAGCCAGCGGCCGCTCCCCCGTTGTTGCGGTTGCGGGTCAGGCCGCCGAACTGGGCGCCCCTGGTCATCATGCCCGCCACGATGCCGGCCGACGAGGCGACGGTCATGACCAGCACGTCACGGTGCGCGACGTGGGAGAGCTCGTGGGCCAGCACCCCTTCGAGCTCCTCGGCGTTCAGCTTGCCCAGGATCCCGGTGGTCACGCAGACCACCGACCGCTGGGGTGAGCGTCCCGTGGCGAAGGCGTTCGGGATGTCCAGGTCGGCGATCCCGACCCGAGGCTTGGGCATGTCCGCCATGGCGCACAGTCGGTCGATCATCCCGTGCAGCTCGGGCGCCTGCTCCGGGGTGACCTCGCGGGCCCTCATGGCGCGCATCGCCACCTTGTCCGAGCTCCACCACTGGTAGAACGCGATGCCGATGCCGCCGAGAGCGATGAGCACCGCGAAGTTCGGGAACAGGTAGATCAGCACGACCACGAGGCCCACCAGCAGCGCGCCCAGCAGGAACATGACCAGGCCCATGCGAGCGACCAGCCCGTTGTCCTTGATGAAGCGCGAGTGGGCCATGTCAGCCTGGGATGAGTCCGTCGTCGCTGAGCATGCCCTTGACCTCGTCCAGCGTCGCGTCATCCATGGGCAGGATCAGGTCTGACTCGTCAAGGCTGTCAGCCGGGTGCAGGACGCCGACCTCCCGCACACCGGCCAGCAGCGCCTGGAGCGTCTGGGCGAAGGCGACCTCGTCGAGCGCCTCTACGGCGGTCTCCAGGGCGGAGTCGAGCTGGTTGAGCTGCTCCAGGTGCTCGTCCGCCACGTCGTACTGCCCCTCACCGAGGATGCGAACGATCATCAGGCCTGTCCCTCCGTGGTGGTGCGGCGCGGCTCCTGGCCCAGGATGTCGCCGGACTCGATCGCCTCGGGGCTCTTGCCCGCCTTGAGGCGGGCCAGCTCGGTCTCCACGTCGGACTGCGAGCTCATCGCGTCCAGCTCGCGGCTGATGTCGTCGCTACCGCCGACCTGCGAGACGTCGTCGAGGGCGCCGGAGCTGATCAGCTCGTCGATGGCGCCGGCCCGGGCCTGCAGCTGGGCAGTCTTGTCCTCGGCCCGCTGGATGGCCAGGCCGACGTCGCCCATCTCCTCGCCGATGCCCGACATCGCCTCGCCGATGCGGGTCTGCGCCTCCGCCGCGGTGTAGGTGGCCTTGATGGTCTCCTTGCGGGTGCGGAACGACTCGACCTTGGCCTGCAGCCGCTGCTGCGCGAGGGTGAGCTTCTCCTCCTCGCCCTGGAGGTTGGCGTGCTGGGTCTTGAGGTCGTTGATCTGGGTCGCGAGCCCGGACTTGCGGGTGAGGGCCTCGCGAGCAAGGTCCTCACGACCCATCTCGATGGCCTTCTGGGCCTGCGCGGTCAGCTTGTTGGCCTGCTGCTCGAGCTGGTTGACCTGGAGCTCCACGCGCTTGCGGCTCGTGGCCACGTCAGCCACGCCGCGGCGCACCTTGGAGAGCAGCTCGAGCTGGCGCTGGTAGCTGTAGTCGAGCGTCTGTCGGGGGTCCTCCGCCCGGTCCAGCGCCGAGTTCGCCTTCGAGTGGAAGATCAGGCTGATGCGCTTCATGAGACTCATCGGGGCGGGCCCCTCCCTTGTGTGCTGGTCGTGTGCTGTGCAACTCACCCTATGACCAAACCCCAAGCGGGGCGAGACAAGAGTCGACCTGCCCGGAGAAGGTAGGCTTTGCGCGTTCACCCGCCGCTTCGTCCGAAGGCCCCCGCGTTGTTCCGTCGCAGCAAGTCCGACTCCCCGTCCACCACCTCGGAGCCGGTCCCGCAGACCACTGCGGCAGCCGAGAGGCCCGGTGCCAAGGGTCGCCCCACGCCCACCCGCAAGGAGGCCGAGGCGGCCGCCCGGGCCAGGGCCAAGGTGCCGCGCACCCGCAAGGAGCTGGCTGCGGCCCAGCGCGCGGCTCGCGCCGAGTCCAGCCAGAACGTGCGCACCGCGATGAAGTCCGGCGACGACCGTCACCTCCCGGCCCGCGACCGGGGCCCGATGCGGCGCTTCATCCGCGACTTCGTGGACGCCCGCTTCTCGTTCATGGAGCTGATGCTGCCGGTGATGCTGGTGACCTTGATCCTCGGCTGGTCCGGCCGCCCGTACCTGGTCAGCATCGGCAACACCCTCCTCTTCGGGGCCTTGATGCTGATCGTGCTCGACGCCGTCTTCCTGCGCTTCAGGCTGCGCCGAGAGCTGGCGGCCCGCTTCCCCGGCGAGCCGACCAAGGGGACGACGTACTACGCGATCATGCGGGCCCTGCAGATCCGGTTCATGCGGCTGCCCAAGACCCAGGTCAAGATCGGCCAGGCGCTGCCCGAGCGCTACCGCTGATCGCGACGTGGATCCGCTGATGACGTGGGGGCTGGTCGCCGGGGTGCTGGCTGCAGCCCTCTTCGGCGTCTCCGCCGTCGTCCAGGCCCACGCCGTACGGCGGGGCACCACGGCCGCCGACGGACTCGGCGCCTTCGTCAGCGCGGGGATCCGCGACCCGCTGCTGCTGGCCGTGGTCGTGGCCTACCTCCTCGGCTTCGTCCTGCACGCGGTCTCCATCTGGCTGCTCCCCCTCTACCTCGCGCAGGCGACGATCTCGCTGTCGCTCCCGGTGACGGCGCTCGCCTCGCGCCGGCTCTCCGAGGGCCTGGGGCGGCGGGCCTGGGCGGGCGTGGCGGCCATCACCGCAGGCCTGCTGCTGCTGGCCTACTCCTCCGGCCCGCCCGGGGACGTGGTCACCAACTGGTGGTTCTCCGGCATCCTGGCACTGGCCACGTGCCTGCTGGTGCTGTCGGGCCGGCTGGGGGGCAGCGGCAGCGGCAGCGGCGCGATGCTGGGCTGGCTGGCAGGCCTGGGGTACGCCGGCTCGGCCATCGCCGTGCGCGGCGTCGGGTGGCCGATCGAGCCGCCCATGGTGCTCGCCGCCGTGCTGGTCCCCGCGCTGGGCCTGCTGGCCTTCTGGTTGTACTCCGCGGCCATGGAGCGCGGTGCGGTGTCCGCCGCGACCGCACCCCTGATCACCGCCCAGACGTTCGTCCCGGCACTGGTCGGGCTGGCCCTGCTGGGCGACGGCGTGCGGCCGGGGTGGTGGCCCGGCATCGTCGTGGGGCTGCTGCTGGCGGTCGGCGGGTCAGGCGTCGTAGTCCAGGACCACGCGGGGAGCCGTCGGGTGTGACTGGCAGGTCAGCACGTAGCCGTCCGCGACCTCCTCGGGCTCCAGGGCGTAGTTGAGGTCCATCGCGACCGTCCCCTGGACCACCTTGGCGCGGCAGGTGCCGCACACCCCGCCCTTGCACGCGAAGGGCAGGTCGCCGCGCACGGTCGCCATCGCGTCCAGGACAGAGGCACCGTCGGGGCGCAGGTCGACCTCGCTGGCGCGCCCGTCGAGGTGCGCCACCACCCGCGCCGACCCGTCCGGGGTGGCGACCTGGGTCAGGCTCCTCTCAGGCACCGACTCGCCGTCCCGGGGCGCGGTGGCATGGAAGAGCTCCACGTGCACCCGTCCCGTGCCGCGGGCCACCAGCAGGGCGCGCAGCTCGGTCATCATCGGCTGCGGGCCGCACAGGAACCAGTCGTCGACCTCGGCGGAGTCGACGAACGCCGAGAGCAGCTGCGCGAGCCTGGCCGCATCGAGCCGGCCCGACAGCAGCGTGGCGTCCCGGGCCTCCCGGGAGAGCACGTGCAGCACCTGGAACCGGGTGGGGTGGGCGTCCTTGAGGTCGTGGACCTCGTCGAGGAACATCGCCGACGCCGCGGTCCGGTTCGCGTACAGCAGGGTCACGGTGGAGCCGGGCTCCCCCTCCAGCAGCGCGGTCACGATGGAGAGCACCGGGGTGATGCCCGAGCCTGCGGCGATCGCGACGTACGAGGCGCGCCGCGCGGGGTCCGGGGCTGCCACGAAGCGCCCCTCGGGCGTCATCACCTCGAGCACGTCACCGGGACGCAAGGTGCTGACCACCTTGTCGCTGAAGGCACCACCGGGCAGGCGCTTGACGCCGATCCGCAGCATCCCGCTGGACGGTGCGGCGCACAGCGAGAAGGAGCGACGCACCTCGTCGGGGCCGAGGACCGTCAGGTGCTGTCCTGCGGAGAAGGTGTAGTCGTCCACCAGGTCGTCAGGCACCTCGAAGGTGATCGCCACAGCCTCGTCGGTGAGGGGGTCGACCCGGGCCACGGTCAGCGGGTGCGCGGTCGCGTGCGGACGAGCCATCACAGAGCCTTCACAGGGCCTTGAAGTGGTCGAACGGCTCGCCGCAGGAGACGCACACCCACAGGGACTTGCACGCCGTGGACCCGAACCGGCTGGACTCCCGGGTCTCCAGGCTCCCGCAGACGGGGCAGCGCACCGACACCGGGACGAGGACCGGCCCCCGCGGGGCCGGCGGGGCTATGCCGTGCTCGGCGAGCTTGCGGCGCCCCTCGTCGGTCATCCAGTCGGTGGTCCAGGCGGGCGCCAGCACGAGCTCCACGCAGATCCGGCGGTAGCCGGAGCGGCTCAGCACCTCGATCAGGTCCTCGCGGATGGACTCCATCGCCGGGCAGCCGGAGTAGGTCGGGGTGATCTGGACGTGGACCCGCCCCTGGTCGTCCTCGGTGACGTCGCGCAGGATGCCCAGGTCCTCGATGGTCACCACGGGCAGCTCGGGATCCTCCACCGTCGAGGCCAGCGCCCAGGCCCGCGAGCCTCGTCCCGTGGCCGGGCCGCTCACCACGTCGCCCCCGGGTGGGAGCGGGCGAGGTGCTGCATCTCGGCGAGGAGGAAGCCCATCTGCTCGGTGTGCAGGCCGTGGCGGCCCCGGGAGACCGCGTCGGGGTCCGTGGGCAGCGTCAGGGTCGCCGTGTCGACCACGGCTTCGATCTCGGCACTGACCTGCTCGCGCAGGGTGGAGGGGGCCAGCACCGTCCCTGTCGCGGCCAGCCCGGGGTCCAGCCAGGAGTCGTCGAAGAGCTCGTGCACCCAGGGCCACTCGGCCGCGAGCGCCGCCTGCATGCGCCGGTGGGACTCCGCGGTCCCATCGCCCAGCCGCACCACCCAGTGCTGCGCGTGGTCCCGGTGGTAGGCGACCTCCTTGACGGCCTTGGCCGCGATGGCGGCGAGCATGTGGTCGGATCCTCGCGCCAGCTCGGCGTAGAGCACGTGCTGCCAGGTGGAGAGGCACAACAGGCGGACCATCGTCACCCCGAAGTCCGTCTGAGCACGCTCCACCAGGCAGACGTTGCGGAACTCGCGCTCCTCCCGCAGGTAGGCCAGCTCGTCCTCTCCCCCCGCTCGGCCGGTGAGCCCTGCGGCGTACGACAGCAGGGAGCGTGCCTGTCCGAGCTGGTCCAGGGCGATGTTGGCCAGGGCGACGTCCTCCTCCAGCTGGGGGGCGCGGCTGAGCCACCAGGCCAGGCGCTGGCTGGAGACCAGCGCGTCATCGGCCAGGCCCAGCACGTAGCGCGCCAACGCTGGGTTCACAGGTGCTCGACCCCCTCCGGCACGTCGTAGAAGGTCGGGTGCCGGTAGACCTTGTCCGCGGCGGGGTCGAAGAAGGAGTCCTTCTCCTGCGGGCTGCTCGCGGTGATGGCCGCGGACGGGACCACCCAGACCGACACCCCCTCCTGGCGACGGGTGTAGACGTCGCGGGCGTTGCGCAGCGCCATCTCGGCGTCCGGGGCGTGCAGGGACCCGGCATGCACGTGGGACAGCCCGCGCCGGGAGCGCACGAAGACCTCCCACAGCGGCTCGGTCCAGGCGCTCATGCGGCACCGGGATCCCGCGCCGCCTGCTTCGCCGCGTACGCCGCGGCCCCCGCCCGCACCCAGGCGCCGTCCTCGTGGGCGCGCACCCGGTGCTCCAGGCGCTGTGCGTTGCAGGGTCCCCGCCCGGCGATCACCTCGCGGAGCTCGGTGAAGTCGACGGGAGAGAAGTCGAAGTGCCCCCGCTCCTCGTTCCACCTCAGCGCCTGGTCGGGCAGCGTGAGTCCCAGCGCCTGCGCCTGCGGGACGGTCATGTCGACGAAGCGCTGGCGCAGCTCGTCGTTGGAGAAGCGCTTGATCCCCCACGCCGACGACTGGGCGGAGTGCTGCGAGGCGTCGTCGGGCGGTCCGAACATCATCAGGCTGGGATGCCAGTAGCGGTCCACGGCGTCCTGGGCCATGTCCCGCTGAGCCGGGGTGCCCCGACTGAGGGTGTGCAGGATCTCGAAGCCCTGCCGCTGGTGGAAGGACTCCTCCTTGCAGACGCGGACCATGGCGCGGGCATACGGGCCGTAGGAGCAGCGGCACAGCGGCACCTGGTTGACGATGGCGGCGCCATCGACCAACCAGCCGATGGCACCGACGTCGGCCCAGGTCAGGGTCGGATAGTTGAAGATGGAGGAGTACTTCTGCGCACCCCGGTGCAGCTTGTCGAGCAGCTCGTCGCGGGAGACCCCGAGCGTCTCGGCCGCGGCGTAGAGGTAGAGACCGTGTCCGGCCTCGTCCTGCACCTTCGCGATGAGCACCGCCTTGCGGCGCAGGCTGGGTGCCCGGCTGATCCAGTTGGCCTCGGGCTGCATGCCGATGATCTCGGAGTGCGCGTGCTGGGCGATCTGGCGCACCAGGGTGTCGCGATAGCCCTGCGGCATCGCGTCCCGCGGCTCGATCCGCCCGTCCTCGGCCAGCAGCCGGTCGAACTCGTCGTCCGGCACCCGGGTGACCGCCTGCCTGTGATCCACATCACGACACTAACACCGGTATGACACTCGCATGCAACTCAAACGTGTCCCTGTAATGGACAGGACAAGGCAGGATGGCCCCATGAACAGCCCCACCGCAGACGTCTCCGTCCGGATCGCCTGGGTCGACGACGCCGCCGCCATCGCCGAGCTGCAGGTCGTCGCCTGGCCCGCCCTGTACGACGGTCTCGTGCCGCCCGACGCGCTCCCCCAGGACGCCGAGGCACTCGCGCCGGTGTGGCGCCAGGCGCTGAGCCGTCCCGCGGACGCGCGCAACCGGGTCCTGGTCGCGCTCGAGCGCAACCGCATCGTCGGCTTCGCCCTCACCTCCCCCGCGGCCGACCCCGACTGCGACCCCATCGCCGACGGCGAGATCGCCGAGATCACCCTCCACCCGGAGGAACGCCGCAAGGGCCACGGGTCACGGCTGCTGCAGGCCGCGGTCGACACCCTGGTGGCCGACCGGTTCACCCGTGCGGTGACGTGGGTATCGGCAGGGGACGACGCACTGCGGAGCTTCCTCGTCGAGGCCGGCTGGGCCCCCGACGGGGCACACCGGGAGCTCGCCCTCGACGGCGCCGAGACCTCCGGCCTCAAGCAGGTCCGCCTGCACACCGCCATCGACTGATGGGCTCGGAGCCGGTCCCGGCGCCCGGTCCGGAGCCCGGGCTCCCGGACGCCGAGCGGCGCGGGATCGTGCGTGACTCGCTGGCCGTGGGAGCCGCCACCGGCCTGTACGGCGTCTCGTTCGGGGCCATCTCGGTCTCCAGCGGGCTGAGTGTGGCCCAGACCGTGGCCCTGTCGCTGCTGATGTTCACCGGGGCGTCGCAGTTCGCCCTGGTCGGGGTCGTGGCTGCGGGCGCCTCCGGCTGGTCCGGCGCGCTCACCGCCCTGCTCCTGGGCACCCGCAACACGCTGTACGGACTGCGACTGGCCCCGCTGCTCCAGCTCGGGCCCGCGACCCGCTTCGCCGCCGCCCACGTGGTGATCGACGAGTCCAGCGCGATGTCGGTGACCCGGTCGTCCCGGGAGGCGGCGCGGCTGGGCTTCTGGACCACCGGCGTCTCGGTGCTGGTGCTGTGGAACCTGGCGACCCTGGTGGGGGCGGTCGCCGGCAACGCACTGGGCGACCCGCGGCGCTACGGGCTGGACGCAGCCGTGGGAGCGGCCTTCCTGGCGCTGCTGTGGCCGCGCCTGGCCGCGCGTCGCCACCAGGTGGTGGCACTCCTGGCGGCCGCGGTGGCACTGGGCCTGGTGCCCGTGACCCCTGCGGGGGTCCCGGTGCTGGCGGCGGGCGGCGTCGCCCTGCTGGTCGGACTGCTGGGGCGCGGCACCGAGGGCGATGCCGGGGACGCGGTCCGTCCCGCGGGCGAAGGGCGAGACTGATGTGGACCGCGGTGCTGGTGGCCAGCCTCGGCTGCTACCTGCTGAAGCTGGCGGGCCTCTCGGTGCCGGCGGCGGTGCTCGAGCGGCCGGCGGTACGGCGGGTCGCCGACCTGATCCCCGTGGCTCTGCTCGCCGCCCTGGTGGCGGTGCAGGTGGCCGCGTCGGACTCCACGCTGGTCCTGGACGCGCGGACCGGCGGGCTGGCCTTCGCGGTCCTCGCCCTGGTGCTGCGCGCGCCGTTCCTCGTGGTGGTGTTCGGAGCGGCGCTCACCGCCGCCCTGATCCGCATGGTCTGACCCGGCGGGCTATTCCAGGCTGGGCAGGTCCAGGAGGTGCTCCAGCCCGACCGTCAGGCCGGGACGCCCACCGATCGCCCGCAGTCCCACGAGCACACCCGGGGTGAAGGAGGCGCGGTCCAGGGAGTCGTGCCGGATGGTGAGCGTCTCCCCCAGCTGTCCCAGCACCACCTCCTGGTGGGCGACCAGCCCTCGGATGCGTAGTGCGTGCACCGGCACCCCGTCGACGTCGGCGCCGCGCGCACCGGGCAGCGCGGTCGAGGTGGCGTCGGGCATGGGGTCGGACCCGGCGGCCCGGCGCGCGGCGGCGATCAGCTCCGCGGTACGGCGGGCCGTGCCCGAGGGCGCATCGGCCTTGTCGGGGTGGTGGAGCTCGACGATCTCCACGGAGTCGAAGAACGGGGCCGCGAGCGCCGAGAAGCGCATCATCAGGATCGCGCCGATGGAGAAGTTGGGGGCGATGAGGACTCCGGTGCCCGGGGAGTCCGCGAGCCAGTCACGCAGCGTGCCCAGCCTGTCGTCGTCGAAGCCGGTGGTCCCGACCACGGCATGGATGCCGTGCTCGACGCAGAACCCGAGGTTGTCCATCACCACGTCGGGGTGGGTGAAGTCCACGACGGCCTGCGCGCCGGTCCGGACCAGCTCCTCGATCGGGTCGTCGGCGTCGAGAGAGGCCACCAGGCTCAGGTCGGTGGCCTGCTCGACGGCACGGCACACCTCCCGCCCGACCTTGCCTCTGGCTCCCAGGACTGCGACACGGAGTGCTTCGACGTCGTTGATCACGGCTCATAATCTAGCCGCGCGAGGCTGGAACGGGTGCCGGTGGCTGACTCCCGGACCGCGTAGTGGCAGGCTGTCCACCATGGCTCTGCAGACGATTCCGCCGCGGCTTCGCTGGGCGGTGGACATGATGGACGTCCAGCCCAGCGACCAGGTCCTGGAGATCGGGTGCGGCCCAGGAGCCGGCGCCGAGCTGATCTGCGGCAAGCTCGAGTCTGGAAAGCTCTTCGCCATCGACCGCTCAGAGTCCGGCGTCGACCGCACCAAGCGGCGCAATGCCAAGCACGTGGAGTCGGGTCGGCTCACGGTCCGCCAGATCGACCTGGCCACGTTGAGGGTCCCGGTCAAGCGCCTCAACAAGGTCTTCGCCTTCAACGTGAACCTCTTCTGGGTGCGCGACTGCCCCGACGAGATCGCCCTGCTCCACGAGCGGGTGGTCCCCGGCGGCGCGGTGTTCCTGTTCTACGACGCCAACCGGCCCGAGCTGGTGCCCACCATCGCGGAGCGGGCCTCCCGGGCGCTGGCCGCCGGCGGGTTCCGCGTCTCGATCATCGAGCAGAAGGCTCCGCCGGTGATCGGCGTGATCGGCCGTCGTTAGGCCAGAGCCTCATACCTTGCTCATATTAGGTTTGCACCTAATAATGACACCTCATCAGATACTTTCCTTCTGAGGAGGTAGCCATGCGGGCCATCGTGCTCACCGCCGACCAGCGCTCCAGCAGGTCGTCGGCCGACGCCGTTCCCGACGTGCTGGCCACGTTGGCACGACGGCCCACCTTCCGAGCCTTCCAACGCACTGCGGGGGACGAGATCCAGGGGGTCCTGACCGCCCCCGAGTCGCTGGCACCGGTGCTGGAGGACCTGATGCGCGACGGCCGCTGGCACGTCGGGCTGGGACTCGGCCAGGTCGAGACGCCCCTGCCGACCTCGACCCGGGAAGGCCGTGGTCCGGCGTTCGTGGCCGCCCGCGAGGCCGTCACCACGGCCCGCACCGCCCCGTGGCACCTGCGGGTGGCCGGTGCCGACGTCGTCTCCCGTCACCTCGAGTCGACCCTGTGGCTGTGGGCCGCGGTGCTCGACCGCCGTACCGAGAAGGGGTGGCAAGTGGTCGACCTCGTCGACCAGGGCCTCTCCTACGAGGGGGCGGGGGAACGGCTCGGGGTCAGCCAGTCGGCCGTCAGCCAGCGCGCAGCCGCCGCAGGACTGGTCGAAGGTCGCCGGGCCCGCGAGCTGGTCGCCGCGTGGGCCGGGCAGTGGCTCGCCGGAGGGGACGCGTGAGCGCCGCGACCGCCACTGTCGCGGGGCTGCTGACCGCCGCGCTGGCGCTCTCGGCCGTGGGCTGGCAGGTGCGCCGACGTCGGCTGGTGGCGGCGCTCACCCTCGTCCTCCTCGCGACCGCGGCCCTGCTCGCCGCGCTGTGGACCGGCGAGGCCCCGAGCGCACGCTGGAGCGTCGCCCTGGTGGTGCTCACCGGGGCGCTGGCCGTGGCCGGCGGGGGCCCGGTGACCACGGCCGTCTTCACCCTGGTCGACGGCCGCGACCTCGACGACACCGGCTCGGTACGCCGTGCCGCCGAGGTGCTGCGCGGTGGGGCCTGGATCGGCGCCCTGGAGCGGGCGGCCATCTTCGTCTCGATCGCCGCCGGCTGGCCGGAGGGGATCGCCATCACCTTGGCGCTCAAGGGCCTGGGGCGATACCCGGAGCTCCGTCACCAGGAGCGGCCGGGTATCGCCGAGAGGTTCCTGATCGGCACCTTCGTCAGCGTCCTCTGGGCGGCGTCGTGCGCAGGCGTGATGCTGCTGACCTGAGCCGATCAGGGACCGACGACCGCCAGCAGCTCCGGCTGGGTGAAGAGCTCGGCGGCAAGGTCCCTGACCTCGGCCAGCGTCACGGCATCGATCCGGGCCAGGATCTCGTCGATGCTGAGGAGCTCGTCGTAGACCAGCTCCGCCTTTCCGAGCCTGGACATCCGCGCACCGCTGTCCTCGAGACCGAGGACGAGACCGGCGCGCATCTGCCCCTTGCCGCGTACCAGCTCCTCCTCGGTGATCCCCTCTGCCGCCACCTTGGCGAGCTCGCCCCGCACGGTCTCCAGCACGTCGTCCACCTTGGCGGGCAGGCACCCCACCGCGACGCCGACGACCCCCGCATCGTCGTGGTGGCTGGCGAAGGAGTACACCGAGTAGGCCAGCCCCTTGTGCTCGCGCACCTCCTGGAAGAGCCGCGAGGAGGTGCTGCCACCCAGGGCGGTGTTGAGCACTCCCAGCACGAAGCGCCGCGGGTCGTTGCGGGTGATGCCCCTGACGCCCAGCACCAAGTTGACCTGCTCGAAGGGGCGCCGCAGGTGCGACTCCCCCGCCGACACCCTCCGCGCCTCGGTCCCGACGCGGGGCCGCACCGGAGGCTCGTCCCCCACCAGGAAGTTGTTGCGCCCGAAGGCCCGCCGCACCGTGCGGACCGCCGACGCGTGGTCCACGTTTCCCGCGACCGTCACGACCATGTTGGCCGGACGGTAGTGACGCTTGTAGAAGCGCAGCACCTGCGCCCGGGTCAGGGCGGTGATGGAGGCCTGGGTGCCCGCGATCGGGCGGCCCAGCGGAGAGTCCCCCCACGCCTGCTGGGCGAACAGGTTGTGCACCGCGTCGTCGGGGTCGTCGTCGTGCATCGCGATCTCGTCCAGGATCACCTCACGCTCGGCCTCGACGTCGTCCTCGGCGAGGGTGGAGCTGGTGATCATGTCGCCGATGACGTCCACGGCCAACGGCAGGTCCTCGTCCAGCACCCGCGCGTGGAAGCACGTGTACTCCTTGGCCGTGAAGGCGTTGAACTCGCCCCCCACCGCGTCTAGTGCCACTGAGATGTCCAGCGCGGAACGCTCGCGCGTGCCCTTGAAGAGCAGGTGCTCAAGGAAGTGCGAGCAGCCGTGCAGCGTGGGCGACTCGTCCCGGGAGCCCACCGACACCCAGACGCCGACGCTCGCCGAGCGCACGCCTGCCATCTGCTCGGTGACCACGCGCAGGCCACCGGGGAGCAGGGTACGACGCACCCGGGAGGTGACCTGTCCGTCCTCGTCCTTGACGGTCTGCAACGTGCGGGTCGACCCGACCGGCTGGGTCGGCGCAGCAGGGGTAAAGGCCGACCGGCCAGCAGAATTCTGCTGGCCGGTCGTCCTCTGACTTCTGGAGGTCACTCGGAGTCGGACCCCTCGGGGGCGTCGGCGTCCGACCCAGCAGCCTCGTCCTCGACCACGGGGACCAGCGAGAGCTTGCCGCGGTCGTCGATCTCGGCGATCTGCACCTGGACCTTCTGGCCCACCGACAGGATGTCCTCGACGCTGTCGACGCGCTTGCCGCCGGCCAGGTCGCGCAGCTTGCTGATGTGCAGCAGGCCGTCCTTGCCGGGCATGAGCGAGACGAACGCACCGAAGTTGGTCGTCTTCACGACCGTCCCCAGGTAACGCTCACCGATCTCCGGCATCGTCGGGTTGGCGATGGCGTTGACCGCGGCCTTGGCAGCCTCGGCGGCAGCGCCGCTCGTCGCACCGATGTAGACCGTGCCGTCGTCCTCGATGGAGAGCGTCGCGCCGGTGTCGTCCTGGATCTGGTTGATCACCTTGCCCTTCGGGCCGATGACCTCGCCGATCTTGTCGACCGGCACCCGGACCGTGATGATCCTGGGCGCGTGGATCGACATCTCCTCCGGAGCGTCGATGGCCTCGGCCATGACGTCCAGGATCGCGTGGCGGGCGTCGCGCGCCTGCTTCAGTGCCGCGCCGAGCACCTCGGCGGGGATGCCGTCGAGCTTGGTGTCGAGCTGCAGCGCCGTGACGAACTCACGGGTGCCGGCGACCTTGAAGTCCATGTCACCCATGGCGTCCTCGGCTCCGAGGATGTCGGTCAGCGCGACGTACTCGGTCTTGCCGTCGACCTCTCCGGAGATGAGGCCCATCGCGATGCCGGCGACGGAGGCCTTCAGCGGCACACCGGCCTGCAGCAGCGACAGGGTCGAGGCGCAGACCGAGCCCATCGAGGTGGAGCCGTTGGAGCCCATGGCCTCGGAGAGCTGGCGGATCGCGTAGGGGAACTCCTCGCGGGTGGGCAGCACCGGCAGCAGTGCCCGGCGCGCCAGGGCGCCGTGCCCGACCTCGCGACGCTTCGGGGAGCCGACGCGGCCGGTCTCACCGGTGGAGAAGGGCGGGAAGACGTACTTGTGCATGTAGCGGCGGTGCTTCTCCGGGGAGAGCGTGTCCAGCTGCTGCTCCATCTTGAGCATGTCGAGAGTGGTGACACCCATGATCTGGGTCTCTCCGCGCTCGAACAGCGACGAGCCGTGGACGCGAGGGATCAGGCCGACCTCGGCGTGCAGCGGGCGGATGTCGGCCAGGCCGCGTCCGTCCATCCGCACCTTGTCGCGCAGCACCCGCTCGCGCATGAGCGACTTGCTCAGCGATCGGAAGGCAGCGCCGATCTCCTTCTCGCGGCCCTCGAAGTCGCCAGCGACCTTCTCGAGCAGGGAGGCCTTGATCGCGTCCAGGCGCTCCTCGCGCTCCTGCTTGCCCGCGATGAGGAGCGCCTCGGAGGTCTCGTTCTTCACCGCGGCCTCGACGGCGGCGTACACGTCGTCCTCGTAGTCGAGGAAGACCGGGAAGTCCTGGACCGGCTTGGCGGCTTCCTTGGCGAGCTCGGCCTGGGCCTCGCACAGCTGCTTGATGAACGGCTTGGCCGCGTCGAGACCCTCGGCGACGACCTCCTCGGTCGGCGCCTGCGCGCCACCGGAGACCAGGGAGAGGACCTCCTCGGTGGCCTCGGCCTCGACCATCATGATGGCGACGTCACCGGTGTCGGTGACGCGACCGGCCACGACCATGTCGAAGACAGCGTTCTCGAGCTGGCTGTGGCTCGGGAAGGCCACCCACTGGCCCTCGATCAGCGCGACGCGCACGCCGCCGACCGGGCCGGAGAACGGCAGGCCGGAGAGCTGGGTGGAGAGGGACGCGGCGTTGATCGCCAGCACGTCGTAGGGCATGTCGGGGTCGAGCGCCAGCACGGTGATGACGACCTGGACCTCGTTGCGCAGACCCTTCTTGAAGGTCGGGCGCAGCGGCCGGTCGATCAGGCGGCAGGTGAGGATGGCGTCCTCACCCGGACGACCCTCGCTGCGGAAGAACGAGCCGGGGATCTGGCCCACGGCGTACATCCGCTCCTCGACGTCGATCGTGAGGGGGAAGAAGTCGAAGTGGTCCTTCGGCTGCTTGGAGGCGGTGGTGGCCGAGAGCAGCATGGTCTCGTCGTCCAGGTAGGCGGTCACCGAACCGGCGGCCTGGCGGGCCAGGAGGCCCGTCTCGAACTTGACGGTGCGCTTGCCGAACTTGCCGTTGTCGAGAACGGTCTCGACTGCAGAAATAATGGGTTCCACGGAGTATGTGGTCCCTTTCTCTTCGCGGAGCGACCACGCGGTTGACCTGCCCCCAACGGGGGTGGGCCGGTCTTCGATCGAGGCTCGCAGGCCAAGAACGTCTCGCTCTCGCGAGCTCTTTCCTGAGGGCCACTACCGAGGACCGAGCCGGATCGGCGGGTCGCTCCTGATGGGTTTTGGTGTTCAGTTGTGCGTGCGGGCCACGCCCACGGTTGAAATGTTAGCGAAAAATGCGTGGGAGGGCCCACCCGCACGGGTGGACCCTCCGCAACATCAGCGTCGCAGGCCGAGGCGCTCGACGATCGAGCGGTAGCGCTCGATCTCGGTCTTCTGCAGGTAGTTCAGCAGACGACGGCGCTGGCCGACGAGCAGCAGCAGACCACGACGGCTGTGGTGGTCGTGCTTGTGCTGCTTGAGGTGCTCGGTGAGGTGCGAGATGCGGTGGCTGAGCAGTGCGATCTGCACCTCGGGCGAACCGGTGTCGCCCTCGGTGGTGCCGTACTCAGCGATGATCTTCTTCTTGGTCTCCGCGTCGGTACCGATTGACATGCGAAGGCTCCTTCCGGCCCACCTGGGGCTCACTCGTTGCGCGGCGCGCCGGGGCCTGTTCACCCGGGCACTCTGGATCCGCGGCCGTTGGACGGCACGTGGCCCCGCATGACACGGGGACACCGGATCAGATTAACAGCGCACGACAGCGGGCTCCCAATCGAGAGCCCGCTGGCGGTGGTGCAGCTGGCTCAGGCCACCGGCGGGGCCGGCGGGTCGGTCTCCATGTGACGCTCGGTGGTGACCTGTCGACCCTGGGCATCGGTGGTGGTGGCCACCGCGCTGGTGCGCCGGCGCGCGTTCTGCTGGGCGATGCTCAGCACCAGCAGCGCCACGCCCGCGATCGCGAGGATCCACCCGATCGTGCCGAGGTTGACCGGGCCCACCTGCTCCTTGTTGACCGCCAGGGACAGGATGAGTCCCACCACGATCAGTCCGACTGCGCCTCCGTAGCCCATCTGCGGTCTCCGTCCATGTCGAGTAAGGCCGCCGTGTGCGGCGCCCCGCTCAGGCATACCCACCTCGGCGGTTGTTCATGCTAGGGCGAGCCATCCAAAATTCTTCGTCGCCGGCAACGAGCGACCGCGTGGCAGGATGCGCCGTGTGACGACCATCACTCGCACCTCGACCTGCAACCTGTGCGAAGCCATCTGCGGACTGCGTCTGGAGCTCACCGATGGTGCCGTGACAGCGGTTCGCGGCGATCCCGAGGATCCCCTCTCCCGCGGTCACATCTGTCCCAAGGGCGTGGCGATCGCCGACGTGCTCGTCGACCCGGACCGGCTGCGCGCGCCCGTGCGCCGTCGGGGCCCGGTCGAGGACCCCACCTGGGAGGAGATCGGCTGGGACGAGGCCCTCGACCTGACCGCCGACCGGCTCTCGGGCATCGTGAACGAGCACGGCGCGGACGCTGTCGGCGTGTACCTCGGCAACCCCAACGTGCACAGCCTCGGCTCCATGACCCACGGCGCGGCCCTGGCCAAGGCGATCCCCACCCGCAACCGCTTCAGTGCCACCTCGGTCGACCAGCTCCCCCATCAGCTGCTGGCCCACCTGATGTACGGCCACCAGCTGCTCCTCCCGATCCCCGACCTGGACCGCACCGAGCTCTTCCTGGCCTTCGGCTACAACCCGATGGCCTCCAACGGCTCCCTGATGACCGTCCCGGACTTCCCAGCGCGTCTGCGCGAGCTCAAGGCACGGGGCGGCCGGATGGTGGTGGTGGACCCCCGCCGGACCGAGACAGCGCGCGTCGCGGACGAGCACCTGTTCATCCGCCCCGGCTCCGACGTCCACGTGCTGCTGGCCATGGCGCGGGTGCTGATCACCGAGGACCTGGCCCGCCCCGCGGCGTACGTCGACGGGCTGGACCGGGTGGCGGCCGCCCTGGCCGACCGGACGCCGGAGCGGGCCGAGCGCGCCAGCGGCATACCCGCGGACCGGATCAGGGCCCTGGCCCGGGAGCTCGCCACCGCAGGGCGGGCCGTGGTGCACGGGCGCATCGGCGTCTCCACCACCGAGTTCGGCACGCTGGCCCAGTGGGGGGTGCAGCTGCTCAACCTGCTCACCGGCAACACCGACCGCGTCGGGGGCGCGATGTTCACCACGCCGGCCATCGACGTCGTGGGCCGCGGCCTCGTCGGCCGCGGGCATCGTGGCGTGTGGCACAGCCGGGTCCGGGGACTGCCGGAGACCAGCGGGGAGCTGCCGGTGGCCGTCCTGAGCGAGGAGATCGAGACCCCCGGGCCGGGACAGGTCCGGGCCCTGCTCACCATGAGCGGGAACCCGGTGCTCTCCACCCCCGACGGCGCCCGGCTCGACCGGGCTCTGGGCGGGCTGGACTTCATGGCAGCCGTCGACTTCTACATCAACGAGACCACCCGGCACGCCGACGTCATCCTGCCGCCCACCTCACACCTGGAGCGAGACCACTACGACCTGGTCTTCAACGCTCTCGCGGTCCGGAACACCGCGCGCTTCTCCCCCGCGGTCTTCGCCAAGAGCGCCGACCAGCGTCACGACTGGCAGATCTACGCCGGACTGGTACGCCGCCTGGGGCAGCGGCTGGAGCGGAGGTCGTCGGTGCGCAAGCGCCTGGTCACCCGCGCGCGGCTCGCGGTCTCCCCCACCAGGACGGTCGCCCTGCTGCTGCGGACCGGCTCCTCGAAGGTCACCCTGCGGGCGCTGCGACGCGCTCCGTCCGGGATCGACCTGGGTCCCCTCCGGGAGGGCCGGCTGCCCGACCGGCTGCACACCCGGGACGGCCGGATCGACGCAGCCCCCGACCTGGTGCTCGACGACCTGTCGCGGCTGGACGCCGCGGTCGCCCCACCCGCGGGCTCGCTGCAACTCATCGGTCGCCGGCACCAGCGCGACAACAACTCCTGGATGCATAACGCCGAGCGGCTCACCCGGGGCCGGGCCCGGCACCAGCTCTTGATGCACCCCCAGGACCTGGCGTCGCGGAGCATCGCCGACGGCAGCCGGGTGCGCGTGGCCTCCGCGGTGGGCAGCGTGGTGGTCGAGGTCCAGGCGAGCGAGGACATGATGCCCGGCGTCGTGTCACTGCCCCACGGCTACGGGCACGGGCGCCCGGGCAGCCGCATGCACCGCGCCGCGAGCGTCGAGGGCGTCTCGATCAACGACCTCACCGACACCGAGATCCTCGATGTCTCCGGCAACGCCGGGCTGAGCGGGGTGGTCGTCACCGTCACCGCCGAGTGAGTCCGCACTCGGCCGATCAGCCGAGGGCGAGCCTGGTCCGGCGTACGTCGTCGTGCATAGTCTCGATGAGGGAGTCGACTCCCTCGAACCGCACCATGCCGCGCAACCGCTCGACGAAGGAGACCTCGACCTCCACGCCGTAGAGCTCCAGGTCGTCGCGGTCCAGCACGTAGGACTCCACGCGACGCTCGCGCTCCCCCGCGAACGTGGGGTTGGTCCCCACGGAGATCGCCGCCGGGTAGCGCGCCCCGGTGTCGAGCCTGGTGAGCCACCCGGCGTACACGCCGTCGCTGGGAGCCGCGGCCATGGCGGCGGTGGGCACGTTGGCGGTGGGGAAGCCGAGTCCCCGTCCGCGCTGGTCCCCCTGCACCACGACGCCGCGGACGGTGAACGGGCGTCCCAGCGCCTCCGCGGCCCCCGCCACGTCACCGGCGGCCAGGCAGTTGCGCACATAGGTGGAGGACCAGACCTGCGGACCCCCGTCCAGGGCGACGCCCTCGACGGCGAAGCCGCGGACCGCCCCGACCTCGCGCAGCAGGGCGAGGTCACCGGCCGCACGCTTGCCGAAGCGGAAGTTCGCACCCACCACCACCGCCCGGGCATCGAGCGCCTCGACCAGGATGCGGTCGATGAACTCCTCCGGGCTCCAGCCCGCGATGTCCCGGTCGAACGGGATGACGAGCACGTCGTCGACCCCGGCGTCCCCGAGCAGTCGCACCCGGGTCTGGATCGAGGTCATGATCGGCGGGGCGTGCTCGGGCCGCAGCACCGCGATGGGGTGAGGGTCGAAGGTCACCACCACCACCCGCGCGACACCCAGGTCGTCGGCGACCTCCCGGGCGCGTCGCAGCACGTGCTGGTGTCCCAGGTGGACCCCGTCGAAGTTGCCGATGGTGACGACCGTCGGGCCCACGTCCGCGGGCACCTCGGTCAGCGAACGCCAGATCTGCACGTAATCAGCCTGCCACACGGCCTGGTCACACGAAGACGGCGACCGGTCGCGCGCCGTCCGGGGTGGGTTCGTACAGCGCGAGGAACTGCCCGTCGGGGGCGAAGAGCGCGGTCAGCGCGTCCAGGTCGAGGGCGAGCGCCCGGCCCACCCGAGCCGAGGCGGCCTGGTCCTCGTCGAGCTCGCGGCAGGCGAAGCTGCGCCGGGCGGCCTCCGCGATGGGGAGCACGGCGAAGTGCTCCTCCAGCTCCTCCAGCTCGCGGGCGGTGCCCAGGTCGAAGCTCCCCACCGCGGTACGCCGCAGGGCACTCAGGTGGCCGCCCACGCCCAGTGCCGCGCCCAGGTCGCGAGCGATGGCGCGGATGTAGGTGCCGCTGGAGCAGCGCACGCTGATGTCCACCTCGAGCGTCTCCCCGGCAGGCTCGATCCTCGACACCGTGATCTCGTGGACCGTCACGGGGCGGGCGGGGAGCACCACCTCCTCGCCCTCGCGCACGCGCTGGTAGGCCCGCTTGCCGTCGACCTTGATCGCCGAGACCGAGGTGGGCACCTGCTCGATGTCCCCGAGGAACGCCTCCAGCGCCGTGCGCACCGCTGCCGGGTCCACCCCCGAGGCGTCCGTACGAGCCGTGGGCTCGCCCTCGGCGTCGTCGGTGTCGGTGGCAACTCCCAGCACCACGGTGGCGTCGTAGGCCTTCTCCGTGAGCATGAGGTGTCCCAGCAGCCGCGTGGCGCGGTCCACCCCGAGCACGAGCACCCCGGTCGCCATCGGGTCCAGGGTGCCGGCGTGGCCGACCTTGCGGGTTCCGGCCAGACGACGTACCCGGGCCACCACTCCGTGCGAGGTGATCCCGGCGGGCTTGTCGACGACGACGAGCCCGGGCTCCACACTCACTCCCGCTCGTCGTCCTCGTCGTCCCCGACCTCGGCCTCGGGGCTGTCGGACTCCTCAACCACCTCGCGGGGCTTGCGGTACGGGTCCTCCTCGCTGGCGTACGTGGCGCCGGCGCGCTGGGCCGCCACCGCCTCGTCGCTCGCCCTGGCCGCCGCGAGCACCTCGTCGAGGTGGCGGGCGGTCTCCGGCAGGGCGTCTCGGACGAACTCCAGCGTCGGGGAGAGACGCATGCCGAGCTGCTTGGCCACCTCCGAGCGGAGCAGCCCCTTGGCCGACTCCAGGGCGGCGGCTGATGCCTCGACCTCGGTCTCCTCACCGAGCACGGTGTAGAAGATCGTGGCGTGCTGGTTGTCGCCGGTGACGCGAACCTCGGTCACCGTGACGAACCCGAGCCTGGGGTCCTTGATCCGCCGCTCCAGCATCTCGGCCACGATGACCTGGATCCTGTCGGCGATCTTGCGCGACCGTGCGTTGCCCATGTTCCTACCTTCGTGAAAATGCCGAGTCGGCGCCAGCCTTGCGGCCAGCGCCGACTCGACGGGGGTTACATCAGGAGCGCGGGATCTCGCGCATCTCGAAGGACTCCACGACATCGCCGATCTTGATGTCCTGGAAGTTCTTGAGCACCAGACCACACTCGAAGCCCTCGCGGACCTCGGAGGCGTCGTCCTTCTCCCGCTTGAGCGAGGCCAGGTCGAGGTTGTCGGCCACGGTCTTGCCGTCGCGCAGGATGCGCACCTTGGCGTTGCGGCGCACGGTCCCCGAGGTGACCATGCAGCCGGCGATGTTGCCCGCCTTGGAGGAGCGGAAGATCTCGCGGATCTCCGCCTGACCCAGGACGGCCTCTTCGTACTCCGGCTTGAGCAGGCCCTTGAGCGCCGCCTCGATCTCCTCGATCGCCTGGTAGATGACCGAGTAGTAGCGAATCTCGACACCTTCCTTGTCGGCCATCTGAGCCGCCTTGCCCTGGGGCCGGACGTTGAAGCCGATGATGATGGCGTCGGACGCAGCCGCCAGGTCGACGTTGGTCTCGGTGATCGCACCGACACCGCGGTCGATGACCCGCAGCGTGACCTCGTCGCCGACGTCGATCTGGGCCAGCGAGTCCTCGAGGGCCTCGACCGAGCCGGACACGTCACCCTTGAGGATGAGGTTGAGCTCCTGGCTCTCGCCCTTCTCCATGGAGGCCATGAAGTCCTCGAGGGTACGACGGACGCGACGCTTGGCCTGCATGGCCGCACGCTCGCGCGCCTCGCGCTTCTCGGCGATCTGGCGAGCCATGCGGTCGTCGTCGACCACGATGAAGTTCTGACCCGCACCCGGCACGGCACTGAGGCCGAGGACCATCGCCGGACGTGCCGGGTCTGCCTCGGTGATCTCGTTGCCGAACTCGTCGAGCATGGCCCGCACCCGGCCGTGTGCCGGACCGGCCACGATCGAGTCGCCGACCCGCAGGGTGCCTCGCTGGACCAGCACCGTGGCGACCGGGCCGCGACCGCGGTCCAGGTGCGCCTCGACCACGAGGCCCTGGGCGTCCTGGGTGGGGTTGGCCCGCAGGTCCAGGGACGCGTCGGCGGTCAGCACGACCGCCTCCAGGAGCTTGTCCAGGTTGAGCCCGGACTTGGCCGAGACGTCGACGAACATCGAGTCGCCGCCGTACTCCTCGGGGATGAGGCCGTACTCGGTCAGCTGGCCACGGACCTTGGTCGGGTCTGCCTCCGGCTTGTCGATCTTGTTGACCGCGACGACGACCGGCACTCCGGCGGCCTTGGCGTGGTTGAGCGCCTCGACCGTCTGGGGCATCACGCCGTCGTCCGCCGCGACCACGAGGATCGCGATGTCGGTGGCCTGCGCACCACGGGCACGCATGGCGGTGAACGCCTCGTGACCGGGGGTGTCGATGAAGGTGATCCGGCGGTCGACGCCGTCGACCTCGGTGTGGACCTGGTAGGCACCGATGTGCTGGGTGATGCCACCGGCCTCCTTGGCGACGACGTTGGCGTTGCGCAGCGCGTCGAGGAGCTTGGTCTTTCCGTGGTCGACGTGACCCATGACGGTGACGACCGGCGGTCGGATGACCAGGTCGGACTCGTCGCCCTCGTCGGAGCCGAACTCCAGGTCGAAGGACTCCAGGAGCTCGCGGTCCTCGTCCTCGGGGGAGACGATCTGGACGACGTAGTTGAGCTCCTCGCCGATCAGCTCGAAGGTCTCGTCACCCACGGACTGGGTGGCGGTGACCATCTCGCCCAGCGAGAAGAGCATCTGCACCAGGGCTGCTGCGTCGACGTTGATGCGCTCGGCGAAGTCGGTCAGCGAGGCGCCGCGGGGGAGACGGACGGTCTCCCCGTTGCCCTTGCGGACGCGCACGCCGCCGATGGTCGGGGCCTCCATGGCCTCGAACTCCTGGCGACGGGCGCGCTTGGACTTGCGGCCGCGACGTGACGGACCACCGGGACGCCCGAAGGCACCCTGGGTCTGGCCACGCTGGCCCGGGCGCTGGCCCGGGCGACCGCTGGCCGGCGGACCGAAGCCACCGGGACGGCCGCCTGCAGGCGCACCGGCACCGGGACGGCCCGGGGCTCCACCACGGGACGGGGCGCCGGGACGCCCGGGGGCGCCACCGCGTCCGCCCGGTCCACCAGGACCGCCGCCGGGGCCACCGGGGCCACGACCGAAGGAGGAGGGGGACTTGGGCATCATCGCCGGGTTGGGTCGCGGCATCCCGGGACGGGCCGCGGCGGCACCGCCCTCGCGGGAGGCCGGGGGCCTCGGGGGACGCTGCTCGTCACCGGGCGCCGCGGGCGCGGCAGGAGCAGCCGGACGGCGGCCCATGCCCTGGCTCGGGGCGAACGGGTTGTTGCCGGGGCGGGGCGCACCGGGCTTGCCCACGGGCCGCGGAGCGGGCGTGGGGGCCTTCGGCGCTGCCGGGGACGCGGCCTTCGGCGCTGCCGCGGCGGGCGCCTCGGCGGTCGGGGCCTGGGCCGCGGGTGCGACAGGAGCCTCCGGCTCCGGCTCCGGGGTCGGCTTGGCCTTGGGTCCGGGCTTGGGGCCCGGGCGGGCGGGGGCCGGGGACGGCGCCTCAGCGGCGGCGGGCGCAGCTGCGGGAGCGGCCGCTGGAGCGGCTGCCTCGACGACGGGCGCGACGTCCTGGACGACCGGTGCGGTCTCCGCGGGACGCGGCGCGGGCTTGGGGCCGGGCTTGGCGGCAGGTGCCGCCGCGGACTGCTCCGCTGCCGGGGCTGAGGACGCGGAGCTCTTCAGCTCGGCGCCGTACTGCTTCTTGAAGCGCATCTCGACAGGGGGCTCGACGGTCGACGATGCCGACTTGACGAACTCCCCCATCTCCTTCAGCTTCTCGAGAACGAACTTGCTCTCGACTCCGAACTCCTTGGCGAGTTCGTGGACTCGGGTCTTGGCCACGTTAGAACGCTGCTCCTTCTGGCCCGAGCCCCGAAGGGATGTTTTTCGGACCGTTAGTTGTGGTGCTGGCTCATCGGAAAGTACTCATCGAGTGCTCATGAGCTGCCTGCTCCAGTTTCTGGTCGGTGATCACGGTGTCGATCTTGGTGGGTGAGCGGTGAGGTACTCCCCCAGCGGTGTGACGGCGAGCCCTTCGCGGACCCTGAGGGCCCGGGTGAAAGCTCGGCGTCGCACCGCGAGTTCGTAGCACTCGGACGTGGGGTGCAGGTGCGCCCCGCGACCTGGTGACGTGGCGGTGGGATCAGGGACGACGGCCGGAAGGCCGTCTGGCCCCTTGCCTGCCACCACGCGCAACAACTCGCTCTTCGTGGCCCGCTCCCGGCATCCCACGCAGGTCCTGATGGGGCTGAGGACTGGGGATACCGTTGCACGTGCCACTGACTCAACCTTAGCGGGTGCCGCCAGGTAATTCCGAACCGGGAGCACACCGCGGGCGCGCAGCCGGGACCAGGCTCAGTCCTCGTCGGGCTCGTCGGAGCGGATGTCGATGCGCCAGCCGGTCAGCCGAGCCGCCAGGCGGGCGTTCTGCCCCTCCTTGCCGATGGCCAGCGAGAGCTGGAAGTCCGGGACCACGACACGGCAGGAACGGGCAGCGGCGTCCAGCACCTCCACCGAGGTCACCCGCGCCGGGGAGAGCGCGTGGGCCACGAACTCCGCAGGCTCCTCGGACCAGTCCACGATGTCGATCTTCTCGCCGTGCAGCTCCGCCATGACGTTGCGCACCCGCTGGCCCATCGGCCCGATGCAGGCACCCTTGGCGTTCACGCCCGCCACCGTGGAGTGCACCGCGATCTTGGACCGGTGCCCCGCCTCGCGCGCTATTGCCGCGATCTCGACCGTGCCGTCGGCGATCTCGGGGACCTCGAGGGCGAACAGCTTCTTCACCAGGCTCGGGTGCGTCCGGGACAGGGTGATCTGAGGACCCCGCATGCCCTTGCGCACCGAGACCACCAGGCACTTGATGCGAGTGCCGTGCGCGTAGACCTCGCCCGGGACGCGTTCGCTCACCGGCAGGACGGCCTCGAGCTTGCCGAGGTCGACCATCACGTCGTCGGGGTTGTGTCCCTGCTGGATGACGCCGGAGACGATGTCGCCCTCACGTCCGGCGAACTCGCCGAATCGCAGGTCGTCCTCCGCGTCCCGGAGCCGCTGCAGCATGATCTGCTTCGCCGTGGTCGCGGCGATGCGGCCGAAGCCGTCCGGGGTGTCCTCGTACTCCGCCACCACGTTGCCCTCGGCATCGAGCTCGGCGGCCAGCACCGAGACGTGCCCGTTCTTGCGGTCCAGGGTCACCCTGGCGCGCTCCTGGGCACCGGGGGTCTTGTGGTAGGCGGTGAGAAGCGCCTGCTCGATCGCCTCGACGAGCACGTCGAAGGAGATCTCCTTCTCGCGTTCCAGCATCCTCAGGATGCTCAGGTCGATGTCCATCAGTCGTCCTCGTCCTCGTTCTCGTCCCCGTGCATGTCCTCGTGCAGATCCTCGTGCACGTCAGGGTCCTGGCCCTCGTCCTGCTTCCTGCGGTTGAACTCCACCTGCACCAGCGCCTTGACAATCTCGGCGTAGGCGATCCGCACGGTGGCTCCCTCGACCTCGAGGGACACGGACTCGTCGTCGTGCTGCTGGATGCGCCCGGTGACGGGCTCCCCCTCCACCAGGGTGACGCGCACCAGGCGGTCCTGGTTGCGTCTCCAGTGCCGCGGCAGCGTCAGCGGCCGGTCCACCCCCCGGGAGGTCACCTCGAGGAGGAAGGGCATCTCCCCCATCACGTCGGAGTCGTCGAGGACCCCGGAGATCTCGCGGGTCGCCTCGGTCACGTCGTCGAGGTTCACCCCGCCGTCCTTGTCCACGGCGATGCGGAGCACGCGGCGCTTGCCTGCCGGCGTGAGCTCGACCGCCTCGACGTCGAGACCGAGCGCACTCAGGGGGCCGGCGATCTCCGCTTCGATGCGGCTCCGAGTGGCGTCGTTCCTGGCCTGGCTCATGTGTCGACCTCCGTGTGCTGTTGTCGGCGCCCACCATAGCCCCGAGCGACCCCCGAGGCAGAGTCCGGGCGCTGGCGCGTGGAGCGTCCAGGGCTCGGTAGGGTTGTCCGGTGTCGGAGTACCAGCTCACCCCGTCCAGACGTGCCGTGCTCGTCGCCGCCCTGGGGGCGGGCGCCCTGCTCACGGGATGCGATGTCGAGGGCTCGGCCAGCACCGAGCCCCCTCCCCCGGACCCCGACTCAGCTCTCCTCGCGGCCGTCCTGGCCAGGACGCTCTCGCTGCGGACGATGCTCGGCGAGACCGTCGCCGCCCACCCCTCACTCGCGCCGACCCTGAGCCCCTTCGACCTGATGCATGCCGACCACCTGGCGCTGCTGGGCCCGGTCGGGGACACCTCCTCGGCCAGCCCGTCCCCGGCACCCTCGGTGCCACCGGCTCCCCGCCGCGCCCTCACCCGGGTGCAGTCGGCCGAAGGCCGGCACGCCTCCTGGTTGCGCGCCAGCGCGGGTGAGGCCCGTAGCGGCCGGTTCGCCCGGGTCCTGGCGTGCATGAGCGCCGGGGTCGACCAGCACCTGGCGAGCGCGGCGGCCGCCAGGGTGAGCCCATGACGACCGCGGACACCTCGGGGACGACCTCGAGCGCCCTGCAGGCGGTGCTGAGCCTGGAGCATGCCGCCGTCCAGCTCTACGGTCTGCTGGGCGGCCAGACGTCGTTGACCGCCGAGCCTGCGCGGCACGGCCTGATCACCGCCCGCTATGCGGTGCACCGGGAACGGCGCGACGACGTGGTCTCGGCCCTGCGGCGGCGAGGCGTCGAGCCGACTCCTGCCGCGAGTGCCTACCACCTGCCGACCCTCGGGTCGCCTGCCTCGGTGGCGGCGGCCGCACTCGAGATCGAGCAAGAGTGCGCGGGGGCCTACGCCCAGCTGGTGAGCCAGAGCGAGGGCCGGTTGCGCCGCTGGGCCATCAGCGCCCTGGGCGAGACCGCCCTGGCCGAGCTTGCCTGGGGCGCCCGGCCCACGTCGTTCCCCGGTGCCGACGAGCTGTAGGCGCGGCGCTCGCGCGTGGACAGCGGCCCGGAAAGTCCGAAGGCCCGCGGTCTCGACTCCTTGGGGAAGTCCCGAGATCTTCCCCAGAAAGCCGAGCCGGCGGGCCCTGGTGGACTGGTCAGCAACAGTCCGTCGTGGAGTTCAACCTGGGTCGAGGATCACTTCACTGACATGAGTATGCAGCAGAGAATGGACCGGAGTAACGGCTTGTCACCTGCATGTTCTTGCAGTGCGTAAACCCGCAACAATCCCGTC
Organism: Nocardioides sp. 616; assembly: GCF_002930065.1. NCBI lineage: Bacteria > Bacillati > Actinomycetota > Actinomycetes > Propionibacteriales > Nocardioidaceae > Nocardioides > Nocardioides sp. 616. The sequence goes on along the minus strand of NZ_POAG01000019.1, from coordinate 170,582 downwards.
AGCCTCGGACCGCCGCGACGATACGGCCGGCCGCCTCCGCCACCGGCACCTCGACCCGGTCGTCGCTGCCGCGGTCCCGCACCTCGACGGTGCCGTCGACCAGCCCCCGGCCGACCGTGACCAAGGTGGGAACCCCGATGAGCTCGGCGTCCTTGAACTTCACCCCGGGGCTGATCTTGCCGGCCCGGTCGTCGTAGATCACGTCCAGCCCCTGGGCCGACAGGTCGGCACAGAGCTGCTCGGCCGCGGCGAACACCGCGGGGTCCTTGCCCGCAGCCACGACGTGCACGTCGGCCGGGGACACCTCACGCGGCCAGCACAGCCCCGAGGCGTCGAGGGTGTTCTCGGCGATCGCCGCCACCGCCCGGGAGGGACCGATTCCGTACGAGCCCATGGTGACGGTGACCAGCTTGCCGTTCTCGTCGAGCACCTTCAGGTCCAGCGCCTCGGCGTACTTGCGGCCGAGCTGGAAGATGTGCCCCATCTCCACGCCCCGCGCCGACTCCAGTGAGCCCTCGACACACGCCGGGCACTCGTCGCCGTCGCGCACCTCGGCCGCCTCGATGGTGCCGTCCGGGGTGAAGTCCCGACCTGCCACCAGGTCGATGACGTGGCGACCCTCGGCGTCGGCGCCGGTGACCCACCGGGTGCCCTCGACCACGCGCGGGTCGACCAGGTACCGGATGCCGGAGGCGGACTCCTCCCCGAGCATCCCGGGCCCGATGTAGCCCTTGACCAGCGTCGGGTGCTTGCGCAGCTCACCCTCGTCCATGGCCTCGACCTCTATGGGCTCGAGCTGACCCTCCAGCCGCTTCTGGTCGACCTCGCGGTCCCCGGGCAGGCCGATCGCCAGGGGCTCACGGGTGCCGTCGGGGTGCTTGAGCACCACGAGCACGTTCTTGAGGGTGTCTCCGGCGTGCCACGGGCGGTCCTGGCGGGGGTACTGCGCGTTCAGGTGGTCCACCAGGGTGGCGATCGTGGGCGTGGCCGGGGTGTCCTCGGCGTGGGCCGGCGGCACTCCGTCGTGGTCCACGGGCTCCGGCGCGCGGACCGTGACCGCCTCGACGTTGGCGGCGTAGTCGCAGTGGGTGCACCGCACGTAGGTGTCCTCCCCCACGTCGGTACGAGCCAGGAACTCCTCCGAGCGCGAGCCACCCATGGCGCCGCTGGTCGCACGCACGATGACGTAGTCGAACCCGAGCCGGTCGAAGATCCTGACGTAGGCGTCACGGTGCCGCTGGTAGGCGGCCTCCAGGCCGGCGTCGTCGACGTCGAAGGAGTAGGAGTCCTTCATCACGAACTCCCGGCCCCGCAGCAGACCGGCGCGGGGCCGCGCCTCGTCGCGATACTTGGTCTGGATCTGGTAGATCGAGAGCGGCAGGTCCTTGTAGGAGGAGTACAGGTCCTTGACCACCAGGGTGAACATCTCCTCGTGGGTGGGACCCAGCAGGTACTCACCGCCCTTGCGGTCGGTGAGCCGGAAGATGTTGTCGCCGTACTCGGTCCACCGGTTGGTGGCCTCGTAGGGCTCCTTGGGCAGGAGCGCGGGGAAGAGCACCTCCTGGGCGCCGATCGCGTCCATCTCCTCCCGGATGACCCCCTCGATGCGGCGCAGCACCCTCAGCCCCAGCGGCAGCCAGGTGTAGATGCCCGGGGCCACGCGGCGGATGTAGCCCGCGCGGAGCAGCAGCCGGTGGCTGGGCACCTCCGCGTCTGCCGGGTCGTCTCGGAGCGTGCGCAGGAACAGCTGGGACATCCGCAGGATCATGGGGGTCAGGCTACTGGCGCGTCGAGGCGCGCGACGAACCGGAGCGCGCCGCGGCGCCCGGGCCCCGGCACTGGCGGAACACGCCTGGGAACAAGCCCCTAGAACATGATGGTGGCGAACCGGGCGCTCTCGGTGAATCCCACCCGCTCGTAGGCGGTGCGGGCCGGGTGGTTCCAGTCGTTGAGGTAGAGCGAGACGACCGGCGCGATGCTGCGCCGCACGTGCTCCACCACCGCCGCCATGCCGTGGGTGGCCAGTCCCTCGCCCCTGCGGTGCGGTGGAACGAAGACGCCCTGCACCTGGGCGGCGTACGGCGACACGCACGCCACCTCCGCCTTGAAGATCACCTCGCCGGCGTCGTCGAACCGGGCGAAGGACCACTGTCGTGCGATCAGCTGCTGGATCCTGGCTCGGTAGAGCTCTGCCCCGCCGGTGGCCTCGGGTGAGACCCCGACCTCCTCGGTGTACATCGCCACGCACGCCGGGTAGAGCGCTGCGAGGTCCTCCCGCGTGGTGTTGCGGACACCGGGATCGGGATCGACGAGGGGATCACCGGCGATCTCGAGGTGAGGCTGGAGCCACCGCTCCTCACGCGCGGCACCCCAGGCACCGTCGATCGTCTGCCAGATCTGACGCACGGCCGCGTCCGGTCCCACGATGGTGCTGGCCCGGCGCCCCACCTGGACCGCGCGCTCGGCGAAACGGGCCGCGGACTCCTGGTCGCACTGGACCGGCACCAGGTTGGCGCCGGCGTGGCAGGCAGCCACCAGCCGGCCGGAGACGAAGCGCCCCCAGACCTCCCCGCCGAGCCATCGCGGGTCCAGCCCGGTCGTCCGCGCCCGGTGGTCGGCGAAGACGTTGACCACGGGGTCGGCGTCCGCGAGGGCCAGGAACTCCGCCAGGTCGGCGGCGCCGAGGACGCGGAGCTCGTCGGTGGTCACGGCCGCGAGCCTAGACCGAGCAGTGCCGCCGCCGGCAGTCAGGAGACGTTGACGGAGGGCGCCGCACCGTCGACGGGCTCCATGCCTTCGGCGATGCGCAGGGCCTCCTCGATCAGGGTCTCCACGATCTGGGACTCCGGCACGGTCTTGATGACCTCGCCCTTGACGAAGATCTGCCCCTTGCCGTTGCCCGAGGCCACGCCGAGGTCTGCCTCACGCGCCTCTCCTGGTCCGTTGACCACGCAGCCCATGACGGCCACCCGCAGCGGCACCTCGAGGCCCTCCAGCCCCGCGGAGACCTGCTCGGCCAGCGTGTAGACGTCGACCTGGGCGCGACCGCAGCTGGGGCAGGAGACGATCTCGAGCCGGCGCTCGCGCAGGTTCAGCGACTGCAGGATCTGCAGGCCGACCTTGATCTCCTCCACCGGCGGGGCCGAGAGCGAGACCCGGATGGTGTCGCCGATACCCCGGCTGAGCAGGGCGCCGAACGCGGTGGCGGACTTGATCGTCCCCTGGAAGGCCGGCCCCGCCTCGGTGACGCCGAGGTGCAGCGGCCAGTCGCCGCGCTCGGCGAGCATCTCGTAGGCCGCCACCATCACGACCGGGTCGTTGTGCTTCACCGAGATCTTGAAGTCGTGGAAGTCGTGCTCCTCGAACAGGCCCGCCTCCCACACGGCCGACTCCACCAGGGCCTCCGGGGTGGCCCGGCCGTACTTCTCCAGCAGGCGCTTGTCCAGCGACCCGGCGTTGACGCCGATCCGGATGGAGGTCCCGCGGTCCTTGGCGGCGCGTGCGATCTGCTTGACCTGGTCGTCGAACTGGCGAATGTTGCCCGGGTTGACGCGCACCGCGGCGCAGCCGGCGTCGATCGCGGCATAGACGTACTTCGGCTGGAAGTGGATGTCGGCGATCACCGGGATCTGGGAGTGCCGGGCGATCTCGGGGAGCGCGTCCGCGTCGTCCTGGCTCGGGCACGCGACCCGCACGATGTCGCACCCGGCGGCGGTCAGCTCGGCGATCTGCTGCAGCGTGGTGTTGACGTCGGAGGTCAGGGTGGTGGTCATCGACTGGACCGAGATCCGGTGGTCGCTGCCCACCCCCACGGAGCCGACCTGGATCTGGCGGGTCTGTCGTCGGGGAGCGAGGACCGGAGGCGGGAGCGCGGGCATGCCCAGCCCGATGGCAGTCATGACTGCAAGGTTACTTCGCCGTCCCCGACAGCACTCATCCGGTGAGACTGAGCGGCACGACGAGGTCGCCCACGATGAGCACCATGCCCATCACCAGCAGCGCCGAGCCGACGACGTAGGCAACCGGCAAGAGCTTGGCGGTGTCGAAGTGTCCCGGGTCGGGGCGGCGGCGCAGGCGGGCCAGGGCCCGGCGCGCGGCCTCGTACAGCGCCCCGGCGATGTGCCCGCCGTCCAGCGGCAACAGCGGCAGGAAGTTGAACATGCCGATGAAGAAGTTGAAGCCGGCCACGAGCATCAGCAGGTAGACGGCCTTGTCGACCCCCGGCGCGATCTCGTTGGAGACCGCCTCCCCGGCGAGCCGGCCGCCGCCGACGATCGAGACCGGGCTCATCGGGTCGCGCTCCTCCAGGCCCACGATCGCCTTCGCGACCCCCCAGACCTTCTGCGGCAGGTGCACCATGGCCTGGAGCGTGTCCACGGTCATGCCGCCCATCTGACCGAGCGTGTAGCCGAGCCCACCGGTGACGTTGTCCACCTCGGGCGTGACCCCGAGAAAGCCCACCTGGACGGGCGTGGTGTCCTCGGTGGAGGTGGGCCGGGCGGTGACGGTGGTGGTGGCGACCACGGTCTGCTCGGCACCGTCGCGGCGGATCACGATCTCGGCCCGGCCGTCGGCGTTGCCGCGGATCAGGTCCTGCAGCATCTCCCAGTCGGTGATCTGCACCCCGTTGAACGAGACCAGCTCGTCACCGGCCCGGATCCCCGCGGCGTACGCCGGCGCGACGGGGTCGTCGCTGCGGCACTCGCGCTGGTCCTCGGACGCCGGCACCACACAGGCACTGACGTCTGCCACGACCGGTTCGGCGCGCTGGTCCGAGGGGTTTCCGTAGGTGGCGAACACGGGCGCGAAGATGGCCAGGGCGATGAGGATGTTGACCGTCGGACCCCCGGCCATCACCACGACCTTCTTCCACCAGGGCATCCGGTAGAACAGCCGCTCCTCGTCACCGGGCTCGATCAGCTCCCACTCCGCGCTGCGGGCGTCGGAGATGAGCTGGGTGAACATGCCGGTGTTGGACTGGCGGACCTTGAACAGCGGGGCCCCGTTCTCGTCGAAGCCGGCGGGCTCCGCCAGGTCCTCGGCGCCGGGCGGCAGCATGCCCACGATCTTGACGTAACCGCCCAGGGGGATCGCCTTGACGCCGTACTCGGTCTCCCCGACCTGCTTGCTCCAGACCGTCGGCCCGAAGCCGATGAAGTACTGGGTGACCTTGCCGCCGAAGGCCTTGGCCGGGATCAGGTGCCCGAGCTCGTGCAGGCCGATCGAGGCCAGGATCGCGACCACGAAGATCACGACGCCAGACAGGTACAGCAGCGCAGTCATGAAGCGGTCAGGTCTCCTCGGATCATGCGGTGTGCCGCCTCGCGGGCCCATGAGTCGGCCGCGAGGACGTCGTCCACGGTCAAGTTCTCCTTGGAGGGTACGCCGTGAGCCCCAAGCACGCGCGAGATCGTGTCGACGATCTCGGGGAAGGCGAGCCTCCCGTCGTGGAAGGCCTCCACGCACTCCTCGTTGGCCGCGTTGTAGACCGCCGGGGCGGTGCTTCCCCGCTCACCGGCCGCGCGGGCCAGCGACACCGCGGGGAAGACGTCGTCGTCCAGCGGCTCGAACCGCCAGTCGGCGGCCTTGGTCCAGTCGATGGGGGTCTCGGCGTCCGGCACCCGGTCCGGCCAGCCCATCCCGAGCGAGATCGGCACCAGCATGGTGGGCAGGCCGAGCTGGGCGACCACGGCGCCGTCGACGAACTCCACCATCGAGTGGATCAGCTGCTGGGGGTGGACCACCACGTCGATCCGGTCGTAGGGGACGTCGAAGAGCAGGTGCGCCTCGATCACCTCCAGGCCCTTGTTGACCAGGGTGGCGGAGTTGGTGGTGATCACCTTCCCCATGGCGAAGTTGGGGTGGGTCAGGGCCTGGTCCGGGGTGACCCTCTCCAGCTCGGCCCGGCTGCTCCCCCGGAACGGTCCGCCGGACGCGGTCAGCACCAGGCGACGCACCTCCGCCCGGGTGCCGGCGCGCAGGCTCTGGGCGATCGCGCTGTGCTCGGAGTCCACCGGCACGATCTGACCGGGACGGGCCAGGTCGCGGACCAGCGGACCGCCGATGATCAGCGACTCCTTGTTGGCCAGCGCCAGCACGTTGCCCGCCTCGAGCGCCGCCAGGGTCGGCCGCAGCCCCACCGCGCCGGTGACGGCGTTGAGCACCACGTCGCAGCCCCGGGCGGCGGCCGCGATCGAGGCCTCCTCGCCCAGCCCGGAGAACTGCGGAGCGAACTCCGCCACCTGCGCCTCGAACAGCGCGGGATTGCTACCGCCGGCGGTGAGCCCGACCACCCGGAAGCGCTCGGGGTGGGCCCGCACGATGTCGAGCGCCTGGGTGCCGATCGAACCGGTGCTGCCGAGGATGACCACGTCGCGTCGCTTCACCCTGGGAGTCTCTCAGGTCGCGCGTGCCTCCGCTCCGGTCAGCCCTGGCCCCGCAGGGTGGGGCGGAGCGAGTCCAGGACGGTCTCGTCCTCGATGGTGGAGGGCACCCGCGCCTGCTGACCGTCGGCGATCTGACGCATCGTGGCGCGCAGGATCTTGCCGCTGCGGGTCTTGGGCAGCCCCTCGACCACCGCAACCTCGCGGAAGGCGGCGACCGCGCCGATCTGGTCACGCACCATGGCCACCAGCTCGTCGCGAATCTGGTCGGGGTCGGCCTGCACGCCCGCCTTGAGGACCACGAAGGCCCGGGGCAGCTGGCCCTTGAGCTGGTCCGCCACCCCGATCACCGCGCACTCGGCGACCGCCGGGTGCCGGGAGATGACCTCCTCCATCGACCCGGTCGAGAGCCGGTGTCCGGCCACGTTGATCACGTCGTCGGTGCGGCCCATCACGTAGAGGTAGCCGTCGGAGTCGAGGAATCCACCGTCCCCGGATAGGTAGTACCCCTCGAAGGCCGACAGGTAGGAGGAGACGAAGCGCTCGTCGTCATGCCACAGGGTCGACAGGGTGCCCGGCGGTAGCGGCAGCCTCAGGCAGATCGCCCCCTCGGTGCCGGCCTCGACCGGGACGCCGTCGGGCCCCAGCACGGCCACGTCGAAGCCGGGCACCGGCACGGTCGGCGAACCGGGCTTGATCGGCATCGGCTCCAGGCCGCGCAGGTTCGCCGCGATCGGCCAGCCGGTCTCGGTCTGCCACCAGTTGTCCACCACCGGGACCCCGAGCTTCTCCCCCGCCCACTCCAGGGTGTCGGGGTCCAGGCGCTCCCCGGCCAGGAAGAGGGTCTGCAGGCCCGAGGTGTCGTGCTCGGCGAGCAGGGCCGCGTCCGGGTCCTGCTTGCGGATCGCGCGGATCGCCGTGGGCGCGGTGAGCAGCGCCTTGACCCCGTGCTCGGCGATGACCCGCCAGAAGGCCCCGGGATCCGGCGTACCGACGGGCTTGCCCTCGTAGAGCACGGTGGTGGCCCCGTTGATCAGGGGCGCGTAGACGATGTAGGAGTGGCCGACCACCCAGCCGACGTCGGAGGCGGCCCACCAGACGTCCCCCTCGCCGCATCCGTAGACGGCGGGCAGGGACCAGGCCATCGCGACCGCGTGTCCGCCGTTGTCCCGCACGATGCCCTTGGGCTTGCCGGTGGTGCCGGAGGTGTAGAGGACGTAGAGCGGGTCGGTGGCCGCGACCTCGACGCACTCGGCGGGGTTGGTGCGCCCCGCGCGCATGGCCAGGTCCCAGTCGAGGTCGCGGTGCTCGACCAGCGACGCCAGTGCCTGCGGGCGCTGCTTGACCACCACGGCGCCGGGGGCGTGGTCCGCGAGCTCGAGGGCGCGGTCGAGCAACGGCTTGTACTCCACCACCCGGCTGGGCTCGATGCCGCAGCTGGCGGTGAGCACCACCTTCGGCGTGGCGTCGTCGATGCGGACGGCCAGCTCGTGCGGGGCGAAGCCGCCGAAGACCACTGAGTGGACGGCACCGAGCCTGGCGCAGGCCAGCATGCCCACGACCGCCTCGGGGATCATCGGCATGTAGATGACGACCCGGTCACCCTTCTCCACGCCGAGGTGGCGCAGGACCCCGGCGAACGCCGCCACGTCGGCCAGCAGCTCGGCGTAGGAGATCCGTTGCTGGACGCCGGTGACCGGGGAGTCATAGATGATCGCGGTCCGGTCGGCCGCTCCCTTGGCCACGTGCCGGTCGAGCGCGTTGTAGCAGGTGTTGAGCGTGGCGTCGGGGAACCAGCGGTAGAACGGGGGCCGGTCGTCGTCCAGCACCCGGCGGGGCTTGCGGAACCAGTCGACCAGCGCGGCCTGCGTGCCCCAGAACGTCTCCGGGTCTGAGATGGACTGCTGGTACTCGGTGCGGTAGGTCATGGCGACCATCGTCGCGAAACGCCGCGACCGAGTCCACGGCACCCCCTCGCGCGGTGCTCGACCGCGGCACTCATCCCAGCCCGTTCTCCGGTGTCGCGGCGGGCTTCTGCGGACTCCTCAGCCAGGCGGTGAAGAACCCGGCCAGGTCCTGCCCGCTGAGCTGCGCGGCGAGCGCCTCGAAGTCCTCGGAGGTGCCGTTGCCGTTCTTGCGGCTCTCCAGCCACGTGCGCAGCAGGCGCCAGAAGACCTCTTCCCCGATCCGGGTGCGCAGCGCCTGCAACGTCATCGCGCCGCGGCCGTAGACAGCCGAGTCGAAGATGTCGTCCCGGCCCGGGTCTGCGACCACCACCTTCCAGAAGGGGTCTGCGGGCTTCATGGCCTGGTGCCACTGGACCAGCCACCGCTGCGCCGACCGGCCGCGGGCCAGCTCGTCGTGACGCACCTCCATGAAGGTGGCGGCGCCTTCGTTGAGCCAGATGTCGCGCCAGCGGCCCACGGACACGCTGTCACCGAACCACTGGTGCGCCAGCTCGTGCACGATCAGCGAGGTGCTACCGCGCCCCAGTGCCGGATAGGTGGGGCGAGTCTGGTTCTCCAGCGCGAACCCCGGGTTCAGCCCGGTCACCAGCCCGCCGGTGGTGGAGAAGGGGTACGGCCCCAGCTGGGACTCCAGCCATTCCACCACGGCCGGGGTGCGACGCAGCATGCGCATCGAGGTCCGGCGCGCCGGAGCGGGGAGCCGACGGGATGCGGCGACCAGCCAGGGTCGTCCGTTGCGCACCCCACGGTCGATCTGGAACCTGCCAGCGGCGAAGTAGGCGAGATAGGAGGCCATCGGTTCGGCGGCGTGCCACTTCCACGTCGTGCTCCCCCGGCGCTGGACCCGGTCCACCAGCTGCCCGTTGGCCACCACCTGCATGCCCCGGGGCACCCGGACCGCGATGTCGTAGGTCGCCTTGTCCGTGGGGTGGTCGTTGGCCGGGAACCACCACGGCGCCATGTGCGGCTCGTTCATCGTGACGATCTCCCGGTCGTCGGCGAGCCAGTTGCCCTCCCCGGCGTACCGGCGCTCTCCCGGCTTTCCGGCGTAGGAGACCGTCACCTCGACCTGCGTGCCCGTCACCAGCGGTTCGGCCGGCGTGATGACCAGCTCGTGGCCCTTGGCCCGGCGGTGCTTCGCCTCGACGCCGTCCACCGTGACCTCGGTGACCGGCAGGAGCAGGTCGAGGTTGAACCGGGAGAGGTCCGCGGTGGGACTGATGGTCACAGTGGTGCGACCACGCAGCCGAGCCGAGTCGAAGTCGTAGCGAGCCCTCACGTCGTAGTGCAGGACGTCGATGCCTCCGTTGCCGTCCAGCGGGAAGTAGGGGTCGCCCACACCGGGAGCACCCCGGCCGGGCGCCTCCCGGGCGTCGGGGACCGCGGCGGCGGGCGAGCCGGCCGCCAGCACCAGGACCAGCGGGATGGCAGCCAGGCTGCGGGGCTGCACTCGTGCCACGGGACGCCTCATGCACGTGAACCTAGCGTTCGGAGACGGGGGCGGCCAGCCCCATTCAGCCGCACGTCGTGGTTTAATATGAGTAATTCACGCGACTTAGGGGCAGACATGCACGTGATGACCATCGGGATACCTGAGCTTGGCAACCTCACCCACCTGGTCCACGACGGCTACCAGGCACTGGTCGTGGACCCGCCGCGCGACGTCGAGCTGGTCGAGGAGGCCGCCGAGCTGGCGGCGCTGCAGATCGCAGCGGTCGCCGACACCCACGTGCACCACGACTACGTCTCCGGCGCCGCCCTCCTGGCCCGGCGCCACGGCGCGCCGTACCTGCTCAGCGCCGACGAACGGATGGAGCGGGACCGTCAGCCGGTGCAGGACGGGGACGTGCTCGACGTCGGCTCGCTCCGCGTGGAGGTGCTGGCCACCCCTGGCCACACCCTGCACCACCAGGCCTTCCTGGTCACCGGGGACAGCGGTCCGGCGGCGCTGTTCACCGGCGGGAGCCTGGTCCCGGGCAGCGTCGGACGTACCGACCTCTGCGACCCCCTGCTGGTCCGCCACCTGGCTCGCGCACAGTGGTCAGGGGTGCGCGCCCTGCGCCGTCTGGACCCCGACACCACGGTCCATCCCTCGCACGGGCAGGGCAGCCGGTGCGTGGCGCGGGGCGCGGTCGCCCTCGGCGACACCCCGCTCGTCCTGGCTGACGAGATCGCGCGCAACCCGGTCTTCCGGCTCCCTCGCGAGGAGTTCGTCGAGCAGCTCGTGGCCGGCTTCGGCCCGGTCCCGGCCCACTTCCCGCGCCTGACCCGGCTCAACCGCGGCTGCACCGACACTGCCCCGCGACCTCCCGGCGCTGCGCTGGCGGTGGACGACCTGCACGGAGTGCTGAGCCGGGGCGGCTGGCTGGTGGACCTGCGCGACCGGGCCGCCTACGCCCGGGGTCATCTGTCCGGGTCGGTCAACATCGAGTACGGCGCCTCGTTCGCCACCTGGCTCGGCTGGCTCAAGCCATCGTACGCCGAGCTCGCGCTCGTCTCGGACTCCCCCGAGCAGCTGTCCTGCGCGGTCCGAGACCTCGACCGCATCGGCATCGAAGGAGTTCCCGTGCACACCCTGGACCCCGAGCCCACGCTGCGACCCGACCCCTACCACCGGCGCAGCACCTGGGCCGAGCACGGCACCGCGCCGGTCGGGGCGACGCTGGTCGACGTCCGCGACGCGGAGGAGTTCGAGCTGGCCCACGTGCCGGGTGCGGTGCACATCGCGCTGCACCAGGTCGAGCAGCGCGCCCGCGACCTCCCGCCCGGAGAGCTGTGGGTCTACTGCCACAGCGGCTACCGGGCGGGCATCGCGGCCAGCCTGCTGCACCGGGCCGGACGCAGCGTCGTCCACGTGGACGACAGCTGGGACCACGCGGTGAGCCTGAGTGTCCCGCTCACCGCCTCGCGCGCCGCCTGAGCGCACCCGCGGGAAAATGCGTTGCCGCGGACCCCGGCAGGGTCCAGGATCGTCTCGTGAGGTGCGTCCGCGCCCGCTGCACGAGAGGAGGCACGACATGGCCACGACTGTCACCGGCCTGCCCATAGACCGCCTTCTCGCACCCAGCTGGAGCACCTCCCATGCCACTGCAGTTCCCAGAGACACCTGATCGAGACCCTTCCCGCGACCTCGACCCCCGCTTCGTCTTCGACTTCCGCGCCTACGACGAGCTGCGGGACCCGGCGCAACGCTGGTCCACCTGGCTCGACGTGGAACCTCTCATGCGCGGTCCCGAGCCGCGGCCCGCCTGGGTCGTGACCTCCCAGGGGGCTGTCGACACCGAGCTCGGCATCCTCAAGACGGGCAAGGAGGCAGACGTCTTCCTCCTCGAGCGCACCGACCCGCACGAGCCCCAGGCAGGGGTCGTGATGGCCGCCAAGCGCTACCGCGACACCACTCATCGCAGCTTCCACCGCGCCGCCGCCTACGCCGAGGGCCGGACCACGAAGCGGTCGCGAGACACCAGGGCGCTCAAGCGCAAGTCCACCTGGGGCCGGGCCGTGGCAGCCGGTGAGTGGGCGGCGGCGGAGTGGACTGCGCTGAAGCGCCTGTGGGAGCTGGGCGTGCCGGTCCCCTATCCCGTGCAGATCGACGGCTCCGAGATCCTGATGGAGTGGATCACCCACGACGGCGAGACGGCTCCGCGCCTCGCCCAGACCCGGCCGCCGTCGCCGCTGCTGGCGCACTACTACGAGCAGCTGGTGGGCGTGGTGACGACGCTCGCCGTTGCCGGGGTGGCGCACGGCGACCTGTCCGCCTACAACATCCTGGCTGCGGGCGACCGGCTGGTGGTGATCGACCTGCCGCAGGTGGTGGACCTGGCCGGCAACGCCCAGGGCCTGGACTTCCTGCTCCGTGACTGCACCAACATCTGCACCTGGTTCCGTGCTCGCGGGCTCGAGGTGGACGAGCAGGAGCTGTTCGCGCAGGTGACCGCCCAGGCATTCTGACCGGACCCTGGGCTAGGTTCTGGCGGGTGAGGCACACACGGGGGCGGGTCGTCGAGGTGGATACCGTCGCCGAGCTCGAGTGGCGCCTCGCCGCTGGCGCCCGCTCGCTCTCGGGCTGGCGGCTCCGTGGACTCGACCTCACGCCGTACGGCGCGGCCCTGTCGGCGTGCGACGTGGCCGGGGCTCTGTTCCTGGGATGCGTCCTGTCCGCCAGCACCGAGCAGTCGCTGCGTGCGCGGGGCGCGATCGTCTTCCCTGCGGTGCCCGGGTCACCGGTCGACTCCTACCGTTCACACCTGTACTCGGCCCGCGAGCTCTACGACACTCCCGACTACCAGGACTCGCTGGACGCGCGCGCCTACGCCTGGTCCCGCGGCGCGGACCCCGACCTGGCGCAGGCGCTGCACGACCACGCCATCGACGCCGCGCTCGCCGACTGGGTCCAGGGTCGGCGCCTGGTCGGCGTGATGGGCGGCCATGCGGTCCTGCGCGGAGAGCCCGAGTACGCCGCGGCCGCCCGCCTGGGGCACGCGCTCGGTGGCTCGTACGTGGTGGCGACCGGGGGCGGCCCGGGCGCCATGGAGGCCGCCAACCTCGGCGGCTACCTGGCCGGGCAGCCCTCGGAGACCCTCGACGAGGCCGTCGCCGTGCTGTCGGCCACCCCCTCGTTCCGCCCCGACACCGACGCCTGGGTGAGGGCGGCCTTCGAGGTGCTCGAACGCCACCCGGCCGGCGCCGACACCCTGGGGATCCCGACGTGGCACTACGGGCACGAGCCGCCGAACGCGTTCGGCACGGCGATCGCCAAGTACTTCCGCAACGCGACCCGGGAGGCGATCCTGCTGGAGATCTGCTCGGCCGGCATCGTGTTCCTCCCCGGCGCCGCAGGCACGGTGCAGGAGGTGTTCCAGGACGGCTGCGAGAACTACTACGCCGATGAGTCCTCGACCGCGCCAATGGTCCTGGTGGGTCGACGCCACTGGACGCAGACCGTGCCGGCCTGGCCCCTGCTGCAGGCGCTGGCGCGCGGGCGGGCGATGGAGCCGCACGTGCACCTGGTGGAGGACGTGGAAGAGGCCGCTGCTCTGGTCCTCAGCCACCGGTGAGCCGCGGTCGGCAGCTCACTCGGAGGCGGCCAGCTGCCCGCAGGCGCCGTCGATCTCCCGCCCCCGGGTGTCGCGGACCGTGGTCGGGATGCCCTTGGCCTCCAGCCGACGCACGAACTCCCGCTCGTCGCGGGGGTCCGAGGCGGTCCACTTGGAGCCGGGCGTCGGGTTGAGGGGAATCAGGTTGACGTGCACCCAGCCCCAGTCCCCGTAGGAGTTCAGCACGTCGCCGAGCAGGTCGGCACGATCACCCTGGTCGTTGATGCCGCGCATCATGGCGTACTCGATGGAGACCCGCCGCTTGGTGGTGCGGGCGTAGTTCCAGGCCGCCTCCACGGTCTGCGCGACCGAGAAGCGGGTGTTGATCGGCACCAGCTCGTTGCGCAGCTCGTCGTCCGGCGCGTGCAGCGACAGGGCCAGGGTGACGGGGATGCCTTCCTGGGCGAGCTGGTTGATCCGCGGCACCAAGCCCACCGTCGACACGGTGATGCCCCGCGCGCTCATGCCCAGGCCGGCCGGCGACGGGTCTGTCAGCCGTCGCACCGCGCCGATCACGGCCTTGTAGTTGGCCAGCGGCTCCCCCATGCCCATGAAGACCACGTTGGAGACCCGGCCGACTCCACCGGGGACCTCGTCGCGGGCCAGGCTGCGGGCCGCGGCGACCACCTGCTCCACGATCTCGGCGGTGGACATGTTGCGCTGCAGCCCACCCTGACCGGTCGCGCAGAAGGGACACGCCATGCCGCACCCGGCCTGGCTGGACACGCACACCGTGGCCCGGTCCGGGTAGCGCATCAGCACCGACTCCACCAGCGCACCGTCGAACAGCTTCCACAGCGTCTTGCGGGTCGTGCCCTTGTCCGCCTCCTGGGTGCGCAGCGCGGTCATCAGCGGCGGGAGCAGCGCGGCCACCAGCTCGTCGCGCTGCAGCGCCGGCAGGTCCGTCATCAGGGCCGGGTCGTCAACCAGCCTGGCGAAGTAGTGGGTGGAGAGCTGCTTGGCCCGGAAGCCCGGGAGGCCCAGCGAGGTGAGCAGCTCCCTGCGGCCGTCCTCGTCGAGGTCGGCCAGGTGGCGCGGCGGCTTCTTGCGCCCGCGCGGCTCGTCGAAGACGAGGGGCAGGAGACGGGGGGACTCGGTCTGGTCATCAGGCATGGCTGGTCAATCATCCCACCCCACCCCCACGAGCGCCGAGTCGCGGGCTCACCTCAGGCGTCTTGGCGGACCATGAAGTAGAGCACCAGCGAGGCCACGCCGAGCACCACCAGTGCGGTGAGGACCATGCCGATGGCCATGAAGATCCCGAAGCGCCGGGTCTTGCGGCGCGCCAGCATGGCGATCGGCACGACCAGCCCGATGGCGATGAGCGGGAAGAGCCTCTCGGCGTCCTCGTAGGGGAGCATCAGCCGCAGCACGCTGACGAAGCCGCCCGGGACGGCTGTCACGAAGAGCATGCCGGCGAAGAACCCGGTGAGCGCGGCGAAGGTCGGGTGGCTGCGGTGCCACCAGTCCAGGGGACGGCCAGCCGCCTCGGCCTCCGGGCGGGTCGCGGACTCCGGTGAACTCATGCGGTCATCGTAGAGGGCAGCGGCGCCGGTCGCGGCGCGACGTTCCGGTGCCCGGCACCGGCTGCTGCCCGAGGGGAGGCTAGAAGACGAGGTAGTGCAGCAGCAGCCAGGTCGGCGCGATGGTGGCGAGCAGCGAGTCCAGCCGGTCCATCAGCCCGCCGTGCCCGGGGATAACGTGCGACATGTCCTTGATCCCGAGATCGCGCTTGATCACCGACTCGACGAGGTCACCGAGGGTGGCCATCACCACGGTGATCAGGCCCAGCAGCACTCCGACCCAGGCGTCGCCGTCCAGCAGCACGGTCACCAGGAACCACCCGGCGGCGACACAGGCCACTGCCGATCCTGCGAAGCCCTCCCAGGACTTCTTGGGCGAGATCACCGGCGCCATCCGGTGCTTGCCGAACAGCACCCCCGCGACGTAGCCGCCGGTGTCCGAGGCAACGGTGACGAGGATGAAGACCACGATCCCCTTCACACCCTCGTCCCACCGGTCGAAGTCGCCGGTCCCGCCCTCGGAGAGCATCAGTCCCACGAACGAGGCCAGGAACGGCAGGTAGACCAGCACGAAGACCGAGGCCGTCGCGGTCCGGACGTACCCCTCGACCCCGCGCCGCAACAGCCACAGCATGATGGCCAGCGCCGTGACCGCCGTGGCCGTGACGAGCGCGGCCGCTCCCCCGAAGTAGGCCACCACGACCATCACGACTCCGCCGAGCATCAGTGGCTGCTCGGGGAGGTCGATGTCCTTGGCCAGGAAACCGCGGCGCAGCTCCCACACCCCCACCAGCACCGCGACCGCCACGACGACGACGAAGGCGGTCTTCCAGAAGTACAGCGTCCCGGCGACCATGCCGAGCAGCACGACGGCCGAGGCGATCGCTGCCGGGAGGTTGCGACCGGCGCGCCCGTGGTCCTTCTGGGGCACGTCGGAGGTGGGTGAGGGGATCGTCATCGAAGTGGGTGGCTCAGACCTCGAGCAGCTCGGCTTCCTTCTTCTTCAGCATCTCGTCGATCTGGTCGGTGTGGGTCTTGGTCATCGCGTCCAGTCGCTTCTCCGCGCCCGAGACGTCGTCCTTGCCGACCTCGCCGTCCTTCTCCAGCTTCTCGAGCTGCTGCTTGGCGGTACGACGCACGTTGCGCACCGAGACCCGGCCGTCCTCCGCCTTGCCCTTGGCGAGCTTGATGTACTCCTTGCGGCGCTCCTCGGTCAGCTCGGGGAACGCGCAGCGCAGCACCCGACCGTCGTTGGAGGGGTTGACCCCCAGGTCCGAGTCCCGGACCGCACGCTCGATGGCGTCCATGGCGCTGATGTCGAAGGGCGCGATGAGGATCACCCTGGCGTCCTGCGAGGTGAAGGTGGCCAGCGACTGCAGCGGCGTCGGGGACCCGTAGTAGTCCACCACGATCTTGCTGAACATGCTGGGGTTGGCGCGGCCGGCACGGATGGTCGAGAAGTCCTCTCGGGTGGACTCCACCGACTTGCCCATCTTGCCCTCGGTCTCGCGGAGGATGTCGTTGATCACGGTGCCTACTCTCGGGATGCGTCGTCGTGGTGCGGGAGGTGGAACGAAGGGCTCAGCCCTCGATGCTCACCAGCGTGCCAATCTTCTCACCCTGCACGATGCGCAGGATGGCACCCTCGTCCTCCATGCCGAACACGACAAGGGGCATGTTGTTCTCCATGCAGAGGGCGAAGGCTGTCGCGTCGGCCACCTTGAGGCCCAGGCGCAGTGCGTCGGCGAACGAGAGCCGGTCGAGCTTGGTGGCTGAGGGGTCGAGCCTGGGGTCGGCGGTGTAGACCCCGTCCACACCCTGCTTGGCCATCAGCACGACGTCGCAGCGGGTCTCCAGCGCTCGCTGGGCGGCGACCGTGTCGGTGGAGAAGAACGGCATGCCCGCCCCGGCGCCGAAGATGACGACGCGCCCCTTCTCCAGGTGCCGGATGGCGCGCCGCGGAATGTAGGGCTCGGCCACCTGACCCATGGTGATGGCGGTCTGCACCCGGGTCTCGATGCCCTCCTTCTCCAGGAAGTCCTGGAGGGCCAGGCAGTTCATCACGGTGCCGAGCATGCCCATGTAGTCCGCCCGGGCGCGGTCCATGCCGCGCTGCTGCATCTCGGCGCCGCGGAAGAAGTTGCCACCACCGACCACGATCGAGACACCGACACCGGCGCGGACCACGGCGGCTATCTCGCGCGCGACCTTGGCGACGACATCGGGGTCGACGCCCACCCGCCCGCCGCCGAACACCTCGCCGGAGAGCTTGATCAGGACACGGGAGTACAGGGTCACGCCAGATCCTTTCGCGTCGCCGGGTTGCGGCGAGGATGCGAGAAGACCGGCCCGATGGTCATGTGCTGATCCACCGAACCGGCCTCCTCGTCGTCTAGTTGGGTCGAACCCTACTCAGGTCAGGCGCCGACCTCGAAGCGGGCGAAGCGCGTCAGCGTCACGCCGGCCTCGTCGAGGACGGTCTTGACCGACTTCTTGTTCTCGGTCACCGACGGCTGCTCGAGCAGGACGACGTCCTTGAAGAAGCCGTTCAGACGACCCTCGGTGATCTTGGCGATCGCCTGCTCGGGCTTGCCCTCCTCACGCGAGGTCGCCTCGGCGATCTCGCGCTCCTTGGCGACGATGTCCGCGGGGACCTCGTCGCGGGTGAGGTACTGCGGGCGCATGGCCGCGACCTGCATCGCGGCACCGCGAGCAGCATCCGCGTTGTCGCCGGTGTACTCGATCAGGACACCCACGGCAGGGGGCAGGTCGGCGGCACGCTTGTGCATGTACGACACGACGTCCCCGTCGAAGTAGGCGACCCGGCCGAGCTCGATCTTCTCGCCGATGGTGATCGCCAGGTTCTCCACGACCTCCCCGACCGTCTTGTCGCCCAGCGACACGGCCTTGAGCGTCTCGAGGTCGCCAGCCTTGGCGGCGTCAGCCGCCTCGACGATCTGGTTGGCGACCGCGATGAAGTCCTCGTTCTTGGCGACGAAGTCGGTCTCGGACTTGAGCTCGATGAGCGCACCACCGTGGTGGGCGACGAGGCCGGCGCTGGTCTCGCGCTCGGCGGCCCGGCTCGCGGCCTTCGCCGCGCCCTTGACGCGAAGCAGCTCGATCGCCTTGTCGAAGTCGCCGTCGGTCTCGGTGAGCGCCTTCTTGCAGTCCATCATGCCGGCGCTGGTCAGCTCACGGAGCTTCTTGACGTCGGCTGCGGAGAAGTTAGCCATGTTCTACTTCCTTGAGTTCTGGGGGTAGTCGGAGGACTGACGCGGACGTCAGTTCTTCTCGGCGGCGTCCTCGGCAGGCGCCTCGGCAGCGGGGGCCTCAGCAGGGGCCTCAGCGGGAGCCTCAGCAGCAGGGGCCTCCTGGGCAGCCTCGGCGACAGCGTCGGCGGCAGGCGCCTCGGCGGCGGCACCGGTCGACTCGGAAGCCGGAGCGTCGGTCGCGGAGTCGCCACCGGTCGCCTCGACGGCGGCCTTCTCGGCGTCACCGGAGAGCAGCTCGCGCTCCCACTCGGCGAGGGGCTCGCTGGCCGCGGCGCCGGACTCGGCACCGGTCTTGGCGCCGGAGCGGGCGATCAGGCCCTCGGCGACGGCGTCGGCGACCACCCGAGTCAGCAGACCGACCGCGCGGATCGCGTCGTCGTTGCCCGGGATCGGGAAGTCGACGACGTCGGGGTCGCAGTTGGAGTCCAGGATGCCCACGATCGGGATGCGCAGCTTGCGCGCCTCCTCGACGGCGAGGTGCTCCTTGTTGGTGTCGACGATCCACACCGCGGAGGGGGTCCGGGTCATCTCGCGGATACCGCCCAGCGACTTGTTGAGCTTGTCGCGCTCGCGGCGCATCTGCAGCAGCTCCTTCTTGGTGCGGCTGCTGCCGGCCACGTCGTCGAAGTCGATCTCGTCGAGCTCCTTGAGGCGGTTGATCCGCTGGTGCACGGTCTGGAAGTTGGTGAGCATGCCACCGAGCCAGCGCTGGTTGACGTAGGGCATGCCGACGCGGGTGGCCTGCTCGGCGATGGCCTCCTGCGCCTGCTTCTTGGTGCCTACGAACATCACGGTGCCGCCCTTGGAGACGACCTCCTTGATGAAGGCGTAGGAACGGTCGATGTAGGCCAGCGACTGCTGCAGGTCGATGATGTAGATGCCGTTGCGCTCGGTCATGATGAAGCGCTTCATCTTGGGGTTCCAACGACGGGTCTGGTGCCCGAAGTGGACGCCGCTCTCGAGAAGCTGGCGCATGGTGACGACTGCCATGTGGATCTCCATGTTCAGTGCGAAGCTTCTGGACTCCGGCTCCGAGGAGCGGGAAGCCTGGTGGCTCCTGCATGTTTGCGGTTTGCTGCCGGCGGCGGGTGCCGCAGGCCCTGACGCTCACGCGCGATCCCATCCACTTCCCTTGCGGGAGCTGGAACCGAGGATCGTCGCCCACGGGTGGTCGGAGTCTTGGAAAACGACTCCGGCGTGGTCTGCAAGCGTGCGAAGTCAGCTCGGGTGAGCTGCTCCAAACAGAGTAGGCCACCTCGCCACGCCCGGGGAAATCGCAGCGTCCGGGCCGCCGCACGTGCACACCGGCGGGTTCTGCGTCCATCCCCAGGGCTGTTCCACAGCCCCGGCCAACGCCGCTCGCCCGGTGCCGCGTCCTGCTCGAGGCTGGCTCGATGGTGCGAATCCGTCTCGTCATCCTCGTGGCTGCGATCCTGATGGCCGTGACCCCGCAACCCGGTGCCGGCGGGGCGCGGGCCGCTCCGCCCGCCGCCGCGGATCCGGTGGGCACGTGGCCCCTCGCTCCGGAGCCTGCGCTGGTCAGGGCGTTCGACCCGCCGGAGCTGGTCTACGGCTCGGGACACCGGGGAGTCGACCTGCTGGGCAGCCCGGCCCAAGCGGTCAGGGCAGCGCTGCCCGGGCGGGTGAGCTTCGCCGGCTCGATCGGCGGCAAGCGGGTCGTGGTGGTGGATCACGGCGACACGAGGACCACCTACGAGCCCGTGGCCGCCTCGGTGCGCCCCGGCGACGTGGTGCGGGCAGGTGAGCGCGTGGGCTGGCTGGTCGTGCCGTTCTCGCACTGCTACCCCGCAGCGTGCCTGCACTGGGGCTGGCGGCGGGGCAAGGTCTACCTCGACCCGCTCCGGCTGGTCGGCGAGGACGTCCCGGTCAGGCTGCTGCCGCTGTGGCGCCGGTGAGGTACGCCGGGCCGCTCACGCGCGCGGATGAGCCTGTCGATAGGCCCGACGCAGCCGATCCGTGGAGACGTGGGTGTAGAGCTGGGTGGTCGACAGCGAGGCATGGCCCAGGAGCTCCTGCACGGACCGGAGGTCCGCGCCACCCTCAAGGAGGTGGGTCGCCGCGGTGTGCCGCAGACCGTGCGGCCCCATGTCGGGAGCCCCGGGCACCTCGGCCAGGCGCCGGTGCACCATCTCGCGCACGATGCGCGCGTCCACCCGCCCGCCGCGGGCACCCAGGAACAGCGCGGGACCGGAGCCCGGCACCACCAGACGAGGTCGACCCTGGTGCCGCCACGAGGCCAGCGCGGCCGCCGCCGGTCGACCGAAGGGCACGGTGCGCTCCTTGCGCCCCTTGCCGAAGACCCGCAGCACCTGCCGGTCGTCGTCGACGTCGTCCAGGTCCAGGCCGGCGAGCTCGCCCACCCGGATCCCGGTGGCGTAGAGGATCTCCAGGATCGCCACGTCCCGCAGCGCCACCGGTCCGCCGTCCTCCATCCGCGCCGCGGCTGCGGCGATGAGGTCTGACGCCTCGTCGGCACGCAGGACCGGGGGCAACGTCCTGGCCAGCTTCGGAGAGAGCAGCGAGGCCCCCGCGTCCTGGACGGTCCGGTCGGTGCGGGCCAGCCACCTGGTGAACACCCGCACCGCGCTGGCACGTCGCGCCAGCGTGGTGCGAGACCGTCCGAGACTCTGTTGCTTGGCCAGCCAGCTGCGCAGCGCTCGCAGGTCCAGGCCGCTGACGTCCTGGTGGCCGAGCCGGTGAGCGTGCTCCAGCATGCCGGCCACGTCCTTGAGGTAGGCACGGACCGTGTTGGGCGTCAGGTCGCGCTCGGCGACGAGGTGCCGCTCGTAGTCGGCCAGGACCCGGGCCAGCGGCTCCGGGAGCAGCTCGGGCGCCGTGGCAGCCCCGTCCTCCTCGGCGGTCATGAGCCGATCGTAGACAGCCCTGGCGCCGGACGCCCCGGTTCAGCGTGCCGTGTCTCCCAGCCGCCAGCCCCGGGAGTCATGGACCACCAGTCCCTGGCTCGCCAGGGTCACCAGCGTCGAGTGCACCTCCCGCAGCCCGATGCCGGCGGAGCGGGCGATGCTGTCCACGGCTGCTCCCCGGGTGACGGGCACCGCGTCCAGCACCTGCTGGGCCCGCAACCCCAGACCATCGCGGACCCGGACCGGCCCCCGGGGCTCCTCGCGCAGGTGGTCCCCGGGACGTCCCAGGATCTCCAGCACGTCCTCACCCCCGGTCACCAGCGTCGCCTCGCCGCTCCGCAGCTTCTCGTGCACCCCCTGGGACTGGGCGCTGGTCACCGGGCCGGGGACCCCCATGAGCGGCCGGTTCAGCCTCGTCGTCCAGGCCGCGGTGCTCAACGCGCCGCTGCGGACCGCCGCCTCGACCACCACCGTGCCCCGGGCCAGGGCGGCCACGAGGCGGTTGCGTGCCAGGAACCGCACGCGCAGGGGCGCACAGCCGAGCGCAGCCTCGGAGACCACGAGGCCGACGTCGGCGATGTGGTCGATCAGCCGGCGATGGGCCGCGGGATAGTGCCGGTCCACCCCGCAGGCCAGCACGGCGACTGTGCTCCCCTGAATGGCGAGAGCTCCCCGGTGGGCGGCCTGGTCGATGCCGAACGCGGCCCCGGACACGACGCTGAGTCCCGCCCGGGCCGCCATCGCCGCGATCTCCCCCGCCGTGGAGTCCCCGTAGGTCGTGGAGGACCGGCACCCCACGACCGCCACGCCCGAAGCCACGGTGTCGAGCCGGGCGTGCCCGCGCAGCCACAGCCCGACCGGCACCCCACCCCGGTTGGCAACCGCGCCCGCGTGCGCGAGCTCGTCCAGCCCCGCCGGCCACTCCGGGTCTCCAGGCACCACGAACCGGACACCGAGCCTGTCGGCGTGCTCCAGGTCCGCGGCCGGGTCCAGGGCCTCCAGCCGCGCCGCCACGTCGGTGCGGAGCCCGTGGAGGTCACGTTCGGCCTGCAGGTGGTCGCGCACGGTGACAGCGCCGATCTCGCTGACCAGGCCCGTCAGCCGTGGGTCCCCCGGCTCGGCGAGCCGGCTCAGCGCCGCCCTGGCCAGGCGTTCCTCCTCGGTGACGCTCATCCGACCCGCCCCAGGTCGCTGGAGCGCAGCGGCTCGCCGGTACGGAGCCGCAGCGCGGTCTCCACCTCGCGCTCCCCCGGCTCGTCCACCGCCGCGAGGTCCGCCACCGACCACGCGAGGCGGTGGACCCGGATGGCGCCCCGCCGGCTCAGCCGGCCGGCGTACACCTCGTCGTCGACCCGGCGCTGCTCCGGGTCCGGGAGCGGCCACCGCTCACGCAGCAGGTGACCCGGAGCCTGGGCGTTGAGCCGCCACCCGAGTCCCGCGTACCGCTGGCGTTGACGCAGGCGTGCGCGCGTCACCCGCCCCCGGATCTCGGGCGAGCCCTCACGCGGTGCGAAGGGGTCGCGCTCGTGGGGCTGAGCCGGGAGCACGTGGCGCACGATGTCGATCCGGTCGGAGATGGGCCCCGAGACCTTCCGACGGTACTCGCGGCGCGCCACCTCCGGACACTCGCACCTGTCGAGACCGGCGGAGGGATGGAACTCCCCACAGGGGCAGGGGTTGGCGGCCAGCACCACCATGCCCCCGGCGGGGAAGGTGGCTGCATCGTCCCCGCGCACCACGCGGACCTCCCCACTCTCCAAGGGCTGCCGCAGCGCCTCGATGACGTCGGATCGGAACAGTGGGAACTCGTCGAGGAAGAGCACACCGCAGTGCGCCCGGCTCAGCTCGCCGGGACGGACACGTCCGGTGCCGCCGCCGAGGATGCTGGCCTTCGAGGCGTCGTGGTGCGGGGCGCTGAAGGGCGGGCGCACCAGGACGCCGGTGGCGGACTCGATGGGACCGGACAGCGACCACACGGCCGTCAGCTCCAGGGCCTCCTCGCGGGTGAGGTCGGGCAGGATCGTCGGGATCCGCTCCGCCAAGCTCGTCTTGCCCGACCCCTTGGGGCCGGAGAGCAGCACATGGTGGCCGCCTGCCGCCGCGACCTCGACGGCGTACTTGGCATCGCTGAGGCCCACCAGGTCGAGCATGTCGACCTCCTCGCGCCGGTCCTGGCCGCGCCACGACAGCGTGCTGGCCGCCTTGAGCTCGGTCACTGGCTCGGCCGCGGGCACGATCTCCCCGCAGAGCTGAGCCACGACCTGGGCCAGCGACCGCACGCCGTACACCTCGATGCCCGGCACCAGCGCCGCCTCGGCCGCCTGCGGCTCGGGCACGAAGACCCGGCCGAACCCTCGCGCCGCCGCGGCCATCACCATCGGCAGCACGCCGGGCACCGGGCGCAGGCCGCCGTCCAGCGCCAGCTCGCCGAGGAAGACGGTGTCGCGCAGCGCCTCGCGCGGCACCCCGGCGTCGGCTGCCTTGATGCCCATGGCGATCGCCAAGTCGAAGTGGGTGCCCCGTTTGGGCAGGTCCGCGGGAGAGAGCAGGATCGTCACCCGCCGGGTGGAGGGCCAGCGCGGTGCCGCATGGGTGATCGCCATGCGGACCCGGTCCCGGGCCTCCATCAGCGAGGCGTCGGGACGCCCCACGATGGTCGCCCCCACCACCCCGGGCGAGATGTCGACCTGCACCTCGATCAGATGCCCGGTCGAGCCCTGCAGCGCGATGGTGTGCGCGGTGGCCAGCATCAGCCGATGCCCCTGACGTGGTCCAGGACCGAAGGCCCGCGGCGCGGCCGGAGGATGGCTACCAGGTCGATGCGGACGTCCTGCGGGTGCGCCTGGTGCGCCACCAGCCAGGTGGCCGCCAGTGCCCGCAACCGACGCAGCTTGACCGGGGTGATCGCCTCGTGGGGACTGCCGAATCGGTCGTCGGTGCGGGTCTTGACCTCGCACACGACCAGGGTCTGCGCGTCGCGCAGCACCAGGTCGATCTCACCGGCCGCACAGCGCCAGTTGCGGTCCAGCACCACCATGCCGGCCCGGACCAGATGTCGCGCCGCGAGCTCTTCGCCGTACGCCCCCAGCGCCTGCTTGTGCGCTGCCGTCGTCACTGCCACGTCTCCATGGCCCACAGCCTGCCGACAGCCGCTCCGACGCGGTACACGGCGGACCGGACCCTGTGGAGAGAGCCAGGTCGCCCGGCGCCTGTGGGTGCGCCGCGGCCCACCCACGGCCCGGCGACCGGCGGCGCAGCGACCTGCTACTCCTTGGGCGGGTCGATGTCCTGCTGGCTGAGCTCCTCGACGTTGACGTCCTTGAACGTCAGCACCTTCACGTTCTTGGCGAAGCGTGCGGGCCGGTACATGTCCCACACCCAGGCATCGCTCATCGAGACCTCGAAGAAGACGTCGCCGTTCTCGGTCCGCGCCTTCACGTCGACCTGGTTGCACAGGTAGAAGCGACGGTCGGTCTCCACCACGTACTTGAAGATCGAGACGACGTCGCGGTACTCCCGGTAGAGGGTGAGCTCCATCTCGGTCTCGTACTTCTCGAGATCCTCGGCGCTCATCGTCACTCCCTCATGGCTGGCTACGTCTCGACACTAGTCTCCCCGTCGTGCTCGGCGGAGGTTTCGCCGGGACTCCTCGCGGGCGGTTCGAGCCCGGCGGCACGGCGGACGTTGACGAACCGCATCCGGTGCACCGGGCACGGCCCGTGCTCGGCCAGCGCTGCGGCATGGACATCGGTGATGTAGCCCTTGTGCGTCTTGAAGTCGTACGCCGGCCACTGGATGTCGAGCTGTCGCATCAGCCGGTCGCGGGTCACCTTGGCCAGCACCGAGGCGGCGGAGATGCACGCCGCCACCCGGTCCCCCTTCCACATGGCCAGCCCCGGCACGTGCAAGCCGTCGACCGGGAAGCCGTCGGTGAGCACGTACGCCGGACGGACGTCGAGGAGGGCCACCGCCCGGCGCAGCGCCTCGACGTTGGCGACGTGCATCCCGAGGCGGTCGCACTCCTGGTTCTCGATGACCACCACAGACCAGGACACGGCCCGGCGCAGCACCTGCTCGTAGCAGGCCTCTCGCGCCCTCTCGGTCAGCAGCTTGGAGTCCGCGAGGCCCGGGACGATGCCCGCGCGACCGGCGGGCAGGATGCAGGCGGCCGCCACCAGGGGACCGGCGCACGCCCCGCGACCAGCTTCGTCCACGCCCGCGACGGGGTCGATCCCGGCCCGGCGCAGGGCGCGCTCGTAGCCGTAGAGGCCGGCGTCGCGACGCACGGTGACTCCGCTGGGCAGTCCGGGCACGGGCGATCCCTCAGCCGGCGTCGGGCACGTTCGCGAAGGAGTCGGGACGGGTGACCCAGCGGAAGTGGCTCCAGGGCCAGATCAGGACGAAGACCTTGCCCACCACCAGGTCGACCGGGACGAACTCCCGTCCCGGGACGCAGTCGGTCTCGTTCTTGCGGCACATCTTCTCCGACGAGTCCGCGGATCGGCCGCGGTTGTCCCCCATCACGAAGATGTGTCCCTCGGGCACCGGTCCGGCCTCCCAGTCGCAGCTGGGCAGCATCGGCCCGTTGCACTGGGTCAGCGGGTCGTCCTTGACGTAATCGTCCTCGTCCAGGGGCTCGCCGTTGACGGCGAGACGACCCTGGTCGTCGCAGCAGGTGATGACGTCGCCCGCGACCCCGATCACCCTCTTGACCAGGTGACCACCGGACGGGTACAGCCCGATCTTGGTCATCCCCTTGACGACGAGGTTGTCCGCCTCCTCGACGAGGCTGCCACGCAGCCACGACCCGGGGTCCTTGAAGACCACCACGTCCCCGCGCTCCGGGCTGTCTCCGCCCCAGTAGGAGACCTTCTGGACCAGGATGCGGTCCCGGTTGACCAGACCCGGCTCCATCGACTCCGAGGGGATGTAGAAGGCCTGGACGAGGAACGACTTCACGATGATCGCCAGGACCAGGGCGACCCCCAGGAGCAGGAACGTCTCCTGCCACAGCGGCAGGTGCTTGCGCTGTCCCCGACCCCGCGACGACGAAGACCGCGACCCGTCCGCACTGGGGGTGGCGGAGGCTAGGTCGCGGTCTTCAGAAGTCACGAGCAGAGACTAAACGAGTGCTGGTCGGCGGGGCCGCTCAGGCCTCGCGGCGCTCCTTGATCTTCGCCTTCTTGCCGCGCAGGTTGCGCAGGTAGTAGAGCTTGGCGCGACGCACGTCACCGCGGGTGACGACCTCGATCTTCTCGAAGATCGGGGAGTTCAGCGGGAAGGTGCGCTCGACCCCGACGCTGAAGGAGACCTTGCGGACGGTGAAGGTGCGGCCCACGCCGGAGCCCTGCACCTTGATCACCACGCCCTGGAAGACCTGCACACGGGAGCGGCTGCCCTCGATGACCTTCACGTGGACCTTGATGGTGTCGCCGGCGCGGAAGTCCGGGACGTCGTCGCGCTTCTGGGCGTTGCCGAGCTCGGCAATGACATTGGTCATGATGCTCCTCGCGAGTGCCACAGGTCAGCCGCGGTGTGTGTGATCGATTGGGTGTGCAGGCCAGTGCGCCGCCCGGTCGGGCGACGGGTGGTCGGCGGTGTCGGGCTCCCCCTGTGGCAGGGGCCCGGCACAGGTCCCCCGCGTGAACTACCGGGGCCACCCTTCGACCGACTGGCCAGCTGCCAAGTCTGCCACAGGACGATCAGGGCCGGGAAATCCGCTTGGTGAGCACCACCGGACCCGACCGGCCGGCGCCGACCTCGGCGACGGCGAAGCCGGCCCTGCGGTAGCGGCGCAGGTTGTCCAGGCTCGACCTGCCCGTCAGGAGGCGGGCCGAGAGCGCCTCGGCGGGAGCGACCGCCTCGGCGTGCTCCAGCAGCAGGCGCCCCAGCCCCCGGCCGCGCAGGTCGGGAGCGACCATCAGGCGCCCGATCTCCCACTCGGTCCCGGTGAGTCGCCCGCGCACCGAGCCGACCAGCCGCCCCGCCGAGCGGACGACGTAGGTGTCCCAGGAGGCCAGCGAGGCGTGCACGTCGCCGAGCCCCTCGTGCAGGGGCGGGATGCCCAGGTCGTCGTTGGCGATCGCCTCGCTCACCCAGCAGGCGAGCTGCAGGGTGAGGAGCTCGGGCGCGTCGCTGGGCCGGGCCGCCACGATCTCCCAGCCGTCGACCACCGTGCTGGCGTGCAGCAGGTCCGGCCGCCGGCGGGCGGTACGCCGCACCGCCTCGCTGCGCCGCCACTCAGCGATCGCGGCGTGGTTGCCCGACAGCAGCACCGCGGGCACCTCCAGACCGCGCCACGACTGGGGCTTGGTGTAGACCGGGTACTCCAGCAGCCCGTCCTCGTGGGACTCCTCCACCAGCGACTCGGGATTGCCCATGAACCCCGGCAACAGCCGCACCACGGCCTCGGTGATGGCCAGCGCGGCGACCTCTCCCCCGTTCAGCACGTAGTCGCCCAAGGAGATCTCGCGGACCTCGCCGAGCGTGGCGGCGTGGTCGAGGACCCGCTGGTCGATGCCCTCGTAGCGCCCGCAGGCGAACACGAGGTGCTCCGAGGTGGCCAGCTCCCGAGCCAGCCCCTGGGTGAACGGGGTGCCGCTGGGAGTGGTGAAGACGAAGGTGGGCCTGCCGTCGGCGGCCACGTGCTCGAGCGCCTCGCCCCAAGGCTCCGGCTTCATCACCATCCCGGCGCCGCCGCCGTAGGGGGTGTCGTCGACGGTGTGGTGCCGGTCGTGGGTCCAGGCACGCAGGTCGTGGACCTCGATCTGCAGCAGCCCCGACTGCCGGGCCTTGCCGGCCAGGCTCAGCTCCAGGGGACTGAGGTAGTCGGGGAAGATCGAGAAGATGTCGATGCGCACCGATCAGGCCTCGTCGGGGAAGGGGCTGACCAGACCGGGTCGGTCCGCGACCACCAGCCGACCACCCGGGACGTCGACCTCCGGCACCAGCTCCTTCACGAACGGCACCAGGGCCTCGCGTCCGTCCGGGGTCAGCACGGTGACCAGGTCCTGCGCCGCCCCGTGGACCAGCCCCTTGACCGTGCCGAGAAGACGCCCTTCCAGGTCGTACGCCGAGAGGCCCGCGAGCTGGTGGTCGTAGAACTCCTCGGGGTCCTCGGGGACGGCGTCGATCGGGAGCTCGGCGTGCAGCACGGTGCCGCGCACGGCCTCGGCGGCGTTGCGGTCACCCGCCTCCTCGAAGCTCACCAGCAGCACCTGCTGGTGCCACCTCGTGGACCGGACCGTCAGGGTCTTCAGCTGCGACGACGCCCCCTTGGGGGGCACGGCCCGGAGCACCGCCCCGGGGGCGAACCTGCGCTCCGGCTCGTCGGTCCGGACGTCGATCGTCACCTCACCCCGAACGCCATGCGGCTTGCCGATCCGTCCCACCACGACCTCAATGCTGTTC
Organism: Nocardioides sp. 616; assembly: GCF_002930065.1. Taxonomy (NCBI): domain Bacteria; kingdom Bacillati; phylum Actinomycetota; class Actinomycetes; order Propionibacteriales; family Nocardioidaceae; genus Nocardioides; species Nocardioides sp. 616. Next base: position 142,046 of record NZ_POAG01000019.1, on the reverse strand, counting down.
ACGACCCAACAATAGTGGCCAGCACGCAGCACGGGCGCCACCCCGGTGGGGTGACGCCCGTGCTGGTGGAGCAGGTGCGGATCAGCGACGCTGGTCGACGTCCACGAAGTCGACCTGGGGCCGGTCCTTGCCCGCGAGGGCATAGACGACCGTGCGGAAGGCCGTCGCCGTCCTGCCCTGGCGACCGATGACCTTGCCCAGGTCGTCCGGGTGAACCCGGACCTCCAGGACGGCACCTCGCCGCAGGCGCATGTCCTTCACGGACACGTCGTCCGGGTGGTCGACGATGCCGCGGACGAGGTGCTCGAGAGCGTCGGCCAGCACGAGGCTCAGGCCTTCTCGGACGAGGCCTCAGCGGCCTCCGCAGCAACCTCGGGCGTCTCGGCGGACGGCGTCTCGGCGGGGGTCTCGGCCGCGGGGGCCTCCTCCGCCTTCTTCTCGTCCTTCTTGGCCTTCTTGGTCACCGCAGCGCCCTTGGGCTCGCTGGCAGCGTCCTTGAGCGCCTCGTTGAAGATCTCGAGCTTGTCGCGCTTGGGCTCCTTGACCTTCAGGGTGCCCTCGGTGCCCGGCAGGCCCTTGAACTTCTGCCAGTCGCCGGTCACCTTCAGGAGCACCTCGACAGCCTCGCTCGGCTGCGCGCCGACCCCGAGCCAGTACTGCGCCCGGTCGGAGGTCACCTCGATCAACGAGGGCTCCTCCTTGGGGTGGTACTTGCCGATCTCCTCGATGACGCGGCCGTCGCGCTTCTTGCGCGAGTCCACGACGACGATGCGGTACTGCGGCACCCGGATCTTGCCCAGGCGCTTCAAACGGATCTTGACGGCCACGTTTGTGGTGTCTCCTTGCAAGTTGTGGTGGATGAACGACCCCCAACCAGGTGGGGACCGGGATCAGGTCGTTCGAGGGGCTCTGCGAGCCCGGATGAGAGGGTCCGGGCACACAGGACACGTCGAGCAAGTCTGCCAGATGCCCCACCGGAGTCACCAATCGGGCCTCGCCCACTGGGCCACGGTGCACCAGGCAGGCGGGCCCTTCAGCACAGCCAGGCTCGCCGTCGGGCGGGACCGGACCGCTGATCCGCCGAGCATTCATGCAGCGAACGTGGGCCCCGCCCGGCCGCTCACTTGGCGCTAGGGTCTTGGGGTGAGCCAGGGACCCCGCTTTGCCAGACGACGGCGCGAGCTGGGGCTCTTCCTCCGCTTCGGACTGGTGGGAGCCTCGGGGGTGGCCGTCAACCTGGTGGCGCTGGTCGTGGCCAAGAGACTCGGTCCGCACCCGGAGCTCCCGGTGTGGGGGTTGCCGCTCAGCGACTTCAATGTGCGCTGGTACCACCTGTTCTCCACCTTCGCGTTCCTGGTGGCGAACCTGTGGAACTTCCAGCTCAACCGCAGCTGGACGTTCCGGACGACCAAGCACGCCAAGTGGTGGGCGGAGTACTGGCCCTTTCTCGCCGTCGGGCTGCTCGGGCAGCTGCTGGGCCTGGTCCTGCTGACGCTGCTGATGCACCCGGGGTCGGTGATCTCGCTGCCCACCGGTCTGCTCGACGACTCCTCCGGTCTCCGGACGCGGCTGTACTGGGGCCAGTTGGCGGTCATCGTCGTGGTGACACCACTGTCCTTCGTGCTCAACCGCCTGTGGACCTTCGCGGCCGTACGGGCGAACCACCCGGCGGTGCTGCCGGTCCCGGTCGGGGCCGGCGGGGAGGACCCGGATCGGCAACCTCACCAGGATGAGCGCGTGCAGGACCCCCAGGGGCTGCGCTGACCTCAGAGCTGGTCGAGCAGCCAGGACGGACTCATCGCCCTGGCCCCGAGCCCCTCGACGCGAGCCCGCAGGAACTGGTCGGCGGTCACCACCGTCACCACGTGACCGGCCGCAGCAGCGGCCTGCACCTGCGCGACCACCTCGGAGTCACCGTCGCGGGGCGCGTGCACGGTGCGCACGTGGACGTCGCGCCCGGGACGCACCCCCGCCTTCGCACCGCCCTCCAGGACCAGCACCAGCTGGTCGTGCGGGAGGTCGGCGACCAGCAGCTCCTCGTGCAGCCGCCGAGCCGCGCCGGCTCGGTCCTTCCACCACCCGTCAGGGCGCGACCCCACCACGTTGGCGCCGTCCACGACCAGCACGGTGCCCATCACGTCGTCCGGGGCGCGAGCGCTCGCCGTAGGCACACCCGGTCCCGCACCCGGTGGCTCACTTGAGGAACTTGGAGAAGTCCTTGGGCAGGTCGAGCGCCGCCGCAGCCTGCTCGTAGTCGAAGCCCTCGGCCGCCGCCCCGGGGGCCAGCGCAGCCTTGCCGGCCTTCGCGGCGGCCGCCTTCTGCTGGGCGGCCTTGGCGGGGTTCCCCGAGCCGCGCTTGGCCTTGCCCTTCTTGGGAGCGGTCTTGCCCTTCTTGCCCCCGCCCATGCCCGGCATGCCGGGCATGCCGGGCATGCCGGGCATGCCGCCGCGCGCCATCTGCTGCATCATCTTGCGCGCCTCGAAGAACCGGTCGACCAGCTGGTTGACGTCGGCCACCGTGGTGCCGGAGCCCTTGGAGATCCGGGCTCGACGGGAGCCGTCGATGATCTTGGGGTTGGCCCGCTCCGCAGGGGTCATCGAGGAGATGATGGCCTGGATCCGGTCCAGCTCCCGCTCGTCGAAGTTCTCCAGCTGCTCGCGGTACTGCCCCATCCCGGGCAGCATCCCCATGATCTTGGTCATCGAGCCGAGCTTGCGGAGCTGCTGCATCTGCTGCATGAAGTCGTCGAGGGTGAAGTCACCCTTGCCACCGAGGAGCTTCTCCGCGGCCTTCGCCGACGTCTCGGCGTCGAACGCCTTCTCCGCCTGCTCGATCAGGGTGAGCATGTCGCCCATGTCGAGGATGCGCGAAGCCATGCGGTCGGGGTGGAACAGGTCGAAGTCGGTCATTTTCTCGCCGGCGGAGGCGAACATGACCGGCTTCCCGGTGATGGCGGCGATGGACAGCGCGGCACCGCCTCGGGCGTCACCGTCGAGCTTGGTGAGCACCACCCCGTCGTAGCCGACGCCGGACAGGAACGCCTGGGCCGTGGTGACCGCGTCCTGGCCGATCATGGCGTCGACGACGAACAGCACCTCGTCGGGGTTGACGGCGTCCCGGATGTCGGCCGCCTGCCTCATCAGCTCGGCGTCCACGCCGAGCCGTCCGGCGGTGTCGATGATGACCACGTCGTGCAGCGTGCGCTTGGCCTCGGCCACGGAGGCCCGGGCCACCGCCACCGGGTCGCCCACACCGTTGCCGGGCTCCGGCGCGAAGACCGGCACCCCGACCCGCTCGCCGTTGACCTGAAGCTGCTTGACGGCGTTGGGGCGCTGCAGGTCGGCGGCCACCAGCAGCGGCGTCTTGTCCTGGTCCTTGAGCCACAGTGCCAGCTTGGCCGCCAGGGTGGTCTTGCCGGCGCCCTGAAGCCCGGCCAGCATGATCACGGTGGGTCCGGTCTTGGCATAGCGGAGGCGACGGGTCTCGCCGCCGAGGATGTTGACCAGCTCCTCGTTGACGATCTTGACGATCTGCTGCGCCGGGTTCAGCGCGCCGCTGACCTCCTCACCGCGAGCACGCTCCTTCACGGCACCGACGAACTCCTTGACCACGGGCAGCGCGACGTCGGCCTCCAGGAGCGCGATGCGGATCTCGCGCGCGGTCGCGTCGATGTCGGCCTCGGAGAGCCTCCCCTTGCCGCGGAGGTTCTTGAAGGTGTCGGCGAGGCGGTCGGAGAGTGTGGCGAACAAGAGCGTTCCCTCGGGTGGTGAGCGGTGACTGGGCGCCGGTCGCGGCTGGCCCACAACTGTCGGACGAGGCACCAGCCTAGCCCGATCCCCCACCCGACCCGGCCAGGGCGACCTCCGGGCGACCCCTGCACCCCGCACAGCAGGTCAGCCACCCAGGGCCCGCCACCCGGGATGCACCTCGAGGTGGGCTCACCCGGTCCTTGTCGAGCGGGTCAGCGCCGCTCGCACCGCGTGGGCCGCCGAGGCGGCACGGTCGTCGGCCAGGCCCTGGGCGCCGATCTCCTGGAGGTAGAACACGTCGACCGCCTGCGGGCCGAGGGTGTCCACGTGCGCCGACCGGACGGTCATGCCGAGCCCAGCGACGGCGGCGAGCACGTGGTAGAGCAGACCGGGCCGGTCCGCTGCCCGCACCTCCAGGACGGTGGCCTCCCGCGACGCCTCCGGGCGCACCGCGACCGCCGGGTCCAGTCCGTCGGGGTCCGGGCGACGCAGCCGCTCGGTCGTCCGGGGCCGGTCCGCCACGATCGCCTCGAACCGCTGGCGCAGCACGGCCGCGTCGAGCGCGGGGTCGGCGACCTCCCACTCCGAGACGCCGAGATCCCCCTGGGACCAGGCGCGTGCTCCTCTGACCGACGTACGGTGCAGGGCCAGCATGGCCGCCACGTCGGCCAGCAGGCCGACGCGATCGGGGGCCAGCACGGTCACCCGGGACCCGTCGTCGCGCCCGTCGACGTAGATCTCCACCAGCGTCCGACCGGCCGCGAGGGCCGCTGAAACGGGCACCTCCGGGGTGCTGGACGGCGCCGGGAGCCCATCGGTCCCGGACTCCAGGGCGCGACGCGCCCTCGCCACCAGGGACCCCACCAGGCCCGCTCGCCAGGTGGACCACGCCTTCTCCGAGGCCGCCAGGGCGTCGGCCTCGGTGAGCGCGGCGAGCAGGTCGAGCGCCAGCGCCGTCGTGACCCGGCCGGTCACCTGGCCCACGGTGGCCGGGTCGTCGACGTCGCGCGTCGTGGCGACCTCCGGCAGCAGCAGGTGCCAGCGCACCAGGGTCCCGATGAGCTCCACGTCGGGCTCGGAGAACCCCATCCGGGCAGCGACGCCGCGGGCGATCGGCTCGCCGGCGACGCTGTGCTCCACCAGACCGCCCTTGCCGATGTCGTGCAGCAGGGCCGCGACCATGAGCAGGTCAGGACGCGAGACCCGACGGATCAGTGCGGAGGCTTCCACGCACGTCTCCACCACGTGCCGGTCGACGGTGAAGCGGTGGACGGTGGAGGCGTGGGGCAGCAGGTGGATCCGCTCCCACTCGGGCAGGATGCCGGCCAGTCCCCCGGTCTCCTCGAGGGTCTCCCAGACCGCCAGCAGTCCCTGACCCGAGGCGAGCAGGCGCACCATCAGGTGCCGGGCCTCCTCTGGCCAGGGCTCCGGCAGCGGTGGGCACTCCCTCAGCAGGCGTGCCACCGTGGCAGGTGCGAGCACCAGGTCACGCTCGGCTGCCTCGCAGGCCGCCCGGAGCAGGAGCAACGGGTCGCGCGCGGGGTCCACCCGGCCGTCCAGCACCACCTCTCCCAGCGATGCGGCCACGCCGGGCGCCAAGGGGTCGAGCCTTGGACGACGAGGGCCGGTCACCTGGGGCCGGGCGAGCACCGCGTCCACCCGCCGCCACGTCAGCCGCGAGAGGTGGGCGACCCGGCGCCCCATCAGGCGCACCGTCCGCTGCGCCGTCTCGGCGTCGGGCAGCCCGGCCGCTGCGGCCAGGTCAGGCCACACGTCCGGCCCGATCCGGTCTCCCGGGCGGTGGCTCAGCCCGTGCAACAGGTCACGCACGTCCAGCAGCGCCTGGCGCTCGTGCTCGAGCTCGGCATGGGGCACGTCGACCAGCCAGGTGGCGACGAGCGCCTTGAGCACGCAGGTGTCGCGCAGCCCGCCGGCCGCCTCCTTGAGATCGGGTACCGAGACGTGGGCCAGCTCCCCGACGCTCTCGTGCCGGCGCCGCACCAACCCGGCCAGCTCGGGCAGCCGGCGGCGGGCGGAGCGCCGCCACGCCGCCAGGGTGGCGCCCCGCAGCCTCAGGGTCAGGCTCGGGTCCCCGGCCAGGTGCCGTACGTCGAGCAGCCCCAGCGCCACCCTGAGGTCGGCCTCGGCGGCCTCGGTCATCTGGGAGAACGAGCGGACCGAGTGGTCGATCTTCCAGGTGCTGTCCCACAGGGGGTACCAGAGGTCAACGGCGAGCGCTCCCGGGTCCACGCCGTCCTCGTGGACCAGCACCACGTCGAGGTCGGAGTGCGGGGCGAGCTCGGACCTGCCGTAGCCCCCGACCGCCACCAGGGCCGCACCGGTGGTGGGCCCTCCCGCCTGGAGGTACGCCGCCGCGCACAGCGCGTCGGCCTCGCTGGTGCGGGCGGCTCTCTCGGCGGCAGTCATGACAGGACTCTCCTAGGTCGGGCGGGTTTGGGTGAGGGCGACCAGGCCCAGATCATGGCGAAGGGCCCACCCCGCGGCGGTGACGAGCACCGGAGCGAGGTGGGCCCCACAGGGGCGGTCGCCGACTAGAGTGCAGCCTCGTCGGTGTCGCCGGTCCGGACGCGGACGACGGTGTCGACCGGGCTGACCCAGACCTTGCCATCCCCGATGCGCCCGGTCTGGGCGGTCTTGACCACGATGCCCACGACGTCCTCGACGTCGGCATCGTCGATGACGATCTCGATGCGGATCTTGGGCACGAGTGCGATGTCGTACTCCGCACCACGGTAGACCTCGGTGTGGCCCTTCTGACGGCCGTACCCGCTGACCTCGGAGACGGTCATCCCGGCGACCCCGAAGGTCTCCAGGGCCTCCCGGACGTCTTCCCACTTGTGCGGCTTGATCACCGCGGTGACGAGCTTCATGCGTTGGCTCCTTCCTTGGGCTTCTGCGTGGTGGCGGTGCCGACGAGCGTTCCGCGACGCCCGCCGCTGGTGCCTGCAAGGTCGTAGCCGGACTCGCCGTGCTCGGCGAAGTCGACGCCCTCGACCTCCACATCCTCCTCGACCCTCAGACCCATCGCCTTCTTGATGGCCAGGCCGATCACCAAGGTGACGATGCCCGACCAGATGACAGCGAAGAGCGCGACCAGGAACTGGACCACGAGCTGCTTGATCCCATCGCCGTAGAACAGGCCGCCACTGGTGGCGAGGAAGCCGATGCCGATCGTGCCCACCAGGCCACCGACCAGGTGGACACCGACCACGTCCAGCGCGTCGTCGTAGCCGAGCTTGTACTTCAGCCCCACGGCCAGGGCGCACAGCCCACCGGCCACCAGACCCAGCACGATGGAGCCCACCGGCGAGAGCGAACCGCAGGCCGGGGTGATGGCGACCAGGCCGGCCACCACACCGGAGGCAGCACCCAGCGAGGTGGCCTTCTTGTCGCGGATCTTCTCCACCGCCAGCCAGCCCATGATGGCCGCACACGTGGCCACGGTGGTGTTCAGCCACACCAGGCTGGTCTCGCTCAGGAACTGCGCGCCGTCCGCCTCCGCGCTGGCACCGGTGAAGACCACCGAACCGACGTTGAAGCCGTACCAGCCGAACCACAGCAGGCCGGCGCCGATCATGGTCAGCGGCAGGTTGTGCGGCTTGATCGGCTCCTTGCCGAAGCCCAGGCGCTTGCCCAGCAGCACAGCCAGGACGAGGCCCGCGACACCGGCGTTGATGTGCACCACGGTGCCGCCGGCGTAGTCGATCGGAGCCACCGCGGCTCCGCCGTCACCCGAGAAGATCAGGTCGGCCAGCCCGTTGCTGGCACCGCTGAGGAAGCCCCCGCCCCACACCATGTGCGCGAGCGGGAAGTAGGACAGCGTGACCCACAGGGGCAGGAAGACCAGCCAGGCGGAGAACTTGAGGCGGTCGGCGACCGCCCCGCTGATCAGCGCCGCCGTGATGATCGCGAACGTCATCTGGAACCCGACGAAGATGTAGTCCTGGCCGCCGACGTCGGAGAGGCCGAAGGTCTCGAACGGGTTGTTGAAGAGCATGGCGACGTCCTCGGAACCGTAGGACATGGACCAGCCCCACAGAACGTAGACGATGCCGACGACGCCGGCAGCCGAGAACGACATCATCATCATGTTGAGAACCGACTTCGACCTGCTCATGCCGCCGTAGAAGAGGGCGAGAGCGGGCGTGGTCATCATCAGGACGAGCGACGCCGCCATCAGCATCCAGGCGTGGTAGCCGTAGTCCATTGGACCTCCAGTTGCTTCGGGGTGTGATGGAAGAACCCTCGTGGAGCGAGGTTTCACCGCCCCGCTGCGTGTGTTGCGCGCAAGAAACAACTTTCGCCCGTGTGTTACGGACAGATGAACAGATACTCACGTCGGTCGGCGGTCGTGGCGCCGCGCTCGGGTGAACTAAGGTGCTGGCTTGTGAGGATCATCGGGACCCTGATGGTGCGCGACGAGGTCGACATCGTCGCGGCCATGGTCGAGCACCACCTCGCACAGGGCCTGGACACCATCATCGTGACCGACAACGCCTCCGTCGACGGCACCAGAGAGGTGCTGGAGAGCTACGCCGAGACTGGCCTGGTCGAGCTGCACCACGATGCCGAGCACCGCAAGCAGCAGCGCGACGTCGTGACCAGGATGGCCCGCCGGGCCCGGACCCGGTTCCGGGCCGACTGGGTGCTCAACCTGGACGCCGACGAGTTCCTGGTGCCCCGGGACCGCTCGCTCACGGTGCGCGACGCCCTGGAGGCCACTCCCCTGCACCTCAACGCCTTCACGGTTCCCGTGGTCAACCTGATCGGTCCGGCGGGCTGGTCCGGCAGCGGCCTCTCCCGGCTGGTGTGGCGCGACCAGCGCAGCGACGAACAGCTCCACGCGATCGGGCTGCACGCCCAGCCGACCCCCAACGCCGTGCACCGCGGCGAGAGCGACATCGTGGTGCAGCAGGGGAACCACTTCACCTCCATGTCCAGCAACGGGCAGCCCGACCCCGCGGTCTCCCTGGAGGTCCTGCACCTGCCGTGGCGCTCCTGGACCCAGTTCGAGCGCAAGGTGGTCAACGCCGGTCGCGGCTACGAGGCGTCGCCGGACCTCAAGCCCAGCCCGAACCACCACGGCATGGCCGACTACCGGCGCTGGAAGGACGGCGCCCTGGAGGACTCCTACCTCGCCCGGAGTCCGCAGCACCACGAGCTGCTGGCCGGCGAGGAGGCCGGCCAGTTCCGCCACGACCCCTGGCTGCACGAGCACCTGAGGGCGCTGCGACCGGCCGCGCTGCGACCCGAGCACCTGGAGGAGGTGCTGGACTCCGACCTGGAGTCACCGGTGCCGCCGCAGCTGCCCGACTCCCCCTTGCGCCGTCACCTGGAGCTGGAACGGGCCTCGCGTCGCCCCAGCGGGGAACGCACCGCCTGACCTGTTCGCCCCGGCAGGGACTCCTCAGCGGTCGAAGCCTCGTTCGCGCCGGGTCTCCAGGGCGATCTCGACCAGCCGCGCCGCGCGCGCGGCGAACGAGTGCTCACGGTGCACCCGTGCCGCCACCGCACGCCGCTCCTCGTCGCTGCCGAAGATGCTGTCCGGATCGGCCGACGAGCTCAGCTCGACCAGGTGCTCTCGAGACGTCATCACCTGGACCGAGCGACCGAAGAGACCACCGAGGCCCTCGACGTCGTCGGTGATCACCCGGGCCCCGCTGGCCGCGGCGTCGAAGAGGCGGTTGGAGACGAACCCCTCGATCCGCATGTCCTCCCAGTGGTCGTTGAGCACCACCCCGGCAGCCCGGTAGGCCGCGCCCAGCCGGGTGTTGGGCAGGTAGGTGTCCTTGATCAGCCGCCCCGCCACGAAGGGGCGCCACTGGGTGCCGTAGACCGAGATCGGCAGACCTGACTCCACGGCTGCCCGCACGATGGGCCGGTACTCCTTGCGCGACCCCCCGACGAAGAGCACCGGGTGACCGGTGTCGGGGACCGCGAGGTCCGGGTGGAAGAGCGCTGGGTCGGTGGCCTGGAGCATGGGCTCGACCTCGATCCCCCAGTCCTTGGACCGGCGCGCGGCCCAGGTCTCCGAGGCCGCCAGCAGTCGGTCGTAGGAGACCGCCTCCGCCGTCGGCAGCATCTCGGGGTGGGAGATCACCCATCCGATGGTGACGTGCTCGAACGAGGGCCGGTACGGGGCCAGACCGCGGAGCACGAGCGAGACGTCGTCGAACCTGCCGGTGTAGCGCTCGTGCTCGGGCCGGTGGTCGATCACGACCTGCTGGCCCAGCTCCCGCAGCGCGACGGCCAGGGCGCGGGCGAAGTGGGTGTCCCCCCACCGCTCCGCCTCGGGTCCGAAGGGCGCGGGATTCTTGATCGCCCAACGCAGTCTCGGGGGGTGCTCGTTGACCTGGTGCCTGGTCTCGCGCACCAGCACCGGCTCCGGGACGCCGAGACGACGCTGCTTGCGGTGCCGGAAGGAGACCGCGTGGTCCACGACCCGGAAGCCTCGCGTGGCCCACAGGTGCACGTCGTCGCCGGGGGTACGCCGTTCCCAGCGCTCCAGGAAGAGCGCCCGGTTCGTGTCGAAGGCGTCGTACCGCCCGGGAGTCTGGGACTCGAAGTGCGTGACCCGGGAGTCGGGGCGGACCACGAAGCGACCCGGCCGCAGCTGGGCCAGTCGCAGGCACAGGTCGATGTCCTCCATGCCGTTGCGGTAGACCGGATCGAACCCGCGCAGCTCGATCGCGTCGCGGGTCCGCAGCGCCAGCGCCGCACCAGTCAGGGCCGCGAAGGAGAGCTGCTCGACGCCCTCCGCGTCCTCGACGGGGAAGCCCTGGAGGAAGGCGTGCGGGAGTCCTCCCGTGGCGGGGAAGGCCACGCCCGCGGACTGGATCACCCCGGTCGGGTAGAGCAGCAGCGACTGGGCACCCAGCACGTCCGGGTCCTCCAGGGCCGCGACCAGGGGATCCAGCCAACCCGGGTCCACCGCGGTGTCGTTGTTCAGGAAGACCACCGTCGCGCCGCGCACGTGCGGCAGGGCGAGGTTGTTGCCCAGCGCGAAGCCGTGGTTGGTGGGGAAGTGCAGCACCCGCACCTGCTCGAAGCGGGCAGCGAGGGAGTCCAGGATCACCGAGGTGTCGGCGTCGCAGCCGTTGTCCACCACCAGGCACTCCACGCGCGGGGCACCCTCCTCCTCCGCGGCCGCCATCACGCTCTGGACCGCCTCGGCGGTCATGGACCAGTCCGCGTAGGTGGGGATCACCACCGAGACCAGGCCCGGGTCGCGGTCGTGGCGCGCCAGGTCGTCCCAGTCCACCAGGGAGCGGTTGAGGACCACGTCGGCCCAGGACGCCACCTTGGCGTGGTCCAGCGCGGGTCGGTCGCCCGCCGGACGGCGCCGGGCCTCGAGCGCCCACACGGCGTGCCGGGTGAGGCCCAGGAACGGCACGACCCGCACGCCCTCGGCCCGCGCCAGCCGGGTCATCAGCCCGAACGTCCAGGCCCCCGGGAGGTCCTCGTCGAGCCCGCCGAGCCCGGTGAACGTGTCGCGCCGGACCAGCAGCCGCCCCAGGTCGACGGTGCTGCGGTCGGCCACGGTGGCCCGGGGCAGCGCGTTGCCGACCAGGGTCGAGGAACCGTCACGACGTACCCGCCTGAGCACGTCGGCCAGGGCCCGGTCACCGTCGACCTGCCCCACTGCGGTGAGCAGCCGGAGCCGGTCGGGGTCCCAGGTGTCGCCGGCCTGCAGGAATGCCAGCCACTCACCGGTGCACCGCTCCACGGCCCGGTTGACCCCTCCTGCCGGCGGTTCGCCCTCGGCGGCCACCAGCTGCCAGGTGCCGGGCTCGAGCTCGGCGTCCAGAACGTCGTCGAGCTGCGGGATCCGCCCGCCGTCGACCACCACGACCTGCCAGCTGGCGAGCCGCTGAGCGCGCACGGAGCGCAGGGAGGTGGCGAGGTGGCCCACGTCGCTGCCGGCGAGGACGACCACCGAGACCAGTGGCCCGGTCCCGGGCACGTCCGGGTCGATGTGTGCGTAGCCGTCCACCAGCTGCTCGCCCCGCCGCAGGTCCTCCCGGGTGGTCTTCCGGCGGCTCTGGGAAGCGGCCCGCTCGACCCACTCGGCGCGACGCGCTGTGATCCAGGTGAGCAGGCTGACGGCCTGCTCGCCGTCGCGCGCCACCAGCCACTTGTTGGCCGGCGCTCCGGCGGCCGCCCCGATCTCCTGGTAGTGGCCGATGGGGCCATCGGGATGGGCGCTGGCGCCCGGCGTCCGGCGCAGGTAGCGACGGGTGTCGAACAACGGGTGGGTGGGGGTCCGGTAGGGCTTGCGGCGCAGGTAGACCAGGAACGCGTCCCGCTCCCCCAGGTCGGCGGCGTGGTGCTCGCGGAACCAGGCCCGGTCGAAGAGCGGGTTCGGCGAGCACCGTTTGGAGACCGGCGTGCGCAGGTAGTGGCGCACCAGGTCCAGCCGGCTCCCAGTGACCCCGGTGACCTGTGAGTACCACTCCTCGTCGAACAGGGGCGAGGCCATCAGGAGCCCTGCCTCACCGCCCAGCGGCACGCCGTGCTGCTGGGGTCGGCGAGGCGTCAGGACGCGGTCCACGGCGCGACGGACCCGGGAGATACGCGGTCGTTCCACCTTGCGTGCCTTCCCTCGTGCCGTGCCGTGTCGTCAGATCAGCCCAGGAGTGCGTCGACGAAGGCCTCGGCGTCGAACGGAGCCAGGTCGTCGGCGCCCTCGCCGAGACCCACCAGCTTCACCGGCACCCCCAGCTCGCGCTGGACAGCCACGACGATACCGCCCTTGGCAGAGCCGTCGAGCTTGGTCAGCACGATCCCGGTCACGTCGACGACCTCGGAGAAGACCCTGGCCTGGATCAGGCCGTTCTGCCCGGTGGTCGCGTCGAGCACCAGCAGCACCTCGGTGACCGGTGCCTGCTTCTCGATCACCCGCTTGACCTTGCCCAGCTCGTCCATCAGCCCGGCCTTGTTCTGCAGGCGTCCGGCGGTGTCCACCAGCACGGTGTCCACCCCACGGGCGCTCCCCTCCTTCACCGCCTCGAACGCCACGCTGGCCGGGTCGGTGCCCTCGGGGCCGCGCACGACGTCCACGCCGACCCGCTCCCCCCAGGTGACCAGCTGCTCGACCGCCGCGGCCCGGAAGGTGTCGGCCGCGCCCATCACCACGGTGCGGCCCTCGGCCACCAGGATGCGCCCGATCTTGCCGACGGTGGTGGTCTTGCCCGCACCGTTGACGCCGACCACGAGCACCACGCCCGGCTGCCCGTCGGCACCGCTGACCTGCAGTCGCCGGTCCATGCTGGGGTCGACCAGGGTCAGCAGCTCCTCGCGCAGGACCGCGCGGGCGTCAGCCTGACTGCCCTCGGTCCGCAGGCGCGAGCGCAGCCGGTCCACGAGCTCCTGGGTGGGTGCTACGCCGATGTCGGCGGTGAGCAGGGTGTCCTCGATCGACTCCCACGTGTCCTCGTCCAGGCGATCGCGCGAGAGCAGCGCCAGCAGCCCGCGACCCAGCGCTCCCTGGGAGCCCGCCAGCCGCTGCCGCAGCCGTACCAGGCGGGAGGCGGTGCCCTCCGGACGCTCCACGAGGGGGGCGGCAGGCGCCTCCAGCGGGGTCTCGACCGGCGCCTCGGCGGACGTCCCAGGCGGTGCCTGCGTGGTCGTGGACGAGATCACCCCCGTGGTGTCTCGCGGCGCCGGCGGCGTCTTGCGTCGTCCGCTGGCCAGCAGCCCGGCCGTCGTCGCGACGACGAGGACGGCGATGCCGATGATCAGGTACAGCCATTCACCCATGGCGCCAATCCAACCAGATGCCGCGCCGGCGCCGACCCGCAGCGTGGCCGGTAGGCCGGTCCCCCCGCTCAGGTGACCCGCTCAGGCGCCCACGCCGGCGATCGCTCAGCGCTCAGGTGCGCTGCGGGGGCCGAACTTCCAGTCCGCGTGCTCGTCGTCCTCGGACGGGATCACCGGAAGGGCGTCGACGCCCTTGCGCATGGCGTCCCCGACGACGGGGACCACGGGCATCTCCTCGCCGCGGTACGGGAACGCCACATAGGCGAGCACAGCGGCGCCGACCACGAGGATCAACAGCATCGCGAGGATGACGGGCAGCACGGTGGAGCTCCTAGCGGGTCCGAGATGTCAACCAGTCCACCATGACACAGGGAGCGCAGGATCTACGAGCCCGCCTGCTCCCGTGAGGTCACTCCGCGGGGCGCAGCAGCGGGAGCACAGCCTCCCGGATGACCTGGGGCACCGGCACCACCGGTCGGTCGCCTGCCCCTCGGGCGTTGTCGACGTACACGTGCACGAAGCGCCCCTCGGCGGCGGCCTGGTCCCCCGGGCCCTGGAAGAGCCCGATCCGGTAGACGATCGAGGACGTGCCGACCTTGTCGACCACCAGTCCCGTCTCGATGGGCTCGGGGAAGCCGAGCTCGCGGAAGTAGCGGCAGCTGGTCTCGGCCACCACCCCGATCTGGGGCAGGAGCCGGACGTTGGTGCCGCTGGCCTCGAACAGGTGCGCGTTGACCGCGGTGTCGAAGAGCTCGTAGTACGTCGCGTTGTTGAGGTGTCCGTAGGCGTCGTCGTCGCGCCACCGGGTGGTGACGGTGCGCCACGCGACGTAGTCCCGGCGCGTCGGCGGTGCGGGTCGCGCGCTCATGGCGTGCCCACTCGGGCGGGCGCCGGTCGGGCGACCTCCTCGCGCAGCCGTTGGCTGATCACGGCCGAGACCCCGTCCCCGCGCATGGTGACGCCGTAGAGAGCATCGCCGACCTCCATCGTCCGCTTCTGGTGGGTGATGACCAGCAGCTGCGAGGTCTCGCGCAGCTCCTCGTAGATCTGCAGCAGGCGTCCCAGGTTGGTGTCATCCAGGGCAGCCTCCACCTCGTCGAGGATGTAGAACGGCGAGGGGCGGGCTTTGAACAGGGCGACCAGGAAGGCGACCGCCACCAGTGAGCGCTCGCCGCCGGAGAGGAGCGAGAGCCGCTTCACCTTCTTGCCGGGCGGACGCGCCTCGACCTCGACACCGGTGGAGAGCATGTCGCCGGGGTTGGTGAGGACCAGCCTCCCCTCGCCACCGGGGAAGAGCCGGGCGAAGGTCGAGTCGAACGCCTTGGTGACGTCGGCGTACGCCTCGGTGAAGACCTGCTCCACCCGCGCGTCGACCTCCCGGACGATGTCGAGGAGGTCCTTGCGTGTGCTCCTGAGGTCCTCCAGCTGCTCGGTGAGGAACTTGTGGCGCTCCTCCATGGCGGAGAACTCCTCCAGGGCCAGCGGGTTCACCCGGCCGAGCATGCTCAGGGCACGCTCCGCGGACCGCAGCCGCTTCTGCTGCTCCTCACGGACGAACGGTGTCGGCTCGGGCCGCTCCTCCCCCTCGGCGACCTCCCCGGAGAAGGGGACCGGGTTGTGCGGGCCGTACTCGGCGACCAGCGCCTCGGCGGCCAGGCCGAGCTCCTCCAGCGCCCGCTCCTCCAGCTGCTCGATCCGCATCCGTTGCTGGGTGCGCGCCATCTCGTCCCGGTGCACCGAGCTGACGAGCTCCTCGAGCTCGCGGCCCAGGTCGCGCACCGTGGCCCGGACCGTCAGCAGCTCCTGCTCCCGGCCGTGCCGCGCCCGCTCGATCTCCGCCCGCTCCTCAGCGGCCTGATTGACCGAGCCCTCCAGGCGGTGCAGGACGACGGCGACGGCCGCCCCCACGGCCTCGGCCGCCCGGCCCTCAGCCAGCACCCGCTCCCGCCGCGCCCGTGCCTTGGCCCGGCTGTCGCGCTCCGCCTGGGCGGTGCGCAGCAGGGCGTCGGCGCGGCCGTGGATCGCCCGGGCTCGCTCCTCGGCCGTGCGCAGCGCCAGCCTGGCGTCCATCTCGCCCTGGCGCGCCGCCCGGGCGGCCTCGACCAGCCGCTCACGCACGGAAACGTCGGGCTCCTCCGCAGGCGCCTCCTCGGCGCGGGCCAGGCGTCCCTCCAGCTCGGCGAGACCGGCCAGGTCCTTCTCGCGCGCCTGCGTCGCGGTCTCGATCGCCCGCTCCAGGCGCTCGGCCTCACCGCGCGCGGACCGCACCTGGGAGCCGTACTGACCCAGCTCCTCGGCCACGGCGGCCAGCGTCGCGTCCGACTCGTGCAGCTTGGCCAGCGCGACGTCGACCCGCTTGAGCGCCTCCAGCCGCTCGGCGTCGAGGCGCGATGCCTCGAACCCCAGCCGCTCGGTCTCCGCGGTGGCCGCGGCCAAGCTGGTCGCGGCCTCGTCGTAGGCCGCCTGCACCTCGAGCAGGCTGGGCTGGCTCGAGGAGCCGCCGGAGGCACGGTGGCTGCCCAGCAGGTCCCCGGACCTGGTCACCGCGGTGACGTCCGGCACGGCGGCGACCAGGGCGCTGGCGGCGTCGAGATCGTCGACCACCGCGGTCTTGTGCAGAAGTCCCCGGACCGCGGTGTCGAGCTCGGGCGGGCAGGTCACGACCTCGACGGCGTACCGCGCGCCGGCCGGCAGGTCGGGCCATGCCTCCTCGGATGCCGGGCCGCCACCGAGGAGCATCACGGCGCGTCCCAGGTCGGCGTCCTTGAGGTGGGCGATGGCCTCGACGGCGGCCGCGGGCCCGGAGACCGCCACGGCGTCCGCGGCGGAGCCGAGGGCAGCCGCCACGGCGGCCTCGTGCCCGGGCTGCACCGTGAGCAGCGCCGCTACCGACCCCAGGACGCCGGAGACGTGCCCGCTGGCGGCGAGCAGGGCGCCGCCGCCGTCCTTGCGGTTGAGACCGAGCTCCAGGGCGTCCTTGCGGGCGATCAGGCCCGCCCGTTCCCGGTCCGCGGCGGTGGCACGCTCCCGCAGCGTCGCCAGACGCTCCTCGACGTCGTCGAGCGCGTCGACCGCCGCCTCGTGCTCGGCATCGAGGCCCTCCTCCCCCGCGTCGAGTCCCGCCACCTTGGTCTCCAGCGCGGTGAAGTCGTGCTGTGCCCGCTCGGCGCGGGCCCGAGCCTCCTGACGCGCGGCGTCGAGGCGTCCGAGCTCCTCGTCAGCCGCGGCGGCTCGCGATCTCAGGGCGTTGACCTGGCCGTGCAGCCGGGCCAGGCCCTCGCGGCGGTCGGCAGCCGCCCGCTCGAGCGCGGCCACCCGGCGGTCCTCGTCGGTGGCGGCGTCCTCGGCGGTACGACGGCCGGTGACGGCGACCTCCAGGGCGGTGCGCAGGGCGTCGACCTCGGCACCGATCTCCCGCTCGGACTCCCGGGCCCGCGCAGCCTGGGCCTCGAGCTGCTCGGGGTCGCGCCCGGACTCCACCGACTCCTGGGAGGTGGCCTGGGCGTTGCGCACTCGTTCGGCTGCCAGTGACTGGGTGCCGCGCAGCCGCTCCCGCAGTCCCGACAGGGCGAACCAGGACTCCTGGGCCGCGGCGAGCGCCGGCAGGTCCTCGCGCAGCGCGGCCTCCAGACGAGCCTCTGACTCCCGGGCCGAGGCGAGGGCGGCCTCGACCTGCTCGCGGCGCTCCAGGAGCACCGACTCGTCGGCCATCTCCTGCTCCAGGGCGGTGCGGGCGGTGACCAGGTCGTCGGCGACCAGACGGGCACGGGCGTCGCGGACGTCGGCCTGGACGGTGGCGGCCCTACGGGCCACCTCGGCCTGCCGCCCCAGCGGCTTGAGCTGACGCCGGATCTCGCTCAGCAGGTCGTTGAGCCGGGTGAGGTTGCCCTCGGTGGAGTCGAGCTTGCGCAGCGCCTTCTCCTTGCGCTTGCGGTGCTTGAGCACCCCCGCGGCCTCCTCGATGAAGCCGCGCCGGTCCTCCGGCGTGGCGTGCAGGATCGAGTCGAGCTGTCCCTGCCCGACGATCACGTGCATCTCGCGGCCGATGCCCGAGTCCGAGAGCAGGTCCTGGACGTCCAGCAGGCGGCACGAGCTGCCGTTGATGGCGTACTCGGAGCCGCCGTTGCGGAACATGGTCCGGCTGATGGTGACCTCGGCGTAGTCGATGGGCAGCGCGCCGTCGGTGTTGTCGATGGTGAGGACCACCTCGGCCCGGCCCAGAGGGGGTCGGCCGGAGGTCCCGGCGAAGATGACGTCCTCCATCTTGCCGCCGCGCAGGGACTTCGCGCCCTGCTCGCCCATCACCCAGGCCAGGGCGTCGACGACGTTGGACTTGCCGGACCCGTTGGGTCCCACGATGCACGTGATGCCCGGTTCCAGCTGGAGCGTCGTGGCCGACGCGAAGGACTTGAACCCCTTCAGGGTCAGGCTCTTCAGGTACAAGGCTCGGGCTCCCGGGGTGAGAGGACGTACGACGCGCTGGACGCGAGATCCTCGGGGACGCCGCCTCGGGACGCCCAGCGCGGCTCACCCTACCCGCAGGAACGGTGGCTGACCGGGGTACGGCGTCAGGCGTGAAGCATGTCCTGGAGCGACTCGTCGTCGAGCAGGGTCGCCGCCTGCAGGTCGGTGAGCCGGTCGTTGTCCTGCTGGAGCCGCAGCACCAGCGCCTCGAGCTCGCTCACGCGCATCCTCAGACGGGCGTTCTCCCCCTGGAGGCGGGCGTTGCCGCCACGCACGTCGGTGCTGAGATGTCCCAGAAGTGCCTTGGCCATCGGGAGCCTTTCGGGAAAAGATGTGGGGACTTTGGGCCCTGTTTCGAGCCGTCTCCCAGAGTCCCACCGTCGGCCTCGCTGGGTCAACTTCCCACCGCCACCACCCGGCGCCGCCGCGGCGGGACCTGACAGACCGGGCAGAAGTACGACGACCGGTTCATGAACGCCACCCGCCGGATCGGGGTGCCGCACCGCTCGCAGGCCTGGCCCTCGCGCCCGTAGGCGTGCAGGCTGCGGTCGAAGTAGCCGGACTCGCCGTTGACGTTGACGTAGAGGGAGTCGAAGGACGTACCCCCCTGCTCCAGGGCAGCCAGCATGACCGCCTGGGCCTCGGCGATCACGCCGAGGGCCTGCCCCCGGGTAAGACGGTTCCCGGGCCGCTCCCCGTGCAGCCGGGCCCGCCACAGCGACTCGTCGGCGTAGATGTTGCCGACTCCGGAGACCAGGTTCTGGTCCAGCAGCTGGCGCTTCACCGCCCCGGGCCGCTGGCGTATCCGACGGCCCACGGCCTCGGCGTCGAACTCCGGGTCCAGGGGGTCGCGGCCGATGTGGGAGATCACCGACGGCAGCGCCGCTCCGCCCGGGGAGGTCATCAGCCCACCGAACATGCGTTGGTCCACGAAGCGCAGCTCCGCCCCGGTGGAGAGCGCGAACCGCACCCGGAGGTGTCGCTCGTCTGGGGCGTCGGCCGGCTGGACGAGCATCTGGCCGCTCATGCCCAGATGACCCAGCAGCGCGTCCACGTCGTCGAGGACCAGCCAGAAGTACTTGCCCCGACGTCGCACCGCGGTGACTGTACGGCCGGTCATCGCCTCGGTGAAGCCGGACGGGCCCAGGGGGTCACGCCGGAGCGGCCGTGGGTGGAGGACCTCCACCCCGGTCAGCGAGGTCCCTACGACATGTCGCTCCAGGCCCCGCCGGACGACTTCGACCTCCGGCAGCTCAGGCACGCCGTCAGGCCCTGTCGCCGGTCCCGTCGGGGGACGTGCCGTTCACCCTCGCAGCGCGCGCGGCGAGGATCTCGCCGTACGCCGTCTCAGCGGCGGCCTGCTCGGCCTCCTTCTTCGACCGGCCGGTGCCGTGGCCGTAGAGCGCATCGCCCACGCGCACCTGGGCGGTGAAGGTCTTGAGGTGGTCGGGGCCGTCGTCCTGGAGGACGTAGTCGGGAACGCCGAGGGCGTGCTCGGCCGCGAGCTCCTGCAGCGACGTCTTCCAGTCGAGCCCGGCACCCATGGCGGCAGCCGCCTCCATCAGGGGGTCGAAGAGCCGGTGCACGACCTCGGCCGAGACCTCGAAGCCCCCGGAGAGGTGGATCGCCCCGATCACGGCCTCCACGGTGTCAGACAGGATCGAGGCCTTGTTGCGACCGCCCGTCGACTCCTCGCCGCGGCCCAGCTTGATGTGCTGGCCGAGCTCGATGGTGCGGGCCACCTCGGCCAGGGCGCGCGCGTTGACGACGGCGGCCCTCAGCTTGGCCAGCCGACCCTCGGAGAGGTCCGGATGGGTGGTGTAGAGCGTCTCGGTCACCACGACGCCGAGCACGGAGTCCCCGAGGAACTCCAGCCGCTCGTTGGTGGGCAGGCCACCGTTCTCGTAGGCGTAGGACCGGTGGGTGAGGGCGCGCTCCAGCAGCTCGGGATCCAGGACTGGATCGCCGAGTGCTGTGCGCAACCGCTCCGTGCTCAGAACCGGGACCTGGGTCAGAGGACCTGGCGGCGGTCGGCGCGCGCGCCGTACTGACCGCACGCACCGCAGGCGCGGTGCGGGAGGTGCTTGGCACCGCACGCCGGGTTGGCGCAGGTCACCAGGGCAGGCGCGACGGCCTTCCACTGCGAGCGACGGTGGCGCGTGTTGCTGCGCGACATCTTCCGCTTGGGGACAGCCACTGTGATCTCCTCATGCCTGGGCCATTTCGGCCACTTGCTCTCGTGCCGGTCGGGGGCCCGACCGGGTCAGTCCTCGTCCTGCTGTAGGGCCGTGAGGCCCGCCCAGCGCGGGTCGATCGCAGCGTCGTGCCCATGGTCGGGGTCATCCGCGAGCCGGGCGCCACACTCGACGCACAACCCGGGACAGTCGTCCTGGCACAGCGGCTGGAACGGCAGTGCAAGCACCACCGCCTCCCGCAACAGGGGCTCGAGGTCGAGCAGGTCTCCCTCGAGCTTGCTGACCTCGTCGTCCAGTTCCTCGTCGGACTGGTCGTGTTTGACGTCGGCGTAGACGAACAGCTCCTGGAAGTTCACGAGGAGCTCGTCCTCGATCTTCTCCAGGCACCGCACGCATTCACCTTCGAGCTCGGCTTCCGCCGTTCCCGTGACCAACACGCCCTCCATGACCGCCTCGAGCCTCAGGTCAAGCTCGACCTGGGATCCTTCGGGGACACGGAGCACTTCGATGCCAAGCTCTGCCGGCGCCGGAACAGAACGGACCACTTCACGTTGGGACCCCGGGCGGCGGCCGAGCTCGCGCGTGTCGAGCACGAGCGGCGCTCTCGGGTCCAAGCTGCTCAGTGGTCCACTCTCAGTTCAGGTGCAACAGAACTTGCAGATCTTAACCGGCCGCACGCTCGGCGAGCAAAACGGTTGCTCATGCCGGTGCCGCCGCTCGCTCGGCCAGGCGCGCGGTCAGGCGCTCCAGCACGAATCCGGGGACCAGGGCGGAGACGTCGCCGCCGTAGGTGGCCACCTCCTTGACCAGGCTCGAGGCCAGGAAGGAGTACTCGGGGCTGGTGGGCACGAAGACCGTCTCGATCGGTGCCAGGCTGGCGTTCATCTGGGCCATCTGGAGCTCGTAGTCGAAGTCGCTGACGGCGCGCAGACCCTTGACGATGGCCTGGATGTCGTTGCTCCTGCAGAAGTCGGTCAGCAGTCCGGTGAAGCCGTCCACCCGGACGTTGGGGAACTCCTCGCAGGCCTCACGGAGCATCGAGATGCGCTCCTCGGCGTCGAAGAGCCTGTTCTTGGACTTGTTCACCCCGACGGCGACCACGACCTCGTCGAAGATCTTGGAGGCACGTCCGACGATGTCGAGGTGACCGTTGGTGACCGGGTCGAACGAGCCGGGGCACACGGCGCGGTGCAACGTCACTGCTCCTCCTCGGCTGGGGGTGCGGCCCCGGGGTCGGCGCCGCCCGCGTGACCGTACCAAAGCACCGTCTCGCCGTAGCGACGCTCCCGGTCGTAGACCAGGCCCGCCGGCCAGACCAGCGGCTTGGTGCGGGCCGAGCGCTCCACCACGACCAGGCCGTCGGGCACCAGCCATCCCTGGGCGACCAGGGCGGCGAGGTCGTCCTCCACGGCCTCGTTCGGCAGCGGATAGGGCGGGTCCAGGTAGACCACGTCGTAGGGAGCCGACGGGACGCCCCGCAGCACCGCGGCCACGGAGGCGGCGCGCACCTGCGCCTTGGCGAAGCCCAGGGTGCGGGCGTTCTCCGAGATCAGCGCGGCGGTACGCCGGTCCTGCTCGACCATGGTGACCACCCCGGCGCCCCGGGACCAGGCCTCCAGGCCCACCGCCCCCGAGCCGGCGTAGAGGTCCAGCACGCGCAGTCCCTCCAGGGCGCCGCACCAGGCCTCGACCGCGGAGAAGAGCGCCTCCCGCACCCGGTCGCTGGTGGGGCGGGTGGCCGAGCCGCGTGGCGTGGCCAGTCGCCGGCCCCCGGCGGTGCCGCCGATGATCCTCGTCATGCCTTCTCCATGAACTCGGACTCGGTGCTCGCCTGCATCCGGTCCACCGCGTCCGCCAAGCGGGGCCAGGTGGCCAGGGACGGGTCCTCGGCGAGCAGCGCCTCCGCCGCCTCGCGGGCGGCGACGATCGTCTTCTCGTCGCGGAGCACCCTGAGGTTCTCCAGGCTGGAGCGGAAGCCGCTCTGGTTGGCGCCCAGCACGTCGCCCTCGCGACGCTGCTCCAGGTCCACGCGACTGAGCTCGAAGCCGTCCGTGGTCGCTGCCACGGCGTCCAGCCGCATCCGGGCCTCGCTCCCCGCCTCGGCGTGGCTGACGAGCAGGCACAGCCCGGGCAGGCCACCCCGCCCGACGCGGCCGCGCAGCTGGTGCAGCTGGGAGACCCCGAAGCGATCGGCGTCCAGCAGCACCATGGCCGTGGCGTTGGCGACGTCCACCCCCACCTCGATCACGGTGGTGGAGACCAGGACGTCCAGCTGGCCTGCGGCGAAGGCCCTCATTGTCGACTCCTTGTCCTCCGGGGTCATCCGACCGTGCAGCATCGCGATCCGCAGGCCCGCCAGGGGACCCGTGCGCAGGTGCTCGGCCACCTCCTCGACCGCGGCGAGCCGGCGCTTCGGGGCGACCACCTGCCCGTCCGCGTCCAGCTCGAGCTGGTCGGTCTCGCCCTGCTCCGACACGTCGCCGCTGATCCGCGGGCACACCACGTAGGCCTGGTGGCCCCCGGCCACCTCCTCCGCGACCCGCTGCCAGACCCGGTCGACCCAGTGGGGCTGGTCCACCAGGGGCACCACGTTGGTCTGGATCGGGGCCCGTCCGGCGGGCAGCTCCCGCAGCACCGAGACCTCGAGGTCGCCGAAGACCGTCATCGCCACGGTCCGCGGGATGGGCGTGGCGGTCATCACCAGCACGTGCGGCGGCGTTCCCGCCTTGCTGGTCAGGGCGGCGCGCTGCTCCACGCCGAAGCGGTGCTGCTCGTCCACGACCACCAGCCCCAGGTCGGCGAAGGTGACGTTGTCCTCCAGCAGCGCGTGGGTTCCGACCACGATGCCGGCCTCGCCGCTGGCGATCCGCAGCATCGCCTCGGCCCGGGCGCTGCGCGACATGGAGCCGGTCAGGATGGCGACCCCGGTGGCGTCCTCGGCCCCGCCGAGCATGCCGCCGCCAGCCAGGTCGCCCATCGTGGCGGTGATGCTGCGCAGGTGCTGCTGCGCCAGCACCTCCGTCGGCGCCAGCAGCACTGCCTGTCCCCCGGAGTCCACCACCCGCAGCATCGCCCGCAGAGCCACCATCGTCTTGCCCGAGCCCACCTCGCCCTGGAGCAGCCGGTTCATCGGGTGCGGCTGCGCGAGCTCGTCCTCGATGACCTTCCCGATCTCGCGCTGACCAGCGGTGAGCTCGAAGGGCAGCCGGGCGTCGAAGGCCTCCAGGATCCGGCCGTGCCCGCCGGCCCGGGACTGCGCACCCTGGGCCCGCAGCACGGCACGTCGTCGGGCCAGCACGAGCTGGAGGACCAGTGCCTCGGAGAACCGGAAGCGCTTCTGCGCCGCGCCCAGCTGGCGGTGGTCGTCGGGCCCGTGGATCCACCGCAGGGCGGTCATCTGGTCCAGCAGCCCGTAGCGCTCGCGCAGGTCCTCGCCCAGGAGGTCAGGGACCCCGGTCACCAGGTCCAGCGCCACGTGCACGGTCTTCTGCAGGTCCCATGAGTAGAGGCCGGCGGTGACCGGGTAGATCGGCAGCAGGCCCTTCAGGCTGGCCGCCAGCGCCGCGTCGGCGCCCTCGGACTCCTGGGACCCGTCTCCCCCGCCGCCAAAGATCACCGCGTGCGGCCCGGAGAGCTGCCAGGAGCGGTTGAACATCGTCACCTTGCCGGTGAACATCCCGCGGGCCCCGACCGGCATGCGGGCCTGCTCGCTCTCGGCCATCGCCTTGTAGGGGGTGAAGAAGGTGAGGGTGAAGTCGGGCCCCCCGGTCCGGACCCGGACCTCCACCCGGTGGCTCATCTTGTTGGTACGACGGTTCACGAACGACTTCACCTGGCTGGAGGTGATGAGTCCCACCACGCTGAGCATCTCGCCCTCGCGGGGCTCGTCCACCTCACTGAGCTCGGCGGTGGGCACGTAGCGCCGGGGGAAGTGCCACAGCAGGTCGCCGACGGTCTCCAGGCCAAGGCCTTCGGCGACGAGCTTGCGCTTCTTCACCGACTTGCCGAAGACACTGGCGATCGGTGACTCGGGGGTGATGGCAACCATGGGCGCTACTCCACGCACATCAGGAGCGGATAGCGCTCCTGTCCGCCGTCGTAGACGACCACGTCCACGTGGGGGTGGGCACGCTCGAGGAACTCCCCGCACCTGGCGGCCAGCTCCTGGGCACCTTCCTCGCGCCCGGCCACGATGGTGGCCAGCTCGCCACCGGCGCCCAGGAGTCGGTCCAGCACCGAGATGGCGACGCTGTACAGCTCCTCGCCGACGACGGCGAAGTCGCCCTCGATCACCCCGAGCACGTCGCCGGGCTCGCAGGGTCCGGCCATGGTGATGGCCCGGCGGGCAGCGACCGTGATCGCACCGTGGCGGGCGTGCCGGGCCGTGGCCGTCATCTCGAGCACGTCGGAGTCGAAGGAGCGTCCCGGCTCGTGCACGGCCAGCGCCGCCAGGCCCTGGACCTGGGCGTGCGTCGGGATGATCGCCACCCGGGCGGCGCCGGACTCCTCCGCGGTCCGCGCCGCGATCTCGGCGACGCGCACCGAGTCCGGGTCGTTGGGGAGCAGGATGATCTCGGCGCCACCGCTGGACTCGATGGCCTCCAGGATCTGTCCGGTGGACGGGCGCCGTCCCGGCCCCGCCTCGACCACCACGGCACCGGCGCTGCGGAAGAGGTCGGCCAGTCCCGCGCCCGCGGCGACCGCCACGATGCGCCTGCCGGTCCGGTCGGAACGTCGGCGGCGGGCCTCGACGACCTGCTCGGCGAAGTGGGTGACCCGCACCCGGTAGGGGCGCCCCGCGTCGAGGCCCGCCTCGATGGCGGCGCCCACGTCGTGCACGTGCACGTGCACGTTCCACAGCCCCTCTCCCCCGACGACCACGAGCGAGTCACCCAGGGGAGCCAGGGTCTTGCGGAGCGTGGCCACGGCCGGCTCGTCCGCCTCCAGCAGGTACATCACCTCGTACGCCGGCCCGTCCGGCGTCAGGTCGCCGTCCGGAACCGGCATCGGGATCCTCGGCAGTCCGATGCGAGCAGACGTGGTCACGGGGGTCCGTCCGGTGAGGACCGTGTCGGCCGCGTCCAGGACGACGCTCAGCCCCCGCCCGCCGGCGTCGACCACCCCGGCGTCGGCCAGCACCTTCAGCTGCTGCGGAGTCCGGGCGAGCGCTGCCCGGGCCGCCGCCGCGGCGGCCGAGAAGACATCCCGCGCTCGCAGGTCCTTGCCGGTGGCCACCACGTGCTGGGCGGCGTCGCTGGCTGCTCGGGCCACGGTGAGGATCGTGCCCTCCACCGGCTCCCCCACGGCGGCATAGCTGGCATCGGTGGCGACCCGCAGCGCGTCGGCCATCACCAGCGCGTAGGACTCGCTGGCCGCGGCCCGCTCGATGCGCACGGACATGGCGCCGAGCATCTGGCTCAGGATCACCCCGGAGTTGCCCCGGGCTCCCAGCAGCGCGGCGTGCCGGAACGCCGCCAGCGCCGCGCCCAGGTCCGCACCGGACATCGCGGCCTCGCGGATCGCGTCGCGGGCCGCCGAGAAGGTGAGGAACATGTTGGTGCCGGTGTCGCCGTCGGGCACGGGATAGACGTTCAGGGCGTCGATCTCCTCCCGGGCACTGCTCAGCGCGTCGGTGGCGATGTCGACGAAGCGCAGCACGGTGTCCAACGAGATCCCCTGGGGCACCTGCTCCATGCCGACTCCTGTTCGTCACCGCGTCGTCGACGCCGCCGCCCTGGCGGAGGCACCGTCGTGAGGGGACAGGTTAGTGGGCGGACCGCCGACGCCGGAACGATCGGCACCACCGGGACGCAGAAGACCCCGTGGACGGAGTCCACGGGGTCTTCTGGGCAGTTCAGCTCAGCGCGCGACCTTGCCGGCCTTGAGGCACCCGGTGCACACGTTCACACGCTTGGGCGTGCCGTTGATCGTGGCGCGGACGCGCTGGATGTTGGGGTTGAACCGGCGCTTCGTGATCTTGCGCGACCACGGACGGTTGTTGCCGAAGCCCGGCTTCTTGGCGCAGATGTCGCAGACGGCAGCCACCGTGCACTCCGATCAGTTCGTTTTGGTTGAGTCGATGTCCTCACCGGCCTCACGAGAGGCCGGGGAGCAACCGAAGAAGAGTATCTGACCTGACGGGGAGGATGAAATCGAGGTGGTGCGCAGCGGCGTGCGCCGCTAGAAGTGCACCCAGCCGGCGGGTCCGTCGTACGTGGCTCCGTCGACGGTGACCCCCTCGCCCTCGAGCACCTCGCCCACCACCAGCCACTCGGGCGGCACCGAGGCGGCGTCGGCGAACGTGGCCAGCAGCGGGTGGTCGTCTCCCCCGCCCAGGATGAACTGGATCGGGTCCGCGCCCAGCGCGGCGCCCACGGCCTGCAGGGGCTCGGCGATCGCGAAGGCGTCGCTGCGCAGGTCGACCCGGACGCCGGAGCCGTGCGCCAGGTGGCCCGCGTCGGCGACCAGCCCGTCGGAGACGTCGATCATCGAGGTGGCACCGGCCTCGGCGGCCTCCCGCCCGGCGTCGTACGGCGGCTCGGGGCGTCGGTAGGCCTCCACCAGCACCCGGGGCGAGCGGAAGCCCCGCCCGAGGACCGCCAGCCCACCGGCGGCCCATCCCTGTCGCCCGCGCAGGGCCAGCACGTCGCCGGGCGCGGCGCCCGAGCGCAGCACCGGAGACTGGGTGCACGAGCCGATGACCGTCACCGCGATCACCACCTCCTCGGCCCGGGTGATGTCGCCGCCGACCACGCTGGCGCCGACCAGCGCGCACTCCTCGGCGAATCCCCGGGCGAAGTCCAGCGCCCAGGCCGCCGGCAGGTCCGCAGGGGCGGCGAGGCCGACCGTGAGGGAGTGGGCACGTCCCCCCATCGCGTTGATGTCGGAGAGGTTCTGCGCTGCGGCGCGGTGTCCCACGTCCTCCGCCGACGCCCACTCCCGCCGGAAGTGCCGACCCTCGACCATCATGTCGGTGGACACCACCACGTGGCCGTGACGCACCCGCAGTACCGCCGCGTCGTCCCCGGGTCCCACGAGCACGTGCTCCCCTTGGGGAAACAGCTCCACGATGGAGGAGATGAGGCCGAACTCGCCGGTATCGGCCAGGGTCGCGTCCAGGGGCAGCGGCATGGGCCCATCCCACCAGATCGGGAGCCTCCGCGGGAGCACCGGCCAGCCTTCCGGCGCCCGGACGCCGCCATGTAGGTTGACGCAGACATCACCAGAACTTTTCCGACCCCCCTCTCCGTTCCGTTCCCACCCCTAGGAGCCCCTGATGGTCGTCCAGGCCTACATCCTGATCCAGACCGACGTCGGCAAGGCTGCCGAGGTGGCTGCGGCCATCGCCCAGGTCAAGGGCGTCACCCTGGCCGAGGACGTCACCGGTCCCTACGACGTGATCGTGCGCGCCGAGGCCCGCAACGTCGACGAGCTGGGCAAGCTGGTGGTCTCCAAGGTGCAGAACCTCGAGGGCATCACGCGCACGCTG
>NZ_POAG01000019.1:73516-114116 GCF_002930065.1 Nocardioides sp. 616 | reverse complement strand
CGTGCACATCTGAGGTGGGTTCGACTCTGCGCGGACGCCCCGGGACCTCGCGGTCCCGGGGCGTCGTCGCGTCCGGGGCTGCCTGGCCGGCGCGCCGCGTGCGCTCGTCAGCCGCCCTGGTGCTGATGGCGGCCCTGGTCACCGGCTGCACGAGCATCTCGGCCGACGGCCCAGGCCTGGACGCGGATGACGCGCGCGCCTGCCGGGGACTCGTCGACGACCTCCCCCAGACGCTGGTGGACCAGGAGCGCCGCGACGTGGAGCAGGAGGAGCGGGGCGCAGCCTGGGGCGACCCGGCGATCGTCCTGGTCTGCGGCGTGGACACCCCGGACTCCTTCGACGAGTTCGCCAGCTGCGTGGAGACCGACGGGATCGGCTGGTTCATCCCCGACGACGAGGTTGACGACCAGTCCTCGGCGGTGACCATGACCACCGTCGGGCACCGACCCAGGGTCTCGGTGACGCTGCCGGCGACGTACCGGCCGGCCGGCCCTGCCGCCGCGATGGCCCAGCTCGCCACCGTGATCCGCGACCACACCGAAGAGGTCGACCCCTGCGCCTGATCCCTGCGGGACGTCCCTGCGCGTGAGGTCTGGCGCTGACCTGGCTGTCAGCGCAGGCCGGTACCGCGCTGCAGCGCCAGGGCGATCAGGCGGTCGACCAGCTCGGCGTAGCCCAGCCCGGTGGCGGCCCACATCTGCGGGTACATCGAGGTCGGGGTGAACCCCGGCATCGTGTTGAGCTCGTTGACCACGAGCGAGTGGTCGGGCATCACGAAGAAGTCCACGCGGGCCAGGCCCTCGGCGGAGACGGCCTCGAAGGCCTGGGCCGCCAGCTTCCGGAGCCGTGCGGTGACGTCGGCAGGCAGGTCCGCCGGTACGTCGACCTCGGTGTGCTGGCCGGGCAGGTACTTGGCGGCGAAGTCGTAGAACTCGTGCTCGCCGCCGACGTGGATCTCCGCCGGGACCGAGGTCTCCACGCTGCCGTCCAGGGACTCCAGGACACCGCACTCGACCTCGCGGGCACCGATGGCCGCCGACTCCACCAGCACCTTGGGGTCGTGCGCCTGGGCGGCGACGATGGCCGCGTCCAGGCCCGCCAGGTCGGAGACCTTGCTGATGCCGATGCTCGACCCGCCCCGGGCCGGCTTGCAGAACACCGGGAAGCCCAGCGCGGCAACCTCGTCGCGGCACGCCTGCGCGTCGTTCTCCCAGCGTCGGCGGGTGATCACCACCCCCGGCAGGACCGGCAGGCCCGCGGCCTGGAGCACGACCTTCATGTAGGCCTTGTCCATGCTGACCGCCGAGGCCAGCACCCCGGCCCCGACGTAGCGCACGCCGGCCATCTCGAACATCCCCTGGATGGTGCCGTCCTCGCCCCAGGGTCCGTGCAGCAGCGGGAAGACGACGTCGACCTCGCCCAGGCTGCGCGGTTGCGCCGGCGCCTCGGTGACCACCAGGTCGGCGTGCGCCTCCTCGCGCAGCAGCGCCAGCGCGGCCCGGTTGCCGTCCACGCTCGGCAGCTCACCGGCAGCCGTCAGCCGCAGCCGTGCGGTCTCGTCGGACTCCAGCACCCAGCGCCCGTCCCTGGCGATCCCGACCGGGACCACCTCGTACTTCTCCGGGTCGATGACGTCCATCACCGCGCCCGCGGTGATGCAGGAGATGGCGTGCTCGGAGGAGCGCCCGCCGAACACGACGGCGACTCGAGGCTTGCGTGACTGATCACGTGGCGGCTGGCTTGGCGTGGGCTCACTCATCGGGCCAGACCCTAGCGGCCTAGGCTCGTGGCATGTCATCCGACGTCCCTGCCGAGACCCCCGTCACGCCCCCCGTCCCCTCCACCCACCCGGCTGCGGCGCGAGGCTCCGCGCTCCGCCCCAGCACCCTCGCGGTGACCGTGGGCCGCCCCGCGCACGAGCCGGACGCGCCGCTCAACACCCCCATCACCATGGCCGCGACGTACGTCGCGGGCGGGGACGTGGAGTACGGGCGGTACGGCAACCCGACCTGGACCGCGCTGGAGGACGCCTTGGGCGCGCTCGAAGGCGGACGGTGCCTGACCTTCGCCTCGGGCCTGGCTGCGGTGGCCTGCGTGCTGGACCTGGTCGGCACCGGCGCCAAGGTGGTCGCACCCCGGCACGCCTACAACGGCACCGTGATGCAGCTGGCCGACCTCGAGGCCCGGGGACGACTGACCTGCGAGCTGGTCGACATCACCGACACCGCCGCGGTGGCGGCCGCCTGCGACGGGGCGGCCCTGGTGTGGCTGGAGTCGCCGACCAACCCGGCCCTGGAGATCGCCGACATCGCGACGATCACCCGAGCCGCCCACGAGGCCGGGGCGTACGTGGTCGTGGACAACACCTTCGCCACGCCCCTGCTGCAGACGCCGCTCGAGGACCAGGTCGACCTGGTGGTGCACTCGGCCACCAAGTACCTCGCGGGCCACAGCGACGTGCTGATGGGCGCCGTGGTGACACGCGATGACGAGCTGTACGCCGTGCTGAAGGGTCGCCGCGACCTCGTCGGTGCCGTGCCGGGCCCGTTCGAGGCCTGGCTGACGCTGCGCGGTCTCCGCACCCTGCACCTCCGGGTCGAGCGCGCGCAGGCCAACGCCCAGGAGCTGGTGTCCAGGCTGCGCGAGCACCCGGCGATCTCAGAGGTCCGCTACCCCGGCTTCGGCGGCATCGTCTCGGTGGTGCTCGCCCAGGGTCCCCTGGCCGCTGACCTGCTGACCCGCAAGACGAGCCTGTGGGTGCACGCCACGTCTCTGGGCGGGGTGGAGTCGAGCTTCGAGCGCCGTCGCCGGTGGAAGTCGGAGCCGGCGACGATCCCCGACGCCCTGGTGCGGATGTCGGTCGGCATCGAGGACGTCGAGGACCTGTGGGACGACCTGCGGGGGGCGCTGGACGACCTGGTCGTCTAGCTGGGTGGGTCCCATCTCGGCGAGGTCCTGCGACGACAGCCGACAGGGGCCGCGGGCTCGCGCTCAGGCGGGTGCCAGTGCCTGACCCTCGAGGCGGTGGAGGTCGGACAGCCGGCGACGCAGCACCATGTGCACGGTGACCAGCGCGGAGGTCAGCGCCGCGTAGACGCACCACAGCGACGCGAACGCCTCGACGTAGACGATGGCGACGACCGTGAGCCCGACGAGGTTGAGCAGCCCGAAGGCGACGATCGAGGGATAGCCCGACAGCACCGACGGGCCGATCACCGCCACGATGTAAAGCACGGCCCACATCGGCCCGTACGTCAGGTCGACGTCGTAGACAAGTGCGTGCGGCTTCTCCCTGACCACGAGCGGGCCGTCGAGCACCGCCCAGAGCAGGTACGCCGCGACCACCGCGCCGAGCACGACGAACGGCGCCACCCGCTGGCGCCTTCCGTGAGGCTCGAGCAGCAGCACGGCGAGCGGCACCAGTACTGGGAGGACCGGGAAGGCGAAGAGGACGTAGATCAGCGCGGCGGCGTGCTGGACACCGGCCGAGACGTAGTCGGACGCGCCGTGCCAGACGAGGGCCTCGGTCAGCTGGTGGAGGGCGAAGAGCAACGGCAGCGAGGCGAACGGCAGCTCCCGGGCCGTGCGCACCTCGCGCAGGCAGACCACAGCGACGGGCAGCAGGGCCACGCCGGCGGTCAGATCGGCGCTCATCGAGAAGCACATATTGGAAAGGTAGAGCCAACTAGCGGCCCGATGTCACGCCCGCAGGTGCCAGATGCGCCACTCAGCATTCCGTCGCCGGGCGATGACCACGGAAGACGGCTAGTCGGTCTCGGCCTTGGTGTCGCGCATGATGAAGGCGTTCATCATGTCCATGGCCGTGATCCGGCCGGCGACCACGTCCTCGACGTGTGAGGCGATCGGTGCGTCCACCCCGTGCTGCTGGGCCAGGGCACGCAGCGAGGAGCAGGACTTCGCGCCCTCGGCCACCTGACGGGTCGACGCCAGGATCTCCGCCACCGTCATGCCCTGCCCGAGCTTCTCACCGAAGGAGCGGTTGCGTGACAGGGGCGAGGAGCAGGTGGCGACCAGGTCACCCAGCCCCGCCAGGCCCATCAGGGTCAGCGGGTTGGCGCCCAGGGCGGAGGCCAGGCGCGCGGTCTCGGCCAGGCCGCGGGTGATCAGGGAGGCCGTGGTGTTGTCACCGAAGCCCAGTCCCACCGCCATGCCGACGACCAGGCCCACCACGTTCTTGTAGGCCCCTCCCAGCTCGCAGCCGAGCACGTCGACGGAGGTGTAGGGCCGGAACGCCGGGGAGTGGCACAGGTGCTGCAGACGCTTGGCGACCTCGGCGTCCGCGCACGCCACGACGGAGGCAGCGGGCTCGCGCATCGCGATCTCCTTGGCCAGGTTGGGGCCGCTGACCACGGCGATGCGCTCGGGGCCCGCGCCGGTGACCTCGGCGATGACCTCGCTCATCCTCTTCAGGGTCCCCAGCTCGACGCCTTTCATCAGGCTGACCATCACCGCGTCGGGCGGGATCAGCGGCGCCCAGCTGGTGAGGTTCTCCCGGAAGGTCTGCGACGGCGTGGCGAACACGACGACCTCGGCTCCCTCCAGTGCCTCGGCGGCGTCGCTGGTGGCCGTCACCGACTCCGGGAGCTCGATGCCGGGCAGGTAGTCGAGATTCTCGTGCTTGGTGCGGATCGCGGATGCCAGCTCCTCACGCCGCGCCCAGAGGACCACCTCGTTCCCGGCGTCGGCCAGCACGATGGAGAAGGCGGTGCCCCACGACCCGGCACTGAGGACTGCGACCTTGCTCATCAGTTGTTGTCCCTCTTCCTTCGACTGCGCTTCTGGTCTGGCTTCGCGTTGGGGTTTCCGACGGCCCTGACCCCGGCCTTCCGGGGGTCGAACCTCTCAGCGGGAGCCCGCTCGCCCCGCAACTCTTCCAGCAGCGCGACGATCGCGGCCATGATCCTGTCAGTCATCTCAGCGACCACGGCTGGGGTCGGCTCCTGGCCCACCAGGTCGGACAGGTCCACAGGCTCGCCCACGGACATGGTCACCCGCGTGCGGTGCCACAGGCGCAGCCGCTTCGAGTACTGCGGGAGCAGCTGCTGGGCCCCCCATTGGGCAGCGGGGACGACCGGGGCGCCGGTGGCCAGGGCGATACGGGCGGCACCGGACTTGCCACGCATGGGCCACAGGTCCGGGTCCCGGGTCAGCGTGCCCTCGGGATACACCACCAGGCACTCCCCCGCTTCCACCGCCTGCACCGCTGCGTCGTAGGCACCGACGGCGTCGGGCGTCAGCCGCTCGACGGGGATCTGCCCGGCAGAGTTGAGGACCCAGGACACGAACCGGTTGACCTGGAAGAGGTTGGACTTGGCCAGGTAGCGCGGCAGCCGACCGTGTGCCATCACGAACTCCGCGGTGACCACGGGGTCAGCATGGGAGACGTGGTTGACGGCGAGGACGCAGCCGCCGGTGCTGGGAATCCGCTCGCCACCGCGCCAGGTCTGCCTGGTGAGGAGGAGCAGTCCGGGGCGCAGGATCGCGTTGCCCACGAGGAAGCCCCATCCCCAGTTCCGCCGCGACGTACCACCACGCACGCTTCGCTCCACCTCCTACCCACGGTGCCGGAGGGCAGGCGACCAACGAGCCCGAGGATGGGACGAGGTTACTCGCTTCGGGCCCGGGGGCGATGGGAGGATCGACTCGATGTCTTCCTCTCGCTTCGTCGTCCTGGTGCCAGTGAAACCACCCCGGGTCGGCAAGTCCCGCCTCACGGGCCTTCCCGACGGGCTCCGGCGCGATCTCGCCGAAGCCTTCGCCCGGGACACGGTCGAGGCAGCCCTGGCTGCCCCGTCGGTCTCCGCTGTGCTGGTGGTCACCGACGACTCCGCGCTCGCGGCCAGCCTGGGCGCGAGTGGTTGCCACGTGATCCCGGACGGGGTCTCCGGCGACCTCAACGCCAGTCTCGTCCAGGCCGAGGCGGAGGCGGCTCGACGCTGGCCCGACCTGCGCCCCGCGGTGCTCTGCGCCGACCTGCCCGCGCTGGATCCGGAGAACCTCTCGGCTGTGCTGGGGTCGGCGCCGCCGGGCCCGGCCTTCGTGGCTGATCGCAGCGGCACCGGCACCACCCTCTACACCGCCCCGCACGAGGCGTTCACGCCGCACTTCGGTCCCGACTCACGTCGTCTGCACGTGGCAGCGGGCGCGATCGAGCTGGCCGGAGCAGGGCAGGGACTGCGCCAGGACGTCGACGAGACCGCGGACCTGGGCAGGGTGATGCTGCTGGGTGTGGGCGCCCACACCCGACGCGTGATGGGCCACGGGGCAGGCACAGACGCAGACAGACCCGCCCGGTGAACCGGGCGGGTCTGCTCTCGAGGCCGAGACTGCCGGGCTAGGCCTTCTTCGCGGCGGTCTTCTTGGCAGGCGCCTTCTTGGCCGGAGCCGTGGTCTTGCTGGTCGTCGACGTGCTGGCCGCCACCTTGGCGGGCGTGCTCGGGGTGGCGGTCTTCTTGGCGGCCGTGCTCTTGGTCGCCGTCTTCTTGGCGGCCGTGCTCTTGGTCGCCGTCTTCTTCGCGGCCGTGCTCTTGGTCGCCGTCTTCTTCGCGGGCGTGCTCTTGGTCGCCGTCTTCTTCGCGGGCGTGCTCTTGGTCGCCGTCTTCTTCGCGGCCGTGCCCTTGGCCGCCGTCTTCTTCGCGGCCGCGCTCTTGGTCGCCGTCTTCTTGGTAGGCGTGCTCGTGGCCGTGGCCGACTTCGACGCCGCCTTCTTGGCGGGGGCGGCCTTCTTGGCCGGTGCGGCCTGCTTGGCGGTGGCCTTGGCCGGGGCAGCCCTCTTGGCAGCGGATCCCGCGACCGAGGTCGCAGCGGCGGCAGCGGCCCGGGCGGGAGCCAGGGCCACGGCGGGAGCGAGCTTGGGCAGCTTCTTGGCGCCGGAGACGATGTTCTTCAGGTCCTGCCCCGGCTTGAAGGCAGGCACCGCCTTCTTCTTGGCCTTCATCCGTTCGCCCGTCTGGGGGTTGCGGACCCACCGGGCGTCTCGGATGCGCTTCTCAAAGGAACCGAACCCGGTGATCGCGACCTTCTCACCCTTGGCCACCTCCCGGGTGATCGTGTCCAGGACGGACTCGAGAGCGTGGGACGCGGCCTTGCGATTGCCCTCGTAGCGTGCGGCGAGGGCATCGATGAGCTGTGACTTGTTCACTAGCTTCCCTTCCAATGAACTGGCGGCCGAGCCCGTGCTCGACTATCTGCGGCTCACGCTAAGTAGTTGTGGCCCCTGCCACAATCACCGCGCCGTGTTGGGAGGAAGTTTTTCCTTACTGGGTTGCGGGTTTCCAGCTCGGCCGGCTCGACTCGAACGCGGTGATGGCGTCCTCGAAGCCCAACGTGATGCCGATGTCGTCGAGTCCCTCGAGCAACCGCCAGCGGGTGTAGTCGTCGATGTCGAAGGTCGCGACCACGGCCTCGTCCCCCTCGCCGGCACGCACCGTGCGGGACTCCAGGTCGACGGTGACCTCGGCTCCGGGAGTTGCCTCGAGGATCTGCCACAGCCGCTCCACGACAGGCTCGTCCACCTGGGCGGCCAGCAGTCCGGCCTTGCCCGAGTTGCCTCGGAAGATGTCGGCGAAGCGCGGCGAGATCACAGCCTTGAAGCCGTAGTTCTGCAGCGCCCACACGGCGTGCTCGCGCGAGGAGCCGGTCCCGAAGTCCGGTCCCGCCACCAGTACCGAGCCGGCGGCGTACGCCGGCTGGTTGAGGATGAAGTCGGGGTCGTTGCGCCAGGCCGCGAAGAGGCCGTCCTCGAACCCGTCGCGAGTGACCCGCTTGAGGTAGACGGCCGGGATGATCTGGTCGGTATCGACGTTGGTGCGCCGCAGCGGTACGCCGACGCCGGTGTGGGTGCTGAACTTCTCCACGTCAGTACTCCTTGCTCGAGGTCGACGGCTCCAGGTCGGCCGGCGAGGAGAGGGTGCCGCGCACGGCGGTGGCCGCCGCGACCGGGACCGAGACCAGGTGGGTGCGTCCCCCCTTGCCCTGCCGTCCCTCGAAGTTGCGGTTGGACGTCGAGGCGCTGCGCTCCTGCGGAGCCAGCTGGTCGGGGTTCATGCCCAGGCACATCGAGCACCCGGCGCCTCGCCACTCCGCGCCGGCGTCGAGGAAGATCTTGTCCAGCCCCTCCGCCTCGGCCTGCAGACGCACCCGCACCGAGCCGGGGACGACCAGCAGCCGGGTGTCGGGGTCCACCCGGTGGCCCTCGAGGATGGAGGCGGCGAGCCGCAGGTCCTCGATCCGTCCGTTGGTGCAGGAGCCGACGAAGACGGTGTCGACCTTGATCTCGCGCATCGGGGTGCCGGCCTCGAGACCCATGTACTCCAGGGCCCTGCGGGTGGTGAGCTGGTCGCCGGCGTCGGCGAAGTCCTCGGGCCGCGGCACCGTGGCACCCAGCGGCACGCCCTGGCCGGGGTTGGTCCCCCAGGTGACGAACGGGGTCATGGTCGAGGCGTCGAGCACGATCTCCTTGTCGAAGACCGCGTCGGTGTCGCTCACCAGCGTCCGCCAGTTCTCGACCGCGGCGTCCCAGTCGGCCCCCTTGGGCGCCTCGGGCTTGCCCTCGATGTAGTCGAAGGTGGTCTGGTCGGGAGCGATCAGGCCTGCCTTGGCGCCCCACTCGATCGACATGTTGCACACCGTCATGCGGCCCTCCATGGAGAGCTCCTCGATGGCGGTGCCGCGGTACTCGACGATGTAGCCCTGTCCGCCGCCGGTCCCGGTGTGGGCGATCAGCGTGAGCACCATGTCCTTGGCCGTGACGCCCTCGGGCAGGTGGCCGTTGATGGTGACGGCCATGTTCTTGGGCTTGGCCTGTGTCAACGTCTGGGTGGCCAGCACGTGCTCGACCTCGGAGGTGCCGATGCCGAAGGCGATCGAGCCGAAGGCTCCGTGGGTCGAGGTGTGGCTGTCGCCGCAGACGATGGTCATCCCGGGCTGGGTCAGGCCCAGCTGCGGTCCGACGACGTGGACGATGCCCTGCTCGATGTCGCCCAGCGGGTGCAGGCGAACGCCGAACTCGGCGGCGTTCTTGCGCAGGGTCTCGACCTGCGTGCGGCTCACCGGGTCGACGATCGGCTGGTCCCAGTTCAGGGTGGGGACGTTGTGGTCCTCGGTCGCCAAGGTGAGGTCCGGACGCCGGACCTGACGACCGGCGAGACGCAGCCCGTCGAAGGCCTGCGGGCTGGTCACCTCATGGATGAGGTGGAGATCGATGTAGAGAAGGTCGGGTTCACCCTCCGCGCTCCGGACGACGTGTGCGTCCCACACCTTCTCGGCCAGGGTTTTGCCCACGACCTGCTCCTCTCGGTTCTGGCGGCCCGGTCTGGACCATCGCGAACACTACCTCTTGCATCCCATCCAATGAGACGGCAGTATTGCCATATGGACAACTCTAGTGGAGTCGGCGTTCTCGACAAGGCCGCCCTGGTGCTCGCCGCCCTCGAGGCGGGCCCGGCCACCCTGGCGGGACTGGTCG
Source organism: Nocardioides sp. 616 (assembly GCF_002930065.1). NCBI lineage: Bacteria > Bacillati > Actinomycetota > Actinomycetes > Propionibacteriales > Nocardioidaceae > Nocardioides > Nocardioides sp. 616. The sequence goes on along the minus strand of NZ_POAG01000019.1, from coordinate 104,629 downwards.
CCGGCACAGGCCTGGCTCGACCCACCGCCCATCGGCTCGCCGTCGCGCTGGAGCACCACCGCCTGGTGGCCCGCGACATGCAGGGACGCTTCGTGCTGGGTCCCCGGCTCGCCGAGCTGTCGGCAGCGGCGGGCGAGGACCGGCTGCTGGCCGCCGCCGGGCCCGTGCTGGCCCGGCTGCGCGACATCACCGGCGAGTCCGCCCAGCTGTGGCGCCGCCAGGGCGAGCACCGGGTCTGCGTCGCGGCGGCGGAGCGTCCCAGCGGACTGCGCGACACCATCCCGGTCGGCTCCCAGCTGACCATGCGTGCCGGTTCCGCGGCCCAGGTGCTGCTCGCCTGGGAAGACCCCGAGCGCATGCACCGGGGCCTGCAGAACGCGGCGTACTCCGCCACCGCGCTGTCCGGCATCCGCCGACGGGGCTGGGCCCAGAGCGTCGGCGAGCGCGAGCAGGGAGTGGCCTCCGTATCGGCGCCCGTGCGCTCCCCTGGGGGCAAGATCATCGCCGCGGTCTCGGTCTCGGGCCCGCTGGAGCGACTCTCCCGGCAGCCGGGTCGCATGCATGCTCCCGCAGTGCTCGCCGCGGCCGAGCGGCTCTCGGAGTCGCTGCGCCGAGCGGCCGCGGAATGACCTGAGCCGTCGCCACGGTCGTGAGACTGCTGGCTGCCGGGTACGGCGTGGCGCTGCTGCGCCGCCGGTCCTCTGCCGCCCCCCAGGTCTGACCGGCGGCCCTCAGAAGAGCCCGTCGGTCTCCAGCCCGAGCAGCAGCTGCTTGCGCTCCAGGCCGCCCGCATAGCCGGTCAGGGTCCCGTTGGCACCGATCACCCGGTGGCACGGAATGACGATCGGAATCGGGTTGCGGCCGTTGGCCAGGCCCACGGCGCGGGAGGCGGCGTTGGTGTGTCCCAGCCGTACCGCGATCTGGCCGTAGGTGCAGGTCTCCCCGTAGCCGATCAGCTGCAGCTCCTTCCAGACGCGCTGCTGGAAGTCGCTGCCGCGCGGCGCCAGCGGCAGGTCGAAGGCGGTGAGGTCACGGGCGAAGTACGCCCGGAGCTGTCGTACCGTCTCGGCCAGCACCGGGTGGCCGTCGTCGCGCTCCCCCAGGGCGCGCTCCCCCAGGGCGCGCTCCCCCGGAGGCCGGAACGGCGAGAACTCGATGGCGACGATCGCGTCGTGCTGCTCGGCGATGCGCAGCTCTCCGGTTGGTGAGTCCATCAGGGTCCACATCTCAGGTCTCCTCGTGCGGTCGCGGTGCCGGGCTCAGGGAGTGCCACAGGTACATCTGCGCGTAGGAGCGCCACGGTCGCCAGCGCTCCGCGATCACCCGGGCCTGCCCGGGGTCCTGACCGAGGCGCCGCAGTGCGTCCCGGGTCCCGGTGTCGGTGGGCAGGAAGAGGTCGGGATGCCCCAGCGCCCTCATCCCCACGTAGTCGCTGGTCCACGGGCCGATGCCCGGTACCGCCAGCAGGGCGGCGCGCGCGGCGTCCCGGTCCACGCCACGCTCGAGCCGCAGGTCGCCGGCCTCCAGGGCGGCACCGAGCGCGGCCAGGGCCCGGCCGCGCGCCCGTGGCATCGGCAGCTGCGCCGGGTCCAGCCTCGACAATGCGGCAGGGTCAGGGAAGAGATGGGTCAGGCCCTCGACACCGGTTTCCACCTCCTGGCCGTACTCGCGCACCAGACGGGCGGTGGTCGTGCGCGCCCCGGCGACGCTGACCTGCTGCCCCAGCACGGCCCGGGCCGCCAGCTCGCTGCCGTCCACGTGGCCTGGAACCCTCAGCCCGAGCTGCTGTTCCACGAGCGGACCGAGCACCGGGTCGGGGGCGAAGGCCTCGGCTACGGCCGTCGGGTCGCAGTCCGCGTCGAGGATCCTGCGCGTCCGCTCGACCGCCGCAGTCGTGTCCCGCAGGTCGAGGAGCGCGAAGGTGGCGGGCACGAACGCGGTGCCCGAGGAGGTCTGGTCGGTCAGGACGAGGCTGACCACGCCATGGCCGTGCGGGAGCCGCAAGGTGCGTGAGTACGTCGTTCCGCAGACCATCTCGACCCCCGGCACGGCTCGTCTGGCGAGGAACTCCAGGAGTGCGCTGCCGGCGAACGGCGTCCGGACCGCCAGCCGCATGGTGATCCCCCCCGTGGCGTCGCGGCCCGTCCCGCGGCGACCCCGCAGCTCGCTCGGAGAGGCGGCGTACACCTCACGCACGGTCTCGTTGAACTGACGGACGCTGGCGAACCCGGCCGCGAAGGCGACGTCGGAGAAGCCCATCTGAGTGCTCTCGATGAGGATGCGGGCGGTCTGGGCCCGCCGAGCGCGGGCCAGGGCCAGCGGGCCGGCACCCAGCCGGTGCACGAGCAACCGGTTGAGCTGCCGAGAGCTGTAGCCCAGGAAGTCGGCCAGGCCTTCGACGCCGGTGCGATCCACCACGCCGTCGGCGATCAGGCGCATCGCCCGTCCGGCAACGTCGGCAGCGACGTCCCACTCCGGGCTACCGGGGGTGGCATCGGGGATACATCGCTTGCACGCGCGGTATCCCGCGGCCTGCGCAGACGCGGCAGTCGGGTGGAAGCTCACGTTCGCCGACGCTGGGGTGCGCGCAGGGCAGGAGGGGCGGCAATAGATCCCGGTGGTCGCCACGGCGGTGTAGAAGACCCCGTCGAAGCGGCGGTCCCGACTGCGCACGGCGCGGTAGCAGACTTCGTGGTCGAGCCCTTGCCCTGTCGGCGCGAGGTGCGTGGAGGTCGCCATGTCCCCATCCTGCCTCGGCAGAGGGTCCTGCACGAGCGGGATTCGGACATGCCAGTTGACGCCGGCAGAGTCAGAGCCGCAACTCGTAGAGCGCGTAGTCGCCGTCGTCGCCCGAGTGGCGGAACCCGGCAGCCTCGTAGAGCCGGCGGGCGGGATTGGAGGCGTGCACCCCGAGCGATGCCGTCCGGTGGCCGGCAGCCCCGGCATCCACCAGGTAGCGCTGCAGCAGCACGTTGCCGACGCCGCGGCGCCGGGCGTGGGCGAGCACCTGGATGGTGACCAGGAGCGCGGCGCCGTCGTGGGGCATCCACATGGCGAACCCGGCGGTCCCCTCAGCATCCTCCGCGACGATCGCACGGTCGAGGCAGCCGACCCAGAGCTCGAGGTTCTTGTCCAGGGCCCGCGTCCACCCGGCCTCCGCGGCAGGCTCGACGTCGCGGATGTAGTCCCGTTCGGCACGGAAGACCATGGGCAGGTCGGCGGCAAGACCGGGCCGGATGCTCACGCTGGCGCTCACGGCGTCGACGCTATCAACCTGGCTGGTTGCCTGGGCTCGCCCTCGGCCGTGCCTGCCTCGTGGGGGAATGCCGAAAGGGGCCCTGCCCAGCGTCTCCGCTGGCCAGAGCCCCTTCCGAATGCTGTACCCCCGACCGGATTCGAACCGGCGCTACCGCCGTGAGAGGGCGGCGTGCTAGGCCGCTACACAACGGGGGCTTGCACGTTTGTCACCAGCAATTTCTTGCCGGTGACAGTGAGAAACTTTAGTCGAACTGCTGGTTCTCACACAAATCCCGGTCAGACCGGGATTTCGCTGGGATACAAGGACTCGAACCTTGACTAACTGAACCAGAATCAGTCGTGCTGCCAATTACACCATATCCCATGGTTTAGGCGCCTTTCGGAACCGAGGCGAAACGATACACGCGGCCGGGCGGAGCCGCCAAAACGCCCCCCTCCACCGTGGTCCTCAGCCCCATCCGACGGGCCACCCACAGGGCCAGCGCGAGGTAGACCAGCGACTGGGTCAGGGTGCTCGGCAGGCTCCACCAGGACCCTCCGGTGGGGGTCAGCGCGGTGCCGATGTCGCTGAAGGCCAGCGCCAGCCCGAACGCCACGAAGTTGTTCAGCACGTGCATGGCGATCGCCGCCTCCAGCCCGCCCGTGGCGATCACCAGGATCCCGGCCACGACCCCGAAGGCGAACCTGTCGAAGAAGACCGGCGGGTCCTGGCCGCCGTGTGCCAGGGCGAACAGCAGGGCGGGCAGCAGCACCGCCAGCGCCCGGGAGGCGAACAGCCCGCCGAAGGCCTGGGTCAGGTAGCCCCGGAACAGGTACTCCTCGCCGGCGGCCTGCAACGGGGTGAGGAAGAGCACCACGAGCAGGAAGTCCCGCGTGGTGGTGGTGAAGTCGTTCACGGTCTCGCTGACCTCGCTCGAGGCGTCGGGCGTGGGCAGCGCCGCGGCGACGACCAGGGTGGCCACCAGGGCCAGGAACGCCAGGCCCAAGCAGGCGAGGAAGTACCGCATGCGCAGTCCCGGGCCGACCGAGGAGAGCCAGCGGGGACGGAGCCCGTGCAGCGTCCGGCTCACCAGCCACACCAGCGGGATGGCGCTGGCCAGCGTCAGGTTGAGGAACGCCAAGGTGGCCGGGGTGGCGTGATCGGTGTCGGTGAGGGCCTCCATCGACTCCGCCACCGGCTCACCGGCCAGCGCATAGCCCACCGCGAAGGCGATCGACCAGAACAGCGGTGCCAGCACGAAGGTGCCCAGGGCGACGACCAGGACCCCCAGGATCGGCCGCCACACCGCCCTGGGGCCGCCCCGGTGGAGCTGGTGGTACCCGAGCTCACCGGGCCCCTGTGGCGCCTGCGTGGACCCCGTTGCGCTCGTGGTGCTCATCAACGTCCGGCTCAGGCCAGGGCGTCGTTCAGCCGGGCCATGGAGCGGTCCCGGCCCAGCAGCTCCATCGACTCGAACAGCGGGGGCGAGATCTTGCGACCGGAGATCGCGATCCGCACCGGACCGAATGCCAGTCGTGGCTTGAGGCCTCGCTCCTCCACCAGCGCGGTGCGCAGCGCCTGCTCGATCTCCTCGGTCGACCAGGTGCCCACCTCGCCCAGCGCGGCGACGGCAGCCCGGACCACCTCGCGCCCCGCCTCGTCGATCACGTCCGTGCGGACCAGGTCGGCCTCGTCCACGAACAGGAACCCGAGCATGTCGACGGCCTCGGTCAGCTTGTTCATCCGCTCGGAGACCAGCGGCATCGCCAGCTCCAGCATCCGCGCGTCCAGGTCGGTGACCGGGTCGGAGACCACCCCGGCGGCCTTCAGGAACGGCAGCACCCGGTGGGTGAGGTCCTCGATGGTGAGCAGGCGCATGTGGGAGGCGTTGATGGCATCGGCCTTCTTCAGGTCGAAGCGGGCCGGGTTGGGGTTGACGTCGCCCAGCTCGAACTTCTCGACCATCTCCTCCAGGGTGAAGATGTCGCGGTCTGCCGCGATCGACCACCCGAGCAGGGCGAGGTAGTTGAGCAGGCCCTCGGGCAGGAACCCCTTGTCCCGGTAGGCCAGCAGGTCCGCCTCCGGGTCGCGCTTGGAGAGCTTCTTGTTGCCCTCCCCCATGACGTAGGGGAGGTGGCCGAAGGCCGGCGTCTGCTTGGCGACGCCGATCTCCTTCAACGCCTCGAACAGGGCGATCTGGCGGGGGGTGCTGGAGAGCAGGTCCTCGCCACGCAGCACGTGGGTGATCTCCATCAGCGCGTCGTCCACGGGGGCCACCAACGTGTACAGCGGGTCGCCGTTGGCACGCGCCAGCGCGTAGTCGGGGACGAACTCGGTCTGGAACGAGATGGTGCCGCGCACCAGGTCGTCGAAGGCGATCTCCCCGTCGGGCATCCGGAAGCGGACCACGCTGGGACGCCCGGCGAAGGCGGCGAGCTGCTCGGGGCTCAGGTCGCGGCAGAAGCCGTCGTACCCCATCACCTTGGAGCCGCTGGCCTTGCGGCGCGCCTCGACCTCGGAGTTCTCGCAGTAGCAGTCGTAGGTGTAGCCGGTCTCGGCCAGCCGGGCCAGGACGTCGCGGTAGATGTGGCCGCGCTCGCTCTGCAGGTAGGGGCCGTAGGGGCCGCCGACCTCGGGACCCTCGTCCCAGTCCAGCCCGAGCCAGCGCATCACCTCCAGCAGGGAGCGGTAGGACTCCTCGGTGTTCCGCTCCTTGTCGGTGTCCTCGATCCGGAACACGAAGGTGCCCCCGTGGTGCCGGGCGAAGGCCCAGTTGAACAGCGCGGTGCGCGCCAGCCCCACGTGCGGGGATCCGGTCGGGGAAGGGGCCATCCGGACCCGTACCCGCGAGCCCGTGCCGGTGCTGCCGTCGTCCGTCGTTCCTGCCGAGACCGTCATCGCTGAGCCACCTTGTTCGTGAGAGTGCCGATGCCGGCGACCGAGACCTCGACCTCGTCACCGACCTGCATGGGACCGACCCCGGCCGGGGTGCCGGTGAGGATGACGTCCCCGGGGAGGAGCGTCATGACGCTGGACACGTAGGCGACCAGCGTCGGGATGTCGAAGACCAGGTCGGCGGTCGTGCCGTCCTGGACGAGGTCGCCGTTGAGGTAGGTCTGGATCTTGACCCCGTCGGCGAAGGTCGCAGGGTCCAGGTCGGTCTCGATCCAGGGACCCAGCGGGCAGAAGGAGTCGAAGCTCTTGGCCCGGGTGAACTGCACGTCGGACTTCTGCAGGTCGCGGGCCGTGACGTCGTTGCCGATGGTGTAGCCGTGGATCACGTCCGTGGCCTTCTCCACCGGGACGTCGCGGCAGATGCGGCCGATGACCACCGCCAGCTCGCCCTCGTAGTCCACGCGCTGCGACTGCGCGGGATAGAAGATCGGGTCACCGGGACCGACGACCGTGGTGTTGGGCTTGAGGAACAGCAGCGGCTCGCTGGGCAGCTCGTTGCCCATCTCGGCCGCGTGGTCGGCGTAGTTGCGACCGATCCCCACCACCTTGCTGCGCGGCAGCACCGGCGCGAGCAGCCGCACGTCGGAGAGCTTGTGCTCCTCCGCGAGCAGCTTGATCCCGACGTAGAGCGGATCTCCCGCCAACGCCACGATCGTGGTGTCCTCAGCGGGCTGGCCGAACTCGTCGACCTCCCCGGTCACGATGCCGTACTGCGGCTCTTCCCCGGTGGTGAATCTGGCGATACGCACCACCCGAGCCTATCCGCCTAGGCTTGGATCCGTGCCCACGGCCACGAGCGACCCCGTTCTCGACGAGCCGACCTGGCGTGCCCGCGCGCAGGCGCACGCCGCCCGGGTCGAGACCTTCGTCGCCCCCCACCTGGCCCGCCGGGACTCCGGGGTCAAGCACCCGGTGCACGACTTCCTCTTCACCTACTACGCCCAGCGGCCCGCCCAGCTGCGGCGCTGGCACCCGGGGTTCGGCGTGGCGCTGCGCGGTGCGGACGAGCACGCGAGCCTGAAGGGCTACCGGCGCGAGGACGACCTCGTCGCGGTCAGCCGGGAGCACGTGGAGGGCCAGCGGGTGCTGCTCGAGACCCTGGCCAGGCTGCTGCGCGCCACCGCGCAGCGGGCCCCGCAGTTCGGCTGCTTCGGGCTGCACGAGTGGGCGATGGTCTACCGGCTCGCCGAGGACGGGACCCGGCACTCCGACTGGCCGCTGCGGCTGGGTCCCGAGGGCACCGACGCGGTCGTCGAGACCCACCGGATCAGCTGCTCGCACTTCGACGCGTTCCGCTTCTTCACCCCGCCGGCGCGCCCCCTGAACCTGCTCCAGCCCGCGCCGCACGACCGCGCCGACCTGGAGCAACCAGGCTGTCTGCACGCCACCATGGACCTCTACAAGCACGCCTTCCGGCTCACCCCGATGATCTGCTCGGACCTGGTGGCCGACTGCTTCGAGCTGGCCCGGGACGTGCGGATCATGGACATGCGCGCAGCGCCGTACGACCTCTCCGGGCTGGAGGTGGACGGCCGGCCGTTCACTCCGGTGCGGATCGAGACGCCCGAGGGCAAGCAGGAGTACGTCGCGGCTCAGCGGTCCTTCAGCGAGCGCGCGGCGCCGCTCCGCGCCCGGCTGCTCGCGGAGTGCGAGCGCCTGCTCGCCGTGGCGTCCGTGCCGGCATGAGTAGTGCGGACTCCCCCGCTGACCACGGGGTCGGGCACTCGGTGCTGCAGGTGCCGGTGCCGGCGCTGGATCCGTGGGTGCGGCGGCGCACGGCGTTCTACGACACTGACTACCTCTCCGACGACCCGGCGTTCACGCACGCGCACATCACCGCGCTGGGACCGTTCCTGCCCCGTCACGACGCCCGGACGGCCGCCCGGGTCGGTGAGGTGGTGGCCCGGTTCGAGCCCTTCGACTTCACCCTGCGCCGACTGGCGACCTTCCCCAACGGCATCGTGCACCTGGTCCCCGAGCCCGCGGAGCCGTTCTCCCGCCTCACCTCGGCGCTCTTCGAGGAGTTCGACCAGTGCCCGCCGTACGGCGGCGCGTTCGGCATCCCGCAGCCGCACCTGACCCTGGACGCGCTGTCCGCAGACGTCACCGAGAACTCCACGCGGAAGTCCCTGGGCGCCGCCCTCCCGGCCCGCTGCCGGGCCGAGCGGCTGGACCTCGCCTGGTACCAGGCGGGCGACTGTCGATTGCTGGACTCCTGGACGCTGGGCTCGGCGCTGGGCCGGACGCTGAGCCAGACGCTGGGCCGGGACCCCGACGCCTCGGCCCCGGCCGCTCAGAACTCGTAGCCGAAGTCCCGGACGGAGGCGGCGAACAGGTCGGCGACCCGCTGCCGGGACTCATCGTCGTAGAGGTCGCGGTAGTCGCGGCGGGGCCGCGCCGATCCCTTGGCCCGGGGCAGCGCCGGCTCCCCGGGCAGCCCCAGGTCCGACCACACCTGGGTCAGCTCCTCGGTGAGCCGCTCGTAGCGCAGCACCCGGTCGACGGCGACTGCGCCGCGGATCCGGTAGATCCGCTGGTTGGCGGCGAGCTTCTCCACCGACTCCTCCCAGACGAACTCCGCGAACGGCGGGGCGGTCCGCGCTCCGGGCCGCTCGCGGAACTTCCAGAAGTAGAGCGAGACCACGGTGTCCCAGGGGTTCCGCTCCACCGCGAACGTGAAGTAGTCGTTCCACACCTGCGCACCAACGACGTTGCGGACCATCTGGGCGCGCATGTGGTTGTAGGCGCGACGCGGCAGCGGCGGTGCGTCGAAGTTCTGCGGCGGTCGTCCACCGGCGGCGGCCCGCAGCTGCTCGTCCTCGGGGCTGATCGCGGTGATCACGTCGTCGGGCCCGCAGATCTTGGACAGCGCGATCTCGACGCTGGTGCCCGCGGTCTTCCGGGTCTTGAGGAAGATGAAGCGGTGCTGGTGCGACACGATCACGGCGGTCACTCTAGCCGCGGCTATCCTGCCCAGGTGCGACGCCGGCCCCCCATCCTCCTGCTGCCCGCCACCGTCCTCGCCCCACGGCCGACTGCCGCGCCGGTGAGGCAACGATGACCGTCGAGGTGCACGAGGACGTCACCTTCCACGGCGACGACTGGTACGGCGACGACCTGGGCGCCACCCGGTTCGTGCGCTGCACCTTCAGCCAGGTGGACCTCAGCGAGGTGCGCACCTCGGGTGCGGTCTTCGAGCACTGCGTCTTCGACGGCTGCCGCTTCAACTCCTCCGTGCACACCGCCTCCGCGTTCGTGGCGTGCGAGCTGCGGCGCTGCAGCCTGTTCGACGTGACTTTCGAGGGGTGCAAGGTGGTCGGCACGACGTTCGCCGAGTGCACCACCCGACCCATGCGGATCCTGGGCGGCCAGTGGCGCGGCTCCTCCTTGCGCGGGGCCAACCTGACCAAGCTGGACCTCTCGGGGCTGGACCTGCGCGAGGCGGATCTCTCCCTGGCCGACCTCAGCGGGACACTGCTGCGCGGCACGCAGCTGGACGGCGCCAACCTGCGTGACGCCAAGCTGGTGGGAGCGGACCTGGTCGGCGCGTCGCTGGACCGGGTCGACCTGGCCGCGGCGCAGCTGCGCGGCACCAGGCTCGACCTCACCGGGGCGGTGCTGCTCGCGGAGCTGCACGGCGCCGTGGTGCACCCGGGCTGACGCGCACCCGGATCCCGTCCAGGAGCAGCGCCAGCGAGTCGGTGAAGTCCGAGCTCTCGCTCGGCGCCAGGTCGATGGCGCCGACGCTGCTGGCCTGGAGCTGGGTCTGCTCCTCGGCCGTGTGGCCGAAGACCAGGTGGAGCAGGGCCCGAGCAGCCGTGGGCACCATCTGGTCCGGCAGCCCGCTGTCGGCCAGCGCCCCGACCATCGCGTCGTACGCCGCACGCGCGCCGAGGCCGAAGGCGTGCACCGTGGCGACCAGCTCCGCGCCGTCACGCCAGGCCAGCATGGCATCGCGCAGCTGCACGCAGACCGCCTGCACCTGGTCGTCCCAGGGCCCCTCGACCGGTGGCCGCAACCCGCGCGCGAGCAGCTCGTCGGCCACGGCGCCCAGCAGCGACTGCTTGTTGGCGAAGTGGTGGTAGAGCGCGCTCGGCTGGACCCCCAGCTCCGAGCCCAGTCGACGCATGGTGAGGTCGGCCAGTCCGTACTGGTCCAGGACCTCGATGGCCCGCTCCACGATGTCGCCGCGGTGGTAGCGCATCTGACCTCCGGTCCGGTGGGGGTGCTCGCCGAGAGCGAGTGTGACGTGGCATACAGCGGTTGACGCACTGTGGGACTCAGCCTAACCTGAACGCCGTTCACCTGACCACCGTTCAGTTCCGCCTGGACGCCCGGCAAGAGAGTCCTCCCATGACCTCCGGCAACCGCCGCTCCAGCACCGACATCGCGCTGATCGCCGGATTCGCGGCGCTCATCTGCGTGTGCGCCATCCTGCCGTCGATCAAGCTGGCGGGACCGGTGCCGATCACCCTCCAGACCTTCGGCGTGCTGCTGGCCGGCGCCGTCCTGGGCGCGCGCCGCGGCTTCCTGGCGGTGTTGCTCTACCTCGCCGTCGGGGCCGCGGGACTGCCGGTGTTCTCCGGTGGCCGAGCGGGCCTGGCCGTCTTCCAGGGCCCGACCGTGGGCTACCTGGTCGGTTTCCCCCTGGCCGCCCTCTGCTGCGGGTTCCTGGTGCAGCGCCTGCCGCGCAAGCAGGTCGCCACCTCCACCCCCCTGCTCTTCGCCGCCGGCCTGGTCAGCAGCGCCCTGTTCATCCACACCCTGGGCATGGCCGGCCTGGTCTGGCGCGCACCGATGAGCTGGTCGGCGGCGTGGGACACCGACAAGATCTTCTGGATCGGCGACGTGCTCAAGAACATCGCGATGGCCCTGGTGGCCACCGCCGTGCACCGCGCGTTCCCCGACCTGCTCGGCACCCGCCGTACCGGCGCCGAGAAGCCACGGGAGACCATCACCGCGTGAGCCGCATCGAGCTGGACCGCGTCGTCGTCACCGCCCCCACCACCGACGGCGACCTGGTCATCGTGCAGGAGACGTCCCTGGTCCTCACCGAGCAGCGCATCGCCCTGATCGGCCCCAACGGGTCGGGCAAGTCGACGCTGGCGCGGCTGCTCAACGGCCTGGTCACCGCCTCGACGGGGCACGTGCGGGTGGGAGACCTCGACGCTGCCACGCAGGGCCGCGAGGTGCGACGCCGCGTGGGCTTCGTGTTCACCGACCCCTCGGCGCAGCTGGTGATGCCCACGGTGCTGGAGGACGTCGCACTGTCGCTGCGCCGTGCCCACAAGGACAAGGACGAGCGCCGCCGCGCCGCGCTGGCCGTGCTGGACTCCTTAGGGATCGCCGAGCTGGCCGACCGCAGCGTGCACGCCCTCTCCGGCGGTCAGCGCCAGCTGCTGGCGATCGCCGGCGTGCTGGCCTGCGACCCCGAGGTCGTCGTCGCCGACGAGCCGACCACCCTGCTGGACCTGGCCAACAGCCGGCTCATCGGGGACCTGCTGCTGGCGCTCCCCCAGCAGCTGGTGCTGCTCACCCACGACCTCGACCTGGCCGCGCGCTGCGACCGGGCCCTGGTGATGTCGCAGGGCCGGGTGGTCTTCGACGGGAGCGCGAGCGACGCGGTGGCGCACTACCGGGCGACAGCATGAGTCAGGGCACCAGCGCCCTGCTGCTGGGCAGCTACCGGCCCGGCCACACCTGGCTGCACCGGCTGCCCGCCGGCGCCAAGCTGGTGGGACTGATGCTGGCCAGCGTCGTGGTGGTGACGCTGCGCGGTCCCGGCACCGCCCTGGGCGCGCTCGCGGTCTCGGTCGCGATCGTCGCCTCCTCCGGCATGGGACTGCGGCTCACGCTCCGCGCCCTGCGCGGCATCGTGCTCGTCGCGCTGCTGCTGGCCGCCTTCGCGGCCTGGCAGCGCAACTGGGCGCTGGCCGTGGAGCAGGTCGCCGACCTCGTCGCGCTGGTCCTGCTCGCCACGGTGCTGACGGCCACCACCGCCGTGGACGCCATCCTGGACGCCATCACCCGCGGCCTGCGCCCCCTGAGCCGCGTCGGGGTGAACCCCGAGCGGGTGGCGCTGGCCTTCAGCCTGGTGCTCCGTGCCATTCCCACCACGATGGAGATCGCCCAGGAGACCAGGGCCGCGGCCCGGGCCCGGGGCCTGGAGCGCGACCCCCGAGCACTGCTGACCCCGATGGTGATCCGCTCCGTCGCCCACGCCCGGCACACCGGGGAGGCACTGCACGCGCGCGGCATCGGCGACGACTGATCCGGACGCCTCACCAGCCCGGAGGCCGACGGTGCGCCCACGGGACGGCGGCCTCGACCTGGGCGGAGACCGCCAGCAGGAGCGCCTCCTCGGCCGGCCGGGCCGCCAGCATCACCCCCACCGGAAGTCCCGTCGACGTCCAGTGCAGGGGCAGCGAGATCGCGGGCATCCCAGTCACGTTCCAGGCCGAGGTCCACGGGGTGAAGGCCTTCTGTGCCGCAAAGTCGGCGGCCGGATCCGCGTCGTCGCGCAGCGCCCCGACCGGCAGCGGGGGTGAGGCCAGAGTCGGGGTGAGCACCAGGTCGTACGGCGCGAGCGCGGTCAGGGCCTGGGCCGCAAGCCGCCGCAGCTGCCCGATGGCCAGCCCGAACTCCGGCCCCGTGACCGCCTGGCCCCGACCGCTGAGCCAGCGGGTCAGCGGGCGCAGCTGCTGCTCCCGGCCGGGAGGCGCGCTGGAGAGGGCGGTGAGCACCGCCCAGCAGGTCTCGAAGACGTCGACCGCGGCGCGGTCCAGCGGCACCGGCACGTCCTCGACCACGTGGCCCAGCGACTCCAGCAGCGCCGAGGCGTCCTCCCAGGCCTGCAGGCACTCGATGTCGACCTCGGTCTCGGCGATGATCGGGGCCGAGAACCGCGCCACGCGCAGGCGTCCCGGAGCGGCGTCGCAGGCCGCCAGGAAGGTGGCGCTCGGCTCGGGAGCCCAGCTGGGATCGCCCACCCGGCGCCCGGCCAGCACGTCGAGCAAGGCGGCCGCGTCCCGCACGGTGCGGGCCAGTGATCCCGCCGTGGCCAGGCCCACCGGGTCGCCGTACATCGGGGCGCCACTGATCCGGCCGCGCGAGGGCTTCAGCCCCACGAGCCCACAGCACGACGCGGGGACCCGGATCGAGCCGCCACCGTCGGACCCCTGGGCCACCGGCACCAGCCCGGCGGCCACCGCGGCCGCCGCGCCACCTGAGGAGCCGCCGGCCATGCGGGTGCGGTCCCACGGGGTCACCGCCGCCGGCAGGCCCTCGGGCTCGGTGTAGCAGGGGGAACCGAACTCCGGCGTGCTGGTCTTGCCCAGCCAGACCATGCCGGCGGCCTCGATGGAGCTGGTGACGTCGTCGGAGGTCTCGGGCACGTGGTCGTGGTAGGCCGCGGACCCGAAGGTCGTGCGCACGCCGGCGGTGGGGTTGAGGTCCTTGATCGCCGTGGGCACCCCGTGCAGCGGAGACCCACCACCGTCCGGGAGCGCCCGGGCGCGGGCGATGGCCAGCTCTGGCACCCGGGTGACGAACGCGCCGACGGTGTCGGCCCGGGCCAGGTAGTGCTCCACGAGCTCGAGGGGCGACACCTCCCCGCGTCGTACCGCAGCGCCCTGCTCGAGGGCGGTCAGGTCGTGCAGCTCGGCCATGCCGGCGACCCTATGCGCGCGAACGCCGGACCAGGACCAGGGCCGCCGCAGCCAGGAGCAGCGCCCCCAGGCCGCCGAGGGTCCACCAGACCACCGGGGCAGGGTCGTCGCTCTCCCCGGCGGCCTGGTTCGAGGTCTGGTCGGGTGTCTGGGACGTTCCCCCGTCCTCGGCAGCCGCGGCTCCCTCACCACCAGGCCCCGCCACGTCTTCGGCGTACTCGGGCTGTCCCTCGACTTCCCCCACCAGCTCGGCGGAGATGGTGACGGGTGCGGCGAACTGAGCGTCCTCCGCGCTGACCGCGCGGGCCATGCCGAGGGCGAAGTACTGGTAGCCGTCCTGGATGACCGTGCGGACGCCGGGCTGAGGTGACTCCACGTTGCGCACCCGGATCGGTGGCACCACGGCGGTCAGCAGGCGTGGCTCGCCACCGTTGTAGAACTCCGAGCTCCTGACGCCCTTGTCGGGCTCGTTGACCTGGGTCAGCCGCTGCCCGAGTCCGGAGTAGGAGTGGAGCGTGGCGTGCGGGCCCTGGAGGCCCACCACCGAGGCTGCCTGCGCGTCGGTGCCCAGGCTGGCGCTGAGCCGGACCGCCTGGCCGTAGCCCGCACGCACCTTGTAGACCAGCACCTCCGAGGGACGGAGCGAGTCCGAGTACGTCGTGCCGGGCAGCAGCTCGGGCGCGTCGTCGAAGCTGACTCCGCCCACCACCGGCTCACGCGGACCTGCCGCGGGGATGTCCACGACGTCGACCCACTCGCCCTCCTCCTCCACCGGACCCGGCAGGGCGTCGGCGTTCTGCACCGCAGGCTGGGTGCTCACCTGCAAGCGGAACTCACCGACCCCCGCCTTGCTGGAGACGGCGGCGAGCAGCTGCGGAGCCTCCGTGCACTCCTCGCTGGTGAGCATGGTCTCGGCGAACGGGTTGAAGGTGACAGCGGTGGAGGTCAGCGGCGTCATCCCGAGGATCTGCAGGGACTGGGCGTAGGAATGGGCGCACCGCTGGCCGTCGGGGGTCAGCAGGGAGACGCTGACCACGGTGTTCCAGTTCTCGTCCCCTCCCGGGGGGCGCACCAAGGCCGAGACCGAGACCCCGCCCCCCTCGGGCCGGTCGACCAGGTAGTAGCGCAGACCCTCCTCGGGCAGGGAGGTGTCGACGTAGGTCCCCGGCTCGATCGGCAGGGCGTCCTGGGGGGTGGTGCCGCCCTCGACGCGCTCCCCCGTCAGCCGGAAGCCACGCAGGTCGCGGACGCTGACCTTGATCAGGCTGTTGGCCAGCTCGTCGGCGGACCCGGCGTCGTAGTAGTCCCCGTTGCCCGCGCGGGCGATGCACTGCAGCGCCTCGCGGGCCTTGCCCGACACATCCAGGCCGACGACGTTGATGGCCAGGTCGATCCCCTGCTGGGCGAGCCGCTCCGCCACCTTGCACGGATCGGGCTGACAGGTCGGCTCCCCGTCGGAGAGGAGCACGATCGTGCGACGCTCGCCCTCAGCCCCGGGGCCCAGGTCCTTGGCCGCCTCGCCCAGAGCGTGACCGATGGGGGTCTCGCCGTATGGCTGGTAGTCGGCGACGGCCGCGGTCAGCGCCCCACGGTCCAACGGACCCACCGGCACGACGTTCTGGCTGTCGGTGCACGCGCCGGGCTTGCTGCGGTCGAAGACCTCGGCGCCGAAGACCCTGATCCCGACCTCGGCGTCCTCCGGAAGCTGCGCCACGACCTGGCCGAGGGCGTCCTTGGCGGCCTGGATCTTCGTGGTGCCGCCCGCCTGCTCCTTCATCGATCCCGAGGAGTCGAGCACCAGCACCATCTTGCCCGGGTCGTCCTCGACCGCCTGCGGCTCATCGGAGACGGCGGTGCTGGACGGTGTCGGAGCGACGGGTGCCGCACCGGCGGTCCCCGGAAGGGTGAGCAGGGTGCCGCCCAGACCGATCAGGAGCAGACCGACGAGCAGCAGAGCGCGTCCCGGGACGACGGTGAGGGTGGATCGCATGCCCCCACCCTTCCCCCGTGCGGCGCGGTTGAATCCCCGACCTCAGTCGGGCGCCCGGTTGAGGAACCAGCGATGGCCGAAGGGGTCGTGGAACACCGCGACTCGCCCCGCGGGGCCAGCGTCCTCGGGACCACGGTCGAGCGTGGCTCCCGCCTCGACGACCTGAGCGCACAGGCCGTCCACATCGTCGACCGCCAAGTGCAGGGAGACCGGGGCACCGCGACGCG
Organism: Nocardioides sp. 616; assembly: GCF_002930065.1. Lineage (NCBI taxonomy): Bacteria > Bacillati > Actinomycetota > Actinomycetes > Propionibacteriales > Nocardioidaceae > Nocardioides > Nocardioides sp. 616. The sequence continues at coordinate 88,552 of NZ_POAG01000019.1, read as the reverse complement.
GATCCGGGGGCGCGACGCCGGCTGCCTCGAACTCCTCGGCCAACATCCACCGGGCCTGGCCACGGGCCAGCTCGACGTGGCCCACCCGGCCCTCGAAGAGGATCGGCTCGGCTGTGACGGTGGCGCCCAGCGCCGCGACGTACCAGTCGATCGCGGCGCGTCCGTCCTGGACGCAGAGGTACGGCGTGAGCTCGTTCATCCTGTCGAGTCAAGCACGCACCGCGCGGGTGCGACAGGGGCGGCGGCCCTGGTGGCCCTGTCAGTCGCGGTGCTGCCGCCGCAGGCCGAAGGTGAGGCCGTCCACGAGAGCACCCCAGGAGGCCTCGATGACGTTGTGACCAACGCCGACCGTCACCCACGAGGACTCGCCGTCGGTGGTCTCGATCAGCACCCGGGTGATGGCATCGGTCCCGTGACCGGCGTCGAGGATGCGGACCTTGTAGTCGATCAGCTCGAACTTGGCGACCTCCGGGTAGGCCTGCGAGATGGCCGAGCGCAGCGCCTCGTCCAGGGCGTTGACCGGTCCGTTGCCCTCCCCGGTGACCACGAACCGCACCCCGGAGGAGACCAGCTTGACCGTTGCCTCCGAGACCGCCTCCTCGCCGTCGGGGAGCGTCTCGGTGATGACCCGCCACGACTCCACCTCGAAGTAGGAGGGGCGGCGACCCTCCACCTCCTCGACCAGCAACAGCTCGAAGGATGCGTCGGCGGCCTCGAAGGTGTAGCCGGACTGCTCCATCGCCTTGACCCGCTCGGTCACCCGGGTGACGAGCTCGCGGTCACCGGAGAGGTCGAACCCGAGCTCGCGGCCCTTGAGCTCGATCGAGGCCCGCCCGGCCATGTCGGAGACGAGGAGGCGCATGCCGTTGCCCACGCCCGCGGGGTCCATGTGCTGGTAGAGGTCCGGGTCGACCTTGATCGCGCTCGCGTGCAGCCCGGCCTTGTGCGTGAACGCCGAGGTGCCCACGTAGGGCTGGCGGCTGGCGGGCGGGAAGTTGGTCACCTCCGCAACGGCGTGCGCGATCCGGGTCGCCTCGCGCAGCAGACCCTCGGGCAGCACGGGCCGGTCCAGCTTGAGCTGGAGGTTGGCGACCACCGAGATCAGGTCGGCGTTGCCGGTCCGCTCGCCGTAGCCGTTGATGGTGCCCTGCACGTGGCTGGCGCCGGCCTCGACGGCGGCCAGGGTGTTGGCCACCGCGCAGCCGGTGTCGTTGTGGCAGTGGATCCCGACGCGGCCCCCCGTGGTCTCGATGACGTCGTGGACCACGTCGGAGACCCACCCGGGCAGCATCCCGCCGTTGGTGTCGCACAAGGCGGCCACCTCGGCACCGGCCTCGTAGGCGGCGCGCAGCACCTCCAGGGCGTAGGACCGGTTGGCGCGGTAGCCGTCGAAGAAGTGCTCGGCGTCCAGGAAGACCGTCTGTCCCTCGGCGCGCAGGTGGGACACGGTGTCGCGGACCATCGCGAGGTTCTCCTCCAGCGTGGTCCGCAGGGCCAGCTCCACGTGCCGGTCGTGCGACTTGGCCACCAGGGTGACCACGGAGGCGCCCGAGTCGCGCAGCGCCGCGACCATCGGGTCGTCGGCGGCCCGGACGCCGGCGCGGCGGGTCGAGCCGAAGGCGGTGAGCCTCGCGTGGCGCAGGTCCAGCTCGGCCGCGGCCCGTCGGAAGAACTCGGTGTCCTTGGGGTTGGCGCCCGGCCATCCCCCCTCGATGTATCCCACGCCGAGCCCGTCGAGCTGTCGCGCGATGGTCAGCTTGTCAGCCACGGAGAGGTTGAGCCCCTCCTGCTGAGCGCCGTCGCGCAGCGTGGTGTCGTACACGTGGAACGAGCCCTGCAGGTCCATCACGACTTCTCTCGTCTGATCTGTGCAACAAAAAAACCTCCCGTGGCACGGAAGGTTGCGCGTCGAATCTGCCCGACGCGCTAGCGAATGATCCCCTGCATCTGCATGCGGCCCATGGTGCCACGAGCCGCTGCCGGCACCGGCACGATCTCGCGATCCGGCCCCGGTGGGCGAGCCCGGATCACAGCAGGTCGGAGAGGCTGATCTCCTGCCACGGTGCACCCGACCACGGCGCCCAGCTCACCTCGTGCTGCCCGGCCAGCGCCCAGAAGCCGGAGGCGGTCGCCAGCACCACGGCCGCCGCCACCAGCCAGACCACGGGGGTGGCCGCCAGCGGGGCCACGACGCGGCGCACCGGCCGCCGTACCCGACCGCCGCCGGGCCCCAGCCACAGTCCCAGGGCGAAGGCGCCGCCGATCACGCCCAGCGAGGTGCCGGTGGACAGTGCCACCGCGAAGCAGAGCAGCGCGGCGGCGGCCCCGACCCCTGCGGCCCAGAGTCCCAGCAGCAGCGTCCCCGGGATGGAGGCGGCCAGGTGCCAGGGGGCGGCGAGGGTGAGCTGCACGCCGTCGTACCAGCGTCGGCCCCGGAGTCGGCGACGCTCGCCGGCCGCGGAGGCCGCCAGCGAGCCGCTGCGCAGCAGCCACACCACCAGCATCGTCACCGCGAGCGTCACGTACGGCGCCGCGGCGCTGGCGCCGGCTGCTGCGGCGCCGAGCCCAGCGAGCAGGGTCAGCCGGCGGGCACGCTCGCCCAGGCCGGTGTGCTCGGCCACCTCGGGCGTCTGGTCCCAGGGCAGCAGGTCCTCGACCGGCTCATCGCCCTCGCGACGATCAGCCGCGTACGCCCGGTCGTCGTACGCCCGGTCGTCGTAGAGGCCGGCTCGCGAGAGGTCGACGAGGGTCGGGGTCTCGAAGCGGGCGGTCGGCTCTCCGGTCGCGGGCGTCGGCTCGGGTGCCGCCTCGGGCCAGGCCGCTGCGACCAGCGGCGCGGTGAAAAGGTCGTCGACGGGGTCCCAGGGCCCGGCCGGGCGCCGACCCTCCAGCCAGTCGAGCACCTCGCCGAGGACCGGGCGCCGTTCGGGTTCAGGGTCAAGGGCTGCCTGCACCACCTCGCGCAGCCGCGCGGGAAGACCGGAGAGGTCGTGCTCGCCGCGCCGCACCCGGTCCATGATGGCCATCGCCGGACCGCGGCCGAAGGGAGCGCGTCCGGTGCCGGCGAAGGCGATCGTGGCCGCCAGGGAGTGGATGTCGGAGGCTGCGGAGGCGTCCTCGCCGTGCAGGATCTCCGGCGCCAGGTATCCCGGAGTGCCGATCAGCCACCCGGTCTGGGTCAGGCGCGGGTCGTCGGCCACCCGGGCGAGACCGAAGTCGATGAGCACCGGGGCCCGGCCCTCCATGAGCACGTTGGAGGGCTTGACGTCCCGGTGCAGCACCCCCGCGCCGTGGACGTCGCCCAGTGCCTCGACCAGGCAGCGCGCGAACCAGTCGAGGTCGATGCCGGTGATCGGCCCCTCCTGCTGCACCGCGTCGTGCAGAGAGAGCCCGGGCACGTACCGGGTGGCGACGTAGGGGATCTCGCCCCACGGGTCGGCGTCCACGATCTCCGCCACCCGCGGGCTGCGGATCCGCGACAGCGAGGCGACCTCGCGTGCGAGCCGTTCGCGTGCCTCGTGGGCACCCACCACGTGAGGTCGCATCACCTTCAGCGCGACCCGCCGGCCACCGGGGCGCTGGGCCAGGTGGACCACCCCCATGCCGCCCTCCCCGAGCCGGGCGAGCAGCCGGTAGCCGCCGACCCGCACCTCGGACGGCGGGGTCGGATGACTGGGCGACGTGGTCACCCGTCGAGGTTAACCCGCTCGTCGCGGCCGGGTGGCCGCGACGCTCAGAGGACCCGGTGCATCCAGCCGAAGGTGTCGTCGGCGCGTCCGTACTGGATGTCGACCAGGGCCTGCCTGATCCGCATCGTCAGCTCGGTGCTCGGCGGTGCCGCGACGTCCCCGCCGGCGGACTTCAGGGCGCCCACCGGGGTGACCACCGCGGCGGTGCCACAGGCGAAGATCTCCGCGATCTCGCCGGAGGCGATCCCCTCGCGCCACTCCTCGATGGCGACCTTGCGCTCCTCCACCCGGTGCCCGAGCTTGCCGGCGAGCTCGATGATCGAGTCGCGGGTGATGCCCTCCAGGATCGTGCCGCTCAGCTCCGGGGTGACGATGTGCCCGTCGGCGTGGACGAAGTAGAGGTTCATCCCGCCGAGCTCCTCGACGTACCTGCCCTCCTGCGCGTCCAGGAACACCACCTGGTCACAGCCCTTGGCCGTGGCCTCCTGCTGGGCGACGAGCGAGCTCGCGTAGTTGCCACCGGTCTTGGCCGCACCCATCCCCCCGCGCCCGGCGCGGGTGTAGTCCTCGGCGAGCCACAGGGTGACGGGCTTGACCCCGCCCTTGAAGTAGGACCCGGCGGGACTGGCGATCACCATGAACGTGACGTGGCGCGCGGGCCGCACCCCGAGGAACTTCTCGGTGGCGATCATGAACGGACGCACGTAGAGGCTCTTCTCCCCCGTGGCGTCCGGCACCCAGCGCTGGTCGATCTCGATGAGGGCGTCCACGGCGGCGACGAAGTCCTCCACCGGCAGCTCGGGCAGGGCCAGCCGGACGCTGGAGCGCGCCATCCGCAGGGCGTTCTCCTCAGGGCGGAAGGTCCAGACGGACCCGTCGGCGTGCCGGTAGGCCTTCATCCCCTCGAAGGTCTCCTGGGCGTAGTGCAGGACCGCGGTCGCCGGGTCCATCGAGATGGGGCCGTACGCCGTGGTCCGGGCACCGTGCCAGCCGTCCTCCGGCGTCCACTCGACGGTGAACATGTGGTCGGTGAAGTGCTCGCCGAAACCGGGGTCACCGAGGATCGCGGCGAGCCGCGAGTCCTCCACGGGTGTGGTCGAGGGCGTGGTGCTGATCTTCATGCTTCGCACGCTACACGCGCTCGGCGATGGCGTCGCCGACGGCTGCGGTGGTCCGGGTGGCACCCTGGGAACGGCCGGCGATGTCGGCCACCACGGCCTTCTCCACCCGGGCCGCGGCGTCGCCGTGCCCGAGGTGGTCCAGCATCAGCGCCACCGACAGGATGGCGGCCGTGGGGTCTGCCTTCTGCTGCCCCGCGATGTCGGGGGCGGAGCCATGCACCGGCTCGAACATCGACGGCGAGGTGCGGTCGGGGTTGACGTTGCCCGAGGCGGCCAGGCCGATGCCACCGGTGATGGCGGCCGCCAGGTCGGTGATGATGTCGCCGAACAGGTTGTCGGTGACGATCACGTCGAACTGCGACGGGTCGGTCGTCATGTGGATCATCGCCGCGTCGATGTGCATGTAGTTGCGGGTGACCTCGGGGAACTCCTGGCCCACCTGCTCGAAGAGCCGCCACCAGGTCGATCCGGCGTGCACCAGCACGTTGGTCTTGTGCAGCAGCGTCAGGGTGCGCCGGGGCCGCTTCTGCGCCCGCGCGAAGGCGTCGCGGAGCACCCGCTCGACGCCGTAGGCGGTGTTGACGCTGACCTCGGTCGCGACCTCCGCGGGGGTGCCGACCCGGAGCGCGCCCCCGTTGCCGGTGTAGGGACCCTCGGTGCCCTCGCGCACCACGACGAAGTCGACCTCGCCGGGGGCGGCGAGCGGGGAGGGGACGCCGGGGAAGATCCGGGAGGGACGGAGGTTGACGTAGTGGTCCAGCTCGAAGCGCAGCCGCAGCAGCAGCCCGCGCTCCAGGATCCCCGGGGGAAGGTTGGGGTCGTTGGGCTTGCCGCCGACAGCGCCCAGCAGGATCGCGTCGTGGCCCCGGATCTCCTCGAGCACCGAGTCGGGGAGCACCTCGCCGGTCGCGAGGTAGCGCTCGGCGCCCAGGTCGTAGCGGGTGGTCACGAAGGTCTGGGGGGCCACGGCCTCGAGCACCTTGAGCGCCTCGGTCGTGACCTCAGGGCCGATGCCGTCGCCAGGGATGACGGCGAGGTTGGTCGGCGTGGGGAGGGAGGGGTTCATGGGAGCGAGATTAGTTGTCATCGGGACGCTGACCGCCATTGTCTCGGAGGTCAAGCGCCCGTTGCAGCACCTGGTGGTGCTGCTGGCTCTCCGGGTCGTGACGGGCCGGGCCCCACTCTGCGGGGTAGAGGTTGTGCATGTGGCGCTCCTGCGCGGTGTGTGGTGCTGGCGGATGCTGCTCGGGGACGAGTCCCGTGCTCCGCGGCGGCTCCGGAGGCCGAGCCCACGGATCACGTGGGCGGCCTGACCATGACCCAGGCCGGCCCGGGCCCTGGTACGTCCGGGTCTGGCTGGCTGGTCTGGCGGGAGCGGATCGCGCTGTCGTGCCAGGAGGCGGACCGCCGCGGTGCAGTGAAGGACTGCTGGTCGAGGGCCGCGCAACGCCGAACTCCGCGGCGAGGTGGCCCTCTTCAGGCCTCGCCGCGGCAGCCGATGAGTACGAACACGCTCCGCATGATGGCCAGGACGGTACGCCGCCCCGGCGGGCCGGGCCAGCACCTCGTCCCAGATGTCCACATTTCGGGACTGCTTTCCCAAGATGAGAGACTCGAATCATGAGCGCCCCTCCCTACCTCCCCGAGATCGTCGCCCGAGCGTTCGACGTCTCCCGCAAGGCGGGCTACGTGTCGTTCTGCCGCAACGAGACCGGGCGCCTGCTGGCCGCCCTGGCCGCGACCCGGGAGGGCACGATGGCCGAGTTCGGCACCGGCTGCGGGGTGGGCACCGCCTGGCTCCGCTCCGGTGTCCGCACGGACGCCCGCATCCTGACCGCCGAGCTCAACCCCAAGCTCGCCTCTGCCGCCGCCGAGATCTTCACCGACGACCCGTCGGTGGAGGTGTTCGCGGCCGACTGGTCGACCCTGAGCGGCAAGGGTCCGTTCTCGCTGCTCTTCCTGGACTCCGGCGAGCCGGACAGCGTGCGGGTCGACGTGGTCGCCGACCTCGTCGAGCCGGGCGGCATCGTGGTCCTCGACGACTTCACCCCGTGCGAGTCCTGGCCGCCGATCTACCTCGGCCGGGTCGACACCCTGCGCGAGCAGTGGCTGACCGACGAGCGCTTCACCGCCGTCGAGGTGATGATCGCGCCCGACGCGTCCGCCCTGATCGCCACCCGCCGCTGAGAGCCGGGCTCACGGGTCCAGCCGCACGGTGAGCCACGGGAGCGCCAGCTGGGCCAACGGTCCGATGGCGAGCGCGTAGAGCACCGTGCCCAGGCCCAGCACCCCGCCGAGCACCAGGCCGAGGAGCACCACGCTCACCTCGATGCCGGTGCGCACCAGCCGCAAGGACCATCCGGTACGCCGGGCCAGACCGGTCATCAGTCCGTCCCGGGCGCCTCGGCCCAGCTGGGAGCCGATGTAGGCCGCGGTCGCCAGGGCGTTCAGGACGACCCCGGCGAGCAACAGTGCGACGCGAGCCCAGAGCTGGTCGGGCGCGGACAGCACCGCCAGGGTGGCGTCGGCTGCGAGCCCCACCGCCACGGCGTTGGCGAGCGTGCCCAGGCCCGGCACCTCGGCGAGCGGGATCCACAGCAGCAGCACCGCGAAGCTCGTCAGCACCACCATCTGGCCCAGCGTGACGGGCACGTGCCGGACCAGGCCCGAGTGCAGGACGTCCCAGGGCGCCAGACCCAGTCCGGCGCGGACCATCATGGCCAGGGACGCCCCGTAGAGGAACAGGCCCAGGGCCAGCTGTGTCAGGCGCCGGGTCATTCTGCCGGCCCGCAGCTGGTCCAGCGGCCCCAGGTCGTTGCGCAGCTCGGGTCGCCCCGGGATCTCCTCGATGGTCACCGGACCAGCGTCACCCGGATTGGCCTTCTGAAAAAGAGCCAATCGTGAAACGCTGGCCCCATGTCCTCCATCGGGTCCCGCCGGATCGCCGCGCTCGTCGGCGCGTTCGACCGCTCGCCGGCCTACCTGGGCCTGGCCGAGCAGCTGACGCTGCTGATCGGCGACGGACGCATCCCGTTGGCGACCCGGCTGCCCTCGGAGCGCGAGCTGGTGGCCGAGCTGGGCCTGTCCCGCACCACGGTCACGCGCGCGTACGCCGTGCTGCGCGAGGCCGGGTACGCCGAGTCGAGACGGGGGGCCGGCACCTACACCCGGGTCCCCGGTGGCCGCGAGCGCGCCCATGACCGGGCACTGGTGCCCCGACCGGGCGGCGAGACCGACGGCATCGACCTGGACTGCGCCGCCCCGACCGCACCGCCCGGTCTCGCGGCCGCCTACGCGCGGGCCATGCAGGACCTGCCCGCCTACCTCGGCGGCCACGGCTACTTCCCCTCCGGGCTCCCGGTCCTGCAGCGTGCCGTCGCCGCGACGTACGACGCACGCGGCCTGCCGACCGACCCGGAGCAGATCATCGTCACGCCGGGGGCGCTGTCGGCGGCGGCCATCGTCGCGCAGTCCTTCACCGGTCCCCGGGACCGGGTGCTCGTGGAGTCGCCGGTCTACCCCAACTCCACCCAGGCAATCAGGAACGCGGGGGCGCGGCTGCACAGCGCCCCGGTCGACCCCGACGGTTGGGACCTGGACACGATCGGCGCCGAGCTGCGACGGGTCCGGCCCACGCTGGCCTACCTGGTGCCGGACTTCCAGAACCCCACCGGGCTTCTGATGTCAACGCCGCAGCGCGCCACCTACGCCGCCCACCTGGCGGCCGCAGGCACCATCGCCGTGGTCGACGAGGCGCACCAGGCACTGGCCCTGGAGGGGCAGGAGATGCCGTCCCCCTTCGCCGCACTGGCCCCGGGCAGCATCACTCTGGGCAGCGCCAGCAAGACCTTCTGGGGAGGACTGCGGCTCGGCTGGATCCGGGCACCGCACGAGCACCTGGACAGGCTGGTGCAGGGCCGCACCTCGCTGGACCTGGGCTCGCCGGTCCTCGAGCAGCTGGTGCTGACCCACCTCCTCGCGGCGCCGGAGGAGATGCTGGCCTGGCACCGGGCGCGGCTGCGGCGCCAGCGGGACCACCTCGTCTCCGCGCTGCGCACGGCGCTGCCCCAGTGGCGGTTCCGGGTCCCCACGGGCGGCCTCGCCCTGTGGTGCCAGCTGCCGCGTCCGGGGGCGACCGCCCTGGCCGCGGAGGCAGAGACCCTGGGACTCACCGTCTCTCCCGGGCCCGTCTTCGCGGCCGAGGGTGGCCTCGACTCCTACCTCCGCGTCCCGTGGACGGCCGAGCCCGCGGTCCTGGATCGTGCGGTGGGCAGGCTTGCCCTTGCCTGGGAGCAGGTGCAGCGGTACGACGGCCGCCCGCGCGCCCGCGTCAGCGGCGCGCCGGAGGTCCGGCGGATCCGGGTCGCCTGAGCCGGCGTGCCGGTCCCGGTCGAGCCCGGTCGAGCCCGGTCCCGGTCAGCCCAGGTCGACGGCGCGGACGGCCGCGGCGTCGATGGCCGTCTCGATGTCGCTCAGGGTCTCGGCCGGGATGACCGAGTCCACCGAGAGCGCCACCAGGGCGCTGCCGCCCTTGTCCTGCCGGGCGACCTGCATGCCGGCGATGTTGACGCCTGCGTCGCCCAGGATCTGGCCCACGGTGCCGACCATGCCCGGTCGGTCCTCGTAGGTGAAGAAGGCCAGGTGGTCGGTGGGCTCCAGGTCCACGGCGAAGCCGTTGACCTCCACGATCCGCTCCCGCTGGTTGATCCCCACCAGGGTGCCCCCGACCGAGACCTGGGAGCCGTCGGCCAGGGTGCCGCGGATGGTGATCAGGTTGCGGTGGTCGGGACTCTCGGGGTCGGCGACCAGCCGCACCGCGGTGCCGCGCTCGGCTGCCAGGAGCGGCGCGTTCACGTAGGAGACCTGGTGCTCCACGATGTCGGAGAAGACACCCTTGAGCGCGGCCAGCTCCAGGACCTTGACGTCGAACTCGGTGATCTCGCCCCGGACCTCGACGTCGATCTGCTGGGCGACCTCGCCGGCCAAGGCGGTGAACACACGGCCGAGCTTCTCGGTGAGCGGGATGCCTGGACGCACGTCCTCCGCGATCACGCCGCCCTGGACGTTGACCGCGTCCGGCACCAGCTCGCCCGCGAGGGCCAGCCGGACCGACTTCGCCACCGCGATCCCGGCCTTCTCCTGCGCCTCGTCCGTGGAGGCCCCCAGGTGCGGGGTCGCCACCACGTTCTCCAGCTCGAAGAGCGGGGAGTCGGTGCACGGCTCGTGGGCGAAGACGTCGAGGCCCGCGGCCGCGATGACACCGGTCTTGAGCGCGTCGTAGAGGGCCGCCTCGTCGACGATGCCGCCACGGGCGGCGTTGACCAGCACCAGGGAGGGCTTGGCCTTGGCCAGCTCGGGGGCCCCGATGAGCCCCATCGTCTCCGGGGTCCGGGGCAGGTGCACCGACATGAAGTCCGACTCGGCCAGCAGGGTGTCGAGGTCGACCAGGCGCACGCCCATCTGCGCGGCACGGCCGGCCTGGACGTAGGGGTCGTAGGCCACCACCTTCATCCCGAAGGCGCTCAGCCGCTGCGCCACCAGCACCCCGATCCGGCCGAGGCCGACGATGCCGACGGTCTTCTCGTAGAGCTCGACGCCGGTGTACCTGGACCGCTTCCACTCGCCGTTGCGCAGCGCTGCGTGCGCCGGGCTCACGTGGCGGGCCGCCGCCAGCATCAGCGCCACGGCCAGCTCGGCGGCGCTCACGATGTTGGAGGTGGGCGCGTTCACCACCATCACGCCGTTCTGGGTGGCGGCCCTGACGTCCACGTTGTCCAGCCCCACACCCGCGCGGGCCACCACCTTCAGGCCCTTCGCGGCCGCCAGCGCCTCCTCGTCGACCTTGGTGGCCGAGCGGACCAGCAGCGCGTCGACGTCGCCGAGCGCGGCCAGCAGCTCGTCACGGTCGGCGCCGTTGCAGTGCCGGATCTCGAAGTCCGGACCGAGCGCCTCGACGGTCGCGGGGCTGAGCTCTTCGGCGATGAGTACGACGGGGCGTGCGTTGGTCACAGCAGCGGTCCTCGGGGGATCGGGGAGGTGATCGGATCTGAGCCCGCGCACGGATCGATGGTGACGCGGGTCGCACGACGCTGTGCCTCAGCCAGACTAGCCCAAGTCGTGCGGGCTCCGGACAGCGTCCGGCGCCTCGCCGCCCCGACTCAGCGCTCCTGGCGCACCACGGTCCCGCGCCGCGCGAGAAGGGTCACCCCGAAGCCCAGCGCCAGCGCGACGAGCACGCCGAGGTTGGCGAACGCCCACTCCCCCTCCTTGCCACCGAGCCCGAGCGGGCCGAGCAGGTAGCCCTGCCAGTTGTTCCACGACGCGTCGTCGGCGAACGAGTTGATGACCAGGCCCCAGCCGATGACCGAGGCGCCGACCATGGTGGCGATCGAGACCCGGTCGAAGGCGCCGTACCTCCCGGTGGGGTCGAAGAGGGCCTCCTCGTCGTAGTCCTGGCGACGCAGCGCCAGGTCGGCGATGAAGATGCCGGCCCAGGCCGCGAGCGGCACGCCGAGCGTGATCAGGAAGCTCTGGAACGGGTTCAGGAAGCTCTCCGCCACGAAGACCACGTAGATGGTGCCCGCGGTGAGCAGCAGCCCGTCGATGAGAGCCGCTCGGGGCCGGGAGACCCGCACCCCCAGGGAGAGCAGCGTCAGCCCCGAGGAGTAGATGCCGAGCACGGCACCGCTGACCAGCGCCAGGATCGCGGCGAGGAGGAACGGGACCAGGAACCACGTCGGCAGCAGGGTGGCCAGGGTGCCGATCGGGTCGGCGGCGACGCCGTCCAGGACCTCGGTGGAGGACCCGGCCAGGGCCAGCCCGAAGCCGACCAGCAGGACCGGGGCGAGCGCACCGCCGACGGTGTTCCACGCCACGATCGCCGGACCCGACGCGCTGCGCCGCTGGTAGCGCGACCAGTCGGCGGCGATGTTGATCCAGCCCAGCCCGAAACCGGTCATCACCATCACCAGGGCTCCCACCACCTGCTGGGTGGACCCGCCCGGAACCGCACTGACGGCGTCCCAGTCGACCTCGTCCACGGTCAGGGCGATGTAGACCACCGACACGGCGCCGGTGATCCACGTGAGCCAGGACTGCATCCGCATGATGACGTGGTAGCCGGCGACGCTGGCGGAGACGATGAGGGCTGCGACCACGACGGCGGCGACGACCTTGGTCGCCGTGCCCCCGCCCCAGCCCAGGCGGGTGAAGACGGTGGAGGTGGCCAGCACCGCCATGATCGCCAGGAACGTCTCCCAGCCGATCGAGACCAGCCACGAGATCACGCCCGGGAGCTTCTGCCCGGTGACCCCGAAGGCGGCACGGGAGAGCACCATGGTCGGCGCCGATCCTCGCTTGCCGCCGATCGCCACGAGTCCGCACAGCACGAAGGAGGCGATGATGCCGATCACGGCGACCAGCAGGCCCTGGGCGAAGGAGATCCCGAAGTAGAGGATGAACGCCGCGTAGCTGAGTCCGAAGACGCTGACGTTGGCGGCGAACCAGGGCCAGAACAGGTCGGCCGGCCGCGCGGTCCGACTGGCCTCGTCGATGATCTCGATCCCGGTCGTCTCCACCCCGAGGCGGCGCGTCTCGTCCAGCGTCTGCTCGCTCATGGGGCAATGGTGATGCACGCCGCATCCCCGGACCCCGCCAGGGTCCATGTCGGTGCTGCCAGGGTCCGACGACCCGGACCGGATCAGACGGGGCAGCCGTCCGGCCCGCAGACGTCCCCGTCGCCGGTCGAGACCATCTCGAGGCTGGGGTGCCCGTCGCGCCACGCCCGCTGGAGCACCTGGGTGAAGGCCTCGGCGGGCTGGGCTCCGGAGACGCCGTAGGCGGCGTCGACCACGAAGAACGGCACCCCGGTGGCGCCGTACGCCCGGGCCTGGGCGACATCGGCGGCGACCTCGGCGGCGTACCGCTGGGAGGCCAGCACCTCCGCCACGGCGGTGGCGTCCAGGCCCGCGTGGTCCGCGACCTCGGCCAGCACGGTGTGGTCCGCGACGTTCCGGCCCTGCGTGAAGTACGCCGCGAGCAGCGCCTCCTTGAGTCCGCCCTGCAGCTGCGGGCCGCCTTCGTGCAGCGCCAGGTGCAGCAACCGGTGGGCGTCGACAGTGTTGACGTGCAGGGTCTGGTCCAGGCGGTAGACCAGCCCCTCCTCGGCCGCGGCGGCCGACACCTGCTGCTGCATGCCCGCCACCCCCTCGGGGCTCTGGCCGTACTTGCGGGCGAGCATCTGCGTCGAGGTCTCGGTGGCCACCGCGGGGGCACTCGGTTCCAGCTGGTAGGAGCGCCAGACCACCTCCACCTGGTCCGCGTGCTCGAAGGTGCTCAGGGCCGACTCCAGGCGCCGCTTGCCGATGTAGCACCACGGGCAGACGACGTCACTCCAGATCTCGATGCGCATGGCCGTGCCAACCCCGGCCGGGCCGTCTGTGTTCCCGGGGTCGGGTCAGGGCTGTCCCCGATGCCGGCCGGCACCGGGTCGCGGGAGCGTGGACACCATGATCACCATCGACTCCCTCACCAAGCGCTACGGCGACCACACCGCCGTCGACGACGTCACCTTCACCGCGGCTCCGGGCCGGGTGACCGGCTTCCTGGGCCCAAACGGCGCGGGCAAGTCCACGACCATGCGGGTCATGGTCGGCCTCACTCCCCCGACCTCGGGCACTGCGCAGGTCAACGGACGGCGGTTCGCCGACCTGCCGGACCCGGGACGGGAGGTCGGCGTGCTGCTCGACGCCTCCGCCCAGCACGCCGGACGCACGGGACGCGAGATCCTCGCCATCGCCCAGCGCACGATGGGGCTGCCCCGCTCCCGGGTCGAGGAGATGCTCGAGCTGGTCAGCCTCACCGAGACCGAGGCGGGACGGCGGGTGCGCAACTACTCCCTCGGCATGCGCCAGCGCCTCGGCATCGCCACCGCGCTGATCGGGGACCCCGCCGTGCTGATCCTGGACGAGCCGGCCAACGGCCTCGACCCTGCCGGCATCCGGTGGATGCGGGACCTGCTGCGCGGCTACGCCGACCGCGGCGGCACGGTGCTGCTCTCCTCCCACCTGTTGCACGAGATCGAGGTCATCGCCGACGACCTGCTGGTCATCGGCAACGGTCGGCTCGTGGCCCAGGGCACCAAGGCGGAGCTCCTCGCGGCAGCCGGCACCGTGGTCCGGGCTGCGGAGATCGACCGGCTGGGCGCGGCCCTGGCGGTCGACGGGATCGCCACCACCGCGTCCGGCGACGGTGCGCTCCGCACCGACGCGGACGCCTCCGCCGTCGGCCGGGTCGCCCTGGCCGCCGGTGTCGCCCTGACCGAGCTGAGGTCGGCCGACGGGGCCGGCCTGGAGGAGATGTTCCTCGAGCTCACGGCCGGGTCCCAGCGGGACGCCACGATCGAAGGAGCCGCAGCATGAGCGCTGTCCTGGAAGCCACCACCCGCACCTCCCACGCCGCGCCTGTCCCGGCCGGCCCGCCCTCCCGGATCCCGATGCGCCGTCTGTTGTGGGTGGAGCTGACCAAGGTCTTCGACACCCGCTCGGGCTTCTGGCTGATCGCGAGCATCGGGATCACGGCGCTGCTCGCCACCGCTGCGGTGATGGCCTTCGCACCCGAGTCGGACCAGACGTACGAGTCGTTCGCCGCGGCCATCGGGGCGCCGATGTCGGTGATCCTGCCGATGGTGGCGATCCTGGCGGTGACCTCGGAGTGGAGCCAGCGCACGGGGCTCACCACGTTCACCCTGGTGCCGCACCGCGGCCGGGTCCTGCTCGCCAAGGCCGCGGTGGCCGTGGCGATCGGCGTGGCTTCCATGGCCCTCGCCCTGGCCGTGGGGGCGCTGGGGAACCTCGTGGGGGCCGCGGTAGCGGGAGGCCCGACCGTGTGGGACATCCCGGCGGCCAACCTCGCCACCATCGTGCTGGCCAACGTGTTCTGCCTGCTGACGGGCTTCGTCCTGGGCGTGGTCCTCCGCAGCTCGGCTGCGGCGATCGTGGGGTACTTCGTGTTCTCGTTCGTGCTCCCCAACGTGCTGTTCCTGCTGGGCACCGTGCAGGACTGGTTCGCCGACCTCCAGCCGTGGGTGGACTTCTACTTCTCCTACACGACCCTGTTCGAAGGGGTCCCCACCGGCGAGCAGTGGGCGCAGATCGCCACCTCGGGGTCCTTGTGGCTGGTGCTCCCGCTCGCCGTCGGCATCCGGGGCGTGCTCCGGTCCGAGGTGA
>NZ_POAG01000019.1:68797-73226 GCF_002930065.1 Nocardioides sp. 616 | reverse complement strand
CCCGTCACCCGGCAGCTGCCGGGTGACGGGGCTCGAGTCGTGCCTGGTGCGGGTGCCGCGTCAGCGGGTGGCAGTGCCCTCGACGTAGTCGCTGTCGTGGCTCTTGACCCAGGCCATCAGCTTGCGCAGCTCGCGGCCGGTGGCCTCGATCGGGTGCTGTTCGCCCTTCGTGCGCAGCTCCTCGAACTCCGGCCCGTTCGCGTCCTGGTCCTCGATGAAGCGCTTGGCGAAGGCACCGTTCTTGATGTCCTCCAGCACCGCCTTCATGTTCTCCTTGACGTCCGGGGTGATGACCCGCGGACCGGAGACGTAGTCGCCGTACTCGGCGGTGTCGGAGACCGACCAGCGCTGCTTGGCGATGCCGCCCTCGTACATCAGGTCGACGATCAGCTTGAGCTCGTGCAGGCACTCGAAGTAGGCGACCTCGGGCTGGTAGCCGGCCTCGATCAGGGTCTCGAAGCCGTACATCACCAGCTGGGAGGCGCCACCGCAGAGGACGGCCTGCTCGCCGAACAGGTCGGTCTCGGTCTCCTCGGCGAAGGTGGTCTTGATGCCGCCCGCCCGCAGGCCGCCGATGCCCTTGGCGTAGGACAGCGCGAGCTGCCAGGCCTTGCCCGACTCGTCCTTCTCCACCGCGACCAGGACCGGCACGCCGCGACCGTCGACGTACTCGCGACGGACCAGGTGTCCGGGGCCCTTGGGGGCGACCATGAACACGTCGACGCCCTCGGGCGGGGTGATGTAGCCGTACCGGATGTTGAACCCGTGGCCGAAGACCAGGGTGTCACCGGGGGTGAGGTTGGGGGCGATCTCCTCGGCGTACAGCTTCCGCTGGTGCTGGTCCGGGGCGAGGATGACGATCACGTCGGCCTCCTCGGTCGCCTCGGCGGGGGTCAGCACGCGGAGACCCTCGGACTCGGCCTTGGCCCGGCTCTTGGAGCCCGGCTGGAGACCGATGCGCACGTCGACGCCGGAGTCGCGCAGCGACAGCGCGTGGGCGTGGCCCTGGCTGCCGTAACCGATCACGGCGACGTTCTTGCCCTGGATCAGGGTCAGGTCAGCATCGTCGTCGTAGAACATCTCAGCCACTTGAGGCTCTCCTTCTGGGGTGTGTATCTGGAAACTGGGGGGACGGGGGTCGCTCAGCCGACGGCGTCGGGCACGGGGACCGGCGTCAGCTTGGTGGTGCGCTCGGTGATCGAGCGCGCGCCGCGACCGATCGCCACTCGGCCGGACTGGACGAGCTCACGGACCCCGAAGGGCTCGAGCACCTTGAGGAAGTCGCTCAGCTTGTCGGAGTTGCCGGTGACCTCGATGGTGACGGCGTCGGGGGCCACGTCGACCACCCGGGCCTTGAAGAGCTGGACCGCGTCGAGCACCTGTCCGCGGGTCTCCACGTCGGCCCTGACCTTGACCAGGAGCAGCTCGCGGGTCACCGAGGCGGACCGCTCGAGCTCGACGATCTTGATCACCTCGACCAGCTTGTTGAGCTGCTTGGTGACCTGCTCGAGCGGCAAGCCCTCGACGTCGACCACGATGGTCATCCGGGACACCTCCGCGTGCTCGGTGGGACCCACCGCGAGGCTGTCGATGTTGAAGCCGCGACGGCTGAACAGGCCGGCGACGCGGGCCAGGACTCCCGGCTTGTTCTCCACCAGGACCGACAGGGTGTGCTTGCTCATCAGAGGTCGTCCTCGTCGAACTCGGGCGCCAGGTCGCGCGCGTACTTGATCTCGTCGTTGCTGGTTCCGGAGGCGACCATCGGCCAGACCATGGCGTCGCGGTGCACCCGGAAGTCCACCACCACGGGCTGGTCGTCGATCGCCATTGCCTTCTCGATGGTGGCGTCCACCTCACCCTCGGAGTCGCACGAGAGGCCCACGCAGCCGTAGGCGTCGGCGAGCTTGACGAAGTCGGGGATACGACGGTCGGCCCCGGTGTGCAGGTCGGTGTTGGAGTAGCGCTCGTTGTAGAAGAGCGTCTGCCACTGCCGCACCATGCCGAGGGACTCGTTGTTGATGATGGCGACCTTGATCGGGATGCCCTCGATCGCGCAGGTGGCCAGCTCCTGGTTCGTCATCTGGAAGCAGCCGTCGCCGTCGATGGACCAGACCGTGGTGTCCGGGCAGCCGACCTTGGCGCCCATCGCCGCGGGGACCGAGAAGCCCATGGTGCCCAGGCCCCCGGAGTTGATCCAGGTGTTGGGCTGCTCGTACTTGACGAACTGCGCGGCCCACATCTGGTGCTGGCCCACCCCGGAGGCGTAGATCGCCTCAGGACCGGCGATGGCGCCCAGGCGCTCGATGACGTACTGCGGGGACAGCGTGCCGTCGGCGGGCCTGTCGTAGCCCAGCGGGTAGCGCCTCTTGATCCCGGCGACGAAGTCGACCCACTGCTCGTAGTCGCCGACCCGGCCCTGCTCGGCCTCGCCCCGCAGCGCCACCAGCAGGTCCATGATGACCTCGCGGGCGT
Source organism: Nocardioides sp. 616 (assembly GCF_002930065.1). Classification (NCBI taxonomy): domain Bacteria; kingdom Bacillati; phylum Actinomycetota; class Actinomycetes; order Propionibacteriales; family Nocardioidaceae; genus Nocardioides; species Nocardioides sp. 616. The sequence continues at coordinate 70,754 of NZ_POAG01000019.1, read as the reverse complement.
CACCGACGATGGGCACGTCGGCATGCCGGTTCTTGCCGATCTCGGCCGGGTCGATGTCGGCGTGGATGACCAGCGCCTGCGGAGCGAAGGAGTCCAGGTTGCCGGTGACCCGGTCGTCGAACCGGGCACCCAGACTGATCATCAGGTCCGAGCGCTGCAGGCCCGCCACCGCCGCGACGGTGCCGTGCATCCCGGGCATGCCCAGGTGCTGGGGGTGGCTGTCGGGGAAGGCGCCGCGGGCCATCAGGGTGGTCACCACGGGGATCCCGGTGAACTCGGCCAGGGCGAGCAGCTCACGACTGGCGCGGGAGCGGATGACGCCGCCACCGACGTACAGCACGGGGCGCTTGGCGGCCAGGATCATCTTGGCCGCCTCCCGGATCTGCTTGCTGTGCGGCCGGGTGATGGGGCGGTAGCCGGGCAGGGTCAGCTCGGCGGGCCAGGAGAAGTCGGTCATGGCCTGCAGCGCCGACTTGGCCACGTCCACCAGGACCGGGCCGGGACGCCCCGTGGAGGCGATGTGGAAGGCCTCGGCGACGGTGCGCGGGATGTCGGCGGCGTCGGTGACCAGGAAGTTGTGCTTGGTGATGGGCATGGTGATGCCCCGGATGTCGGCCTCCTGGAAGGCGTCGGTTCCGATCAGCGAGGCACCCACCTGGCCGGTGACGGCGACCATCGGCACGGAGTCCATGTAGGCGTCGGCCAGCGGGGTGACCAGGTTCGTGGCGCCCGGCCCGGACGTCGCCATGCAGACCCCGACCCGGCCGGTAGCGCTGGCGTAGCCCTGGGCGGCATGCCCCGCGCCCTGCTCGTGGCGCACCAGGATGTGCCGGATGCGGGTGGAGTCCATCAGCGGGTCGTACGCCGGGAGGATCGCGCCGCCCGGGATGCCGAAGATGTGCTCCGCGCCCGCGTGCTCCAAGGAACGCACCAGGCTCTGTGCCCCGGTGATCGCACCGCCCTGCTCGCTCATCTGCTCTTCCTCACTGCCCTGTTGTCCTGCATGTGCCCAACAAAAAACCCCTCGGCCGGTGACGGCGACGAGGGGTGACGCGTGGTGCTGTGGACTCGAGGTCCTCAGCTCACGCGTCGCGTGCGTACAAGAAGGTCCGTGCGCATGCGCCTACGGTAGCCGCCGGGCTAGCCCGGCGCCCACCAGTGTGCCACGCGTCCCAGATGCTGGTACGACGGTCCCACATGATGGCGACGCGAGGGTCCACGTCAGGGCAGGACCAGCCGGCCGACGTCGCCGGGATTGAACGCGATCTCCCAGCGGAATCCGTCGGGGTCCGCGAAGTAGCCGGAGTAGCCGCCCCACTCCCGCTCCTGGGCGTCGACCACCGGGTCCGCCCCGGCGTTGCGGGCCTGCTCCAGCACCCGGTCGACGCCGTCCCGGGTGGCGCAGTTGTGCGCCAGGGTTACCGGGGGCACGGCACCGCGAGCCGGTCGGGCGCCCACCTCGGCGGCGAACGCCTCCTCGTCCCACAGGGAGAGCACCACCTTGTCGGCCACCTGGAACATCAGGACCTCGCCCGGCACGTCGACGCAGGGCTCCCAGCCCAGGGAGTCGAGGTAGAAGCGGCGGCTGACGGCCAGCTCGGCCGCGGCCAGGGTGATGAAGCTGAGGCGTTGGTCCACCCACTGAGGCTCCCACATCTGCGGCGGCCTCGGGAGGCGCCGCCTGAGACAATCGCGCCATGCGCGCCCTCCGCCTGACCACCACCGCCCTCCCCCGCCTCTGGCGCGCAGCACGCGCCGCCGGCGCCGGGCACGCGGCCGCGCTGGACGTCGTGCTCGCCTCGGCGCTCGCCTTCTCCAGCGCCTCGCGGGCGCACCCGGGCGCCTGGCGGCGGCACAACGCCGTCCGGCACTTCATGTGGCAGGCCTACCTGAGCGCCCGTCACGGCGAGGCACTGGCCCGTGCGGTGGCCGACGCCCAGGAGGCCGGCTCCGCGGA
>NZ_POAG01000019.1:0-68480 GCF_002930065.1 Nocardioides sp. 616 | reverse complement strand
GGCCACCTTCGCGAGACTGGCGGAGGTGGCCGAGACCAAGTGGTGGGCCCGCGAGCTCGGGGCCCAGCCGCTCGCCGACGGGTCGGATCCCCGCGACGCCGTGCACTGAGCCCCGATTTCGTTGCCGGGCCGCTACCGGCCGATCTCGGCGCCCACCCGGCCCAGGGACGGAGCCTGACGGCTGTTCGTCACGGTGACGGAGCCGCCCGGCCGCAGCACCCAGGTGCCTGCGTAGTAGCCGTTCCCGGCAGCCGCCACCGTCGCGAAGAGGTAGGCGCCGGTGGGCGTCGCGGTGTTCGGGGCGAACGTCGTGTCCGTCACGTAGCGCGGACCCACGTTGACGGCGTTCGCCTCGAAGACGCAGAGATGACCCGGATCGGCGTTGGGCGCCGACGCGGAGCCGGAGCACCCGGCAGGCACGGGGTCACCGAGGCGGATGTAGTGCGCAGTGGGCGCGACCGCCAGCGTGGCGCCGTAGGAGATCGAGTCCGAGACGAGGCTGCCGGCACCGTTGCCGGAGATGAAGTACGTGCCCCGGTAGGCCTGGTGCCTCGTCTCATACCTCGCGTCCGACTCCGTGCGGGAGTAGAAGGTCGAGTCGGTCTGGCGCTTGGTGTAGTAGCGCCGGTTGGACTTGGCCTTGGTGTAGTAGCGCCGGTCCGCCTTGGGCTTCAGCTGCTGGTTCCAGACCCGGTTCCAGTTGAGCTGCGCCGCGGCGGTGGCCGCGTCGGTGAACGACGCGCCGGCCGGGGTGATGGCACCGAGGCCGCCGAACAGCAGGCCCAGGCAGGCGACCGCCGCCAGGGCCGCGCGAGAAGGTGTGTGCTTCATGGGACTCCCCTTGCACTCCGGGGGCAGTCGGGGTGACCACCCCTCCACGGGAGTCTCCTCCGATGTGGTCTAGACCACATCAGTGAAATCGCGTAGCTTCCCCGGACCGCGTCCTACGTGAAGCGGGGGTCACCCCAGGGTCTGCACCAGCGTGCGTTCGGTCCCAGCGACGGTGAGGTGCACCTGGGCGCCGTTCACCAGCGGGAGGTACGGCGGCACGTGGCCGCACTCCACGTCGAAGACGATCGGCAGGTCGAGCATGCCGAGGGCGTCGAGGACCGCTGCGCGCTGGGTGAAGTCACCCGACGGCGGGGCCGAGGTACGCCCGATCACGATGGCGTTCGCGTCGTCGAACCAGCCGGCCAGGCGCAGGCCGTGCAGGTTGCGGCAGATCTCCAGGGCCGGGTCGTCCGAGGCCTCGAGATAGACGATGAGTCCCTCGTCGGCGTGCGCCCGGCCGAAGGCGGCGACGTCCCCGTAGGGAGTGCCGGCGAGGTTGGAGACCGTCTCGATGCACCCGCCGATGAGACGACCCGTGACGTCGAGGCCACCGCCGCCGGCCACCTCCCAGGTCCCCCGCGCGTCCAGGTGGTACGCCGTGGGCGTGGGGTCGGTCTCCCAGTCGTCGAACCCGCCGCTGCGGTAGCGCCCGGAGGCGTGCTGGGCGAACGGCGCCGTCGCGGCCGCCACGTCGGTCCAGTGCAGGAGTCCGGGCGGCGGCTCGTAGGGGGTGTCCATCAGGTTGGCCCCGTGCAGGGTCGCCCACCCCAGCCGCAGCGTGATCGGCAGCATCACGGTGGTGAGGTCGCTGAAGCCCACCAGCCAGGTCGGCTCCGCGTCCGCAAGAGCCTCCCAGTCCAGGCGGTCCACCAGGTCGATGGCGGTCTCCCCGCCCCACGGCGGCACCACCGCCCGGATGGCCGGGTCCAGCAGCATGGCGTTCAGCTCCGCGGCACGCCGGTCCGCCGACGCGCTCACGTGGCCGGCGTCGCCGCTGAGGCACTCGCCGAGCTGGACGTCGTACCCGCGGGCGCGCAGCCAGCCGACGGCGACGTCGAGGCGGGGACGCAGCGGCGAGGGCACGCCGCTGGAGGGACTGGTCACGCCGATGCGATCGCCGGGACGCAACGGGGACGGGTAGCGGATCATCGGACCATCCAACCGCCTGGTGGCGGGCTCTGCTCAATCGGGCTGAAGCAGCGCGCGCACCGACGCCATCCCCCGGTGCACCTCCTCGAAGCTCGTCGAGAGCGGGGACAGCCCCACCCGCAGGCCGTGCGGGTCGCGGTAGTCCGGCAGCACGTCGTCGGCCCACAGTGCGGCCACGACCTCCCGCATCCGGGGATGGCTGAAGGTCACGTGCCCGCCGCGGCGCTCGGCATCACGGGGCGAGGCCAGGGTGACTCCCAGCGGCGCCAGCCAGGCGTCCGACAGGGTGATCGCATAGTCGGTGAGCGCCACCGACTTGGCTCGGACCGCCTCGATCCCGGCCTCCTCCAGCAGCCCCAGCATGTCCTGCATCGCCAGCATGCCGAGGATCGGCGGGGTGCCTGAGAGGAATCCGCGGATCCCTGCGGCGGGGCGGTAGCCCGGGCCCATCGCGAAGGGCTCGGCGTGCCCCATCCAGCCCTGCACCGGTTGCGCGAGGGTGCCGTGGTGGCGGGCCGCGACGTACCCCAGGGCCGGGGAGCCCGGCCCCCCGTCGAGGTACTTGTAGGTGCAGCCCACCGCGAGGTCCACGCCCCAGGCGTCCAGCGCGACCGGCACCGAGCCGGCCGAGTGACACACGTCCAGCAGCAGCAGTCCGCCGGCAGCGTGGGTCAGCTCCACCAGGGCCGGCACCGGCGCCAGGTACGCCGACCGGTAGGCGACGTGGCTGAGCACCACCACGTTGGTCCGCTCCCCCAGCGCCTCGGCGAGCAGCTCGGGGGTGAGTCCCTCGTGCGCCGCCACCTCCACCCAACGGACCGTGCACCCGCGCTCGGCGGCGATCCCCTCGGCCACGTAGCGGTCGGTGGGGAAGTTGTCGGTGTCGACCACGATCTCGGTGCGGCGGGGGTCGCGGCGCAGCTGGGCGTCGACCCCGGCCCGCAGCAGCTTGTAGAGCCAGACCGTGGTGGAGTCGCCCACCGCCACCTGACCCGGCGCGGCGCCCAGCACCACCCGGCCGAGGTCGTCGCCCAGGGCGGTGGGCAGCTCCATCCACCGCTCGTCCCACCCCCGGATCAGCCGGGTGCCCCACTCCCTCGTCACGAAGTCGGCCAGGCGCGCCGCGGTCACCGTCAGCGGGCGCCCCAGCGAGTTGCCGTCGAGGTAGACGAGCGGGCTCTGCGCGCCCACGAAGCGGGACCGCAGGTGGCTCAGGGGGTCGGCCTCGTCGCGGGGGCCCGGATCCAGGTCGTCGTCGGGGCCCGTCCGGATCACGCCTGGAGCTCCTCGCGGCGTACCACGCGGGCACCGGTGAGCCATCCGGAGAGGCGCTCCTCGGGCGGCTGTCCGGGCACGAAGGTGACCAGGTGCTCCGGCGCCGCCCGCGGCCAGGGCGCGGTCAACGCGTGCAGCAGGGCGCTCGGGTCCAGGCCGGCCGCCTCCAGCAGGGCCAGCTCGCGGACGTTGAGGCCGGGCAGCAACGGCCCGTTGCCCAGGTCGGTGCCGTAGAGCACCTCGCCGCCCACGGCGGCGAAGGCTGCCACGTTGGCCAGGGCCCTGGCCTGCTCCGGGGTCCGGGTGCCGCGGCCGTGGATGTCGAGGGTGCTGATCCAGCGCATCCCTGCGCCCGCGCACTCCGCCAGCACGTCCGCCTCCAGCGTGTGGGTCCAGGGTGCGTGGGCAAGGGCGTCGACGCCGGCGGCCAGGGCCAGCTCCACCATGCCGGCGCCCTCCACGTGGGCTACCACGGGCAGGTCGTCGGCCGCGGCGACGACGGCCTGGCAGGTCGCCAGGTCGGGCACCGGCCCGGCCTCCCGGTTGAGCGCAAGCTTGATGACCCCGGCGCCGAGCGCCCGCTGCTCGGCGACCGCGGCTGCTGCCTCGCGCGGGTGCGACAGCTCCCGGGCTGCAGCGCGGGGCGCCCACGCTCGCGAGGTCGGGTAGCCGTCGGGCTCGGTGAGGAACTGGCCGGCGAACTGCACGTGGACGGGTGCGGTCCGCGCCAGCTCGGCGATCTCCGGGCCCCACCCCAGGTCGACCACGGCCCCGATGCCGGTGCCCGCGAGTCCCGCGGGATCGCAGAGGGCCAGATGGACGTGGTGGTCGACGAAGACCGGGTACGCCGTCCCGGCCTCCCCGCGGTGGGTGGCCGGGGTGCCCGTCGCGTCCACCGGGGTCACTGGAAGCTCACGAACCTGACGGCGGGCAGCTTGCGGCGCACCGCCCCGGCGCGCATCCGGGGACTGTCCTCGTCGTAGAAGAGCTTGAACCCCATCGCGAACTGCCGCGGGCGGGCCACCGCGGCGTACGTCGCCTGCTTCTGCGCCGGGGTGCCGAAGCCGTCGACGTGCTGCACCTCGGCGAGGTTCGGCCGGTCGGCGACCTTGTTGATCCGGCCCACCATCGCGGCCTGGAACTGGTGGAGCACGAAGACCTTCTGCGGCAGCGCGGAGGCGGCGGTGAGGTCGTCGAGCCACTGCGAGACCTCGTTGACCTCCTTGGCGCGCACCGACCCGATGGACTGCCCGGGCACCTGGTCCGGTCCCATCCGCCACTCCGGGTCGAGCGCGAGCCCGACCCAGGGATGAGCCAGGGCCCACTCCCAGCGCTTGGCGACCGTGAGGAAGTCCGAGCGCCCCGGCTGCAGATCGAGCACCAGCAGCGCCTTGTTGCGCTGGGCGGCGTCGATGTACTCCTGCACGCGGCTGTGGAGCACGTCGTGGTTGTAGTCGCCGTCCGCGCCCGGGATCGGGTCGGCCACCGTGGCGATCAGCTCGTAGACGGGCTGGATCCGCTCGCCCTTGCGGCGGAACGGCTTGGCGGCCTTGCGCAACCTCGCGTGCATCGTGTCCGGGTCGGTCTCCCCGAGCACGCCGAGGGCGCCGGTGGCGGCGGTGCCGTAGTAGGCCACCAGGAAGCGCTTGCGGCCGAAGACCTTGCGACCCCCGCCCGGGAGCGCCGGGGTGCGGGCCGACGAGCGCTCGCCCGCCGGCGCCGCGGCGGGCCGGGCCGAGGCGGGCTGGGCCGAGGCGGGCTCGGTCGAGGCGGGCTCGGTCGTGGTGGCCGCGGGCTGCGCCGCTGCACCCAGCGGCGCCAACGAGGCCAGGGCCAAGGCACCGGCCAGCAGCGGTACGGCGATCACGGACCTGGTCAGGCGGTTCCCCCGAGTCATGCTGCAGACCCTAGCGGCCGGCGGCACTCACCTGCCGATCATTCAGCTCTCACCGGGTCCGGGTCGTCGTCGAACGCCGTCAGCCCGTCGAGGCTGGTGGCGTTCTTCTTCCGGCGGTAGGCGACCACGCCCGCAGGTCCGCGTCTGTCCATGTTGGGGGTGAGCAGGTCTCGCTCGGCGTCCAGGCTCATCAGCGGCAGTGCGTAGCCGCAGGAGTCGCTGATCCGCTCCACCTCGACGACGATGACCGCGCGTGCGTGCGGGTTGGGGTCGAAGCGCGTCGCCCACTCCGCGAAGTCGTCGTCGTAGCAGCTGACCACCCGGCCCCGACCGTGCAGCCGGACCACGTTGGGTGTCCGGTCGAACGAGCAGAACATCAGGGTGATCCGCCCGTTCTGCCGGACATGGGCGATCGTCTCCGCGCCGCTCGCGGTCAGGTCCAGGTAGGCGACGGTGTGCTCGTCGACGACGACGAACGTGCCGGCCAGCCCCTTGGGCGAGACATTGACGTGACCGCCGTCCCCCGAGGGGGCGGTGGCCACGAAGAAGACCGGCTGGGCCTCGACGAACGCCCGCAGGCGCCCGTCGATCCCCTGGTAGACCTTGCCCACGCCGTGCGCGTCAGCTCGTGACCGCGCCGTGCGCGGCGGACTGCACGACCTTGGCGTACTTGCCCAGGACGCCGCGGGTGTACTTGGGCGGGTTGGGGACCCAGCCCTCCTTGCGCGCCTCGAGGTCGTCGATCTGCACCTCGAGGGTGGCGTTGGCGACGTCGAGGGTGATCGGGTCGCCGTCGCGCACGAACGCGATCGGGCCGCCGTCGGCAGCCTCCGGCGCGATGTGACCCACGCAGAGTCCCGTCGTACCGCCGGAGAAGCGCCCGTCGGTGATCAGCAGCACGTCCTTGCCGAGCCCCGCACCCTTGATGGCACCGGTGATCGCCAGCATCTCGCGCATGCCGGGGCCGCCCTTGGGTCCCTCGTAGCGAATCACCACCACGTCGCCTGCCTTGATGGCACCCTCGGTGAGCGCGTCGAGCGCCGCCCGCTCCCCGTCGAAGACGCGAGCGGTCCCGGTGAACGTGGTGTCGTCGAACCCGGCGCTCTTGACCACGGCCCCCTCGGGCGCCAGGGAGCCCTTGAGGACGGTGATGCCGCCGGTGGCGTGGATGGGCTTCTCGAACGCGCGGAGCACCTCGCCGTCCAGGCCCTTGGGCGCCAGCGCCTCGAGGTTCTCCGCCATCGTCTTCCCGGTGACGGTGAGGGTGTCCCCGTGCATCAGACCGGCGTCGAGCAGCGCCTTCATGACCACCGGGATGCCGCCGATCTTGTCGACGTCGGTCATCACGAAGCGGCCGAAGGGCTTCAGGTCGCCGATGTGCGGGACCTTGGAGCCGATCCGGTTGAAGTCGTCCAGCGTCAGGTCGACGTCGGCCTCGCGGGCGATGGCGAGCAGGTGCAGGACCGCGTTGGTCGAGCCGCCGAGCGCCATCACCACGGCGATGGCGTTCTCGAAGGCGGGCTTCGTCAGGATCTGCCGGGCCGTGATCCCCTGACGCAGCATCTCGACCACGGCCTCGCCGGAGCGGTGCGCGAAGCCGTCGCGACGCCGGTCGACCGCGGGCGGCGCGGCGCTGCCGGGCAGGCTCATGCCGAGGGCCTCGGCGACGCTGGCCATGGTGTTGGCGGTGTACATGCCACCGCAGGCACCCTCACCGGGGCAGATCGCCCTCTCGATGCGGTCCACCTCCTCGCGGGTGATCTTGCCGGCCAGGCAGGCGCCGACTGCCTCGAAGGCGTCGATGATCGTGACGTCGTTGCCGTCGACCTGGCCCGGCATCGTGGAGCCGGCGTAGAGGAAGACGCTCGCGAGGTCGAGGCGAGCCGCGGCCATCAGCATGCCGGGCAGCGACTTGTCGCAGCCGGCCAGCAGCACCGAGCCGTCGAGGCGCTCGGCCATCATCACCGTCTCCACCGAGTCCGCGATCACCTCGCGGCTCACCAGGGAGAAGTGCATCCCCTCGTGGCCCATCGAGATGCCGTCGGAGACCGAGATCGTGCCGAACTCCAACGGGTACCCGCCGGCGGCGTGCACGCCGTTCTTGACGGCCTTGGCCAGCCGGTCGAGCGAGAGGTTGCAGGGGGTGATCTCGTTCCAGCTCGAGGCGACGCCGATCTGCGGCTTGACCCAGTCGTCGTCACCCATCCCGACCGCGCGGAGCATGCCGCGCGCGGCGGCCTTCTCGAGCCCGTCCGTGACGTCCCGGGAACGGGGCTTCATGTCGGGCTTTGCGGCGGCCTGCTGGTCGGTCTGGTCGGACGAGGTCATGGCGGCAAGGCTACGTCTTCACCCGGACGTCCCTCCGCCTGGTCTCAAGGCTGCGCGCTCGAGATCAGGGCCTTGACCATCTGCAGCTCGTCCCGGCCATCGCGGACGTGCTCGCGCTCGCCGGTGAGCCGGTAGCCGAGCCTGAGGTAGGCGTGCCGCCCCCGGGGGTTGTCCTCCATCACCCCGAGCGCGACCGTGGTGGCCCCGGCCTCTCGAGCCACGGACTCACAGGCGTCGACGAGGGCCTCGACCACACCCGTGCCACGCACGCTCGGGGCGATCCACATGCCCGCCAAGTGCCAGTCCCCGTCGAGCTCGTAGGCACCGGCGATACCGACGTCGAGCCCGTCCCGGCGCGCCAGGAAGGTGGCCGGGCGTGCCGCTCGTCGGCGCCACTCCGCCTCGTCGAAGCCCTGCTCCCTGGCCAGGCTCGAGCCGAACATCTCCGGCGACTCGGCCAGGGCCGCCAGGCGGACGTCTCGCAGACGCTTCCAGCCCTGGGGCGCGACGCGGGTCACAAGAAGCGTCCCGAAGCCACCTTCGGTCCCGTCGTACGTCGACTCCATGGGGGCATTGTGCCGGAGTGCGCCACCGGACGGCGCTAGAACTCGATCGAACAAAGTTTTGTTTAGTGTCCCGTCATGTGAGATCCAGAGCGTTGGCTGTCGGTGGGCGTCGGTTGGCTAGAGGTATGACAGCGAATGGGGTGCGGGATCGGGTGGCGGGCGTTGTGCCTGCGCCGCGGTTGAGTGCGGAGTCCGGCTCTGACGGTGCAGGTGGCATCAGCGGTGCCGCTGGCGTCCCTGGGGCTGCTGCTGGGTGCGTGGTGGCCGACTTGGCGCGGGCGCGGGGATTGGTGGCGTCCGCGGCGGGGATGCCGTCGGGGTCGTTGGGGACCGGTGAGTTGTCGGCGGCGTTGGAGCAGGTGGCGGGGTTGGAGTCTCAGGCCACGGCGTTGCGGTTGGCGCTCTCGGCCGAGGCGCAGGCGCGGCGAGTGGCCGAGGACCCCGTGCATGGTGGGGCCGCGACGGGGACCGATGCCTGGTTGGCGGGGTTGTTGGGCTCGACGCGGGCCTCGCAGGCCGCGGGGGTGCGGTTGGGGGAGCTGTTGGCGACCAAGTACGCCGTCACGCGGGAGGCGTTCGCGGCGGGTCGGTTGCGGGCTGACCAGGTGCGGGTGATCGTGAACGCTGCGGAGCAGGCTCCGGCCCGCGCCACGCCCGAGCAGCTTCGGGCGGCGGAGGAGGTGTTGGTGGGCAAGGCGACCGGGGAGGGGACTCGGTCGGGGCGGGGCATGAACGCGACCCGGCTGCGGCAGGCGGCGCGGCGGATGTTCGACCCGGTCGACCCGGAGCTGGCCGATGAGCACGAGCAGGCGATGTTGACCCGGGAACGCAAGGGCGCCGAGGTGGAGACGTACCTGTCGTTGCACGACAACGGGGACGGGACGTGGTCGGGGCGGTTCCGGATCCCGGAGCTGCACGGGAACCTGTTGGACACGGTCCTGGGCCGGTTGACCAGCCCGCGGCGGGTGGGCCGGGACAACAACGGCCGGCCGGTGGTCGATGAGACCGCCCCGGGGATCGGGGAGAGTGTGTCGTTCCCCGAGGTCCAGGGTGCGGCGTTGTGTGAGCTGATCGAGCACCTGCCCAGCACCGGGCACGCCGGAGCGACGGCGTCGGTGCTGGTCACGATGGACCTGGCGGGGTTGCTGGACGGGATCGGCGCGGCTCGGCTGGAGTCCGGGGTGCGGGTCACCGCCGGGGAGGCCCGGCGGTTGGCGTGCGAGGCGGGGCTGGTCCCGGCGGTGCTGGGGGGACGGTCCGAACCTCTGGACCTGGGTCGAGAACGCCGGTTGCACTCCACCGCGCAACGCCGGGCGCTTTCCCTGGTCCATGACAGCTGTGCGGTCGCGGGGTGTGAGCGGCCGTTCTCCTGGTGCGAGGTCCACCACCACCGGTTGGCGTGGTCCCAAGGTGGGCGGACCAATCTGGGCAACGGGCTGCCGTTGTGCGGGCATCACCACCGTCGGGCCCACGACCCGGGCTGGGACCTACGTGAGCACACCTCCGGGGAGCACCGCTTCCACCGCAGACGATAGGAGCAGCTCAGGCAAGCACCGCCGCCCGGACAACCAGCACGTCGGGCAGGTCCTTGTGCACCTCCTGCCAGGTCTCCCCCTCGTCGGGGGAGGCCCAGACGGCCCCGTTGCGACCGCCGAAGTAAAGCCCGGCCGGGTCGAGGGTGTCGGCGCACATCGCGTCACGCATCACGGCGGCGAAGTATGCGTCCGGCAGGGATCCGGACCCCAGCTCGGTCCACGAGTCTCCCCCGTCGGCGGTGCGGAACACCCGGGCGTGACCGTCCACGGGCCACCGCGCGCCGGCGTCGGCGATCGGGAAGACGAAGGCGGTGGCGGGCTTGCGCGGATGCGTGATCATCGCGAACCCGAACTCCGAGGGCAGCCCGTCGGCGATGTACTCCCAGGAGTCCCCCTCGTCGTCCGAGCGGTAGACCCCGCCGTGGTTCTGCAGGAAGAGCCTCGCGGGGTCGACCGGGTCGCGGGCGACCTTGTGGACGCACTGCCCGAACTCGGGGAAGTGGCGGTCCCCCGGCATGAACTCGGCCTTGATCCCCTGGTTCGCCGGAGCCCACTTCGCTCCCCCGTCCACGGAGCGGTAGACCCCGCCGGTCGAGATCGCGGCCAGCACGGACCCCGGGTCGCTCGGGTGGGGCAGGATCGTGTGGAACGCCTGGCCGCCGAAGCCCTCTCCCCACTCAGACCGCTGGGGATGCTCCCAGAGCCCGCGCACCAGCTCGAAGGTCTCGCCCCGGTCCTCGGAGCGGAAGACGGCGCCCGGCTCGGTGCCAGCCCAGATCACCCCGTCCTCCACCCCGGGTACCAGCTGCCACACCCGCTCCAGTGCCGCCCCGGTGTCGTCGGGGAAGCGGACCGCGCCGTTCGGGGTCTCCTCCCAGGTCTGCCCGAGGTCGTCCGAGCGTCTGACCTGCGGACCGAACCAGCTCGACGAGCAGCCGGCGAACAGCCGCGGGCGGTCGCCCCTCCCGTCGAGCAGGACCGAGTAGACCTCCTCCATCGGGAAGTGCGGACCCGTCCACGACCAGTCGTGACGGGCTTCGTCGGAGGTGCCGATCCACAGGCCCTTGCGGGTCCCCACCAGCAACAGCGTCGTCGTCATCTCGTGCTCTCCCTCGATCCTCGATCCGCGATCTTGGCTCTGCTGCTCGTCGCCGGCGTACCGGACGAGCGACTACTGCTGGGTCCGCTTGCGGAAGGCACGCAACGACAGCGGCGCCAGCACCGCGGTGAGCGCCACGGTCCAGATGAGCGTGGCCAGCACCGGGTGCTGCAGCGGCAGCGCGGCGTCCGCCGGGGCGGCGGCCGTGTTCCCCCACAGCTCACGCACCGCCTGCACCAGGGAGGACACCGGGTTCCACTCCGCGACGGTGCGCAGGAACGGGGTCATCTCCTCAGTCGGCGCGAACGCGTTCGAGAGGAAGGTGAGCGGGAAGATCGTGGTGAACATGACGCCGTTCACCGCCTCCACCGAGCGCAGGGAGGACCCGGCCAGGATGCCGACCCAGACCATCGCAAAGCCCCAGAGCAACAGCAGTGCGTAGGCCAGCACCGCGTCCAGGAAGGAACCTCGGATCCGCCAGCCCACGATGAGCCCGGTCAGCGACATCACCACGATGCCCAGGCTGGAGTGGATCAGCGAGGACAGGCTGCGCCCGACCAGCACCGCTGAGGGATGGATCGGCAGGGACCGCATCCGGTCCACGATGCCCTTGTCGATGTCGGCGGTCAGGCCGACGGCCACGATGAAGGAGGCGAACGCGATCGTCTGCCCCATGATCCCGCCCAGCAGCCACTCGCGGTAGCCGGACGAGGCCCCCTGCACCGCGATGGCCCCACCGAAGACGTAGGCGAAGAGCAGCACGAACATGACCGGCTGCACGGTGACGTCCATCAGCATCTCGGGCATCCGCTTGATGTGGATCAGGTTGCGCCGGGTGATGGCCAGGGACTGCTGCAGCAGGTTGGTCTGGTGGATCTGCGGACGCTCCAACGAAGGCGGCCCGGCGGCGGGGCGCACGGTCTCGGTGCTCATGCGGACACCTCCTCCAGCTCGGACTCCTCTCCGGAGTCGGCGTCACCGTCCTCGGCACGCCGCCCGGTCAGGTGCAGGAACACGTCGTCGAGGCTCGGCCGCTGCAGTCCGAGGTCGTCGAGCTCGATGCCACTGGTCTCGAAGATGGCGGCCACCTCGGTGATGTCTCCCAACCCCTGGGCGGGCGCGGTGAGCCGGCGGGCCGGCTCGTCCACGTGGACCGAGGGCACCACGCGACGCATCAGCTCCGTGGCGCGCCCCACGTCCGCCGCGTTGGAGACGGTGACGACCAGTGCCGCCTTGCCGGAGGCGTCCTTGAGCTGCAACGGCGTCCCCTCGGCGATGATCCCCCCGTGGTCGATGACCACGATGTTGTCGGCGAGCTGGTCGGCCTCCTCGAGGTACTGCGTGGTCAGCAGCAAGGTCGTGCCGTCGCGCACCAGCTCGCGCAGCACGTCCCACAGCTCCACCCGGCTGCGCGGGTCCAGTCCGGTCGTCGGCTCGTCGAGGAAGAGCACCGGAGGCGTGGCGACCAGGCTGACCGCCAGGTCGAGCCGGCGTCGCATGCCACCCGAGTAGGTCTTGACCACCCGGTTGCCGGCCTCGCTGAGCGAGAACCGCTCGAGCAGGTCGTCGGAGACCCGCTTCACCGTGCCCCGGTCCAGACCGTAGAGCTGGCCGATCAGCCGCAGGTTCTCCCGCCCCGTCAGCAGCTCGTCGACGGTCGCGGTCTGACCGGTCAGCCCCATCGAGCGCCGTACGCCGCGAGGGTCTGCGACCACGTCGTGGCCCGCCACCCGCGCCGTACCGCTGGTCGGGGTGGTGAGCGTGGTCATCATCCGCACCGTGGTGGTCTTGCCCGCCCCGTTGGGGCCCAGGAGCCCCAGCACCGTGCCCGTGGGCACCGAGAAGCTCACCCCGTCGACCGCGACGGTCTCACCGAAGTGCTTCACCAGGTCCAGCGCCTCGATGGCCGGTCCCGTGGACTGATCGTGCTCTCGCATAGGCCTCTCCCCATCTCTTCCTAAAAGGAATAGTACGCTTGTCACATGCCAGCGCAAGACCTTCCGATCACCTCGTACGCCTTGATGGGACTGCTGACCTTCGGGGACGAGCTGACCGGCTACGAGCTCAAGCAACGGGCGAACAACACGTTGCGCTTCTACTGGCAGTCACCTGCGATGAGCCAGGTGTACTCCGAGCTCGCACGGCTGACCGACGAGGGCCTGCTGCACCGTCGCGGGCAGGGCCGCGGCACGACGTACACCCTCACCGCCCGGGGACGCCGGGAGCTCGAGAGCTGGATGGACGACACCGATGCCGGGTTCCCGATCTTCAAGCACCCGCAGGCGCTGCGCCTGATGATCGGCCACCTCTCGGACCCAGGCCGCCTGACGAAGATGCTGGAGAGCTACCTCGAGGACGTGGCACGCGCCCGCGCGGACCTGCTCGAGGTGCGCGACTCCCTTCGTGGGGCGGACGCGGTGGGCCAGCCGTTTCGCTACCCTTCCCTGGTGGCGGACTGGGGGCTGGCGCACTTCGAGAGCGAGAAGGCCATCGCCGAGCAGCTGATCGACCGGTTGCGCGAGGACGAGACGGTCGAGACCGTCGCGCCCCCCACCGGGGACGAGGGGTGAAGCGGGCCGTCTGGCTCGTGCTGGCCGGCATCGCCTCGGTGCAGCTGGGCGCCACCGTGGCCAAGGACCTCTTCACCCAGGTGGAGCCCACCGCGCTGGTGTGGCTGCGGCTGACCGCCAGCGCGGTGCTGCTCCTGCTGATAGCCCGGCCCCGCCTGCGCGGACGCAGCCGGCAGGACTGGCTGGTGGTGGCGGGGTTCGCCAGCACGCTCGCCCTGATGAATTGGGCGTTCTACCAGTCCTTCGCACGGCTGCCGCTGGGGGTCGCGGTCACCATCGAGCTGATCGGACCGCTCGCGGTCGCCCTGGCCGGTTCGCGTCGACCGCGCGACCTCATCTGGGTGGCCCTGGCCGCGCTGGGCGTGGTCGCGCTGGGTTGGGAGCGAGCCGACCTGGACCCGCTCGGCGTCGCCTTCGCCCTGGTGGCAGGCGGCTGCTGGGCGGCGTACATCCTGCTCAGCGCCCAGACCGGGCGCCGGTGGCCGGGTCTCGAAGGGCTCTCGGTGGCGAGCACCGGCGCTGCCCTGCTGCTCGCGCCGTTCGCCCTGGCCAGCGACCTGGCGGGCATCCTGAAGCCGGAGGTGCTGGCGCTGGGTGCGCTGATCGGCCTGCTGAGCTCGGTGATCCCCTACAGCCTGGAGCTGGTGGCGCTGCGCACCCTGCCCGCCGCACTCTTCGGCATCCTGATGAGTGTCGAGCCGGCCGTGGCCGCGTTGGCGGCCCTGCTGGTCCTGGGAGAGTCCCTGACCGGCCTGCAGTGGCTGGCCATCGCCTGCGTGGTGGCCGCCAGCGCGGGCGCCACCCGGTACGCCGACTCGACCCGCGACCGGGACACCGAGCTCCTGGAGCATCCGTAGGGGCGCTGGCACCGCTTTGTAGGGTGGTTCTCCCCTGCTCGTCTGGAGAACCGATGTCCAAGGCCCACAGCTCCGCGCCCCGCATCCTGGCAGCCGCGGCCCTGGCTGCCGCGCTCCTGCTCGCCGGATGCGGGACCGACCAGTCCGAGTCCACCTCGGACGCCGACCCGTCGGCGACGGCCCCGACCAGCGGCCAGACCAGCGGCCAGCCCAGCGGTGCTGCCACGCCCGAGCCCTCGGACGCCTCGAGCGCGCGGGGGCCGGCCCGCCCGAGCGTCACGGGGACGATCGCCACCGGGCTGGAGGTCCCCTGGGGCATCGCCTTCCTGCCTGACGGCTCGGCCGTGGTCACCGAGCGGGACAGCGCCCGGGTGCTGCGACTGGTGGCGAAGGGTGGGACCTGGGACGTCTCGGAGATCGGCACGATCGACGCGGCGGACCCGGCCGTGGAGGGCGGCCTGCTCGGCGTGGCCACCTCCCCGGACTTCGACTCCGACCGGTTGCTCTACTTCTACGTCACCGCGGCCGACGACAACCGGATCATGCGGGCCGAGCTGAACGGGGACGACCTCGGTCCCGCCGAGCCGGTGCTCGCCGGCATCCCCAAGGGCTCCGTCCACGACGGCGGACGGATCCTCTTCGGATCCGACGGCTACCTCTATGCCTCGACCGGCGAGACGGGTGAGCGCGACCTCGCCCAGGACCGGGACTCCCTCGGCGGCAAGATCCTGCGGATCACGCCCGACGGTGACCCCGCGCCCGGGAACCCGGACCCGGACTCGCCGGTGTGGAGCTGGGGACACCGCAACGTGCAGGGCCTGGCGTGGGACGACGAGCAGCGGCTCTGGGCCAGCGAGTTCGGGGACAGCACCTGGGACGAGCTGAACCTGGTGGAGAAGGGCAGGAACTACGGCTGGCCCGGTCTCGAGGGGCGTGCTGCGGACAACCCGGGGGTCCCGGCCGAGGGGTTCACCGACCCGGTGGCCGTGTGGAGCACCGACGTGGCCTCCCCCTCCGGGCTGGCCTGGGCGGAGGGGTCGCTGTGGCTCGGCGCCCTGCGCGGCACCCGGCTGTGGCAGGTGCCCGTGACCGCGGACGGCGTCGGGCGGGCCAAGTCCCACTTCGTGGGGGACTACGGGCGGCTGCGCACCGTGGCCAGTGCGCCCGACGGCACGCTGTGGGTCACCACGTCCAACCGCGACGGGCGGGGTACGCCGTCCTCGCAGGACGACCGGATCCTTCAGGTCACGCTGGATCGCTGACCCGGACCACCACCGCGCGCCGGGCGACCCGCCGCAGCGTGGCCAGCACCGACGGTCCGAGCACGGCGATCGCCACCGCGTTGGTCAGCGCCCGACCGGTGTCCCATCCCCCGGTCGAGGTGACCAGGGTGTAGATGGCGAACCGGTGCAGGTTCTCCAGCACCGGCGCTCCGGCGACGAAGGAGAGCTCGGTGGCCTCGCGGCCCGGCACCTCGATGCCCAGCATGAACGGCCACCCCCACATGTTCATCACCAGGCCGTAGAGATAGGCCGACAGGATCCCGTAGAGCACCAGGACCACGATCTCGGCGCGGCCCGACAGCCGCCGCGGCAGCAGGCCGGCACCCATCCCGACCCACCCCGCCACCAGCATCTGGAAGGGCAGCCACGGTCCCACCCCGGCGGTGAAGAGCGCCGAGACGAAGAGCGACGTGGCCCCCAGGATGAACCCGAAGGCGGGACCGAAGACCCGGCCCCCGAGGATGAGCAGGAAGAAGATCAGCTCCAGCCCGGCCACGCCGGCGCCGAGCCCCCGGGCGACGCCGTTGATGGCCGAGAGCAGCCCCAGGACCGCCAGCACCCGGGCGTCCATCCCGCCCTCGGTGATCTCCGCGAGCACCATCACCATCAGGAGCGGCAGCAGCGCCAGGAAGAGGAACGGAGGATCCACCCTGGCGCCGTCCGGCACGTCCAGCAGGAACGGCCACCCCAGCATCATCAGTCCCAGCACCGAGACCAGCGCCAGCACGAGGGCGCTGCGCGGTCCGATCCGCACCGCGGTCATCCGGGGCCCCCCACCGTGGCCAGGGCTGCGGTCACCTGCCCGACCTGCAGCCACGGCGACCCCAGCACCTTGTGCACCTGGGGGGCGAACGACGGCGACTCGACCACCACCTGGAGCGTGGGCCCGGCGGAGACGACCTCGCCATCGGCCAGCACCACGACCTGGTCGGCCACCTGGGCCACGAACTCCACGTCGTGAGTGGCCACCAGCACCGCGTGCCCCTCGTCGCACAGGCTGCGCAGCATCTCGGCGAGGGCCCGCTTGCCCGGGTAGTCCAGGCCGCGCGTGGGCTCGTCGAGCAGCAGCACCGGCGGTCGGGAGACCAGCACCACCGCGACCGCCAGGGCCAGGCGCTGTCCCTCGGAGAGGTCCCGGGGGTGCGTTCGGTCGTCGATGCCGGGGGCGAGCCGGTCGAGGATCTCGCGGCACCGACCCGGGGCACCGGCGTCGGCGTCCGCGTCCGCGCACTCCTCGCCCACGGTCTCCAGGTAGAGCAGGTCTGCGGCGGTCTGCGGGACCATCCCGGTGTGGCGACGCCGCTCGGCCCTGCTCAGCGCGTGCGGGTCGGCGCCGTTGACGCGCACCCGGCCCGAGACGCGGCCCAGGCGACCCTGGAGCGCCCACAGCAGGGTCGACTTGCCCGAGCCGTTGCGTCCCATCAGGGCGGTGACCCGCCCCGGAGCCAGGGTGAGGTCCACTCCCCGGAGCACCGGGGTGCGGCCGTGCGCCACCACGAGGTCGCGGGCGGTGAGCACGGCGCCGTCGGGGGTCTCGGCGTCGGGGGTCTCGGCGCCGACGGGGACGGTCGTGGCCCCCTCGCCCAAGGTCTCCGCGAGCCGGGCGCTCAGCTCGCGGGCACGCCGGCGGGCATCACGCACGGTCAGCGGCAACGGCGACCACCCGGCCGCTCGGCCGAGCTCGACCAGGGGCGGGGCCACCGGGGAGTCCAGCAGCACCACCTGGGGCACGTCCACGTGCACCGTGCCGTCGGGGCGGAGCAGCACCATCCGGTCCGCGAACGGCACCACCCGCTCCAGCCGGTGCTCGGCCACCAGCACCGAGAGCCCCAGGTCGTGCACCAGCCTGGTCACCGTGGCCAGCACGTCCTCGGCGGCGGTCGGGTCGAGCGCGGACGTGGGCTCGTCGAGGACCAGCAGCCGAGGATGCATGGTCAGCACGGAGCCGATCGCCACCCGCTGCTGCTCGCCCCCGGACAGGGTCCGCAGGTCCCGGTGCCGGAGGTCGGCGATGCCGAGGAGGTCGAGGGTCTCCTCGACCCGGCGGCGCATGGTCGCCGCGGGAAGGCCGAGCTGCTCCATCCCGTAGGCGACCTCCTCCTCCACCGTGTCGGTGACGAACCAGGCGGCCGGGTTCTGACCGACGTACCCGATGTCTGCGGCCCGCTCCCGGGCCGGGCGCTCGATGATGCTGACGCCGTCCAGCAGCACGTCCCCGCTCAGGGTGCCGCCGGTGTACTCCGGGACCAGCCCGGAGACGACGCCGAGCAGCGTGGACTTGCCGACCCCGGTGGACCCGGCCAGGAGCACCAGCTCACCCTCCTCGATGTCGAGGTCGATGCCGGCGAGCACCTCACGCCCCGGGTAGGAGAACCGCAGGCGGCGCAGCTCGATCATCGGGGAACCTCCAGGGAAGCGGCGCCGTGGGCAGCACCGGCAGGGTGTGGCATCGGTGGCATCGGTGGCGCAGGTGGCGCAGGTGGCGCAGGTGGCCCAGCCGGCTGACGGTTCGCGACCGTCGGCGAGGGGGGTGCGACGAGCACCGGCAGCAGCGCGGCGAAAGGCACCAGCAGCGCCGCCAGGTCGAGGCTGGGCGCCGCGACGACCCCGGGGTGGGCCACTGCCATGCTGGCTCGCGCCACCCACATGAGGCCCAGGCCGGTCGCCATCCCGGATACGGCCACCAGGATCTCCTCGGCCTGCCAGCGGTCGGGGCGGTAGCGGGTGCGCCCCACGCGCCGACCGGCACTGACCAGCGCGAGGATCGCGCAGAGAGCACCGAGTGCCAGCATCGGCAAGCCGAGCCAGCGCGGCGTCGTGGTGTCCAGGAATCCGTAGACGCCGACACAGGTGCCCAGCAGCGCGGCCACCATCAGCGACCCGGAGACGCGGCGCTCCCCCGGCGTGGCGGTGCCGGTCCGGCCATAGCCGCGCGCGTCCATGCCGGCCGCGAGTGCCATGGACCGCTCGAAGGCGTCCTCGAGCACCGGGACCAGCAGCCGCCGCAGGCCCCGGACACGGCGCCTGCGCCGTCCCCCGACGAGCCCGGCCCCACTGCCCCGCAGCTCCTGGGCGTGCCTGACCCGCTGCACGCTGTCGGCCAGCTGCGGCAGCACCGAGACCGCGACCACCAGAGCGGTGCCGATCTCGTAGAGCGCCGGCGGCAGTGACTTCAGCAGCCGCTTGGGGTTGGCCAGCGCGTTCGCGGCACCGAACGCCAGCAGGATGCAGGCCAACTGCATCCCGTCGTAGAGACCCGCCAGTACCGCCTCCCGGGTCACCGGTCCCAGCAGCCGGATGCCGGCGGCCCACTCGGGCAACGTGATCGCCGGCAGCCGGACCAGCACGTGCCCACCGTCGACCCCGCCGAGCAGGATCCGGAAGAGCACCCGGATCACCACGGTGATGGCCGCCAGCCACAAGTACAGGCGGAACGCGCGCGCCCAGGTGCCGTCGCCGCGACAGCCTGCCACGACCACCCAGGTGACGGCGGCCACGAGAGCCAGCAGCCACGGGTTGGTCGTGGCCGAGGCTGCGGTCGCCAGTCCCGCGGCCCAGACCCACCAGGCCACCGGGTGCAGCTCCCTGGGCACGCGCATGCCTCAGGCCCTCCTGCGCCGCACGGTGAGGACCGCACCGGCGCCGAGCAGGGCGCCCAGCGCGATCACCGGGACCCAGAGCGGGAGCGAGCCGTCATCGGTCTCGGGCCGGACCGACCCCGAGTTCGGGGCGGTGTCCCCACCGGCGTCCACACTGTCCGCCGGGCTGAGTGCCGGCGGCTCGGCCTCGCCCGCACCCTGGTGCCAGGCCAGGGCGAGGTAGCCGCCCGCGGGGCTGCGCAGCGTGCCGCCACCGCGACTGGAGTAGACCCAGTCGCCATCGGCGTCGGCCCACCACAGGCTCCAGAAGGCGTCGGCCGGGGCGGCGTTGACGCACGGGTCGCCCGCGGGGAGCCCACCCACCCGGCAGATGAAGCCCGGGTCCCGGGTGGCATAGGTGAGGTCGAAGCCGGCGTCCGCGACGCTCTCCGAGGCTCGCTGGTCGGCCACCGCCGGGTCGCACCCGGTGCGTACGGCGTCTTCGGCGTCCTCGGCAAGCTCGGCGAAGTCGACGACCACGGTGGTGCCCTGGGACGGACAGTCCGCGGGGGTCGCCGCAGCCGGTCCGGCGGCGCCGACACCCCCGCCCACCACGAGCAGGCTCAGACCCGCGCCGGCCAGGCGGTGGGCCAGGCGCTGCACCAGGCGGTAGGCCGGGCGGTGGGTCACTCGGACTCCTCCGCCGCCGGGGCGGCGGCCAGGACCGGGAACGCCTGGACCCCGGCGACGACCCACGGCGACCGGTCGAGCGGGTCCGCCAGACCGTACTCGCGGCCCTCGGCCAGGCTCGCCTCGTCGTAGGCGAGCGCCCCGGTTTCCCCCGCCAGCTTCCCCAGTGACTCCTCGTCCGAGCCCCCGCCCTGGCCGACCTGCAGATCGCGGACCCAAGCTGCGGCCCGGGCAGCGGCGTCGTCCTCGCCGAGCTCGAGCAGGGCCCACCCGGCCAGGCCTGTGGTGTTGGAGTTGGTCCCGTTCTCGGGATCGGCGAACGAGCCGTCGTCCGCCTGCTGCGCCAGGAGCCACTCGGTGGCGGCTGCCAGAGCGTCCTGGACCTGCTCGTCGTCCTCGGCGAGCGGAGCCAGCTGCACGGCGACCAGCGCGGTGGTGTCCGGAGCCTGCTCCGCTGGCAGCGAGTCGTCCGCGTCGCATCCCTGCTCGACCGCACCCTTGGCGGCGAAGGCGAGGCGGAAGAACCCCTCCTGGCACTGCTGGGCCAGCAGGAAGTCGGTGACCGACTCGGCCCGATCGCTCCCCACCGCGGCCAGGGCCGCCGCGGCGTAGGACTGGCCGATCGAGTTGGCGTAGTCGCCGAACTCCGACTGGTCCGCCAGACGGCCGGCGATCCGGCTCTTCGTGGCGACGCTGTCCTCGACCCTGGCCTGCAGGTCCAGGCCGCCGAAGTCGTGCGGGTCCCGTCCCTGGTCGACCGCCAGGCTCAGCGCCTTGGCCGACGGCCCGGAGTAGAGCTCGCCGCCCGAGCCGACGTACGCCGGGAGCTCCTGCGCCACGGCGTCGGTGACGGCGGTGGCCTCCTGGGCCAGCAGGCCGGAGGCGGAGAGCCCGAGCACCAGGTCGATGCTGGAGCCGACGTTGACGCTGGTGGAGGTCTTGCCCTGGTAGGCGCTGGTGTTCTCCAGCAGGCCGTCGGCGTTGAGGTTGCCGACCAGCCAGTCCGCGGCCAGCTCGAGGGCGCGCAGGTCGCTCGCGCCGGTGCTGGCGGCGGGGGCGTTCGCCGGGACCGGATCGGTCCCGCCCTCCTGGGAGTCGCTCCCACAGGCACTGGCCCCGACGGCGACCAGGACCACCGAGGCGGCTCCTGCGGCGAACAGGCGAAGACGATCAGACATCTGTGTTCCTTCCCGCTGCTGACGGGTCGGTCCACACTGGGATCGAACCCGCCGTGTTCCACGACAGCGAATGTTCGGACGCAGCACAGCGGGTGTTCCGGCTTGCACGTATCAGACCGTGCCTACGGTTGCGGGTCAGCGCCGGACTTGGACCGGCTTCCCCCACCTGTGAGCGTGAGTGCGTCGCGACGGCTGCCGCGACGCACACACCTTACGCCTGCTCCCCACGGACCCCGCCCGGGGTCCGCGGGGCGGGCTCAGGCCAGCTTCTCCAGGATCAGCTCGCGCACCCGGCCGGCGTCAGCCTGACCGCGCATCTCCTTCATGACCGCACCGATGAGCGCACCGGCCGCAGCCACCTTGCCGTCCCGGATCTTGTCGGCCACGTCCGGGTTGGCCGCGATGGCGTTGTCGACCGCGGCCCCCAGCGCGCCGTCGTCAGAGACGATCGCCAGGCCGCGGGCCGCGACGATCTCCTCGGGGCTGCCTTCACCGGCCAGCAGGCCGTCGAAGACCTGTCGGGCCAGCTTGTCGTTGAGGGTGCCCGCGTCGACCAGCTTCTGCACCTGCGCGACCTGGGTGGGGGTGACGCCCAGGGCGTCGATCTCGGTCCCGGTCTCGTTGGCGCGGCGGGCCATCTCGCCCAGCCACCACTTGCGGGCGGCCTGCGGGGTGGTCCCGGCCGCGATCGTCTCCTCGATCAGCAGCAGGGCGCCCGCGCCGACGGTGTCGCGCATCTCCAGGTCGGAGAAGCCCCACTCAGCCTGCAGCCGCGCCCGCTTCTGGGTCGGGTTCTCCGGCAGCGTGCCGCGCAGCTCCTCCACCCACTCGCGTGACGGCGCCACCGGCACCAGGTCGGGCTCGGGGAAGTAGCGGTAGTCCTCGGCGTCGGACTTCTCGCGTCCGCTGGTGGTCACGCCGGTGTCCTCGTGCCAGTGCCGGGTCTCCTGCAGGATCGAGGACCCGGACTCCAGCACCGCGGCGTGCCGGCGCATCTCGTAGCGCACCGCCCGCTCCACCGAGCGCAGCGAGTTGACGTTCTTGGTCTCCGTGCGGGTGCCCAGGCCCCCGGTGCCCTTGGGCGCCAGGGAGAGGTTGACGTCGGCCCGGATCGAGCCCTGGTCCATGCGGGCGTCGGAGACCCCGAGGGCGACGATCAGTTGGCGCAGCTGGGCGACGTACGCCTTGGCGATCTCGGGGGCCCGGTCACGGGCGCCCATGATCGGGCGGGTGACGATCTCGATCAGCGGGATGCCGGCGCGGTTGTAGTCGACCAGGGAGTAGTCGGCGCCGTGGATGCGACCGGTGGCGCCACCGACGTGCAGCGTCTTGCCGGTGTCCTCCTCCATGTGGGCCCGCTCGATCTCGACCCGGAAGGTCTCCGGCTCACCGTCGGTGCCCTCGATGGTGACGTCCATGAAGCCGTCGAAGGCGATGGGCTCGTCGTACTGGGAGGTCTGGAAGTTCTTCGGCATGTCCGGGTAGAAGTAGTTCTTCCGGGCGAACCGGCACCACTCGGCGATGTCGCAGTTCAGGGCCAGGCCGATGCGGATGGCGCTCTCCACCGCCTTGCGGTTCACCGCCGGCATCGCGCCGGGCAGGCCCAGGCACGTGGGGCACACCTGGGTGTTGGGCTCGGCGCCGAACTCGGTCGGGCAGCCGCAGAACATCTTGGTGAGCGTGTTCAGCTCGACGTGGACCTCCAGGCCCATCGCGGGGTCGTACTTCTCCAGCGCCTCCTCGAAGGAGACCAGCTCGGTCGAACGCTCGTCGAGACCACTCATGCCGACGCTCCCTTCAGCTCAGGGGCGCGGTCGAGGATCGCACCACCCCACTTCTCCTCCAGCAGTGCCTCGACCGCGGCACCGACCCGGTAGAGCCGGTCGTCGGCCAGCGCCGGAGCCAGCACCTGCAGCCCGGCGGGCAGCCCGTCCTCGTCAGCCAGCCCGCTGGGCACCGAGATGCCCGGGGTGCCGGCCAGGTTGGCCGGGATGGTGGCCAGGTCGTTGAGGTACATCGCCAGCGGGTCGTCCAGCTTCTCCCCCAGCTTGAAGGCCGTGGTGGGCGCTGTTGGGGAGACCAGGACGTCGACCTCGGCGAAGGCGGCCTCGAAGTCGCGCGCGATCAGGGTGCGCACCTTCTGGGCCTGGCCGTAGTAGGCGTCGTAGTAGCCGCTGGACAGGGCGTAGGTGCCCAGGATGATCCGGCGCTTGACCTCGTCGCCGAACCCGGCGTCGCGGGTGGCGCGCATGACCTCCTCGGCGCTCGGCGCGTCGACGCCCTCGGGGAGCACCCGCAGGCCGAAGCGCATCGCGTCGAACTTGGCCAGGTTGCTGGAGGCCTCGGCGGGCAGGATCAGGTAGTAGGCGGCCATCGCGTGCACGAAGTTCGGGCAGGACACCTCCACGACCTCCGCCCCGGCGGAGACCATGAGCTCGACCGCCTCGTCGAAGCGGGCCAGCACCCCGGGCTGCCAGCCCTCGCCGCGCAGCTCGGTGATGACCCCGACCTTGACTCCGGTGAGGTCCTTGCCGGCGCCGGCGCGGGCGGCCTCGACGAAGGAGGGCATCTCGGTGGGGATGGAGGTGCTGTCCAGCGGGTCGTGCCCGCCGATCAGCTCGTGCAGCAGGGCGGAGTCCAGGACGGTGCGGGTGACCGGCCCGGCCTGGTCCAGGGAGTTGGCCAGGGCCACCAGGCCGTAGCGGGACACCCCGCCGTACGTCGGCTTGACGCCGACCGTGCCCGTCACGGCGCCCGGCTGGCGGATGGAGCCGCCGGTGTCGGTGCCGATCGCCAGGGGCGCCTGGAAGGAGGCCACCGCGGCGGCGGAGCCACCGCCGGAGCCGCCGGGGATGCGGTCCAGGTCCCACGGGTTGTGGGTCGGGCCGTAGGCGGAGTGCTCGGTGGAGGAGCCCATCGCGAACTCGTCCATGTTGGTCTTGCCCAGGATCGGCAGGCCGGCCTCCTTGAGCTTGCGCACCACGGTGGCGTCGTACGGCGGGATCCAGCCCTCGAGGATCTTGGAGCCGCAGGTGGTGGGCAGACCGGCGGTGGTCAGCACGTCCTTGACCGCGATCGGCACTCCGTCCAGGTTGCTCAGCAGCTCCCCCGCGGCACGGCGCTCGTCGCTGGCGCGGGCGGTGGCCAGCGCGCCCTCGGCGTCCACGTGCAGGAAGGCCCGGACCTGGCCGTCGACCTCGGCGATGCGGTCCAGGAAGGCGGTGGTCAGCTCGACGCTGGTCACCTCGCCGGCGGCGAGGGCCTCGACCAGCTCGGCGGCGCTCCTGCGGGTCCAGTCCACGGTGCCTGCTCCTTCGTTGCTGCTCTGCTGGGTGCTCACTGCTCGTCCCCCAGGATCCGCGGCACGGAGAAGCGCTGCTGCTCCGAGGCGGGCGCCCCCGACAGGGCCTGCTCGGCGGTCAGGCCGGGCACCACGACGTCCTCGCGGAAGACGTTGGTCAGCGGCAGGGCGTGCGACGTCGGGGGGACGTCGGCGCTGGCCACCTCGCTGATGGACGCCACCGACTCCAGGATCACGCTCAGCTGCGGGGCGAGGTGGTCGAGCTCGGCGTCGGACAGGTCTATCCGGGCGAGGTTCGCCAGGTGAGCGACCTCGTCGCGGGTGATTTCGGGCATGGAGCATCCTTTGCCAGGCGTGCGGGGAAGATCGACTTCCATCCTATGGGCTGGGTCTGCGCGCCCGGCCGGTGGTCACCGACGCGCGCGTAGCCTCGGGTTACCACCCCCGAGAGGACACCCGCATGCGTCGCGCCGTACGCCGTCCCCGCCTCGTCGCCGTCGTGGCGCTGACGCTGCTCGGCGCCTCGCTCTCCTCCGGCGCCTCCGGCTCCGCGACGGCCCCCGTTCCCAGCTCCGCCCCCAGCGCCGCTCCCGCGGCAGCCCCGAGCTCGGAGGCAACCACCGCCGCTGCGCCGCTGCGGTACGTGGCGCTCGGCGACTCCTTCACGGCCGCCACCGGGGTCCCGGACCCCGACCCCTCCGGCCTGGTGTGCACCCGCTCGACCAACAACTACCCGTCCGTGCTGGCCAGGTCCTGGCCCGGCACCCAGGTGGTGGACGTGAGCTGCGGCGCCGCCGACACCACCAACATGACCAAGACCCAGCGCCCCTTCGGCGTCGAGGTCCCACCCCAGTTCGACTCGCTGACCGCGGACACCGACCTGGTGACCATCGGGATCGGTGGCAACGACTTCGGCGTCTTCGCAGCCCTGATCTTCAACTGCTCCCAGCTGGCCAAGACCGACCGCTCGGGCGCGCCGTGCCGCGACGCCAACCGCAAGCCCGGCGGCGGCGACCGGCTGCGGGACCAGACCGAACGCACCGGCAAGCGCCTCGTCAAGGTGGTCAAGGGGGCCCAGCGGCGCAGCCCGGAGGCGAGGATCCTGCTGGTGGGCTATCCCCAGCTGGTGCCGCGTCGGGGAACCTGCGCCAAGCTCCCCCTAGCCAAGGGCGACTACGCCTACTCGCGCGGGCTCAACCGACGGCTCAACGCGGTGATCCGGCGAGCGGCGAGCAGGACCGGCGCGGAGTACGTGAACGTGGCGCGCGCCAGCCGCGGGCACGACGTCTGCTCGGCCGACCCATGGGTCAACGGAAAAGACAACACCAGCAAGGCGATCTTCTACCACCCGTTCGCCAACGAGCAGGCGGCCGTCGCCGGGTTGATCCGTGCCAAGGTCGACCGCGGCGAGGCGGACCGTGGGGCTCAGAGCCCGTCCGGACCCTCGGCCAGCAACCGCTCGAAGCCGGACTCGTCCAGGGTCGGAACCCCCAGCTGCTCGGCCTTGTCCGCCTTGGAGCCGGCGTTGTCCCCGAGCACCACGTAGTCGGTCTTCTTCGACACCGAGCCTGAGGCCTTGCCCCCGCGGGCGATGATCGCCTCCTTGGCGGAGTCGCGGGTGAACCGCTCCAGGGAGCCGGTCACCACCAGGGTCAGTCCCTCCAGGGTGCGGGGGACCGACTCGTCGCGCTCGTCGGCCATGGTGACCCCGGCCGCCCGCCACTTCTCCACGATGTCGCGGTGCCAGTCGCCCTGCTCGCCGTCGAACCACTCGCGCACCGAGGCCGCGATGGTCGGGCCCACGCCCTCGGTGTCGGCCAGCTGCTGCTCGTCGGCGTCGCGGATGGCGTCCAGGGACCCGAACTCCGTGGCCAGGGCACGCGCCGCGGTGGGGCCGACGTGCCGGATGGAGAGCGCGACCACGACCCGCCACAGCGGGGCCGCCTTGGCCCGGTCGAGGTTGTCCAGCAGCCGCTCTCCGTTCGCGCTGAGCACGCGCCCGGACGTCGCGCCGTCCAGCTCGGTCTTCTTGGCGGCTCGGGTGAACAGCTCGGTCCGGAGCAGCTGGTCCCTGGTGAGGTCGAAGATGTCGCCCTCGTCGACGATCACCCCGGCCTGGAGCAGCGCTCCGGCGGCCTCGCTGCCCAGTCCCTCGATGTCGAAAGCGCCCCGACCCGCGACGTGGAAGACGCGGTCCAGCAGCTGGGCGGGGCACTCGCGGTGGTTGGGACACCGCAGGTCCTTGTCACCCTCCTTCTGCTGCACCAACGTCGTGCCGCACGAGGGGCACCGGGTCGGCATGACCCACTCCGCTAGTCCGTCGGGGCGCAGGGGCAGCACCGGCCCGACGATCTCGGGGATCACGTCCCCGGCCTTGCGCAGGATCACGGTGTCTCCGGGGCGCACGTCCTTGCGCTTGACCTCGTGGGCGTTGTGCAGGGTGGCCCGCTCCACGGTCGAACCGGCCACCCGGGTGGGCTCCATGACGCCGAACGGCGTCACCCGGCCCGTCCGGCCGGTGTTGACCTCGATGGAGAGCAGCTTGGCGTTGACCTCCTCCGGCGGGTACTTGTAGGCGATCGCCCACCGCGGCGCCCGGCTGGTCGAGCCGAGGCGCCGCTGCAGGGTGACGTCGTCGACCTTGATCACCACGCCGTCGATCTCGTAGCCGACGATGGTGTGCCGGTGCTCCCCCACGTGCTCGATGAAGGCCTCGACCTCACCCAGCGTCGGCACCACCCTCACCTGGTCGGAGGTGGGCAGACCCCAGGCACGCAGGGCGTCGTAGGAGCCGGACTGGGTGGCCGGCTCGAAGCCCTGCCGAGCACCGATCCCGTGGCAGACCATGCCCAGGGACCGGGTGGCGGTGACCCTGGGGTCCTTCTGACGCAGCGAGCCTGCCGCGGCGTTGCGCGGGTTGGCGAACAGCGGCTTGCCGGTGTCGGCCATCGCGGAGTTGAGCCGCTCGAAGGCCTCGGCGGGCAGGAACACCTCTCCACGCACCTCGACCAGCTCGGGGACGGGGAACTCCTCGGTGCCGGTGAGCCGGTGCGGCACCGAGTCGATGGTCTTGACGTTGGGGGTGACGTCCTCGCCGGTGCGGCCGTCGCCGCGGGTCAGCGCGCGGACCAGCCGGCCCTGCTCGTAGAGGATGTTGATCGCCAGCCCGTCCACCTTGAGCTCGCAGAGCAGGTCGGGCTGGGCGATCCCGTCGCGGGCCAGACGTGCGTACCAGGCCTGGACCTCCTCGAAGGAGAAGGCGTTGTCGAGGGACTCCATCGGTCGCAGGTGGTCGACAGGGGTGAACTCGGTGGAGACCGCACCGCCGACCTTCTGGGTGGGCGAGTCGGGCGTGCGCAGCTCCGGGTGCGCCTCCTCGAGCGCCTCGAGCTCACGCATCCTCCGGTCGAAGTCGGCGTCGTCGAGGGTGGGGGCGTCCAGCACGTAGTAGCCCCAGCGTGCGTCCTCGATCTCCTCTGACAGCACCTGGTGGCGGTCGCGGGCATCCGGGGTGGCGGGGGTGACCTCGGGCGTGCTCATGGCCCTAGTTTGCCGGGCCGCACCGACACCCGCGCTCCGGTGGGTGGGGACAGGCCGGTGAAACCTGCTTGTCCCCTCCCGACATCGGGCGTGAGCAGGAGATCCTGCAGGCCACCCTCGACGTCCTGGCTGACCTCGGCCACGACGCCTCACGATGGACGCGGTCGCCAGCGCCGCCCGTGCCAGCAAGGCCACGCTCTACCGGCGGTGGAGCACCAAGGCGGCCCTGGTCGCCGAGCAGCTCGGACCCCGGTTCGAGAGCACCGTGGCCGAGCTGGCGTCGCTGACCGCGTTCACCGAGGTGCCACCATGGCCTTCCTGGTGGGCGCCGGGATGGCGGTGGTCTCCTCGGTCCTGATCTGGGTCGGGCTGGACGTCAAGCACGAGGAGCTGGCCACCGACGGCCCCGAAGGGGCCGGCGTCCACTGATCAGTGGCCGAGCTCAGTGGCTGAGCTCGCGGGCGGTCGCTCCGGCCAGCTCCAGGGCACCACGTGCCCACGCCGGGGAGGCCCGCGCGAGTCCGCAGGACGGGGTGATCACCAGCTGGGCAGAGACCTCGTCCAGCCCGAAGCCGAGCATGTCCAGCCAGCGCAGCACCCGCTCGACCGACGCCTTCTCCGAGACCGGCTGCGCGGGCTCGGCGGTGGGGACCACGCCGAGGGCGACGCTCAGCCCCGCCTCCAGCGCCTGGCCGAGCTGGTCGTGGTCGGCGGCGTCGAGCTGGTCCAGGTCCACCGAGAGCCCGCGCGCCCCGGCCCCGCGGAGCAGGTCCAGCGGCGTCCGGGCCGCGCAGCTGTGCACCCAGGGCTCGGCCCCGGCCCCGGCGATGGCGGACAGCACCTCCGTCAGCGTCGCCGACGCCTCGGGCAGGTCGACCTTGCGGTGCCGGCCGAGGCCGCTGGCCGTGGGCACGGTGGCCTCCAGGACGGCGGTGAGCGCCGGCTCGTCGACCTGCACGATGAGCCGCTCCACACCGGGGAGCCGACGCCGCAGGTCCGCGACGTGCCCGCGTACCCCTTCGGCCAGCGCCTGCCCCAGGTCACGGCGGGCACCGTGGTCGGAGAGCACCTTGTCGCCGCGGTGCTTCTCCACGGTGGCCGCCAGGGTCCAGGGTCCGGTCAGCTGGGTCTTGAAGTCGCCGACGTAGCCCTGGGCCAGCTCCTCGACCGTGTCCAGGTCCTGGGCCAGCAGGGAGCGGGCGCGGCGCAGGTCCACCCCGGCGGCGTCGGTGAGCCGCCAGCCTGCTGGCTGCAGGTCGGCGCCGAGTCCCTCGACCACGGCCAGCGCCCGACCGGTCATGGTCGCCGCCGCTCCGCGTCCGGGGAGCTCGGGAACGTGCGGCAGCTCCCCCAGCACGCCGAGCACCGTGCGCACCGTCTCGGCGTACGTCCGTGCCGGGTCGTCGGTGCCCGGGCCGGGCATGGAGCCGATGCCGGTGGCGGCGCTCACACGCTCACCCGGCGGGTGGCCGAGATGGTCGCGGACCCGACGACCCGGGTGCCGGAGTAGATGACCGCCGCCTGCCCGGGTGCGATGCCCTCGGCAGGGTCGACCAGCTCGATGCTGACCGTCTCGCCGTCGGTCTCGACGACGGCGCGGTGCTCCGCGCCGTGTGCCCGCAGCTGCACGGTGCCCTCCAGCCGGGACGGGACCGTGCCGCACCAGCGCGCCCGGACGCCGTCGACGTGGTCCACCCCCAGTCGCTCCCGACCGCCCACGCGGACGTTGCCGGTGACCGGCTCGATGTCGAGCACGAAACGGGGCTTCCCGTCCGGTGCGGGCCGGCCCAGGCGCAGCCCTCTGCGCTGACCGATCGTGAACCCGTAGGTGCCCTCGTGCGTGCCCAGCACCTCGCCGGTGGCGTCGTCGACGATGTCGCCGCCCCAGGTGCCGGTCGAGCTCGGGGCCCGGTCCGCCAGCTTCTCGCGCAGCCACCCCGCGTTGTCGCCGTCGGCGACGAAGCAGATGTCGTGGCTGTCGGGCTTGTCGGCCACCAGCAGCCCACGGCGCCCGGCCTCCAGCCGCACGTCCGACTTCCGGGAGTCGCCGAGGGGGAACAGCGAGTGCGCGAGCTGCTGCTGGGTCAGCACCCCGAGCACGTAGGACTGGTCCTTGCCGTGGTCCACGGCCCGGTGCATCTCGATCAGGCCGTCCTCCCCGGTCCGGAGCTGGGCGTAGTGACCGGTGGCCACCGCGTCGAAGCCGAGCGCGAGCGCCCGCTCCAGCACCGCGGCGAACTTGATCTTCTCGTTGCAGCGCAGGCAGGGATTGGGGGTGCGGCCGGCGGCGTACTCGGCCATGAAGTCCTCCACCACGTCGGCGTGGAACCGCTCGCTGAGGTCCCAGACGTAGAAGGGGATGCCGATGACGTCCGCGGCGCGGCGGGCGTCGTTGCTGTCCTCGATGGTGCAGCACCCCCGGGCACCCGTGCGGTACGACGCCGGGTTGCGCGACAGCGCCAGGTGCACGCCGGTCACCTCGTGCCCCGCGTCCACCGCCCGGGCCGCGGCCACCGCGGAGTCCACGCCGCCGGACATGGCGGCCAGCACCTTCACAGCGCTCTCCCGTAGGCCAGGCGGGCCCGCTCCACGGCCGGCCCGAGCGCGGCCACGGCCGCGTCCACGTCGGATCCGGTGGAGGTGTGACCCAGGGAGAAGCGCAGCGAGTGGCGGGCCTGCACCGGGTCGCAGCCCATCGCCAGCAGCACGTGGGACGGCTGGGGCACGCCGGCGGAGCACGCGGAGCCGGTCGAGCACTCGATGCCCTGGGCGTCGAGCAGCATCAGCAGCGAGTCGCCCTCGCAGTCGGGGAAGCCGAGGTGGGCGTTGCCCGGCAGTCGCTGCCCGGGGTCCCCGTGCAGGTGCGCGTCCGGCACCACCTCGCGCACCCGACGCACGAGCTCGTCGCGCAGGGCCCCGACCCGGGCGGCGTGCGCGGGCTGCTGCTCGATCGCGGACCGGACCGCTGCGGCGAGCGCCGCGATGCCCGCCGGGTTCAGGGTGCCGCTGCGGATGTCGCGCTCCTGTCCCCCACCGTGCAGCAGGGCGGTGACCGGGACCTCCCGGCGTACCACTAGGGCGCCCACGCCGTAGGGGCCGCCGAGCTTGTGGCCGGTGAAGGTGAGCGCGTCGACGCCGCTGGCCGTGAAGTCGACCGGGACCGCGCCCACGGCCTGCACCGCGTCGGTGTGCACCGGGATGCCGTGCTCGGCGGCGATCCGCACCACCTCCTCGACCGGCTGCAGGGTCCCCACCTCGTTGTTGGCCCACATCAACGAGATCAGGGCCACCGACTCCGGGTCGCGCTCCACCGCGGCGCGCATGGCAGCCACGTCGAGCCGTCCCGCGCTGTCGATGGGGAGCAGCTCCACCTCGGCCTGACCACGCTCGGCAAGCCAGTGCAGGGGGTCCAGGACGGCATGGTGCTCACCGGCGCTGGACAGGATCCGGGTGCGCCGCGGGTCCTGGGCCTGGCGTCCCCACAGGATGCCCTTGAGGGCGAGGTTGTCCGACTCGGTCCCGCCGGAGGTGAACACCACCTCGCCCGG
This sequence comes from Nocardioides sp. 616, assembly GCF_002930065.1. Classification (NCBI taxonomy): domain Bacteria; kingdom Bacillati; phylum Actinomycetota; class Actinomycetes; order Propionibacteriales; family Nocardioidaceae; genus Nocardioides; species Nocardioides sp. 616. The sequence continues at coordinate 37,255 of NZ_POAG01000019.1, read as the reverse complement.
GCGGCAGTTCAGCGCCTGCGCGATCGCCTCCCGGCTCTCCTCCACCACCCGGCGGGCGGCGCGGCCCGAACCGTGCAGCGAGCTGGCGTTCCCGACCTCCAGCAGGTGCCGGCGCATCGTCTCGACGGCGACCGGCAGCATGGGCGTCGTCGCGGCGTGGTCCAGGTAGACCGTGCCGGAGGGGGCGGTGTCGGAGGGGGCGGGGGCACTCATGTCACCGTCAGCCTACGGCGCCCCGGGTCACGGGGTCACAGGTGCCGCCGGTCCTGGCGGTGCGCGCCCCGCTAGCTGCGCGGCGGTCTCAGCGCAGGGCCACCTCCGCGACCAGCGCGGCGTGGTCGGTGCCCGCGATCTCGACCACCCGGGTCCCGGTCGCCGTCCAGCGTCGCCCCAGGAGCACGTGATCGATGGCGAGCAGCCGCGGCAGGCCCAGCCCGGCGACCCGGACCTGTCCCGCGGAGGGCCACGTCGGCTGCCACCCGGAGTTCGCCACCTCCGCGGCGTCCCGCAGGCCGGTGGCCAGCAGGCGCCGGAACCGACCGTGGTCCACGGTGGCGTTGAGGTCCCCCAGCACCAGGTCCGGCCGCTCTTCCCGCACCGCCCCGCGCAGCGCCTCGTGGTCCGAGCGCCACCCGCTGCCGTCCCCCATCGGCGACTCGGGGTGGGTCACCACCACGGTGACCGGCTCGCCGTCCACCTCGGTGACGGCCGTGAAGGAGACCCACTGGGTCCCGATCGGCCGCACGTCGGTGATGGGGTTGCGGGAGAACAGCATCGAGCCCGACACGCCGTAGACCGCCTCCCCCGCGTGGAACGGCAGCCGCTCGTTGAGGCCGGCGTCCTCCATGGCCCACAGCGTCGAGGGCTCGATCTCCTGCACCGCCAGCAGGTCGACGTCGTGCTGCTCGGCCGCCTGCACGACCTCCTCGGGCTCACCCGTGCCGTTGAGCACGTTGACCGTCATCACCCGCATCCGGGCACCGCCGGCCGCGGGCGTGGGCGCGTCGCCGGCCAGGTAGGGCGCGAGCCACCAGCCGTGTAGCGCGAGTCCGCAGGCCGGCACCAGCAACAGCGCCAGGGCGAGACGTCGGTGGCTGCGGGCGAGCACCGCCAGCAGCACCAGCCCCACCAGGTACGCCGGCACGGCGGCGGGCGCGAACGACACCGCGCGCACCAGCACTCCCCGCTCCGGTCCCAGCACGCGCAGCAGCGTCAGCGCCGCGGCGCCGAGCAGGCACGCCAGCAGCGCGGACCACAGGAGCACGGATCGCAGGCGCACGCGGGAGAACCTACTCCGCCTTCCCGGCTCGGGAGCGATCGATGCTCAGGCGCGGTCGAGCACCACGAGAGCGTCGCGGTGCACGACCTCCCGCTCGTAGCCCGCCCCCATCTCCCGCTTGAGCTGCTGGGAGGACTTGCCGAGCAGGTCCGGCACCTCCCGGGCATCGAAGTTGACCAGCCCGCGGGCCACCGGACGACCGTCCGGGTCGACGAGGTCGACCGGGTCGCCGGCCTCGAAGCTGCCAGACACCCCGGTGACTCCGGCGGCGAGCAGGGAGGCGCGGCGCTCGACCACGGCACGCACGGCCCCGTCGTCCAGGACCAGGCTCCCCTTGGGCTCGGTCGCGTGGGCGAGCCACAGCAGCCGGATCCCCCGACGCCGCCCGGTGACGTGGAACAGGGTGCCGACCGGCCGGCCCTCCAGCGCCGCGGCGGCGTCGGACGCCGCGGCCAGGACCACGGGGATCCCGGCCCCGGTCGCGATGCGGGCAGCCTCGACCTTGGTCACCATGCCGCCGGTGCCGACACCCGCCGAGCCGGCGCTGCCGATCCGCACGCCCTGGAGATCCACCGCAGAGCGCACGTGCTCGATCCGGTGGGTGCCCTCCTGGCCGGGCGGGCCGTCGTACAGCCCGTCGACGTCGGAGAGCAGCACCAGCAGGTCCGCGTCGACCAGGTGCGCCACCAGCGCGGCGAGGCGGTCGTTGTCGCCGAACCGGATCTCGGTGGTGGCCACGGTGTCGTTCTCGTTGACGATGGGCAGCACCCCGAGCTCGAGGAGCTTGGCGAGGGTCTGGTGGGCGTTGCGGTAGTTGGCGCGGCGGGTGACGTCGTCCACGGTCAGCAGCACCTGGCCGGTGGTCAGCCCGTGCCGGGCGAACTCCTCCTGGTAGCGGTGGGCGAGCAGCCCCTGGCCCACCGACGCCGCGGCCTGCTGGGTGGCCAGTGCGCGCGGGCGGCGACTCAGTCCCAGCGGCGCTAGTCCGGCGGCGATCGCGCCGGAGGAGACCAGGACGACCTCGGCGCCGCGTTCGCGCACGTCAGCCAGTACGTCGGCCAGCTCGGCGATCCGGTCGGGGTCCAGCCCGCCGGCCCGAGTCGTCAGCGACGAGGAGCCGACCTTGACCACGACCCTGCGGGCACCGGCCACGACGGCACGCAGGTCCTCCCCCGGGGTCATGCCTCCGGGTCGTCCTCGGCCCAGTCCGGGTCGTCCTTGGACCCGATGACGTAGGAGCTGGGACCGAAGGTCTCGGGCTTGTCGATGCGGCGCGCCACGTCGGCGCGGGTCTCGTTCTCGCCACGTTCGTCCATGGCGGCCTCGATGTCGCGGCGGCGCCCACGCGCCGGCCGCGCCTCCTCGAAGCGCTGGTCCTCACCGCGACGTCCCAGCATCTCGGCGCCGGCCTCGATGTTGGGCTTGAAGTCGAAGACCACGGAGTTGTCGGGGTGCCCGATCAGGACGGTGTCGCCCTCCTGGGCGCCCAGCTGCACCAGCTTGTCCTCGACACCCAGGCGGTTGAGCCGATCGGCGAGGAAGCCCACGGCCTCGTCGTTGCTGAAGTCGGTCTGACGCACCCAGCGCTCCGGCTTGGCACCGCGGACCCGCCAACCCTCGGGGGTCTCGACGACCTGGAAGTCGCCCTGGCCGACCGCGGGCGGGCGGATGACGATGCGGGTGACCTCCTCGACCGGCTTCGTGGTGCGCGAGCGCTGCACGATCTCGGCCATCGCGAAGGTCAGCTCCCGCAGGCCGGCACCGGAGGCGGCCGAGACCGGGAAGACCAGGTGTCCCTGCTCGCGCAGGTCGTCCACGACCATGTCGGCGATGTCGGAGCCGTCGGGGACGTCGATCTTGTTCAGCGCCACCAGACGGGGCCGGTCCTCCAGTCCGCCGTACCTGCTGAGCTCGGACTCGATGATCGCCAGGTCGTCGACCGGGTTGCGCCCCGGCTCGATGGAGGCGGTGTCGATCACGTGGACGATGGCGGCACAGCGCTCGATGTGGCGCAGGAAGTCATGGCCCAGGCCGCGACCCTCGGCAGCGCCCTCGATCAGGCCGGGGACGTCGGCGACGGTGAAGACGGTGTCACCGGCGCGGACCACCCCGAGGTTGGGCACCAGGGTGGTGAAGGGGTAGTCGGCGATCTTGGGCCGGGCCCGGGAGATCGCCGCGATCAGGGACGACTTCCCGGCGCTGGGGAAGCCGACCAGGCCGACGTCGGCCACGACCTTGAGCTCGAGCCTGATGTCCAGCTCGTCGCCGGGCTCTCCGAGCAGGGCGAAGCCGGGCGCCTTGCGCTTGGAGGAGGCCAGCGCCGCGTTGCCGAGGCCGCCGCGGCCACCGGAGGCCACGACCATCTCGCTGCCGGCACCGACCATGTCGCCGAGCACGTTGCCCGCCGCGTCGCTGACGACCGTGCCGTCGGGGACCGGCAGCACCAGGTCGGCGCCGTGGCCGCCGTTGCGGTGGGCACCGGCTCCGTGACCACCGTGCTCGGCACGGCGCTGCGGGCTGTGGTGGTAGTCGATGAGGGTGGTGACGTCGGGGTCGACCCGGAGGATCACAGATCCACCGGGGCCCCCGTTGCCGCCGTCCGGCCCGCCGAGGGGCTTGAACTTCTCGCGGTGCACGGACGCCACACCGTTCCCGCCGCGGCCTGCGCTGACGTGCAGCGTTACCTGATCGACGAAGGTGGGGACGGCCATGGGGATCTCCTGACTGGGGTGAAACACACGAAGGGCGTCCCAAGTCCAGGGACGCCCTTCGATGGATGCTGTGCTGAGGTGCTGGGAAGCGTCAGGTCACTCGCCCGGGACGATGTTGACGACCTTGCGGCCGCGCCTGGTGCCGAACTCCACCGCACCCGCGACGAGCGCGAAGAGGGTGTCGTCGCCGCCGCGGCCGATGCCGCTGCCGGGGTGGAAGTGCGTGCCGCGCTGGCGGACGATGATCTCGCCGGCGCTGACGACCTGGCCGCCGAAACGCTTCACGCCGAGGCGCTGGGAGTTTGAGTCGCGACCGTTCTTGGTCGAGGCTGCACCCTTCTTGTGTGCCATGAGCTCAGTCCTTCGTGGATCGCGAGAGGCGGGAAGCCACTCAGAGGGAGATGTCGGTGACCTTGACCTGGATGTACTTCTGGCGGTGACCCTGGCGCTTCTTGTAGCCGGTCTTGTTCTTGTACTTCTGGATGATGATCTTGGGACCCTTGGTGGCGCCGAGGACCTCGACGGTCACGGATGCCTTGTCCAAGCCCTGGGCGGTGACGTTGTCACCGTCCACGACCATGACCACGGGCAGGGAGACGGTCTCGCCGACGGCGGTGTCCATCTTGTCGATCTCGATGACGTCGCCAACAGCAACCTTCTGCTGCTTGCTGCCACTGCGCACGACTGCGTACACGGCGGACTCACTCTCCTCTGGTTTGGCCTGACCACTGCTGGCCTGAATGACAACGAACTACGGCCCCTGCCACCGGTCGCGCGTGAAAGGCGTGCGGGCCGTACGAATGGGGGGTGCGCTGGAGCGCACGAGGAACAACTTTACGACTTCGACTGCGACAGGGCAAAACGAGGCCCCGTCCGACCCTGCAGGAGCGCCGGATCCTCTCCTGCCCACCCGCGAGGAGCAGGCAGGAGAGGGGCTCGGCAGCATCGGGTCAGCGCTTGCGAGCGCCCTTCTTCTTGATCGGGACGTGCTCGACCTGGGACTCGGGGTCGCTCGACCCGTCACCGGTCCCGGAGCCGCCGTCGGTGGGCGTCTCCAGGCCGGACAGCGCCGGGTCCACGGTGACGACCGCGGGCGGTCCAGCCGGCCGGGAGGCGGTACGACGGCGCGTCCGGGTCACGACCCGGGGCTTGTCCGTCGCCACGGAAGCAGCCTGCTCCACCTGGTCGGGCTCGCGGCTCCCTTTGGGCGTCGCGTCGGGCTCTGACACCGGGGGTGCCACGGGGGGTGCCACCGGCTCTGACACCGGCTCTGACACCGGGGGCGCCACGGGGGGTGCCACCGGGGCGTCCCGCTCAGCCTCGGTGACCACCGGCGGCGCCAGCACCGGCTGCTCGTGCTCCTGGGCAGAACCGTTCGGCTCGACCGGCTCGGGCTGCGAGTCGGGCTCTGCCTGCCTGGCCTCGACCGCCTGGAGGACGCTCTCGGGCTTGACCATGGAGGCCACGACCTTGGGCGAGGGCGGCACGATGCGATCCGGGGTCCGCTCGGGGGCCTTCTCCGGGGTCCTCTCCGCGCCCTTCTCGCCGCGGCCGCTGCGAGCTCCTCGGCGCCCGCCACCACCGCGGCGTGCCTCGTCGTCGCCTGCCCTGGGCTCGACGGGGGTGCTCTGCACCACCACGCCCCGCCCGTGGCAGTGGTCGCAGTCGTGGGAGAAGGTCTCCAGCAGGCCGGTGCCGATGCGCTTGCGCGTCATCTGGACCAGGCCGAGCGAGGTGACCTCGGCGACCTGGTGCCGGGTCCGGTCCCGTCCCAGGCACTCCACGAGGCGCCGGACCACCAGGTCCCGGTTGGCCTCGAGCACCATGTCGATGAAGTCGACCACGATGATGCCCCCGATGTCGCGCAGCCGCAGCTGGCGCACGATCTCCTCGGCGGCCTCGAGGTTGTTCTTGGTCACCGTCTCCTCGAGGTTGCCCCCGGAGCCGGTGAACTTGCCGGTGTTGACGTCGACCACGGTCATGGCCTCGGTGCGGTCGATGATCAGCGAGCCGCCCGACGGGAGCCAGACCTTGCGGTCCAGTCCCTTGGCGATCTGCTCCTCGATCCGGTACGCCGAGAACACGTCCTGGTCGCTGTGCTCCGAGGGCCGGTAGCGCTCCAGACGCGCCTCGAGGTCGGGTGCCACGTGGGTGACGTAGCCCTGGACGGTGTCCCAGGCGTCGTCGCCCTCGATGACCAGCTTGTTGAAGTCCTCGGTGAAGAGGTCGCGCACCACCTTGAGGGTGAGGTCGGGCTCTCCGTAGAGGAGCTGGGGGGCGTTGCCCCGCGCCTTCGCCTCGATGTCCTCCCAGCGGGCCTTGAGCCGCTCCACGTCCCGGGTCAGCTCGTCCTCGCTGGCGCCCTCGGCTGCCGTGCGGACGATCACGCCGGCGCTGTCCGGGACGATCTCCTTGAGCAGCGCCTTCAGGCGGTTGCGCTCGGTGTCGGGCAGCTTGCGCGAGATGCCGCTCGTGGTGCCGTCGGGGACGTAGACCAGGAAGCGACCGGCCAGGCTGACCTGGCTGCTCAGGCGCGCGCCCTTGTGCCCGATCGGGTCCTTGGTGACCTGGACCAGGATGGTCTGGCCGGAGGTGAGCACCGACTCGATCTTGCGGGGCTGCCCCTCCTTGTGGCCGAGCGCCGACCAGTTCACCTCGCCGGCGTAGAGCACGGCGTTGCGACCCTTGCCGATGTCGATGAACGCCGCCTCCATGGAGGGCAGCACGTTCTGCACCTTGCCCAGGTAGACGTTCCCGATCAGCGAGGTCTGGGACTCGCGGGCCACGTAGTGCTCCACGAGCACCTTGTCCTCGAGCACCGCGATCTGGGTCAGGTCCTTGCGCTGACGGATGACCATGACCCGGTCGACGGCCTCGCGGCGGGCCAGGAACTCGGCCTCGCTCACGATCGGAGCGCGGCGGCGGCCGGCCTCGCGACCTTCGCGACGCCGCTGCTTCTTGGCCTCGAGCCGGGTGGAGCCGGCGACCGCAGTGATCTGGTCCTCGGCCGAGCGTGCCTTGCGCACGCGGGTGACGGTGTTCTCCGGGTCGTCACCGTTGTCCCCGCCGTCCTCGCTGGAGCGGCGACGGCGCCTACGTCGGCGGGAGCTGGGCGAGCCGTTCTGGTCCTCGGCACCGTCGGTGCCATCGGGGCCCTCAGAGCCGTCGGAATCGTCGGCGGACTCCTCGGCGGAGGCCTCGGTCTCGTCCTCGGAGTCTGCCGAGTGGTCCTCGCCCTGGTTCTCACCGGCCTTGCGGCGACGGCGACCGCCGCGGCGCCGGCGGCGACGCGCCGGGGTCCCTTCGTCCTGGTCCTCGTCCTCGTCGGCCTGGTCCTCGGCCTGGTCCTCGGCCTGGTCCTCAGCCTGATCCTCGGCCTGGTCCTCGGCCTGGTCGGCCACCGCAGCCGCGTCGAGCGCGTCGGTGATCTCCAGGTCGTCCTCCTCGACCGGCGTCTCGACCGGCGTCTCGGCGGGTGCCTCGACCTGGTCGGCGGCGACCCGGGTGCCGGTGCCCCGGCGGGAGCGGGGGTTGCGGCGCGTCACCTTGGGGGCCTCCAGGGAGGCCTCGGCAGCCGCCGGGGCGGCCTCGGCGGTGGCGGCACTCCCGGACGCGGTGGTGGCGTCAGCGGTCGTGGGCGACTCGGCCACGGCGGGTGTGCGCGTCGCGGCAGGAGCCGACTCGGCCGAGGCGTTCGCCTCAGCAGCCTTGGCACGGGCTGCTCGGGTCGAGGTGCCGCGGGTGCGCCGGGTGACGGTGGTCCGCGGTGCCTCGGCCGGGGCCTGCGGCTCGGGGTCCGCCGGCGTGGCCGCTGCGGGCGCGTCCCCCGGTGCGGTGACGGGTGCGGTCGCCGGATCTGAGACGGGAGCAGTCTCGGCGCGCTTGCGGGTACGTCGGGCCGGGGCCCTGGTCTCGGGCGCCTGGAAGAGCGGCAGCGTGCCCGTGACCGGCTCGGTGGCCGCAGCCTCGGTCGACGCGGCGGACTCCTCGGAGCCGGCCGCAGGTGCGACAGCCTTCTTGGCTGCCGTCTTGCGCGTGGTGCTCTTCCTCGCGGTGGTCCGCTTGGCGGCCGCCTTCTTGGCCGGCACGCCCTCCTCCCCCGGCACGTCCGGGCCCGCGGGGACACCCTCGCTCGAGCTCTCCGGGAGCGGGTCGGCGGCAGCACTCTCGCGCGCCGTCGTGGTCTTCTTCGCCGCCGTCTTGCGGGTGGCGGTCCGCTTGGCCGCCCTCTTCACGGGTGCAGCACCGTCTGCCGGCGTGGTGGACGCGGCGCCCACCTCGTTCGCGGCGGACGAACCGGTGCTGCCGTTCGACTCTTCAACAGGATTCTCGTCGAGCATCTGCGCTCCTCGACCGGTGCCGTGCACCGGCTGTGTTAGGACGACGGGACCCGAGCACTCAGGATCCGCGACGTAAAGCCTTCGATGGCGGCGACGCCCTCCGCGGGCGCGTCGACGGATGCGCGCCGTCCACCTGCCGCGGTCGCGGGGCCCTGAGACACCTGTCGGTGTCACACGGGAGAGCCCCTGTCACGGACTCACCCGGGCCGCGTCGCGGTCTGGTGGCGACCTTCATCCCTCGTGCCGGACGACTGGATGTCGAGCCGGCGAGAACGTCGTCGGGTCCCACTCGGCGGCGTACGCCGTCAGGTGCGACCAAGGGCGAGTATCGCACACCGGTGAGCCGAAGGCCCTAAACCAGCGGATGCAGCGGGTCGGCGATCGCGCCGGACTCCTCGTCCAGGGGGCCCTGCTCGATCCGGGTCAGCAGCGGCACCCCGCCCACCGTCGGGAGCTCGCCGACCGTGGCGAGCGCGGCCAGCACGTCGTCGGGCCGGACGGCCGGCACTGTGTGTCGCAGCACCAGCTCGAGCACCGTGCCTCCGGTGCCCGGCTCGGCGACCAGGGACAGCACAGCGGCCCGGGCGTCGAACTCGCGCTTGCCCTTCTTGGTCATCCGTTCGACCAGGACCTCCTGCTGAGCCAGGAAGCGCTCGACCAACGGCTCGATGCCGTCCACGCCGGGCAGTCCCACCCGCCAGCGGCTGGCCTGCAGCAGGTCCGCGAGCGAGCCCCCCGGGGACTCCACGACCTCCACCACGTCCAGCCCGTCGGGCAGCGCCTCGTCGAGCTCGCTGTGGACCTGGGCCGGGTCGACGACCTGGGCGAGCCCGATCTCGAGGTACTCGGCCTCCGAGGCCGCGCCCGTCGGTGAGGCATTGGCGTAGGAGATCCGGGGATGCGGGTTGAAGCCCGAGGAGTAGGCCATCGGGATGCGGGCCCGGAAGATCGCCCTCTCGAAGGCACGACTGAAGTCGCGGTGGCTGGTGAACCGCAGCCGCCCGCGCTTGGCGTACCGGATCCTCAGACGCTGGACCGGTGGGGCTTGCTGCTCAGGCTGCTCACGCACGCCGGACACCGTAGCTGCCGACCTCCCCGAACCCCGCGTCCAGGGCCTCCGGTGCGGCTTCGGCGACTAGCATGACGTCGTCTTCCCCACGATCACGGAGCACGGATGAGTCGGTTCAGGACCACGCTGCCCTGGGCAGTGGTCGCGGCGCTGGGCCTCATCTGCCTGTTCTCGTTCACGGTGGTGACCCTCGACCCGGCCGACCAGGGGACTCCCGCGCCCCGGCCCGCTGCCGTCGCGACCGGCGTACCGCCGACGGCTGCTCCGTCCGCTGACCCCAGCGGCACGCCCGCGTCACCCACCACGTCCCCGACGGTGTCGGACGGCCCCTCCCCCGCTCCCGCGACGGGGCCCACCACCTCCCCCGGGCGGTCCCCGACCCCCGCCACTGTGAAGACCGTCATCCCCACCTCGCCCTCACCCAACCCGACCCGCAGCGGCACCACCACCGCCCCCGGCCCGACCGCTTCCCGCGCCGCGCCGTACTGCCTCCCCCAGCCGAGCGTCGTCTCGCTCAAGGTGCTGACGTTCAACATCCACGCCGGCATCGGGCCACGCGGCCTGGACCTGGACACCATCGCCGGGGAGATCCGGGCCTCGGGCGCCGACGTCGTGCTGCTGCAGGAGGTGGACCGGTTCCGGCCCCGGTCCGGGTCGCTGGACACCCCGGCCCAGCTGGCCACGGAGCTGGAGATGTACCAGGCGTTCGCCCCCAACCTCACCTGGGCGGCGGGGAGCCGGGAGCCGCAGCAGTACGGCCTGGCCACCCTCTCCCGCTTTCCCATCACCGAGGCGGAGCACCACACGCTGCCGAACCGGCCCGGCGGCGAGCAGCGTGGGCTCTTGCGCACCCGCGTCGACGTGCAGGGTCACTCCGTGGACGTCTACAACACCCATCTGGACCACACCTCGACCGAGCTGCGCAGGGCCCAGGCCCGGTCGGTCCAGCAGGTGGTGTCCACGAGCGCCCCGACGCCGGTGGTCGTCGGCGGCGACTTCAACGCCAGCCCGGGCAGCGAGCCGTACCGGACCATGACCGCGACCCTGACCGATCCCTGGACCCTGGTGGGGCAGGGATCCGGACTGACGGTCCCGGCCCGGGCCCCGCGCGCCCGGATCGACTTCCTGTTCCTGACCCAGACGCTCGTCCCCGCCGGTGCCCGGGTGCTGCCCTCTGCGGTCTCAGACCACCGCGCGGTCGGGGTGGACCTGCTGCTCGCCAGCGCCAGCCGGTGCGAGTGGGTCGACCCGTCTCCCGGCTTGTAGTCTCCTCGCGAGCCGACCAGAGCACGAGAGGACCTTCGTGGATCGAGAGAGCCTTGCCCGGCGGGACCGGACCCTGCCGTGGTTGCTCGGCTGGCTGACTCTTCTTGCTGTCGGCTGTGTCCTAGCAGCCCTCACCAGCAACGTGCTGCCACTGGTGCTGGCCGCCCTCGCCGCGTGCGTCTCGGCGTACGCCGGAGCACTCGGCTGGCGGCTGTCCACCGCCGTCGTGCTCGCCGGGTCACTGGTCGGCCAGGTCCTGCTCGGCTACGTGAGTGCCTCGGTGGGCTGGGACATCGGCGCCGACAACCTCATCGCGTGGACCGTGGTGGGCGCCGGGCACGCGGTGATCGCGGCCCGCACCAGGCCCGACCTGAGCCGCCGCCAGCTGTTCGACCTCGGCGCCGTGCTGCTCACCCCGGCCGTGATCGGGTTCTACTTCCTCTGGACCGCCCTGACCTCACCGCACCCCTGGTTGACCTGGGCGATGGTCGGCGACTCGGCCAACAACATGATCCTCAACCGGCAGTTCGTCCGCCAGGGCGGTCTGATCCTCGAGCAGGGCAACCCGGCACCGCTGGCGACCGTGGTCCACGGCTCGTGGGGGGCGGTGGGCCTCGATGGGCTCAACGCCAGCGACACCGTGCGCCAGCTCGTCCTCTCGGCCGGCCAGCTCGGCCTGCTCCTGTTCATGGCCGTGTCGGTGCTCGCCTCCCTGCTCGCCCTGGCCTCGGCACGCCCCGGCGGCCAGCGGGTCCTGGTCGCGGCGGTCGCGGGCTTGATCCCCTGGCTGTGGTTCGGCGCCGGCTACACGTTCGCCTACGGCTTCCAGAACGTCGCTCCCGCGCTGCTGCTGCTGCTCGTGGCCTGGATGTGCTGGTGCGCCCAGGTCCACCACCCGGTGGCTGCCGTCACCGGACTGGTGCTCAGCACCTGGGCCTGCGGCACGGCCTGGGGTCCGGTGGCCGCGGTGCCGGCTCTGTGGCTCCTCGTCGCGGCCCTGCGTCAGCGCAAGGGGCTGCGCGCCTCCGGCCGGCTCGTGCTGGTGCCGGTCCTCACCTTCGCCGCAGCCGTCGCGTACGCCGTCTTCATCACCCTGCCCGACCTGCAGTCCGCCGGCGGATTGCCCTCGTTCGACGGCGCCTCCCCTGTCTACGACGCCAAGCGCAGCCTGTGGATCGGCATCGGCGCCGCCGTCCTGGTGCTCGTCCTGCACCGCTGGCTCGACCCGCAGCTGCGCTGGGGCTTCTGGACCGCGGCGCCGGCCATCGGCCTCGGCGTCGCCCAGCTGATGCTTGCCAGGGAGGGCATGCCCACCTTGTGGGGCTACTACCCGATCAAGTTCACCTGGATACTCATGACGGTCGGGGTGATCGTGCTGTTCGCGGCACTGGTCTCCCCCTTCCAACGCCTGGCGAGCCGCGCCTGGAGCGGCACCGGGGTCATCCCGGCGCTTGTCCTCAGCGTCCTGGTGATGTATCTGGTCACGCCCCCGGTGCGGCCCATGACGGTCGCCTCGGTCCTCGCCCCGGTCCGGATGCACGACGACCGGGTCAACGACCAGGCCCTGGCCGAGATGTTCCGGCTGATGGCCCAGCACCCCAAGACGATCCTCGCCGGCTACTCACCGACCGACGGGATGTACAACTTCTGGTTGATGCAGTCCTCGGCGAAGGACCTCAACGCCTCCATCCGCCAGTTTGCCTACGTGCTGGACCCTGCCGACTGGGAGGCCGTCTGTGCCGCCGCCAAGGTGTGGGGCGAGGGCACCCGGGTGCTGACCAGGGACCGCACCTTCGCCAAGACGATGCGGACCTACTGCGAGGCTCCCGAGGGCCTCGAGATCACCCTCGTCAAGGGCTGAACCCCCCGTCCCGAGCCCGCACGCACGGTCGTGCCCACCTCGATGAGAGGTATATTGCGGCAGGTGATGGATGACGTTGCCTTTGTCGTGCCCGTCTACAACGAGGCTGAGATGATCGGTAGCGTCGTGGCGGGGATCCGTCAGGTGTGCCCGAATGTCGTGTGCGTCAACGACGGGAGCCACGACTCATCGGCGAACGAGATCCTGAAGTCTGGCGCGTTCCTGGTCAACCACCCGATCAACATGGGCCAGGGTGCTGCGCTGCAGACTGGCATCGAGTTCGCGAGGGTGCTCCCGGGCGTACGCCGACTCGTCACCTTCGACGCCGACGGCCAGCACCGCGTCGCTGACGCCGTGGCCATGCTCGAGCTCCTGGAGTCCGGCGAGGTCGACATCGTGCTCGGGTCCCGGTTCCTCGGCACCGCGCTGAGCGCCTCCCGCCTGAAGAAGCTGCTGCTCAAGGCTGCCGTCCGGTTCAGCAACGTCACCTCCGGCGTGCGCCTCACCGATGCGCACAACGGCCTGCGCGCCTTCAACAAGCACGTCGTCGACACCCTGGAGATCACCGCTTCGGACATGACGCACGCCAGCGAGATCATCGAGCTGATCGCCCGCAACCGCTACCGCTACCGCGAGATGCCGGTCACCATCGACTACACCGACTACTCCACGGCCAAGGGCCAGCCGGCCGTGAACGCCGTCAACATCGCCTACGACACCCTGTTGCGGAAGGTCAGCCGATGATCCTCGTCCAACTCATCCTGATCGCGGCCTTCGGCTTCCTGTTCGTCGTCGCCCTGCGGAGCCGCAGCGCGCACAGCGTGGCCGCGTGGAAGAAGCTGTTCTTCACGCTGCTGATGGTGGTAGTCGTCATCGCCGTGCTGACGCCAGCCCTGGTCAGCCGGGTCGCCAACGCCGTGGGCGTGGGCCGGGGCACCGACCTGGTCCTCTACATGGTCGCCGTGGCGTTCGGCTTCTACGTCGTCAACGGCTACCTCGCAGCCCAGTCGACCCGCAACGAGTTGCATCGCCTGGCGCGGCGGCTCGCCATCCTCGAGGCGCTCGAGCGCTACGGCCTCGAGCGCACGTCTGCCCGGGACCGGGAATTCGTGGCGCAGGGGCCGGCCGCCCCGGCGCCCGAGGTCCCCACCCCGGGGACTACCGAGACCGCGAGCGCGGCCCGCACGCCAGCCGGCGATGCTTGACATCCTGCTGCCCTACTGGGGCGATCCCGAGCTGCTCCGCGCTGCCGTGCGCAGCGTGCTGGCGCAGACCGACCCGGACTGGCGTCTCGTCGTGGTCGACGACCACTACCCGGACGAGGCAGTCGGCCCCTGGGTCGAGGGACTGGGCGACCCCCGGGTCCACTACGTGCGCAACGAGACCAACCTCGGCATCACCGACAACTACCGGCGCTGCCTCGACCTGACCACCGCGGACTGGATGGTCTTCTTCGGCTGCGACGACCTGATGCTTCCGCACTACGTCGAGACGGTGCACCGCGCGATCGCCACCGCCCCGGACGAGGTGGACATCGTCCAACCGGGGGTGGTCATCGTCGACGAGCACGGGGCGCCCTCGACGCCGCTCGTCGACCGGGCCAAGCGGCGGCTCTTCGCGCCCCGGGTCGAGCAGCCGCTGGTGCTGGGCGGCGAGGAGCTCGCGGCGTCGCTGTTGCGCGGGAACTGGCTCTACTGGCCCTCGCTGGCTTTCCGCGCCGACCGCCTGCGCAAGCACGACTTCCTCGACGATTTCCCGCTCATCCAGGATCTGGCCGTCATCGTGGACATGATCCTCACCGGCTCCCGGATGCTGGTGCTGCCCGAGGTCTGCTTCGCCTACCGTCGCCACTCGGCGAGCGCCTCCTCGGCCACCGTCACCGACGGCGGCAGGTTCGCCCGGGAACGGGCCTACTTCGACCTGGCGGGGCAGCGTTGCGCGACCGCCGGGATGCCTCGGGCGGCCCGGGCCGCCCGGCGGCACACTGCGTCCCGGCTGTACGCCGCGAGCGTCCTGCCCACCGCCCTTCGAGCCCGTTCGTGGCCGGCCGTGCGGTCGCTGGGACGTCACGTCCTGCAACCCTGACGGCGCCGGTCAGCGTCGACGCAGTCGGGACCGCAGGTGCAAGGTCGCTCGCAACAACAGGAGCCGCGACCTCAGCACGGCCAGCAGGCCACGGGGCGACACCGGTGTGGCGTTGGCGTCGTGGATCCGGCGGCGCACCGTACGGGTCTCCACGTGCGAGATGCTGCCGGCGAGGTTGCCGTAGAGCGCCAGCCACAGGTCGTGCGACTCATCCAGGTAGTGCGGAAACGGCAGGGCCATCGCGAGGGCGTCCCGGCGTACCCCCATCGCGCACCCGTAGTAGGGCCGAAGCCCGGCCCAGATGCCCAGCACGTTGAGGACGTGGCGCGCCTCGTCGCGCGAGCGCAGCCGCCAGTCGTTGCGGCCGAACGGCCCCGGGATGCCGTCGGCTCCCCCGAGGGTAGCGAGGTTGGAGGCGACCACCTGGTGCGACTCCAGGGCCTTGGTCAGCACCGATACCCGACCGGGCACCCAGACGTCGTCCTGGTCCGCGAGCAGGACGACTTCGCCACGAGCCAGCCCGAGCGCCTGCTCGAAGGCCCGCACGTAGCCCTGGTTGACGTCGGCTCGCACCAACCGCACTCGGGGGTCCTCGACCCGGGCGAGACGCTCCACGGTGTCGTCGGTCGAGGCGTCGTCGACGACGACCACCTCGTCGCACGGCCCGAGCTCGGCCAGGATGGAGGCCAACTGCTCCTCGACGTAGGAGGCGCCGTTGTAGGTCGCCATCGCCACGGAGACCGTCACCGGGCCAGCCGGAGCGGGATCCGACACCGGGGTGCTGTCCGTCATGGTCGTCCGTCCTGCTCGATCGCGTTGCCGAGGCGGATCCTACGGCGAAAGCCGGCCACGTGGACGAGCAGACCACCGGCAGGACCGACGAGCATGGCCGCGATGGCGCGCACCTCCATCGACCCGGGCAGCAGGAGCACCCCGACGGCCAGCACCAGGGCGGTGAGCCATCCGGCGAGGAACCACTGGTGGGCGGCGAGCGCCTGCGCGGTCGCGCCGGTCAGGGTCAGGCCCGCCGTGAACGCTGCGCCCACGGTGAGGCCGGCCAGCACCCAGCCGGCCACCTCGTAGTCGGCGCCGAAGAGCGTCGTCATCAGCCACGGTCCCACGGCCCACGCGAGGAACGCACCGACGAGTGCAACCCCTCCCACCAGCACCAACAGTCGCTTCAGGGTGCTGCCGACGCCGGCTCCGGAGTGCACCAGCGAGGAGACGGCCAACCCCTGGTAGGCGTTGAGGGGGATGAGGATCGGCGCACGGGTCAACGAGATGGCGAGCAGCAGTGGGGCGCCGAGGCGGTAGTCCGAGGTCGCGGTGGTGGCGGCGAGCAGCACCGGGAACCCGACCACCAGCATCGAGTTGGCCGCCTGGGCCACAGCGGAGACCGACATGCGCCGGGCGAGCACGGGGGCCAGGCAGTCCGTCCGCAGGCGCAGCGCGTCGCGACCCCGCGGCGAGACGCACCACAGGATGACCCAGGCGAAGGACCCGGCCACCGAGGCCGCCGCCAGCGGCACCACGCTGGCACCGGCCCACACGACCCCGAGGCTGACCAGCAGCCGGACCCCGGCCTCGCCGGCCAGTCCGGCCGCACAGACGTCCCACGAGCCGTTGCCCGACAGGGCACCGACCAGGACCGAGTGGAAGGCGTAGCCGAAGACGCCGGCGGTCAGCGCCCAGACCAGCGCGGGCGCCGAGAAGTGCAGCACCTCGTCCTGCCACGCCGCGGCGAGCCCGAGAACCACCAGGGAGGAGAGCACCGCGACCGCGAGGGCCACCGCCCAGGTCCGGGGCCCGGGTGCGTGCTCGTCCCGGAGGCTAGCGGCCACCGAGCGCGTGGTCTCGGTGGAGACCCCGGCGAGCACCCCGTAGGTCGCGAACAGCACGGACAGGAAGGTGAGCAGGTACGTCGTGTCGGCGGTGGAGAGGAACCGGGCGCCCATCCACATGACCAAGTAGGTCACGACCGCCGAGAAGAGCGAGGCGACACCTACCAAGGCTGCGGAGCCGGCACCCCGTCCGCGGGCCAGGCGCGGCTCAGCATTCGGGTCAGCCATCGTAAGTTAGTCTACGCACCCATGCCCGCCCAGACGCCGGAGACCCCGGACCACCCGGGGGCCGCGAAGGCCTCGGCACACCCGGCCACGGGCGTCGTGATCCCCGCGCACCGGCCCGACTCCCGGCTCGTGACGAGCGTAGTCTCCTTGCGGCGGAGCCTCGACGCGGTCGTCGTCGTCCTCGACGAGAAGGACCCGGACGCAACCTCGCTCGCGGTGCTGGCCGAATGTCGCGAGGCCGGGGCACGCGTCGTGGAGCTGGGTGTCAACCGGGGCATCGGGGCCGCGCTCAACGCCGGCATCGAAGTCCTCCGCAGCAGCGTCGAGGACCTGGGGCACGTGCTCACCCTCGACCAGGACTCGGTCGTCCCCGATGGCTACGTCGAGGCCTTGCTGGAGGCGCAGCGGCACGCGGTCGCCCACGGTGTCCGGGTCGCCATGGTGGCGCCGGAGTCGGTGGACTCCGTGGCCCGGCTGCGGGCCGGACGCCGTCGGCGGGACGGGGTGGTCATCGGGGACGAGCCGATCCAGTCCGGCCTCCTGGTGCCCGTCTCCACTCTCGACGACCTGGGCACCTTCGACGAGACACTCTTCATCGACGGGGTCGACACCGACTTCTACCTCCGCGCGCGCACCGCCGGTCGCCACTGCGTCCTGGCCATCGGGACCCGGCTGGAGCACCGGTTGGGCAGGGCCATCACGGTGGCCGGAGGGCGCGAGCTGCCGTTCCCGGTCTCCGCTGACTTCCGCTACCACTACCAGTGCCGCAACACGCTCCTGCTGCTGCGCAGGCACGCGACCCGGCACCCCGTCTGGGCGGTCCGGGCGGTCGGCAAGCTGGCTAGGCACCTGGTCATCGTCACCGTGCTGGCCCCGGGGCGCCAGCGTCGCCTCGGCCACGTCCGACGCGGCCTCGCGGCTGGCCTGCGTGGCCGCAGCGGCCCGATCTGAGCCGTCGGCCCGCTACCCCAGCCGGGCGCGGAAGGCGAACGCCAGGTAGGACAGGTCTCCCAGCAGGACGCTCACCACCTTGGAGGTCCGGGGCAGGCGGGTGTTGCCCATCGCCACCACCGGGAAGAACTCCTCCAGGACGTAGCCCGTGGACTCGAACAGCCCTTGCGCACTGGACCGGGTGAAAAAGCGGAGGTGGGTGCGGTCGAGCAGACCCGAGTCGCTGTACTCGAATCGACCCCGGACCGCCAGGTCGAAGAGGAACGGCGCGTACCGGATGTTGGGCAGCTCCCCGACGACGTACCCTCCGGGACTGAGGCGCTCCCTGGTGGTGCGCAGCGCGAGCCACGGGTCGACCATGTGCTCGAGGACGTGGTTGAAACTGACGCAGTCGAACGCGCCAGGCACCTCGACCAGGGCGTCCGGGTAGAACCCCTGCGCCACGCCGGTGAGCCGCGCTGCGGCCGTCGCGGCGTCGAGGTCGTGCGGTTCGATGCCCCAGACCTCCCGCCCTGAGACCCGTCCCAACACCTCGGCACCGAAGGTACCGTCGTTGCAGCCCACGTCGAGCACGCGGCGCGCCTGCTCCGGGATCAGGTCGGCCACGTGGTGACGCACCTCGGAGGCGTAGGGGGAACGTCGTCCCTTGAAGGCACTCATGACGCCGCGCGCGCCCGGCGCAGGAGCCCCTGAAGGCTGAGGATTGCCTCCCATTCGGGGAATGCTAGCGGACCCAGTCCTGCTTGATACGGTGCTTCCGCAGCCAGGGGCGCGCGCCGCGCCACTGGGCACTGACGTGTCGACCCGGGAAGGCCTGAGAATTGGGGCACACCTCTGACGCTGCGGGTCCCGGCCCGGCGGCCGGGCGCACACTGCTCGACGATCCGTCGGCCACGGTCCGCAGCGACGGCACCGAGGTACCCGTCTCCGGCTCGCACGCGCCTCGCAAGGACATCCAGGCGCTGCGCGCCCTGGCCGTCGCGATGGTCGTGGTCTACCACTTCTGGCCCGCTGCGCTGCCCGGCGGCTTCATCGGCGTGGACGTCTTTTTCGTCATCTCCGGCTTCCTCATCACCGGTGCGTTGTTCCGACGTCCGCCGCGGAATCTCGGACGCCTGACCCAGTTCTGGGCTCGACGGGTACTCCGTCTCGTGCCCGCGGTCACCGTGACGCTGCTGGTCTCGCTGGCGGCGATCGCCTCGTTCCTGCCCCTGATCGAGTGGCAGTCCGGAGCACGGCATGCCTGGACCTCCATGCTCTACGTCGAGAACTGGCGACTCGTCGCGGACGCCACCGACTACCTGCGCGCCGAAGGCACCGCCTCGCCCTTCCAGCACTTCTGGTCCCTCTCCGTGGAGGAGCAGTTCTACCTCGGGTGGCCCCTGCTGGTCGGTCTGGTCGCCGTCCTCGCCGCCCGGTGCCGGTGGTCGCTGCGGACCGCACTGGGCGTCGCCATCGCCGCGGTCACCGCATTCAGCTTCGCCTACAACCTGTCGCTGTCCTGGTCGGAGCCCTCGCTCGCCTACTTCTCCACGTTGACCCGGATCTGGGAGCTCGGCCTCGGCGGCATCCTCGCCGTGTGGGTCGTGAGTTCCCAGCGCGACCGGCACTCCCCCGTGGCCGCCCTGCTGGCCTGGGTCGCGGTGGCCGGGATGCTCGCCTCGGCCCTGCTGCTGGACAAGACCTCGGTCTTCCCGGGGTGGAACGCCCTGTTCCCCACCGTCTGCGCGGCCCTGTTCATCCTGGCCGGCGACCCGGTCGGCCGATTCTCGCCGCGGCCCCTGACGCACGCCCGCGGGGTGCAGCTGGTGGGCGACACCTCCTACGCCATCTACCTGTGGCACTGGCCGGTGCTGCTCCTGGTGCCGCTGTGCCTGGGCCTGGAGACGTCGACCTGGCTCAAGGTGCTGCTTCTGCCGTGCGTCCTCGCGCTCTCCTGGCTCAGCACGACCTTCGTCGAGGACCCTCTGCGGCCGGCGCCGCACGCCACGGGCGTACGCCGCCGTAGCGCGCTCGTGCTGGTGCTGTGCTCCGGGCTCGTCGTGGGGCTCTGCGCGCTGATGACCTGGTGGGTCGATCGCGCCGCGGCAGACTCGGAGCGCCGGCTTGCCGCGCTCAGCTCCGGCGTCGTGGAGCCCACCTGCGTCGGGGCCGGCGCCTACGACCCCGACCTCGACTGTCCGCCGACCCGCGACCTGGTCACCACCCCGGAGTTCAGCAGCGGCGACATCCCACCCTCGATCAAGGTCGGCGAGTGCCTCAACTGGCCACCGTTCTCCGAACCGGTCACCTGCCAGCTCGGCGCGACGGACGAGCCGGTGCGCCGGGTCGCGCTCTACGGCAACTCCCACGCCGGCCACTGGCAGCCCGCCCTCGAGGCGATCGCCACGGTACGGAGGTGGCAGGTCGACACCTACGTCGTCGGGGTCTGCCAGCCCACGCTCGACAACGTCTCGATGCCCGGGGTGATGGCGACCGAGCAGGCCAACTGCGACGTGCTGCAGGAGAAGGTGCAGAACGAACTGACCTCGCTGGACTACGACCTCGTGGTGATGTCCACGATGGACCACGAGTCCACGGACGTGGACGTCTACGAGGACACCCTGACCCGACTCACCGAGGCCGAGGTGCCCGTCCTCGTCATTCGTGACACCCCGGCGCCGGCCGACCCGGACAACCCGCCACCGGTCTGCGTCAGCCGTCACCTCGACGACCTGGACGCGTGCGCCGGCTCACCGGGGTCGTGGATCAGGCAGGACCCGCTGCACGAGGCCGCCGAGGAACTGGACGACCCCCTGGTCAGCACGGTCGACCTCAACGACCGCCTCTGCACAGAGGACCGGTGCCCTCTGGTCATCGGCGGAGTGATTGTCTACGCCGACTTCAACCACATGTCGGCGACGTTCAACCGGTCGCTGGCGCCGTACCTCGAGCCCTACCTGGTGCGGGCGATGGGCGCCGAGGACGATGCCCTGCTCACACCACGCTGAGCGGCAGCAGCTGCTGTCCGGTAGGCCCGATCTGGATCTCGGTGCCCATCTCCGGACAGACGCCACAGTCGTAGCACGGGGTCCACCGGCAGTCCTCGACCTCGACGTCGGCGCCCTCGGCGACGGCCAGGGCGTCCTCCCAGTCCGACCAGAGCCAGTCCTTGTCGAGACCGGAGTCCAGGTGGTCCCACGGGAGCACCTCCTCGATCCCGCGCTCGCGCACGGTGTACCAGTCGACGTCCACGCCGGTCCCGGCCAGAGCCTGCTCGGCGCAGGTCATCCACCGGTCGTAGGAGAAGTGCTCGCTCCAGCCGTCGAAGCGGCCGCCGTCGCGCCAGACCGCCTCGATGACCGCGCCGACCCGACGGTCCCCGCGCGAGAGCAGTCCCTCGACGATCCCGGGCTTCCCGTCGTGGTAGCGGAAGCCGATGGCGCGGCCGAACTTCTTGTCCTCGCGGACGGTGTCGCGCAGCTTCTTCAGGCGCGCGTCGGTGGTCTCGTGGTCGAGCTGGGCCGCCCACTGGAACGGGGTGTGCGGCTTGGGCACGAAGCCGCCGATGGACACGGTGCACCGCACGTCGTTGCGGCCCGAGACCTCACGCCCCTTGGCGATCACGCGCCGTGCCAGGTCAGCGACCTGGAGGACGTCCTCGTCGGTCTCGGTGGGCAGCCCGACCATGAAGTAGAGCTTGACCTGGCGCCATCCGTGCGAGTACGCCGCGGCGACCGTGGCGATCAGGTCCTCCTCGGTGACCATCTTGTTGATCACCTTGCGCATCCGCTCGCTGCCGCCCTCCGGGGCGAACGTGAGCCCGGAGCGACGACCGTTGCGGGAGAACTCGTTGGCCAGGGTGATGTTGAAGGCGTCCACCCGCGTCGAGGGCAGGGAGAGGGACACGTTGGACCCCTCGTAGCGGTCGCCCAGACCCTTGGCGATCTCGCCGATCTCGGTGTGGTCGGCGCTGGAGAGCGAGAGCAGCCCCACCTCCTCGAAACCGGACTTGCGGATGCCGTTCTCGACCATGTCGCCGATCGTCTTGATGGAGCGCTCGCGCACCGGACGGGTGATCATCCCCGCCTGGCAGAACCGGCAGCCCCGGGTGCAGCCGCGGAAGATCTCGACCGAGAAGCGCTCGTGCACGGTCTCGGCCAGCGGCACCAGCGGCTTGGCCGGGTAGGGCCAGGCGTCGAGGTCCATCAGGGTGTGCTTGCGCACCCGGAAGGGGATACCCGGGCGGTTGGGCACCACCGAGCTGATGGCACCGTCGGGGGCGTAGCTGACGTCGTAGAACTTCGGCACGTAGACGCCACCGCTGACCGCCAGGCGCCGCAGCACCTCGTCGCGGCCTCCGGGGCGTCCCTCGGTCTTCCACTCGCGCACCACCTCGGAGATCGCCAGCACCACCTCCTCGCCGTCGCCGAGTACGGCGGCGTCGATGAAGTCGGCGATCGGCTCGGGGTTGAACGCGGCGTGCCCACCGGCCAGCACGATCGGGTGGTCCTCACCGCGGTCGACCGCGTGCAGCGGGATGCCGGCCAGGTCCAGGGCGTTGAGCATGTTGGTGTAGCCGAGCTCGGTGGAGAAGCTCAGGCCGAACAGGTCGAACGCCCCCACCGGACGGTGGCTGTCCACGGTGAACTGCGGGATGCCGTCGGTGCGCATCACCTGCTCCATGTCCGACCACACCGCATAGGTGCGCTCCGCCACGATCCAGTCACGCTCGTTGAGCACCTCGTAGAGGATCTGCACGCCTTGGTTGGGCAGGCCGACCTCGTAGGCGTCCGGGTACATCAGCGCCCAGCGGACTGTCTCGCCCTCCGGTGCGCAGTCCCACTCCTTGACGGTCGAGTTGAGCTCGCCACCGACGTACTGGATGGGCTTGGAGACCAGCGGGAGCCGGGGCTCGAGGAGCGGGAAGACGGACGACACGTCGCCAGTGGTGCCGGTGACGGGGAACATGGTGAACCTCTCTCAGAACTGCGGAGCTCCCAGCCTACGTCTGGCACCCGAGCCCACTGCCTTCGAGACCCTCCAACGCCTAGAGTGACTGGCACGGCATGCCGCGGATGCCACACCCGGGGGGGAGGAAGAGGTTGGCGGACAAGGGCGAGTCGGTCGAACCCACCGACACCGGGGCCCGGGGCCGCGGGTTCTGGGTGCTGTGGAGCCTGACCGCCGTGATCTTCGCGCTGGGGGTGCTGCTGAGCCGTACGACGGCCGACCCCGGTGAGCTGCCCCGACTCTGGCTCCTCTCCGGTGCCGCCTTCTTCTGGATGTCGTTCTCCTGGCGGGGGGTGCTGCCCCGCCTCACGCGGGTGTTCGTCCTGACCGTGGTCCTGGTCTTCGTGCTCGGCGTCCTGGTCGCGCTGGACGGGGACGTCTCGATCACCACCGCGGTGCGCAACGCTGCCGCGCTGGAGGTGCAGTCGCTGCTGCTGTGCGCGGGCTACCGCTGGGCCAGGGCACTGCTGAGGAGCGATCCACCGGATCCGGCGCCGGGTGCCGCCCGCTGGCGCCGGGAGCTGGCGCTGGAGTGGGCGCCGGGCGGCGCTCGCGACCTGTCGGCCCTGACGCTGGCGGCGGCGCTGAGCGCCCTCGCCGTCGTCCCCGTCTTCGGGGTGCCCAGCCTGGTCGGCGGCGACGCAGGGCCCCGCGACGTCGCGGACTGGGTGGTCCGGGTCTGCGTCACCAGCCTGGTGAGCGTCACGGCGCTGCTGGCCGTCGCCAGCTGGTCGCGCCAGGAGACCTCCCGCCGCGCCCTGCTGCTCCCGCTGATCGGGACGGCCTCGCTCCTGCTCCTGGTCGTCGCGCTGGAGTCCGACGCCGCCCCCCTGGTGTGGGTGGTCCTGCTCCCCAGCCTCTACGTCGCCTCGACGTTCCCGGTGTGGGCGACCGCTGCCTACAGCCTCGGTCTGGGGTTCGGGTGCCTGATGGTTTATCCCTTCACCGAGCAGTCGGGTCGGGCCCAGCCCGTGGTCCCAGACGGCTACGTCATCGATCTCCTGGTCTCGGTGTGTGCCTTCGTGGCCCTGACCATCGCCCTGCTCAACGAGCACCGCAACCGGCTGCTGCGTGACCTCGAGGCGGCGCGACGCACCGCGATCCGTCAGACGACCATGCTCCGGAAGGTCTTCGAGGCGATGTCCGACGGGTTCGTGGTGATCAGCCCCTCCGCGGACATCCGGGTGCACAACCAGTCAGCCGTCGACCTGCTCGGGCGCCCGCTCCCCGACCTCTCGCCCGGCAACTGGGTCGACTACTTCGGCCTCACCCGGCCCGACGGAGCCGCCCTCGACAACGCCGAGCTGCTGCACACCGAGCTCCTCGCCGTCCAGCCGCCCACCGGTCCCCGCCGGGTGCTCAGGCAGCGGGTGGTCCCGCTCGACGGCCACCCGCGCGACGGCGTGATGATCTCCCTCACCGATGTCACGCACCAGCACGAGCGGCTCGGCGAGCTGAGCAGCTTCGCCGGCGTCGTGGCCCACGACCTGCGGGCCCCGCTGAGCAGCCTGGAGGGCTGGCTGGAGCTGGTCGGCGACGCCCTGGAGCACGGCCGCCCCGACGAGGCCGTCGCCCTGTTGATGCGGGCACGCGCGGCCAACCAGCGGATGCAGGAGATCGTCGCGGACTGGCTCCACCACACCGTGGACCTGGAAGGTGAGCTGCGCTCCACCGACTTCCCGCTCGCCAACCCGGTGGCGGTGGTGGTCTCCACCCACGTCGGCACCGGCGGGCACCGGTTCACCGTCGAGGTCCCGCACCGGGTCCACGCCGACCTGGCCATGGTGCGACAGCTGATGGACAACCTGGTGGGCAACGCCTGCAAGTACACCCGGCCCGGTCAGGTCGCCGAGGTGGCGATCACCTCGACGCAGAGCGAGCCGGGGTGGGTGCGGGTCGACGTGGCGGACCGGGGCATCGGCCTCCCGCCGGGCGAGGAGGAGCGGATCTTCGAGAAGTTCCACCGCGCCGCCGCGCATGCCCGGGACTACCAGGGCTCAGGAGTCGGCCTGGACCTGTGCCGCCAGATCGTGGAGCGTCACGGGGGTCGGATCCACGCCTGGGCCAACGACCACGGCGGAACCACGGTCTCCTTCACGCTCCCGGCCGCCCGCTCCCCCCGGTGAGAGCGGGGCGCTCGGCTCAGCGGCCGGCCAGCGTCCTGCCGGGCGAGAGCAACCGCGTCGGGAGACTGGTGCCCGAGCGCAGCGCCACGTTCTGCAGCAGTCCCACCGCGAGCATCCCCGCGAACATCGAGGAGCCGCCGTACGACACGAACGGGAGGGGGACGCCGGTGACCGGCATGATGCCCAGGCACATCCCGATGTTCTGGAAGGCCTGGAAGCCGAACCAGCAGGCGATGCCGGCCGCCGCCACCCGGCCGAACATGTCATCGGTGCCCGCGGCGATCGCCAGCGCCCGCCACACGATGACCGCCATCAGCGCGATCACCAGGCCGGCGCCCAGGAGACCGAGCTCCTCCCCGACCGCGGTGAAGATGAAGTCGGTGTGCTGCTCGGGGACGAAGCCGGAGCGGGTCTGGGAGCCCTCGAACAGCCCCTGGCCGAAGAGCCCACCGTTCCCGACCGCGATCCGCGCCTGCTCGGTGTTGTAGCCGGCGCCTCGCGGGTCCAGGTCCGGGTTGGTGAACGCCATGAAGCGGTCCACCTGGTAGGCCTTGAGCAGCCCTGCGCTGACCGCCACCGTCGCGGCGGCGACGCCGGCGAGCAGCAGCCCACCCAGCCAGCGCCGCGGCGCGCCGGCCACGGCGAGCACCCCAAAGACGGTGGCGGCCAGGACCAGCATCGTGCCGAGGTCGGGCTGGAGCAGGATCAGGGCTCCCGGGACGCCCGCGATCACCAGCATGCCCAGCACGTCGACCGAGCCGACGGAGCGCCGCCAGCTGCCTTCGGTGCGCTCCGCGACCAGCAGCGCCATGCCGATCACCACGGCCAGCTTGGCGAACTCCGCCGGCTGGACCGAGAGCCCGCCGAGGCTCAGCCAGGACCGGGAGCCGTTGATGGTCGAGCCCATCACCAGCACCAGCAGCAGGCCGAGGATCGAGGCCAGGTAGACCACCGGGGCCAGGATCCTGACCCACCGGTGGTCGGTCGCCAGCACCAGCACCATCAGCACGCCCCCGATGGCCAGGTTGACCAGCTGCTTGCGCAGGTACGCCGTGGAGTCGCCGCCGGTGAGCAGGTCCCGGCTGGAGGTGGTCGACCAGACCATCGCGGTCCCCACCACCAGCAGGGCGACGACGGCCAGCATCAGCACCCAGTCCAGGCCGGGGGCCCGCAGGCGGGCGAAGCCGGTGCGCTGAGTCACTTGCCCTCCCCCTGCGGCGGCAGGATGGTGCCGTCGGGCTGGAAGGACGGCAGCTGCTTGGGCGGCACGGTGCCGGGGATCGCCGCCTTCTTGGCCACGACCCGGTCCCCGTCGACGCCGTAGAGCGTCTCCCAGATCTTGCGGATCGCGTCACCGTTGCTGCCCGACCCGGTGCCGCCCTGGCTGATCATCTGGACCACGACGTAATCCTCGGTGTAGGAGGCGACCCAACCGGTCGACTGCTTGCCGTAGACCTCCGCGGAGCCCGTCTTGGCGCGTATCTTGACCTCGTCCAACGGGAAGCCGATCAGCTTCCAGTCCATCGTGCCCCGGGTGGAGACCCCCTGGAGGGCGCTGTCGATGTAGTCCAGCGTCTTGCCCGACACCGGGACCGACCCCTGCTTCTTGGGCTGGATCCGCTGCAGCACCTTGCCCTCGGGGCTCACGATCGCCTTGCCGATCCGCGGCTCCCACAGGGTGCCGCCGTTGGCCAGCGCCGCGTAGGCACGCGCGAGCTGGAGTGGCGTGACGATGGTGTCGCCCTGGCCGATGGAGAAGTTCACCGCGTCACCGGCCCGGTAGGCGAAGCCCTCGATGCAGAACTCCCGGGCGAACTTGTAGACGAAGTCGGAGGTCTCGGCGTCCTGCGGCGCATCGGCGAGACCGCAGTAGTAGTCCTTCTGGGACTCGTAGTAGGACCGCTTCCACTTCCGGTCCGCGATCCGGCCGGGCGCCTCGCCCGGCAGGTCCACGCCGGTCTCGGAGCCGAAGCCGAACAGCTTCGCCCCCTCGACCAGCGGGTCGAAGGCGTCCACGTCGGCGACGTCGGACCCGAGCCGCTGCCAGAAGTCGTAGCCGACCCGGTAGAAGAAGGTGTTGCACGAGACCTCGAGTGCCTTGGCGAACGTGATGTTGCCATAGGCGCCGGACTCGTAGTTCTTGAACACGCGGTTGCCGACCTGCAGCCCGGAGGGGCACGAGAGCGTGGTGTCGGTGCGGTAGCCGTTGCTCAGCGCTGCCGCGGTCATGAACGGCTTCCAGGTGGACCCGGGAGCGAACTGGCCCTGCGTGGCCCGGGACAGCAGGGGGGTCCCGGCCTTCTCGGAGTAGAGCGTACTGAGCTCGTCGGAGGAGATCCCGCCCACCCACAGGTCCGGGTCGTACGTCGGCTGGCTGGCCATCGCGACGATCCGTCCGGTGTCGGCCTCCATCACCACCGTGGCCCCGGAGTCGGCGGCATAGTTGCGCCCCGTCACCGTGTCGAAGGTGGCGCGCTGGGTCGCGATGGAGCGGGCCAGCTCACGCTCGACGACGCCCTGGACCTTGGCGTCGATCGAGGTGACCAGCGTGTCGCCGGGAGTGCTGGCGATCTCGCTGTCGTCGCCGACCACCCGGCCCATCGAGTCGACCGCGACCCGCTTGTAGCCCGGCATCCCGCGCAGCCACTCGTCGTACTGCTTCTCGACGCCGGCGCGGCCGACGACGGAGGCGCCGTTGAGGGAGAGGTCGTCCTTGGCGCTGGCCCGGTCGAACTCCTCCTCGGTGATCGGGCTGAGGTAGCCCAGCAGGTGGGCCATGTTGACCCCGAAGGGACTGGGGTAGGCACGCACGTTCTGCTGCTCGGCCAGCACGCCCGGGTAGTCCTCGGGCTGCTCGAGCACCCGCAGCGCGACGTCCTGGCTGACGTCGTCGGCCACCGGCACCGGCTGGAAGGGAGAGCCGTTCCAGCACACGCCGGCCACCGCGCCGTCGTCGCCGCAGTCGGCGAGCCGGCGCTCGACCTGCCGGGGCTTGAGGCCCACCACGCCGGCCACGCGGGCGACCAGCTTCTCCCGTTCGACCACGCTGAGCTTGGAGACCACGTTGCGGTCCACCGAGACCACCCAGGACAGCCGGTTGGCCACCAGCGGGCGCCCCATCGCGTCGACCACCAGCCCGCGCTGCGGCTGGACCACGATGTCGCGGACCGACTGGTCGGCGGCCTGGGCCTGGTAGCCCTCGCCCCCCACGACCTGCAGGTAGTACAGGCGCACGAAGAGCGTCGCGAAGAGCGAGAACACCAGAGCCTGGACCACGATCAGCCGCAGCCTGCTGCGCTGGGACCCCGACACCGCCATCAGACAGGTGCTCCGGCTCGACCCAGGCGCTCGAAGAGCCGCATCGTCGGCGGCAGCACGAAGGGGGTGAGCAGCAGGTCCCACAGCACGGCCACGGCGACCACCTCGAGCAGCTCGCCGACCGAGATGACCGGGTCGCGCAGGACCAGCCCGCTCAGCGCGAACAACGAGGTGCCGACGAACGAGGACGCGGCGACGGTGGCCAGCACCGCGGCGGTGGAGGGCCGCACGTCCTGGCGCACCCGGGCCGCGAGGTAGGCCACCACCACCAGGGCCAGCGCCCAGCGGCCGGCCAGGTGGTCGGCGGGAGGCGCCAGGTCCAGCAGCACGCCGGCGACGAACCCCAGCACCAGCGCGAACTGGGCGCCGCGGGTGAGCGCCGCGGCGACCACCACGAGAAGCACCAGGTTGGGCACGACTCCCTGCCAGGCCACGTGCGGGAAGAGCGAGACCTGCAGGACCAGGGCGACGGACACGGCCAGGAAGCCCACCACGGCGCGTGCCAGCGTCATCCGATGCCTCCGTCGGCCTGGATCAGAGCCCGGTCGCTGGCGGTGTCGCCAGGCACGATCACCCCCACCACGTCGAGCGCGGAGAAGTCCACGAACGGCTCGATCACCGCCCGCTGCGCCTGCTCGCGAACGCTGGCGAAGACGTCGGTCACCCGACCCACCAGCACGCCGGGCACGTAGGGACCGGCACCGTCGCTGCCCCAGGAAACGACGGTGTCGCCCTGTGCGGGGACCACCGCGTCGTCGA
The DNA here is from genome assembly GCF_002930065.1 of Nocardioides sp. 616. NCBI lineage: Bacteria > Bacillati > Actinomycetota > Actinomycetes > Propionibacteriales > Nocardioidaceae > Nocardioides > Nocardioides sp. 616. The sequence continues at coordinate 8,429 of NZ_POAG01000019.1, read as the reverse complement.
GCAGCTCCAGGTCCAGCCGCCCCTCCTGGCCCAGGATGCCGCGTCCCCGCAGGAAGCCGACCTCCATGCTCTCTCCGATGCGTCCTCCCACCACGGACTCGGCGTCGAGCAGGAGCAGCACCGTCGCGGTGCGGCTGGTGACGCGCAGCACCCGGCCCACGAGGCCGTCGTTGTTGACCACGGTCATGTCCGGACGCAGCCCGGCGTCGGAGCCGGCGTCGATGGTCACGGTCCTGCTGAAGGACTGGGCCGACCCGTGCGCCACCACCCGGGCGGGCACCATGGAGCGTCCCAGGTCCGCGGCGGCCCGGGTCAGCCCCTCGAACTCCGCCAGGCGGTTGCGGTCGTAGCCCGAGGATGCGACCTGCTCGCGCAGCGCCGCGTTCTCGGACTCCAGGTCGGTGATGTCGCGGCGCAGCCCGTCCTTGGACCGGAACCACGTGGGGACGGCGGTGAAGGGACGCACCGCGGCCGAGGTGATCGTCTCGACCGGACCGAAGGCCGTGCCCACGGCGGCCCGGACGGGCTCGATCGGGGACGACTCCCCCGCCTGCTGGTCCAGGGTCATCAAGGTGGCGGCGGCCAGGAGCAGAGCAACCAGCGTGGAGCGCCGCGGCCGGGAACGCTCCTCAAGCCCGCGCCACCGCTTCTCGCGGTCGGGACGCTCGGCCATCAGTACCTCCGGGGGTCTGAGACGAGCACCTGCTGCAGTGCCTCGAACTCCTCCACGCATCGTCCGGCGCCGAAGGCGACAGACTCCAGCGGGTGCTCGGCGACGTGCACGGGCATGCCGGTCTCGTGACGCAGCCGCTCGTCGAGGCCGCGGAGCAGCGCGCCGCCGCCGGTCAGCACGATGCCGCGGTCCATGATGTCGCCCGCCAGCTCCGGCGGGGTCTGGTCCAGGGTCGCGCGCACGGCGTCCACGATGTCGGTGACCTGCTCCTCGATGGCGTGCCGCACCTCGGAGCTGGAGACCACCACGGTGCGGGGCAGGCCCGAGACCATGTCCCGGCCGCGGATCTCGGCCTCCGGCTCGTCGGGCAGCGGAAACGCCGAGCCGAGGGTCATCTTGACCTCCTCGGCGGTGCGCTCCCCCAGCATCAGGGAGTACTCCTTCTTCATCCACGCCATGATCGCGGTGTCCAGGTCGTCGCCCGCGGTGCGGATGCTCATGCTGGTGACGATGCCGCCGAGCGAGATCACTGCCACCTCGGTGGTTCCGCCGCCGATGTCCACGATCATGTTGCCGGTGGCCTCGTGCACCGGGAGCCCGGCGCCGATCGCGGCCGCCATCGGCTCCTCCACGATGTAGACCCGACGCGCACCGGCCTGGTAGCCGGCCTCCTTGACCGCGCGCTGCTCCACGGCGGTGATCCCGCTCGGCACGCAGATGACCATCCGCGGCTTGGCGAGGTAACGGCGCCGGTGCACCTGCTGGATGAAGTAGCGCAGCATCTGCTCGGTGGCGTCGAAGTCGGCGATGACGCCGTCCTTCAGCGGGCGGATCGCGGCGATGTTGTCCGGGGTCCGGCCGATCATCCGCTTGGCCTCGTGTCCCACCGCCAGCACCTCGCCGGTGGTCGTGTTCATCGCGACCACGCTGGGCTCGTCGAGGACGATGCCCTTTCCGCGCACGTAGACCAGCGTGTTGGCCGTGCCGAGGTCGACAGCCATGTCGCGGCCGATGACGCTGTTCGCCATGTGCTTGTTGCCTTCGCTGGTGGTCCTTGAGGGAAGGAGCAGCTCCTCACCTCAGGGGCGGCTCAGTCTCCAGCGTAGGTAGCAGGCGCCCCGGATCCGGGCAGGACACGCCCCCGCTTCGCGGGTGCTCAGAGGTGCGGGAACCAGAGCGCGATCTCGCGCTCCGCGGACTCCGCGGAGTCCGAGCCGTGCACCAGGTTCTCGCGGTTGGACAGCGAGAGGTCACCGCGGATGGTGCCGGGCGCGGCCTGGCGACCGTCGGTGGCGCCGTTGATGGCGCGCACCACCTCGATCGCCTGGTCGCCCTCGAGCACCAGGGAGACCAGCGGACCGCTGGTCACGAAGTCGCGCAGCGCCGGATAGAAGTCGCGCTCGACGTGCTCGTGGTAGTGAGCGGCGGCCTGGGCTGCGTCGATGGTGCGCAGCTCCATCGCCACGATGGTGAGCCCTTTGGCCTCGTACCGGGCCAGGATCTCTCCCACCAGGCCGCGCTGGACGGCGTCGGGCTTCAACAGGGCGAGTGTGCGCTGGCTCATGTCCAGCAGCCTACCCCCGGACGGCGTCCGCCTAGCGACCCGCGGTGTACGCCGCCCACGCTGCCGCGCGCTCCCGCTCGATCTTGCGACCCAGGAAGTACGCCGATCCCCACAGCAGCGCGAACAGCGCGCCCAGGCCGAACATCATCGGCACCACGAAGCCCAGGCAGACGGCCGCCGCCTGGATCACCCAGCCCAGGCCGTAGGCCCACTCGGCCCGCAGCATGCCCGCCAGCAGCAGGCAGGCCAGGGCCAGCCCGAGGCCCAGAGTCAGCGCGGTGGCCGGGCGCACGTCGGCGATGGTGATCATCACCGGGGTCGTCAGGCCGAGCGCGATGGCCTCCAGGCAGAGCACCGCAGCGCACATGCCGCGCCGTGGCGACCTCTCGGTGTTGTGCGTCGCCGTGGGCTCGGTCTCAGGCTGCGTCTCGGCGTCGCCCGGCTCGGGGCTCATCGGGCCCTCCTCGGGTCGCCCGGACCCCGGGTGGGCGGCCGCAGCATCGCGCGCGCCTCCCCGACGGTGACCACCGAGCCGGTGACCAGCACCGCGCCGGAGCCCAGCGCCTCGCCGAACGCCTCACCGGCCTCCGCCAGCGCGGCGGCCTGGTCGATGGCGTCCGCCAGCCGGGGCACCACGGTGACCCGGTCCTCCCCGAAGACGTCGCGCGCCGTGCGGCCCAGCTCCTCGGCCGGCATCGCCCGGGGGGTGGAGTTCTGGGTGCAGATGACATGGGTGAGGTGCGGCTCGAAGGCGGCGAGCAGGCCCTCGTGGTCCTTGTCGCCCATCACGCCGATGACCCCGATCAACGGCGAGAAGTTGAAGGCGTCCTCGAGTGCGGCCGCGGTCGCCTCGGCTCCGTGCGGGTTGTGCGCGGCGTCGAGCACCACCGTGGGCGAGCGTCGGATCACCTCGAGGCGACCCGGTGAGGTCATCTCGGCGAAGGCGCTGCGGACCAGGTCGTCCTCGAGCGGGGTCTCCCCGGCCAGCGCCTCCACGGCTGCGAGCGCCACTGCGGCGTTCTGCGCCTGGTGGGCGCCGTGCAGCGGCAGGAAGAGGTCGTCGTACCGGGCCCGGAGCCCCTGCAGCGAGACCAGCTGCCCACCCACGCCCGGCACCCGGGAGACGACGCCGAACTCCATGCCCTCGCGCACGATCGTGGCTCCCACCTCCGCGGCCCGCTCCAGCAGCACCGCGGCCACCTCGGGGGTCTGCTCGGCGAGCACCACGACGCTGTCGGGCTTGATGATGCCGGCCTTCTCCGCCGCGATCGCGGTCAGCTCGGTACCGAGGTACTGCGCGTGGTCGAGGGCGATCGGCCCGATCACCGCCACGTCGGCGTCGGCGACGTTGGTGGCGTCCCACGAGCCGCCCATCCCCACCTCGACGACCGCGACGTCGACGGGAGCGTCCGCGAACGCGGCGAACGCCATGCCGACCACCGTCTCGAAGAAGGAGAGCGGGTGGTCCTGCTCGGCGTCCACGAGGTGGGTGTACGGCGCGACGTCGTTGAAGGCGCGCACGAAGGTCTCGTCGTCCAGGGGTTCGCCGTCGATGCTGATGCGCTCGGTCATCCGCTCCACGTGCGGGCTGGTGAACCGTCCGGTGCGCAGGTCCAGGGCGCGCAGCAGGGTGTCCACCATCCGCGCCGTGGAGGTCTTGCCGTTGGTGCCCGTCAGGTGCACCACCTTGTAGGCGTGCTGCGGGTCGCCCAGCAGCTCGGTGAAGGCGCGGATCCGGTCCAGCGAGGGCTCCAGCCGCGTCTCGGGCCAGCGGGAGAGCAGGGCGTCCTCCACCTCGGCGAAGGTCTCTGCGGGGCGGGGCTGGGAAGGCTCGGTCATGATGCGTCGAGTCTAGGCCCGGCGCCCCGTGGCGCCCGAGTCAGCGACAGTTCCCCTCCCTCCCCTCGCTGCCGGCGTTGCGCCGAAAGTCCAGCGCCTCCGTCAGAGCGCCGTTAGTGTCGTCCGCACCTCGCACGCGCTCCGGTTCCGCGGCGGGCCGAGAGCCGGGGGGCGACGTGGAGCAGCTCAGTGCGCGCGCCAGGAGGTTGGTCGCCCTGGGGTACGTCGTCCTGCTGGGGCCGCTCGTGGTCCTGGTGGCCGTCTTGGTCTGGCTGGCCTTCCACTACCTCCGGGTGGTCACGCCGTTGGTCGGCCTGCTGGCGTTCAGGTGGGCCGTCGCCGTGGTCTCCGCGTGGTTCGGCACCCGTCCCAGACCCGCCCACCCGTCTCTCGCGATGGCCCGGGACCCAGGGCTCGACACGTTCGAGCTGCTAGGGGGGATGGTCCTCGATGGCGCCGTGCCGGTGTCACGGACCGAGCAGCCCCGCTTGTGGGGGCTCGTGGACGAGGTCGCCGAGGCGTGCGCGACGCCCCGGCCGCAGGTGCTGATGGTCGTGGGCGATGCCACGGTGGAGGCCCGGGACCTCGGCCGCGAGGTACGGATCGGGGTCCCGCTGCTCGTCGAGCTGGATCGGAGGGAGCTGGCTTGCCTGCTCTCCGAAGCCCTGGCACCGGCCGCCGCGGGCTGGACCGACGCGACGACGTCCCTGAGGCGGCTCGTGGCGGTCGGGGAGCGGATGGCGTCGGGCACGTTGACCGGATGGGCGGCCCGACCGACGGCTGAGCGGGCCGCGAGGCTGCTCGAGGAGGGCCAGCGCGCCGTCCCGGTGCCGGACGGCCCCACCAACGACCGCCTCCTCCTCACGCGGGCGGTGACCGAGTGGTGGGTCACGGAGCTGGTGCTCGACGAGGCCTTGGCCCACCGCGCTCCGCGACCACTGTTCGACGGCCTCGTCGCGCTGCTGGCCGACCCGGTACGGCGGCAGGCGCTCACTGAGCCGGGGGACGATCGGGCGGAGCGCCAAGGCTCCCTCGCGCTGCTTGACACTCCCGGTGAGCTCTTCGATCGGGTCGCGGCAGACGCCAGCATTCAGCCGCCGCAGCGCTACCCGTGGGCCGAATGCCTGGACTCCTGGGCCGCCCGGACGGCAGACAGCTGCGCGCTCATCCTGATGCGCGGCACCGAGCCAGCCGCTCCCACCCTGGACGTCCTGCTGGATCTCGTGGGGGCCGGCGACCTGCCCGCCCGCCTGCGGGCGCTCACCCGCGACCCGGACGCCGACGTCCAGGGCCTTGCCACCTTCGCACTGGCCGGCACGCTCGTCTCGGCGCTGACGAGCGCAGACGCCGGCAGGCCGAGCGGTGCGTGGGACGGAGGGATCGACCTGGTCGACACGGCTGGCGTCCCGATGGGCACGCGCGAGGTCGCGGCGCAGGTCCTCGGGGACCCGAGCCTGGTGGGGCACCTGCGCGCCCTCCTCGACGAGCTGGGCGTCCCCCGACGGTGGGAGGTCTCCCCGGCGGTTGGTGGCATGCACGTCAACCGCCTCCGGTACCTCGAGCAGACCGGGGTCCGGACCCTGCCGGGAACTGGTTTTCCGCATGGGCAGCCGCGCTCCTAGACTCAGGGCATGACTGAGACCCAGATCCCCGACCTGTCCCCGACGACGCCGGCCCCGCGCGACGTCGTCGTACCGGACAAGCCGGCCCTGGAGGGTCTGGAGGCGAAGTGGGCCCAGCGGTGGAAGGACGACGACACCTACCGATTCGACCGGACCCAGCCGCGGGAGAACGTCTTCTCGATCGACACTCCCCCGCCCACCGTCAGCGGCTCGCTGCACGTGGGCCACGTCTTCTCCTACACCCACACCGACCTCATCGCCCGCTTCCAGCGGATGCAGGGCAAGTCCGTCTTCTACCCGATGGGCTGGGACGACAACGGCCTGCCCACCGAGCGCCGGGTGCAGAACTTCTACGGCGTGCGCTGCGACCCGTCGCTGCCCTACGAGGCCGACTTCACGCCCCCGGAGAAGCCGGACCCCAAGAAGCAGGTGCCGATCAGCCGCCCCAACTTCGTCGAGCTCTGCGACCGCCTGGTCGCCGAGGACGAGAAGGTCTTCGAGGCCCTGTGGCGCACCCTGGGTCTCTCCGTCGACTGGAACCACCAGTACACGACCGTGGGCAAGAAGGCCCAGACCGTCAGCCAGCGCGCCTTCCTGCGCAACTACGCCCGGGGCGAGGCCTACCTCCAGGAGGCCCCCACGCTGTGGGACGTCACCTTCCAGACCGCAGTCGCCCAGGCCGAGCTGGAGGCGCGTGACTACGCCGGCGCCTACCACCGCGTCGCGTTCCACCGTCCCGACGGCGGCACGGTCGAGATCGAGACCACCCGCCCCGAGCTGATCCCCTCCGTGGTCGCCCTGATCGCGCACCCCGACGACGAGCGCTACCAGGCGCTCTTCGGCACCACGGTCGCCTCCCCCGTCTTCGGGGTCGAGATCCCGGTGGTGCCTCACCTTGCCGCGGAGATGGACAAGGGCGCGGGCATCGCGATGTGCTGCACCTTCGGCGACCTCACCGACGTCACCTGGTGGCGCGAGCTGCAGCTGCCGGTGCGCACCGTGATCGGCCGCGACGGCCGCTTCACCCGCGAGACGCCGGAGTGGCTCTCCTCCGAGCCTGCCGCCACCCAGTACGCCGACCTCGCCGGCAAGACCGTCTTCTCCGCCCGCGAGGCGATGGTGGGCAAGCTCCGCGAGACCGGCGACCTGGTCGGCGACCCGAAGCCGACCCAGCGGATGGCGAACTTCTACGAGAAGGGCGACAAGCCGCTCGAGATCGTCTCGACCCGCCAGTGGTACATCACCAACGGGGGCCGCGACGGGGAGCTGCGCCAGGAGATGCTCGACCGGGGCGCCGAGATCACCTGGCTGCCCGAGCACATGAAGCACCGCTACGACCACTGGGTCGGCGGCCTCAACGGTGACTGGCTGGTCAGCCGTCAGCGCTTCTTCGGCATCCCCTTCCCCGTCTGGTACCCGCTGGACGCCGATGGCGAGCCGGACTACGACCACCCGCTGCTGCCCGCCGAGGCCGAGCTGCCGATCGACCCCTCCACCGACGCCCCGCGCGGTTTCGAGGAGGGACAGCGCGGCAAGCCCGGTGGCTTCATCGGCGACCCCGACGTGATGGACACCTGGGCGACCTCGTCGCTGACCCCGCACATCGCAGGACAGTGGGGCACCGACGACGACCTCTTCGACCGGGTGTTCCCGATGGACCTGTGCACCCAGGCCCACGACATCATCCGGACCTGGCTCTTCTCCCGGGTGGTGCGCGCCCACTTCGAGAACCACGCCGCCCCCTGGTCGCACGCCATGCTCTCCGGCTTCATCCTCGACCCGGACCGCAAGAAGATGTCGAAGTCCAAGGGCAACGTCGTCGTCCCCACCGAGATCCTGGACAAGTTCGGTGCCGACGCGGTGCGCTGGCGCGCCGCCCTGGCGCGCCCGGGCCTGGACTCCCCCTTCGACGAGACCCAGATGAAGGTGGGCCGTCGACTCGCGATGAAGGTGCTCAACGTCGCCAAGTTCGTGCTCTCCAGCGTGGGCGCCAGCGAGCCGAGCCCGGTCGCGATCTCCGAGCCCGTCGACTGCGCACTGATGGGTCGCCTGGCCGAGGTCGTGCTGGCCGCAACGGAGTCCTTCGAGGCCTACGACTACACCGGTGCCCTGGAGGTGAGCGAGCGCTTCTTCTGGGAGTTCTGCGACGACTACGTCGAGCTCGTCAAGGAGCGGGCCTACGCGGAGGACGGAAGCGCGGCCACCGACTCGGCCAAGGCGGCCCTGGCGGTCGCCCTGCACGTCCAGCTGCGGCTGCTCGCACCCTTCCTGCCCTATGTCACCGAAGAGGTCTGGTCCTGGTGGCGCGAGGGCTCGGTGCACACCAGCGAGTGGCCCAAGGCGATCGAGCTCGGCTCCGCGGCTGCCGCTGACGCGCGGGGCCTGGCCGGGATGGCCGCAGCGCTCGGTGGCATCCGAGGCGCCAAGTCCAAGGCCAAGGTCTCGATGCGGCACGAGCTGACCCGGGTGCACATCAGCGGTCCCGCGGCGCTGGTCGCGGGCGCGGAGGCCGCCGGCAACGACCTGCGTCGGGCGGGCAAGATCGTCGGCGAGCTGACGTTCGCGGTGGACGACACCCTCGACGAGCTCAAGATCGAGGCCGAGGTCGCTCCCGTCCAGGAGTGACCTGCCGCCGCGGCCGGTGCCTCAGCGGCCGGGGCGCCCCGGACCGTGCTCGGCGTGCCCCGGGCCGCTCTCGGCGTGCCCCGGGCCGCTCTCGGCGTGCCCCGGG
>NZ_POAG01000018.1:256415-278184 GCF_002930065.1 Nocardioides sp. 616 | reverse complement strand
TGGTACCAAGAACACCACGACTGGTGGCGCCCCGCGAAGGAAGCCACCGAAACCGCCTACGCCGCGAAGGGCCAGTGATCATGTCCCTTCCCTCCCTCGAGACCACCCCGATCCCGGGTCTGGTCGTCGTCCGCCTCGACCTGCGCGAGGACGCCCGCGGCTTCTTCAAGGAGAACTGGCAGCGGGAGAAGATGCTGGCCATCGGCCTGCCCGACTTCGGGCCGGTGCAGAACAACGTCTCCTTCAACTCCGACCGCGGCGTCACCCGCGGCATCCACACCGAGCCGTGGGACAAGTTCATCTCCCTGGCGACCGGCCGCATCTTCGGCGCCTGGGTGGACATGCGCGAGGGCGACTCCTTCGGTGCCACCTTCACCCTGGAGATGGATCCCTCGGTGGCGATCTTCGTGCCGCGCGGGGTAGGCAACAGCTACCAGACGCTCGAGGACAACACCGCCTACACCTACCTGGTCAACCAGCACTGGCGCCCTGGCATCACCTACCCGGCGCTGTCGCTGGCCGATGAGACGGTGGCGATCCCGTGGCCGATCCCGCTGGCCGAGGCGATCATCTCCGACAAGGACCAGAACAACCCCGGCCTGGACCCCTCCACCGCGATTCCGAGGCCGAAGACACTGATCATCGGCGCGAAGGGCCAGCTGGGCCGCGCCCTGCAGGCCGACTTCCCGGGTGCCGACCTCGTGGACCTGGACGAGCTGGACATGACCGACGCTGCGGCGGTCGCCGAGTGGCCGTGGGTCGACTACGACCTGGTGCTCAACGCCGCCGCCTACACCGCGGTCGATCAGGCCGAGACCCCCGAGGGCCGGGTCACCGCCTGGGCCGCGAACGCCTCCGCTCCGGCGACGCTCGCCCGGCTGTCCCGCGAGCACGGCTTCACCCTGGTGCACTACTCCTCGGAGTACGTCTTCGACGGCACCGCACCGCTGGACCCAGGCCACCGCGAGGACGAGCCGCTGTCGCCGCTGGGCGTCTACGCCCAGACCAAGGCAGCCGGCGACATCGCTGTCGGGCAGGCGACCCGGCACTACATCCTGCGGACCTCCTGGGTGATCGGTGAGGGCAACAACTTCGTACGCACCATGAAGAGCCTCGCCGACAAGGGCGTCTCCCCCAGCGTCGTGGGCGACCAGGTCGGTCGCCTCACCTTCACCACCGAGTTGTCGCGGGCCACCAAGCACCTGCTGGAGTCGGGCGCCGGGTTCGGCACCTACAACGTCTCCAACGGCGGCCCCGCGCAGTCCTGGTGCGAGGTCGCGAAGCAGGTCTTCGAGCTCGCCGGCCGCAGCGCAGACGACGTCTCGGCCACCACCACCGAGGAGTACTACGCGGGCAAGGAAGGTCTCTCCCCCCGCCCGCTCAACAGTGCGCTGGACCTGACGAAGATTCGCGCCACCGGCTTCGAGCCGGAGGACGCGGCCGACGCGCTGCGCCGATACCTGGCGTAGCGCTGGCGCCGGGCGTCAGGAGGTGAGGCTCTCCGCCTCATGACGCCCGTAGTCGTCCTCAAGTCGGCAGATGTCGTCCTCGCCGGTGTAGTTGCCGTGCTGCACCTCGATGATGACGAGCTCTTCCGAGTGCATGTTCGTGATCCGGTGGGCCGCGCCTTGGGCCACGTCAACCGAGTGGCCGGGGCCGGCGACGATGGTCTCGCCGTCGATCACGCAGGTTGCCATGCCGAAGATGACAACCCAGTGCTCCGAGCGGTGCTCATGCGTCTGGTAGGACAGCCGCTGCCCCGGGTTCACGTGGATGCGCTTGACCTTGTAGCCCTGACCGTCGTCGATCACGTGCCAGGAGCCCCAGGGACGTTCCTCGGAAGCAAGCATGCGGATTCTCCCCGGTGGTGTGGCGAATGTCTGGCGGCAAGGCTATCGCGAACCGCGCCGCGCCCGAGGCATTCCTTCAGCGCTTCGTCAGACCCAGCAGCGCCGGCCGCACATCAGCCAGATACACGAACGCGGCGATGGTGAAGACAACGTTGAGGATCCCGACGGGCTGCAGGAAGATCAGCTGCACCACGAACCCGAGCCCGAGGATGGCGCACCAACCGACCTTGGTCATCTTGCCGGCGGCCTCGTAGGCCTCGGCGGAGAACATCAGCGCGGTGACGAGCGCGAAGCCCTTCACCGCAAGCAGGCCGAGCAGCACGATCAGCATCACGGTGCCCTGGAGCTCGAAGACGTTCACAGCGACCAGCCTACGGGCATGACAAGAGCCTCGGGAATCAGATCCCCGAGGCTCTTGTGCTGTGCCGTGGGTGGTTCAGAAGAGCAGCAGCTGCTCCGCCTCACCAGTTCTTCAGTCGCCGACCTTGGCGGCGGCGTCGCCGGTCGCCTTGACGGCCGACTCGGCGGTCTTCTTGGCCGTGGTGGCGGTGGCCTTGGCCGAGGACTTGGCGGCGGCCGCCTTCTTCTTGACCGGCGTGGACTTCACGGCCTTCTTCGCCGCGGTCTTCGACGCGTCCGCGGTCTTGGAGGCCTGGGTGGTGGTGGTCTTGGCCTTGGCGGCGGTGTTCTTGGCCGAGGACACGGTCGCCTTCGTGGACTCCTGACGACGGATCCGGGCCACCAGGGTCTCGCCCCGCTTGACCAGGTCCTCGAACGCGTCGGCGGCGGTGTCGACGTTCTCGGTGAGCACCGACTGGACCTTGGCCGGGTAGCCCTTGGCCTCGGACTGCAGGGCAGCGACGCGGGCCTCGATGTAGGTCCGCAGTGCCTTCGGGTCGAGGTCGATGCTGGTGACGTTCTTCTGGACGTCGGCGACCTTCGTCTGCACGTCCGCGACGTAGTCACGCACGAGCTCGACCGCGAGGTCGTTGACACCGACACCGGCGTAGAAGACCTTGGCGGCCTCGGTCTTGACGTCGAACTTGGTCTTGGCCATGTTCCTCACTCCTTCGGGTTGTCCGTCCGCGCGTTGACCGCGAGGAACGATTGGTAGACGTCGAGCAGGGACTGCTTCTGGCGTTCGGTCAGGAGCGAGTCGTTGAGGATCGCCAGCTCCACCGATCCGCCGGCGCCCTCCTCCAGGCTGAGGATCCCGGCCCGGACGTAGAGCTGTTCGGACGAGATCCGCAGCGCTCTGGCGATCTGCTGGAGCACCTCGGCCGAGGGCTTGCGGAGCCCCCGTTCGATCTGGCTGAGGTAGGGGTTGGACACCCCGGCCAGGTCGGCCAGCTGACGCAGGGAGAGCTTTGAGGCGAGCCGCTGCTCCCGGAGGTAGTCCCCGAGGGAGAAGTTGCCCAGTGACTCGACGGTCTTGCCCACCTTGCCCTTGGCCATGCCTCCATAGTGCTAGCAGGAGTTAGCACTTGCAAGCAGCGGCGTGGTGACCCTGCACACGCACCGATTGGGTACATCAGAAGCGGGCGCGGATCTCCCCCACCGGTCGTCCGCCACCGAGCAGCTCCACTCGGCCCGTGCCGCGCACCGCGTCGGCGTCCACCCCGGCCAGCTCGAGCACGCCACTACGGCGCAGCGCCTCGGCCATCAGCACCGGCCGCACTCGGGCGGCGCCATCATCGGTCTTGAGGGCGAAGGCGCGCCCGTCCGGGAGCGCCACCGCATAGCAGGACTCCGCCCCCGCCTTGCCGATCGCGCCGGGGACCGCGGTGAGCAGCGCCAGCTCGTCCCGGGTCGTCCCGGAGACGTACTCCGGGTGCTGCCGGATCGCCTCCGCGATCCGCTGCTCCGGGCCCTCGGTGGCCACCGCGAGGGCACGGAAGGCTGTGGCCAGGCCCACGAGCGACGCGGAGAGCAGCGGCGCACCGCAGCCGTCGATCGCCACCACGGCCGGCTCGCCGGTGAGCTCCTCGAAGGTCTCGCGGATCGCCACCTGGAGCGGGTGGTCGGCGGCGAGGTAGGTGGCGGTGTCCCAATCGTTCAGCACGCAGGTGGCCAGCATGGCGGCGTGCTTGCCGGAGCAGTTCATCCACAGCGGCGCCTTGGCGCCTCCGCTCCTGATGAGCTCTTCCTTGGCGGCGTCGTCCAGCGGGTAGTCCGGCGGGGTCTGCAGGGCGTCCTCGGTGAGTCCCGCGGTCGCCAGGATGCGGCGTACGCCATTGATGTGGAACGGCTCCCCCGAGTGCGAGGCGCTGGAGAGCGCCAGGAGGTCGGGCGGCAGGTCCAGCCCGAGTCGCACCATGGCGAGGGCCTGGATCGGCTTGTTGCACGACCGCGGCAGGATCGGGACGTCGACCGCGCCGACGGACCACTCCGGGGTGCCGTCGGCGGCCAGCGCGACCACGGATCCGTAGTGGTGCCCCTCGACGAATCCGGAGCGGACGATTTCGGCTACGACGACTGGTGCAGACATGCTGGTCAGGTTAGTCACTCGACTTTGAGAGGATGTCGGCCGTGTCCGCCTCTTCGCTGCCCCAGCACTGCCCGACCCCGGTCGAGCTCGACGATCTCGAACTGCTGCTCTCAGGCGCTCTGGCGCCGCTGACCGGCTTCAACGAGCCGGGAAGTGCGGTGACGCTGGCCTTGCCCGAGGGGCTGAAGGACCTGGACGCGGTGGAGCTCGTCGACCCCGAGGGTCTGCCCCTCGCGATCGCCTCCCAGGGCGCTGTCACCCCGCTCTCGCACGCCCAGTTCGGTCCGTTCCGCAGCCTCTACCTGACCCCGGCGCAGGTCCGCCAGGAGTACGCCGGCCGCACCTTCGTCCCGGTGACCGACGCCCTCACGGTCGGGCAGCTCGAGAAGCTCGCCGACCTCGGCCCCCTCGTCCTGCTCGCCCTGGCTGGCACCGGCACCCCGACGCTCTCCTCGGTCGGCCTGATCCGCGCCACCATCGCCGCCGCCGCCCACCTCCCGGACGCTGCCGTGGTGGTGGTCCCGCTCGCCGCGCACGGCGACCCGGAAGCCGACCATGACCTCGGCGTCCAGGTGGTCGGCAACTACGCCCAGGGCGACCCCGTCACTGGACTGACCGCTGTTGCCGCCGACGACCTCCAGGCTGGCTACCCGGAAGACATCGCCGAGATCGTCGACTTCGACCGCCCCGGCCCGGGGCGTCAGGGACTGGTCCTCTTCTTCACCGGACTCTCCGGAAGCGGCAAGTCGACATTGGCCCGCGCCCTTATGGACAAGGTCCTGGAGCAGGGCGAGCGCACCATCACCAGCCTCGACGGCGACGTCGTCCGCCGCAACCTCTCGGCCGGGCTGACGTTCTCCAGGAGCGACCGGGAGACCAACATCCGTCGCATCGGGTGGGTGGCCGCCGAGATCGCCCGGCACGGCGGCGTCGCCATCTGCAGTCCCATCGCGCCATTCGACGAGACGCGGCAGCAGGTCCGCGAGATGGTCGAGCAGGCGGGTGGGGAGTTCTTCCTCGTCCATGTCGCCACGCCGTTGGAGGAGTGCGAGCGTCGCGATCGCAAGGGCCTCTACGCGAAGGCGCGCCGCGGCGAGATCCCGGAGTTCACCGGCATCTCCTCGCCCTACGAAGAGCCCGAGGACCCGGCCGTACGAGTCGACACCACGGGTAGAAGCATCGAGAGTGCTCTTCAAGACGTGCTGGACGCACTCGCCCGATTCGGATTCCTCGACCTGGTCAGCAACCCGCTGACTGGGAACTTCCCCACCACACGGACCGGAGATGCCCGCTGATGGATTGGCTGACCGTCACCTTCTTCGCCATCCTGGCCGCCGGCTTCTTCGTCGGAACCATCGTCGGACTGACCGGGATGGGCGGAGGCGCCCTGATGACCCCCGCACTGATCTTCCTCGGCGTCGGGGAGACCGCAACCGTGGTGACGGCCGACCTCACCGCCGCCGCCGTCTACAAGACCGGTGGTGCCATCGTCCACAAGCGCGAGGGGTCCCCCAACCTCGAACTGGCGAAGTGGCTGGTCCTGGGCTCAGTCCCGATGGCACTACTAGGCCCATACCTCGTCAAGTGGGCCACGGACTCGCCCGAGGACCTCGACCACACCCTGAAGATGTGCATCGGCTTCGCGCTGCTCTTCGCCGCGGCCACCTACGCACTGCGCCTCTACATCAACCTGCGTCGGGTGCGCAGCGGCACGCACGTGCAGGACGACAACCCCCGGATCCGTCCGCTCCCGACCTTGGTCGTAGGCATGCTGGGGGGACTCCTGGTCGGCATCACCAGCGTGGGCTCCGGCTCGGTCATCATGATCGCTCTGCTGATGCTCTACCCCGGACTGTCCGCTGTGAAGCTCGTGGGTACTGACCTCGTCCAGGCCGTGCCCCTGGTGCTGGCCGCGGCCATCTCCAACATCGCGATCCATGGCCTCGACTGGGGCGTGACGATCCCCTTGATCATCGGCTCGGTTCCCGGGACCCTGCTCGGCAGCAAGATCGCACCCCGGGTGCCCCAGTCCTTCATCCGCCGCGGCATCGTGGTCGTGCTCACCATGAGCGGAGTCGCGCTCCTGGACAAGGCCGGCTGGGCGCCGCTCGGCGCAGGCGAGGACGAGACCTCGCCCATGCTGGTCGCGGCCGTAGGCATCGCGACGCTGGTGCTCGTCCCACTGGTGTGGGGTGTGATCCGACGTACGACCGGCCTGCCCATGTTCGGGTCGCCCACGGTCGCCGAACTGGAGGACCCGGCGTACAGACCCGGTCTGGTCGGCATGAAGAAGGACCGCCGTTGACACGGGTTCGGCACACCACATGAGCACCGATACGATGTCCGTTGCTGTCCCGACGAGAGGCTCCTTGCAGTCATGACCCAAACCCACGCCGACTACCAGCTGAGTCAGCTTGACCAGCTCGAGGCGGAGTCGATCCACATCTTCCGTGAAGTTGCGGCAGAGTTCGAGAAGCCGGTGCTGATGTTCTCCGGCGGCAAGGACTCCATCGTGATGCTCCGTCTCGCGGAGAAGGCCTTCCACCCGGCGAAGATCCCTTTCCCGATGCTGCAGGTCGACACCGGGTTCGACTTCCCCGAGGTCCTGGACTGCCGCGACTCCTGGGTGAAGCGCCTGGGCGTGCGGATGATCGTGGCGAGCGTCGACGACGCGATCGCCGATGGTGTCGTCGTGGACGATGGCAAGACCTCGCGCAACCGCCTCCAGATCGGCACGCTGCTCAACGCCATCGAGAAGGAGGGCTTCACAGCCGCCTTCGGTGGCGGACGGCGTGACGAGGAGAAGGCCCGCGCCAAGGAGCGCGTCTACTCCCACCGCGACGAGTTCGGCCAGTGGGACCCCAAGATGCAGCGCCCCGAGCTGTGGAGCCTCTACAACGGACGCATCCACGCCGGCGAGCACATGCGTATCTTCCCGCTGTCCAACTGGACCGAGCTGGACATCTGGCACTACATCGACCAGGAGAAGATCGAGATCCCCTCGATCTACTTCTCCCACCAGCGCGAGGTCATCGAACGCGACGGCATGCTCCTCTCGGCCTCGGACGCCGTCCAGCCGCAAGGCAGCGAGAAGATCGAGACCAAGACGGTCCGCTTCCGCACCGTGGGCGACATGACGCTGACCGGCTGCGTGGAGAGCCCCGCCGCCACCACCGCCGAGATCATCGACGAGATCGCAATCGCCCGGGTCACCGAGCGTGGCGCGACCCGCGGCGACGACCGGTTCTCCGAGGCCGCCATGGAAGACCGCAAGAAGGAAGGCTACTTCTGATGAGCCCCGAGATCTCTCCCGTCGCCGAGAAGCACGAGGGCCGCGCGCCGATGGACCTGCTGCGCTTCGCGACCGCCGGGTCGGTGGACGACGGCAAGTCGACCCTGATCGGTCGCCTGCTGCTCGACTCCAAGTCGATCTTCGAGGACCAGTTGGAGTCTGTCGAGTCGACGTCGAAGTCCAAGGGCTACGACTACACCGATCTGGCGCTGCTCACCGACGGTCTGCGCTCGGAGCGGGAGCAGGGCATCACCATCGATGTCGCCTACCGCTACTTCGCCACCCCGTCGCGGAAGTTCATCATCGCCGACACCCCCGGGCACATTCAGTACACCCGCAACATGGTCACCGGCGCGTCCACGGCCGACCTTGGCCTCGTGCTGGTCGACGCGCGCCACGGGCTGACCGAGCAGTCGCGCCGGCACGCGGTGCTGCTCTCGCTGCTGCGGGTGCCGCACCTGGTGCTCGCCGTCAACAAGATGGACCTGGTGGACTGGGACGAGAAGGTCTACGAGCGGATCCACAACGAGTTCACGGCCTTTGCGACCAAGCTCAACATCCCAGACCTCGAAGTCATCCCGATCTCGGCGCTCCAGGGCGACAACGTGGTCAACCGCAGTGAGAACACGCCGTGGTACCACGGGCCCACGCTGATGCATCACCTCGAGCACGTCCACGTCGCCTCCGACCGCGACCTCCAGGACGTCCGCTTCCCCGTGCAGTACGTCGTGCGCCCCAAGTCCGATGAGTTCCACGACTACCGCGGCTACGCCGGCATGGTCGCCGGCGGGGTCCTCAAGCCCGGCGACGAGGTCGTCGTGCTCCCCAGCGGCATGACCTCCACGATCGAGGCCATCGACCTGTTCGACCGCGAGATCACTGAGGCGTTCCCGCCCATGTCTGTCACCGTGCGGCTAGCCGACGACGTGGACGTGAGCCGCGGCGACATGATCGCTCGGATCAACAACGCTCCCAAGCCCAGCCAGGACATCGACGCGATGGTCTGCTGGATGACCAATGAGCCGCTGAAGCCGCGTCAGAAGCTGGCCATCAAGCACACCACTCGTTCGGCGCGCGCACTCGTCAAGGACATCCAGTACCGGTTGGACGTCAACAGCCTGCACCGCGACCAGGACACCAAGGAGCTCGGTCTCAACGAGATCGGGCGCGTGCAGCTCCGCACCACCCTGCCACTGCTGTGCGACCCGTACTCCAAGAACCGGACCACGGGCTCCTTTATCCTCATCGACGAAGCCACTGGAGTCACCGTCGGCGCCGGCATGATCAACAGCGGCGCCTGACGCTCAACAGTCGTCGTTCCATGTCGTGCCCTGACCAGATGGGGCACCGAAGCCCGGAGAACCACAAGCAAGACCACTCCGAGCCCCAGGTGCCCTGTCGGTCCGGGACGAGTCAGTGCCACCTGTGATCTCCTCGCGCAGCAGCACCGCGACGTACGCCGCGGCGACGGCGATCACCACCGCCATCAGCGCGAAGATGATCCGCCAGTCCACCAGCACCACGAGCAGCGAGCCCAGCCCCAGGGAGATCGCCTGCGGAGTCGTCAGCACCACCTCGGCGGCCGTCGAGACGCGACCCATCAGCGCGTGCGGCGTACGTCGCTGGAGCAGCGTCATGTAGCTGACCATCATCAGCGGCAGTGACACCCCGCAGACCGCAGCGAAGACCAGCACCACCCACATGGCCGGCGAGAGCGCCATCCCGCCGATCGAGACCGCCAGCACCGTCAGGCCGAGGACCGCGACCGCCACCTCGCCGTGCCGCTTGATCAGCCAGCTCGATCCGAGCCCGCCCGCGATGGCTCCCACGCCCTGCGCCGAGACCAGCACCCCGGCGTACGTCGGCTCCCGCTGGAAGCCGTCCAACAACGCATAGATCGAGGCCTCCATGAAGCCCAGCACCAGGAGCGTCAGCCCGAAGCCGAACAGCAGGTGCTTGAGCACGTGGTCACCCACGATGTGCCGCACCCCGGAGGAGAGCTGCTCCCACGTGGGCGACTCGTCGCGGACCGGCTCCTCCTCCAGCAGCGGGATCGTGGCGATCACCGCGGCCGCGACCAGGAAGGTGGCCACGTCGACCAGCGCCACCGCCCACCCGCCCAGTCCGGCGAACAGCGCCGCCCCGAGCAGCGGCCCGAACAGCCGGTAGGACTCCTTGACCGTCTGGATCGAGGAGTTCGCCTCCACCAGCAGGTGGCCCGGCATCATCTCCTTCAGCAGGCCGTTGAGCCCGGCGGGGAGCACCACGAAGCTGATGCCGTAGCAGAACGCCACCAGCCAGATCAGCCACACGTCGCTCTCGTCGCGCACGGCCAGCAACGGCAGTACGGCGACCGCGGACGCCACGTTGCCCCACACCAGCAGCGGCTTGCGCTTGACCCGGTCGATCCACATCCCCAGGACCGGCCCGAAGACCGCGGGGATGCACATGAACAGGAACGTCAGGCCCGCCATCGCGTTGGAGTCGGTGAGCGTCTTGACCCACATGCTGAGCACCAGCAGCATGATCGAGTCGCCCAGCATCGAGGCCGACAGCCCGGTGAACAGCCGCTTGAAGCCAGCCTGGGCGAACGCCGCCCTCACCGCGACTCCCCCGCAGAGGTTGGGTCGACCGGAGCGCCCCAGCCCACCAGCTCGCACAGCTGCGCCCCCTCGGGACGCTTGCTCGGGTCCTCGAGCCGGTCCAGGTGCCGCATCATCACCGCCGACATCTCGGCGGTCATCTCGGCCAGCTCGTCCGCGGTGAGCCAGGTGGCGCTCTGGCTCAGCGTCGCCGCGCGGCGCCACTCGGGCTTGTCGGCCACCGCCTGCTCGGCGGTCAGGAACCGGTCCACCCAGCGCTCCAGCCACATCCGGGTCAGCGCATGGCCGGCCATCAGGGTTTCGGTGTCGGTGTCGTCCTCCTGATTCCAGCCCATGCCGATGGAGCTCATCTGCCACGGCCGGCGCCGCCCGCCGGCGCTCTCGGCCTCCTCGACGAAGTGGTGCTCCGCGAGCTTGCGCAGGTGCCAGGAGCAGTTGGCCGGGGACTCCCCCAGCCGCTCGGCGAGCTCGGTGGCGGTCAGCGGACCGTGCATGGTGAGCTGCTCAAGGATCGACATCCGCAGCGGGTGGGCGATGGCACGCAGCTCGCGGGGGTCCTTGAGGCGGCGGGGTTCGGTGGACATGTGTCGAAACTACTCTTTCGAAAGGGTCGTTGCAATAGGTTGGACCGGCAGGAACCCGTGACCGCGGTCATTGCCACCGCGGCGCCCCTGTGGTCCGATGTGACCCTCCGCCGTGCCGGCGGGGGAACGATGACGACCACGGGGGTCCTCTTGAAGCGTGCTTGGCCTGTCCTCATCCCCTTCGCGGCACTGTCGGTGCTCGCCGCCGTACCGGCCCTGGGGGCGGCACCCGCCGTCGCCGGGCTCGGAGACGCCGCGACCACCTGTCTGGGCAAGCCGGTGACGATCGTGGCCACGACGGAGGTGACGACCGGCACCGAGGGCGACGACGTGGTCGCGATGACGCCCGGGGGCTGGTTCTCCTTCGACGCCCTCGGTGGCGACGACACCATTTGCCTTGCCCAGATCGAGTCGATCCCGGGGCCGTATGGGCAGGCGACGGGTCGCGCGGACGCCGGGCCCGGCGACGACGTCGTGGTCAACCCCCCGGGGACGGGTGCGTACAGCCTGGAGGTCGGCCTCGGGGCGGGGAGCGACACGTTCACCGGCAACAGCGAGACGGGCGAGCGCGTCTTCGCCGAGTCCACCACCGACGACTACGACGACCACACCGACCCTCCTCCCCCCGGTGACCAGCGGGACGTGATCGACATGGGCGGCGGTCCCGAGGAGCGCTACGTGCCGGAGTGGTACGCCGACGCGGTCTGGTCGATCGCCCCTCCCGGCGGGGCGAACGCCGACCGCATCACCTTCGGGGTGGGCGGGTCCTACCTCTACTACACCGGTGCGATGGCCCCCGAGGGGAACCTCGACGTCACCGCTGCCACCCACACCACGCTCCATCTCCCGAAGCCCGGCGGCGCGGAGCCCGTGGCTCGCGGTGAGCTCCTGGTGGACAACGTCGCCCACCGCGCCACCGTAGGGGGCGTCCAGGTGCTGGCGTGGCAGGGGCACATCGGCACCTTCAACTTCGGGGACAAGATGGGAGTTGACTGGACCCTCCCGGTGTCGTTCCTCGGCTCCGACGCGGCGGAATCCCTGAGGTATGACTACGGCACCTACGGCGACGTCCGGCTCGGGGGCGGCGACGACTTCCTGGAGACCTCCGAGTACGCCTCCAGCCGCGGTCTGACGTTCCGCTCGGCCGACGGTGGGCCGGGCCGCGACCGCATCGCCCTCATCAACAGGTGCTCGACCCTCACCATCCGCCTCGCGGGGAAGATGACGTGTGAGGGCACCAGCGTCCCCTTCACCGGCTTCGAGGGCGTGCGCGCCACCGCCCGCGTGGCCGACGGCCGCGTGACGGTCGTCGGGACCGCAGTCGATGACTACATCTCGGTCAGGGCCAACCAGGTGAAGGTCGACGCGGGGGCCGGCGACGACGACGTGTGGCCCCGAGGCCGGAAGGTGCGGGTCAACGCCGGTCCAGGAGCCGACCGCGTGGACGTCCAAGCCCAGGACGTCGTCGTACGCGGCCAGGCCGGACCGGACCGCATCAGCCTCGCGTACCCCTACGACGCCGTCCCCGGCAAGAAGCCGCGAGTACGCCGGTGGGTGGCACTCGGTGGGCCAGGACGCGACGTCCTCAAGGGCACCCACCAGAAGCGCCCGGTCGGCGACAGGCTGATCGGCGGGCCGGGGCGGGACCGCGCCGACGGCGACGCCGGCAAGCTGGACTACTGCGACGCGGAGGTCACCCGCCGCTGCGAACGGGGCCCGGCCAAGCGGCGGTGACTACGAAGTCCCCTGAACGGGTATACAGAAAGCGAACCCGACAACAGGAGGACAGATGGCAACCGGCTTCAACGTGCCCGGCATGACCGCGAAGGACAGCAAGACCGTCATCAAGGCGCTGCAGGACCGACTCAACGCCTACACCGACCTGCACCTGACTCTCAAGCACGTGCACTGGAACGTGGTCGGCCCGACGTTCATCGCCGTCCACGAGATGATCGACCCCCAGGTCGAGGCCGTCCGCGGCTTCGCCGACGAGACCGCCGAGCGCATCGCCACCATGGGCGGCACGCCGGTCGGCACCCCCGGCGCGATGGTCAAGGACCGCGGCTGGGACGAGTACTCCATCGGCAAGGACACCGCCCAGGCTCACCTCGGCGCGCTGGACCTGGTCTACACGGGCATCATCAAGTCCCAGCGCGAGGCGATCGAGACCGTGGGCGAGCTCGACCCGATCTCGGAGGACCTGCTGGTCTCGCAGACCTCGCAGCTCGAGCAGTTCCACTGGTTCATCCGAGCCCACCTGGAGAGCTCCTCGGGCCAGCTCAGCACCGCCGGCTCCAAGACCGAGGCGCAGGCCGCCGCCGCGGCCAAGAAGGCCAAGTAGCGCAGAGTTTCACCCGGGACTGCTCCCGCGTTCAGCCGTCCAGGCGCTCGCGGGAGTAGTCCCAGCCTTTTGTCCCACCCTCGCCCAGCTCCACGCAGTCGCCGGCGACGGAGAAGGTCACCTCGTCGCTGCGGTAGGCGTTGATCCGCAAGGATGCCGTCACCCCGTCCCGCTCCAGGTTGGCCCAGGGCTGGGGGTCGCTCCCCTCCTCGGTCACCGTCCACCCCTGCGCCACCAGCGCCTCGGCCGCCGCCTGCACGCTGGCGCCCGGGTCGGCCGAGGGCACCAGCCGCCCCGAGGCCCGGTACTCCACGCCCGCGTCCGGCGGGCCGCCGCAGACCGTCCACTTGCCGTAGAGGTCGCTCACCTCACCCTGCGGTGCGACCGTCTCGGAGATCTCCCGCAGCCGGGAGACCACCTGCTCGCGCTGCTCGTCGGTGTCCACCGGCGCGCTCCCTTCCTCCGGATCCGATCCGCACCCTGCCAGACCCGCGACCAGCACGGTGAGGAGCACGGTGGCCGACACGGTGGCGTGGCGCACGTAACCCCTCACTGGCCCGTGTCCGAGCGCCCGGGGACGTCGCTGGTCGGCTCCCGCTCGCCCTCGTTGTCCTCGGCCCACCGCCACCACGGGTCGTAGCTCTGCTCGGCCTCGTTGACGTCGTCGCCGTGGCCGTCGACGATCCGGCCCAGGTTGTAGAGCGACTCGCTGTCCGGGTCGAAGTAGCGGCTGTGGTCGTCGAAGTTGCGGTTGTCACCGCGCTCCACCGACTCGGCCTCGAAGCGGGTGCCGCCGAAGTCGCGCGAGGACGGGTCCACCCCCAGCCCGCCGGGGTTGTGCAGCCACCCCTCGTCGCCGAAGAACGCCACCGCGTCCCGGCTGTTGCGGCCCACGTAGACGTGGTCGCGGCCGACGCTGAAGTCCGACGCGTCGTCCGAGGGGCCGGCGCCCGGGCTCCCGATGAGCACCACGTCGTCGACCTTGAGGCCGTGGTCCACCGCGGCGTACGACGTGGTGGTGGAGCCGTAGCTGTGGCCGATGGCGGTCATGTGGGCGGGGTCGCCCGACCGGCTGGCCCGCATCCCGTCGACCGCCTCGGCCAGCCGGCGTCCGCCGTCCTCGGCGCGGTCGCGGCTGACGGTGTCGACGTCGAGGGCGTCCTCGGGGGTGTTGTAGCCCAGCCAGAACATCGTCGCCACGGTCGAGCCGTCGCCGTTGTAGCGCGCGGACTCGTACAGGTTGGCGGCGTTCTCGGTGTAGTCCCCCACGTCAGTCATCTCGGTCTTGATGCCCGGGATGTGCACCGAGACGTCGTCCGCGGTGTCCAGGTCACCCACAGCGACCGCGACCCGGCCGTCGCCCTCGTAGGCCCCGGGATCGTAGAGCCACAGCTGCCCGCCGGGGCGCTCGGGCGGCTCGGTGCCGGGCAGCACGTAGCCGTCGGCGGTCTTGAGCGCGTCCCGGGTGGCCTTGGCGTTGTCCAGCATCTTCCGCTCGGCGGGAGTCAGGGTGCCGTCGTCCTCCTTGGCGCCGAGCCGCGACAGGTCGCCGTCCAGGGAGACCCGGTTGGCCTGGTCGCGGACGTCGGCCGGCAGTCCGTCGGCGCTGCCCACCAGGCCCGGGTAGGCGGAGATCACCGCCTCCTGCTCGGCGGGACTGAGGCTATCCCACCAGCTCTTGGTCTGCTCCGGCGTCGCTCCGGTGCCGGGCGCGCCCGGCTTGGTCATCGCGTCCCGCGCGGTGTCGTTGACCCCGCCGTCCTTGGACAGGGCGTCGCTGAGGCTGGTGGCGGCCTCGAAGGTGAGTCGGAGCAGGTCCTCGTTGTCCTGCACCCGGCGCGCCCACGCGTCGTGGTCGGTGACCAACTCGCGGTAGCTCTTCGCCAGGTCCGAGGCTCGGGTCTCCAGCGCCGTGACCTGTGCCTGGGTCAGGTCCACCGCGGAGTCGATGTCATTGATCAGCGTCTGCCGGGTGGCGTCCAGGGCGGTACGCCGGTCCTTGAGCTCCCAGTAGGCGCGCTTGAGGTCGCGCAGGTTGTCGGCGTACGCCGTGACCGCGTGCGCCACCCGCTTGACCGTGGTGCCCATCGCGGAGTGCTCGGTGGACACCCGGCCCGCGGCGTCCTGATAGGCCTGGTAGGCGTCCCCCCACCACACGCCGCTCATCGGGCGCAGCGTCTCGGCGGTGTCGCCGACCTCCTCGTAGCGCCCCGCCACGGCGTACAGCGTGTCGGCGAGGGTGTCCGCGCTGCCCGCGTCCCCCTTGGGCGCGGTCATCTCCGGCTCGGCCACCGGGACGTTGATGGTGACCGTCATCGCGCCGGCCCCAGCCGCGAGTCCAGCGCGTTGTAGCCGCCGGACTGCTCACCGTCGGTGGCCTGGACGTCGGAGACGGAGGCGCGCAGCGCGCCTGCCATGCCCGCAGCGATCGCCGCCGACTCTCCGGCGTAGCCCTGCCAGGCGGTCAGGAAGGACGTGGCCGCCGCCTGCACGCCGGGCGCCAGGCCGCCGGTCGAGGCCGACCCCAGGTCCTTGGCGGAATCCTGGAGCAGCGTGCCCAGGTCGTCCCACTTCACCGCCCCCGCGACCAGCGGGTCGTACTCCCAGCCGATGTTGGTCACGACTCCCCCTGCCCGATCAGCTCCCGGGCCCCGGCGCCGACCACGTGGTCGGCCGAGCGGACCCGCAGCACCAAGCGGTGCGACTCCGGCACCAGCACCATCAACAGCTCGCGGCGGCCCAGCCCGGCCGCCAGCTCCGAGTCCTCGGCGGCGGCCCGGTCGGCGCCCTGGCCGGCGTTGAGCCGGGGCACCCCCTGGGGTGGCACGAACACGTGCCACCCGTCCTCCTCCAGCACGTCGATCGCCGCACGCAGCCGCCGTACGCCGGCGGAGGTCTCCACGCCCTCGGCGGTCAGCGTGGTCTCGCGGCGGATCCGGTCCGGCGCACCGCCGGGCAGCCAGCGGGTCTCCACCCGCACCGCGCTGGCGTGGTCGCCCACCAGCCGCGCCCAGGTACGGCGTACCGACTCGTCGGCGTGGGTGGCGACCGTCTCGGGCTCCTGCACCGCGGCGCCGGGCGGCGTCTCGTCGGACCCGCCGGCCGCGGGCGGCAGCAGCACGATGTCGATGTCGGGATGGCGGCGCCGCACCACGGACCAGAACGGGTCCTGGCTCACGGCCTCTTGACCCGACTCGTGGTCCGAGCCTTCAGTTCCTGCATCCATGTGGTGACCCCCCGCTTCTTGAGGGGCACCTTGCCCCGAGCGCGCACCCTTCAAACGAGGCTGACCGGGTCGGGGACACGCCTTGCGGGATCAGGAGTGGCGCTCCAGGTGGGGGCAGTGCGGGCCGTAGCGTTTGCGGCACCGCAGCGTCCGCCTCATCCGACGAAAGATTCTGGGCATGGCGACTTCCTTCTGCGACAAGCCCGAGACGGCGGATCGTTTCCCGTGCGAACGTAGGGGCGCCAGTGGCGCGGTGGCGAGAGCCGGGACCCGGAGTTACCTAAACGTAGGTAGTGTGTCCCCGCTCACGCCAAGGTCCGGGTGGCGTGGCACAAAGCCGTCCTGCCGCCGCCGTCGGCGGCCGGTGAGAGGATGACGCCATGTTCCACGTCGCCCGCTCGCTCGGAGCACTGCTGTGTGCGGGTCTGCTCGTCTCCGCCCTCACCACCGCCTCCCCCGCCCAGCCCACGCGCACCGGTCCCGCTGCCTACGTGCCGGCCACCGTCGACGCCAGCGACCTGAGGACCGCCGACCGGCGTGCCGGGGCCGAGCGGGACGACCGGCCCAACGTGATCGTGGTGCTCACCGACGACATGCGGGCCGACGAGCTCAAGCAGATGCCGCGCACCCAGGCGCTGATCCAGGACCGCGGGATGCAGTTCACCGACGCCACCTCCCCGCACCCGCTGTGCTGCCCGGCCCGGGTCGAGCTGCTCACCGGTCAGTACGGTCAGAACAACGGCGTGCGGCACAACGAGTCCCGGTACGGCGGCTACCACCGGCTCAAGACGGGCAACACCATCGGCACCTGGTTCGCCGGGCAGGGCTACAACGCCGCCTTCGTGGGCAAGCACGTCAACGGCTACGAGAACGACAGCCCCCGCGACCCCGGCTGGAACATCTGGGAGCCCATCACCGGCAACCCCACCGACTACTTCAAGTTCCGCTTCTTCGGCAACGAGCGCTACAAGGGCGACTACGTGACCAGGCGGATCGAGGAGAAGACGAACTCGGCGATCCGCGCCCTCTCCGCCGCGGACCAGCCGTTCCTGCTCTTCACCAACCACGTGGCCCCGCACGAGCGCCAGCAGACCGGCCGCGGCGGCCTGGTCAACCCGCCGTACGAGAAGCAGTACGCCGCGGTGGCCAAGCACTTCAAGGCTCCCTCGCTGTCGGCCCGCTCCTACAACAAGAGGGTCAAGGGCGGCCTGCCGTCGAAGATGCAGCCCGACCAGCACCCCAAGTCGGTGGTGCAGAAGAAGTGGCTGGCCCGGGTCCGCTCCCTGCAGTCCGTGGACGCCGCCGTCGCCTCGATGGTCGACGCCCTCAGCGCCTCCGGGGAGCTGGACAACACCTACCTGGTCTTCACCTCCGACAACGGCTACAGCCTCGGCGAGCGGCGGCTGCAGAAGAAGAACAACCTGGTCGAGGAGACGCTGCGGGTCCCGCTGGTGATCGCCGGTCCCGGCATCGCCCCCGGCTCCAGGTCGCCGTTGCCGGTCACCCTGGTCGACCTCGTCGCCACCATCACCGACCTCACCGACGTGCAGCCCACCCTGACCACCGACGGCGCCTCCTTCGCGCCCACGCTGCGCGGCGCGGACCAGGGGTGGCGCGACACCACGCTCATCCAGACCGGCTACAAGTACAACCCCGCCACCGACCGCAAGCTCAAGCACAAGGGCTGGGCGCTGCGCGGGGTCCGCACCGAGCGCTACACCTACGCCCGCGACATGAACACCGGCGAGAAGATGCTCTTCGACCGCCAGCGCGACCCGTGGGAGCTGAAGAACGTGGTCGGCACCCGGCCCTACGCCCGGGTCGTGGCCGAGCTGGAACGACGGGCCGGCAAGCTGCGCAACTGCGCCGGCGACAACTGCAACCGGACCTTCGGCCGGGTGCCGAAGCCGCGCAAGCGCTGAGCTCGGCTCAGTCCTCCTCGGCCTCGCGCCGGATCCGCGCCAGCCGCTGGGCCTCCTTGGCGGTCACGGTGCCGTCGGCCGTCTTGGCGGACAGCCGCAGGGTGATCTCCTCGTCGCGGGTCCGGTCGGCGCGCTCCCGCACCTCCGGGGGGATGCCGTCGCTGGTGGCGATCAGGTGGGCGTACGACGCGGACACCGCCCGCTTCTCCTCCGCGGAGAGACCCTGCCACCACTCCCGGACCGCCGCCGGGACCGCGCCGCTGCGCGGGGAGCCTGCCTTCTCCATCGCCCGGACCGCGAGGTCGGGACGCCCGCCGACCTCCGAGAGCACGTCGTCCCGGGTGATCGCGTTGTCCAGGGCCTGCTGCAGCAGGTCCTCGTTGTCCGCGACGCCGCGGTGCAGCTCGCGCTCGTCGTGCACCAGCACCTTGTAGTCGACAGCGAGGTCGTCGGCGCTGCCCTGCCACGCGGTGGCCTGCTCCGGCGTCACGGCGGTGGCGGAGCTGATCGCCGAGGTGAGCCGCTCCAGTCGCTCATCGAGGCGGGCCTTGCGGGCCACCAGCTCCTCGTGGGTGCGCAGGTGGTGGCGCAGCCGGTCGGCGCAGGCCAGGATCACCCGGCCGACCCGCTTGGCGGTGTCGCCCATCCGCTCGGCCTGCTCGCTGACCATGCGCGTGCGCTGGGCGTAGGTCTGCTGGCTGCCCCCGCGCCATGCCCCGTCGAGCCGCAGCTGGCCCGCCTCGTCGGAGAACTCGTCGTACCTCCCGGAGGCCTCGAGCAGCGTGGCAGCAAGCAGGTCCATGCCGTCGGGGTCACCCTCGGGCCGGGCGACGACGGCCGGCTCGGAGAGCGGGAGGGTGACGGTGACGGTGACGGGTGTGGTCGTCACCCCACAGCGCCAAGCCGCGAGGAGAGGGCGGTGCCGTTGGTCGTGGTGTCGTCGCAGGCGACCGACAACCCGGCGAACTGCTCCATCGCCTGGGACTCCACGCCCTGGAAGTCGTCCACGGTGGCCTGGAGGGAGGTGACGAACTCGCCGGCCTCCCTCGCCGCCTCCCCGGCGTACGTCGTCCAGGCCTGGAAGAACGCCTCCGCGGTGGGCCGCACCCGGGAGGGCAGCACGCCGGTGGGCGCCGCCGCGAAGTCTGCGGCGGTCTCGGTCATCAAGCCACGCAGGTGGCGCCAGTCCCTGGTCGCCTTGCCGATGTAGGTCACCCCGACGAACATGTCCCTCATTGGCTGCTCCCCCGATGTCGTGACCCTGCTAGTCGATGAGTCATGCCCGGAGCCGGGGGGTTCAAACCCCGCCTTCGTGGCGGGAGGTGAAAGCACCATCCGCGCCTGCGTCTTGGTGCTCTGGCTTCCCGTCACGGCTCAGGCCACCCGCCAGCGCCGCTGACCCGGTGGCAGCCACCTGGCCCGGGACCGGGCCGCCGTCATCCTGGCCACCTGGGTGGAGACGCTGTCCCCCGCCACGACGGTGAACCGCTCCAGTCCGACGGCCTGGAAGCGCTCCCGCCGCTCCTCGTCGCTGCGGTGCCTGGCCCGGGTGCGGTGGTTGGCGCCGTCGTACTCGCCGGCGACACCTGAAAGCGGGTCCAACAGGTCGGCGATCCCGACGAACCGGCCGGCCAGGTCGACGACCTCGGCGGTGACCAGGGGCCGGTCGAACCCGGCGTCCAGCTCCCAGACCAGCCTCATCAGGGTCTCCCTCGGCGACCGGCTCCGCTCGCACGCGTGGTCCAGCGCCCACCTCAGCCGTCTGGTCCCCCGCCGTCGTACGTCGGCAGCCAGACGTTCCCGCACCCGGCGGACCGAGGTGAGCCGGGCCAGCGCGGCCATGTCCATCACCACCACGGCCGCTCGTCCGGTCCCGGCCAGCTGCATCTGGTCGAGGACCGCGGTCTCGGGATCCGCACACGGCAGGCTCTGCCGGAGCACCGCCGGGCGGGGCGCGGTCGTGCGGATCACCCGGGCGCCGGGGATCTCCCGCCGGGTCTCGTGCGGGATCCGCACCGGCACCGGCAGCCGGGTCAGTCCGTCCCCGGCCAGGCCGTCGAAGTAGCCGGCGCCGGCCAGCCTCAGTGCCGCCCAGCCGGTCAGCTGGCCCCCGGTCGGAAGCGCCGCAGCGACCTCGGCTGCCCGCTGCTCGGGCGTCAGCGGCACCCCGCTGGGGACGTAGAGCCCGCGACTGGAGCGGCGCCACGTGACCGACCTCGCCTGCCCCCGGGTCGGACCGGTGAGGCCGTCGGGGTCCAGCCGTACCGGGTGCACCACCCGGGCCGGTCGACAGGTCGCACCCCACTGGTCTGGATCCATGACCCGAATGTCCCGTCAGTGGCCACCCGGCCGGCGGCAGGCGGCCGAACCCTGTGCACAGCCGCCGTGGCGGGACGTGAAAGCCCCATCTGGGGAGACCAAGTGGTGTCCTGGCCTCCCGTCACGAGGTCAGCGGGGATCAGGACACCGTCAGCGGACGGCTCACCACGACCGCCGGCGGCTGCCCGGAGCGGGCGTAGGTGACCCGGAGCGTCAGCGTGGCGCCCCGGTCCTGACGTCCCACCCGGTAGAGCAGGCTGGTGGCGCCGGTGATCGGAGTGCCGTTGCGGAGCCACTGCACCGAGATCGTGGCCCCCTTCACCGGGAACGGGACTCCGAGGAGGTAGTTGCCGACCCGGGGGCTGCCGATCACCACGGGAATCTTTGGCGGTGCGGGGCTCGGGGTCGGGGTCACCGTCGGGGTCGGGGTGACCGTCGGAGTCGGGGTGACCGTCGGAGTCGGGGTGACCGTCGGAGTCGGGGTGACCGTTGGGGTGACGGTCGGGGTCGGGGTGGAGGAGATACGGCTGAGGTCGAGATTGGCCACGGTGGTCACGCCCGCTGGCGCATACAACGGGGTGGACGGGGCACCGCAGTTGGTCTGGGAGTCCTGGTAGACCTCGGGCTGGAAGACGCTGGGCTCCAGCGAGTCGGCCCGCAGGTAGTAATCGGCCCGAGGGATTTCGCTGCCCACCGAGGCAACCCCCATGAAGGCGAAGTAGCCGGAGTCGTCCGTGGCCAGCAACGGCGTCCCGAAGCAGTCACCCGCGTCGGTGAACTGGGAGAGCGACACGAAGGCCGGGATCGGCTGTCCCTCACCGGTGACCTGACCCGCGATGACCGGGACGTCCAGGTCCGCATCGAGGCCACTCACGCTCCCGTCGACCGGCACCTCGATATCGCCGCTGGGCAGCCGCACCATGGCGGAGACCGGGTAGTCCCCGCCGACGTAGAGCCAGTAGGTGCCGGGGGCCACGGGCATCTTCCACTCGCCGTTGGCGTTGGTGAGGCTCGTCGAGTAGAAGCCCGACACGCCCAGGCGGGTGCTGTAGCGGGCTGACTTCATCTGGGCCCCCCGCACCGGCTGGCCCCGCACCGTCAGCCGGCCGGCGAGATAAGCGGGTCCGTCCTCGAGATAGGAGTC
>NZ_POAG01000018.1:232649-256132 GCF_002930065.1 Nocardioides sp. 616 | reverse complement strand
CGGCGAGGTCGACCTCGCCGTCGTTGAACTCGGGAATGTAGCCGGGGGCGACGAAGCCGAGCCGGTAGCCGCCGCCGGGTGTGTTTCCGGCGGCCAGCCCTTCGGCCCGGTAGTTGCCGGCCGCGTCGGCACGCACGGTGCGCACGGTGAAGTAGCCCCTGGGGCCGAACCCGTTGATGCTCACTTCCGCGCCGGGGATCGGTCCGTCGGGCCCGCTGATGGTGCCCACCAGGGTCGCGGTCGTGGGCTCCTCCTGGGCGACCGCGCCCACCGCCCAGGTGGGGAGCAGCAGCCCGAGGACCACCGCCACCGCGCCGAGGATCGAGGCCGTCCGGCGTACCGGTGTGCGTGTGTCCATGTGGCCCTCCCGGACTCACGCGGCGACACCTTTTCCGGATCGCCGCGCTTTTCACACTAGGACCGGCCCCCGGCCCCCGATAGTCCAGAACAGGGGAGGTTCACCTCGCCCTCCAGACCCCGTGGCGGGACGTGAAAGCACCATTCGGACCCAGCTTTTGGTGCTCTCACGTCCCGCCAGCAAGGAAGGCCGCCACTCGCTCGTGGTAGCCGGGCGGCTCCAGCAGGAACGAGTCGTGACCGTGCGGAGAGGTGAGCTCGGCTAGGTCGACGTCGATCCCGCACTCCGCCAGGCACTCGGCCAGCCGCCGGGACTGCGCGGTGTCGAAGCGCCAGTCGGAGTCGAACGAGGTCACCTGGAAACGGGTCCGGGCAGCGGCCAGCCGCTGGTGCGTCCACGGGTCGGCGAACGGGTCGAAGTAGTCCAGCAGCCGGGTCAGGTAGAGATAGCTCAGCGCGTCGAACCGGTCCAGGAACGTCTCGCCCTGGTGCTGCAGGTAGTGCTCGACGGCGTAGTCCGGTGCCAAGGTCCAGTCATCGCCGATGCGATCGCGGCGGTGCCCGAACTTGGTCTCCAGGGACTGGCCCGAAACGTAGGTGATGTGGGCCATCATCCGGGCCACCTTCTGGCCCCGGCGCGGGGTCACCCCGTGCTCGACGTACCGCCCGCCGTGGAAGTCGGGGTCGCTCATGATGGCCTCGCGGGCCACCGCGGAGAAGGCGATGTTCTCCGGCGAGAGCCGCGACGAAGCGGCCACCAGCACCGCGCGCTCCACCTCCTCGGGCGCGTCGATGACCCACTGCAGAATCTGCATGCCGCCCAGCGAGCCGCCGACCCCGGCGTACAGCCGGCTCACGCCCAGGTGCGCCATCAGGCGCCGGTGCACCGCGACCAGGTCGGACATGTGCAGCAGCGGGAAGTCCAGGCAGTACGGCGAACCCGTCGCGGGGTCGATCGACTGCGGGCCGGTGGTGCCCGAGCAGCCGCCCAGCAGGTTGGGCGAGACCACGAAGAAGCGGTCGGTATCGACCGGCTTGCCGGGGCCGATCATGTTGTCCCACCACCCACGCTTCTTGGCGCCCAGGTGGAGGCCGGCGGCATGGGCGTCGCCGGTCAGGGCATGACAGACGAAGACCACGTTGTCCCGCGCCGGGGACAGCTCGCCGTAGGTCTCGTAGGCGACCTCGACATGGTCGAGCCGACCCCCTCCCCGCAGCACCAGCGGATCGGCCGTGCTGGCGAGCACGGCGCGTCGGGTCTCCACATAGCCCACCAAGCCGCTCACCGGACCAACCGTGCCACACGGTGCGACACCGCTAGGCTCCCGCCCATGGGGGCTGGGGAGATCCACTACTGCACCGTGTGTCGACAACTGGTCAAGAGGCCGTTCCGGCCCGGACCCAACGGTCGGCCCGGCGCCCGCTGCCCGCGCTGCCGCGGGCTGGAGCGCCACCGCTTCTTCGCGCTCCTGCTCGACCTGATCGGCCCACAGCTGACCCACGTCGAGACGGTGCTCGACATCGCCCCGACGCCCCAGTCCATCTCCTGCCTGTCGGCGCTCGAGCCCTCGCGCTACCTGCGGCTGGACCTCGGTCTGGACAACCGACTGGTCGACGCCCTGGGCGACATCACGCGGCTACCCGTCAGGGACGCCTGCGTGGACCTGCTCGTCTGCTACCACGTGCTCGAGCACGTGCCCGACGACCACGCGGCCATCGCCGAGCTGGCCCGGGTGCTCTCCCCCGGCGGCCTCGCCCTGGTGCAGGTGCCGATCCGCTTCGGCACCACCACCGACGAGGACCCCTCGGCTCCCGAGGCGGAGCGGGTCGTCCGCTTCGGGCAGGCCGACCACGTCCGCTACTACGGGGACGACTTCGAGGACCGGCTCACCCGGCACGGGCTCTCCTTCCACCGCATCCTGCCCGCGGACCTGCTCGGGCCGGCGCTGTGCGACTACCTCAAGGTCGAGCACACGGAACCGGTCTGGGTGGTACGCCGCGGCCCCGCGCCGGTCGAGCCGCTCGCCTTCCCGGGGCTCATCAGCCTGCACGACGCGATGCTGACCCAGCTCGCCAACCGGACCCGCGAGCGCGACCGGGCCCGGCGCCGGGTAGAGGGCCAACGGCCGCCGCGCCCGCTCCAGGTCAGGATCGCGGACCGGGTGCGGGCCGGCATCCGGGCCAGGCGTTCCTGACCCGAACCCCCTCGATCACCGGATCCGCAGCTCCTTGGTCGTGACCAAGGAGACCGAGCCGTCGGCGCGGGTGTAGGTCAGCCGGGCCGAGAGCAGCGTGCCGCGGTCCGCACCCTTGACCTGGTAGAGCACGCTGGTGGCGCCTGGGATCGGCGTACCGTCGCGCAGCCACTGCCGGGTCACCGTCGCGCCCGCCCTTGGCCAAGACAGGACGGCCAGCACCCCGCCGACCTTGGGGACCCCCAGCAGCACCGGCTGCGGCCCCGGGTTCGGTGACGGGGACTCGCTCGGGGTGACCGTCGGACTGGGCGACTCGCTGGGGGTCACCGTCGGGCTGGGCGACGGGGACGTCCCCACCCTGGCCAGGTCGAAGTCGATGACCAAGCCGTCCCGCGCCTCGATCGGGAGCGCGGGCGGGTCGCACCCGGGAGGCGCGTCGGGGTAGGCCTCACCCACGAAGAGGTCGGTTGCCTCCCCTCGCGGCACCGCCTGGACGTAGTAGGGCGTGGCGGCGGCGAGACCGTCCACCGCGTAGAACCCGGACGCGTCGACCGATCCGCCGTCCCCTGTGAACATGCAGCGGATCCCGGACCTGTCGCTTCTCACGAGGAAGAGTCCGACGTGTGCCGGGATGGGCTCCCCGGCGCCGGTGACCCGACCCTGCAGGACGCCGCCCTGCAGATCCGCGTCCAGCCCCAGGACGTCACTCGTCGTGACGGTCACGCCGCCCCCCGAGTAATCGCCTGGGGTTAGTGCGGTGTAGCCGGCGGTCCTGGCTTGGTACTGACCCGGCCAGACCGGGACGGACCACGTGCCGTCAGGCGCGGTCAACGCCTCCGCCACCTCCACGACCTCCGTGGAGGTCACTTGGCTCACCCGGATCCTGAGGCCGCGGAGCGGATCGCCGCGGTACGTGATCCGTCCCCCGATCCGCAGGGTGCCGCGGCCGATGACCGGGTCGAGGACGTTGTCGCCCTCGCCCAGCGCCAAGTCGTCGGCCTGGAAGACCTCCCTGGCGTCGGGGTGGAACTCGGTGAGGAAACCGGTCGCCTCGATGCGCACCCGGTGGATCCCAGGCTCCAGCCTGGGCACCCGGTAGCTCCCATCGGCACCGGACACGCCACCTCCCGACGCGGACCAACGTCCGTCGCTCAGCTGGAACGTCACGACCCGCGCGCCGGCGACCGGTCCGTCGGGGCCCCGCACCGTCCCGGTCAGCGCGGCGTAGCGCACCAGCGTCGCGTCGATGACGGTCGGCCCGTCGACGAGCACGCCCGCACTGTCGGGTCCGAGGTCCAGGAAGTACGTGACGTGGGTGTTGCCGAAGAAATAGCCGTTGTAGCGCCCACCGACCACCTCCAGGGCGTAGCGGCCCTGCGCGTCCGTGGTCACCTCGTAGTCGGGCAGCTCGGGCTCCATACCGGTGAAGTAGAAGGTCATCCCCGCCACCGGCTGGCCGTCCGTGCCCGTCACGGTCCCCGTCACCGGGTACGTCGGCTCGTCGGCCTGCGCCGCCGCGGTCCGGTCCAGGGTGGAGACCATGAGCCCCAGCAGGGCCACGGTGAGCGTGAGGACTGCGGCGATCACTCGCCGATACCGGGCGGGCATTGGTGACGACATCGCAGGTCTCCCAGACTGTCGGCGCGCCAGCCCCTTCCGGGTCGACGCCTTCTCCACGCTAGCCCTGGGGCCTACGGCCTGATAGAGCCAGAATCGGGGACGTGTGAGCCGCGCCACACGAAGCCGGACGGAGCGGGGCCGCACCTGTGCTCGGGCACGACCAGAACCCCCTCGATCACCGGATCCGCAGCTCCTTGGTCGTGACCACGGAGACCGAGCCGTCGGTGCGGGTGTAGGTCAGCCGAGCCGACAGCAGCGTGCCGCGGTCCGCACCCTTGACCTGGTAGAGCACGCCGGTGGCGCCTGGGATCGGCGTACCGTCGCGCAGCCACTGCCGGGTCACCGTCGCGCCCGACCTCGGCCAGGCCAGGACGGCCAGCACCCCGCCGACCTTGGGGGCCCCCAGCAGCACCGGCTGCGGCCCCGGGTTCGGCGACGGCGACTCAGTCGGGGTGACCGTCGGGCTGGGCGACACCGTCGGGCTGGGTGACTCACTCGGGGTAACCGTCGGGCTGGGCGACGGCGACGTCCCCGCCGGGGCCAGGTCGAAGTCGATCACCAGGCCGTCCCGGGGGTCCACCGGCAGCGTGGGCGGGTCGCACCCGAGAGGGGCGTCGAGGTAGGCCTCACCCACGAAGAGGTCGGCTGCCTCCCGCCGCGGAAACGCGAAGATGTAGTAGGGCGGGGAGAGGAGGCCGTCCACCGCGTAGAAACCGGACGCATCGGTCCGCCCGCCGGTGGGGAAGCCGCAGATGAACCCGGTCCTGTTGGGCACCTTCACGAAGGCCCCGACGTCGGACGGGATGGGCTCCCCGGCGCCGGTGACCCGACCCTGCAGGACGCCGCCCTGCAGGTCCGCGTCCAGCCCCAGGACGTCACTGGTCGAGACGGTCACGCCGCCCCCCGAGTAGTCCCCGGGAGTCAACGCGGTGCCTCCGACGGTCTTGGCTTGGTACTGACCCGGCGAGACCGGGACGGACCAGGTGCCGTCGGGGGCGGTCAACGCCCCCGCCACCTCCTCGACCCCGGTGGAGGTCACGCGGCTCACCAGGATCGTGAGGCCGCGGAGCGGGTCGCCTCGGAAGGTGATCCGTCCCCCGATCCGGAAGGTGATGCCGGGGCTGAGTACCGGGTCCAGGAGGTTGTCGCCCTCCGCAAGCACCACGTCGTCGGCCTCCGAGACCTCCGCGGCGTCTGAGTGGAACTCGGTGACGAACCCGGTCGCCTCGATGCGCACCCGGTAGGTGCCGGGGTCGATCCTGTTGACCCGGTAGCTGCCATCGGCACCGGAGACGCCGCTTTCCCCGAGGGACCAATACCCGTTGCTCAGCCGGTACGTCGTGACCCGCGCGCCGGCGACCGGACCGTCGGGGCCACGCACCGTCCCGGTCAGCGCGGCGTAGCGCACCAGCGTCGCGTCGATGACGGTCGGCCCGTCGACGAGCACGCCCGCACTGTCGGGTCCGAGGTCCAGGAAGTACGTGAGATGGGTGTTGCTCAGGAAATAGCCGTTGTAGCGCCCACCGGCCACCTCCAGGGCGTAGCGGCCCTGCGCGTCGGTGGTCACCTCGTAGTCGGGCTGCTCGGGCTCCATGCCGGTGAAGTAGAAGGTCACCCCCGGCACCGGCTGGCCGTCCGTGCCGGCGACGGTCCCCGTCACCGGGTACGTCGGCTCCTCCACCTGCGCGACCGCGGCCCGATCCAGGCTGGAGACCATCAGGCCCAGCACGGCCACGGTGAGAGTGAGAACGGCGGCGATCATTCGCCGATAACGTGCGGGCAATCGTGGCGACATCGCGGGACTCCCGGGACTCGACGCGCCAGCCCCTCTCGGGTTGACGCCCTCTTCACGCTAGCCCTGGGATCTACGGTCCGGTAGATCCAGAATCGGGGAAGTGTGACCCGAGCCACACGTCCCCGACGCCGCTCACTTGGCGGCGGCCAGCGCCTGCTCCAGGTCGGCGATGATGTCCTCGACGTTCTCGATGCCGATCGAGAGCCGCACCATGTCCTCCGGCACACCGGCCGCCTCGAGCTCCTCGGGGGTGAGCTGGCTGTGGGTGGTGGTGGCGTTGTGGATCGCCAGCGACTTGGCGTCACCGATGTTGGCCAGGTGGCTGAAGAGCCCCAGCGACTCGATGAACGCCTTGCCGCCCTCGCGCCCGGACTTCAGGCCGAAGCTCAGGATGCCGCCGTACCCCTTGCCGGTGAAGGTGCGGTCCGCGACCTCCTTGTAGGCGCTGGACGCCAGGCCCGGGTAGCTCACCCAGGAGACCGCGTCGTGACCTTCGAGGAACTGCGCGACCGCCAGGGCGTTCTCGGAGTGGCGCTCCATCCGCAGGTGCAGCGTCTCCAGGCCCTGGAGGAACAGCCAGGAGTTCATCGGGGTGATCGCGGCACCGGTGTTGCGCAGCAGCACCGTGCGGGCCCGGATGATGTACGCCGCCGGGCCGGCAGCCTCGGTCCACACCGCGCCGTGGTACGCCGGGTCCGGCTTGGTCAGCCCGGGGAAGCGGTCGGAGTGCGCGGCCCAGTCGAACGTCCCGGAGTCCACGATCACGCCGCCGATGGAGGTGCCGTGGCCGCCGATGTACTTGGTGGCCGAGTGCACCACGACGTCGGCGCCCTGCTCGATCGCGCGCACCAGGTACGGCGTCGGGGCGGTGTTGTCGATGATCAGCGGCAGTCCCGCGGCGTGCGCCGCCTCGGACCAGGCCGGGAGGTCGATGACGTTGATCTTGGGGTTGCCGACGGTCTCGCCGAAGACCAGCTTGGTCTTCTCGTCCACGTGCTTGGCCAGGTCCTCGGGCTTCTCCGGGTCCACGAACCGCACCTCGATGCCGAACTGCGGCAGCGTGTGGGCGAACAGCGCGTAGGTGCCGCCGTACAGGGTGGAGAAGGCGACGATGTTGTCGCCGGCGTAGGTCAGGTTGAGCACCGCGTACGTCGTGGCCGCGGAGCCCGACGCCGTGGCGAGCGCCCCGACGCCGCCCTCGAGCTGGTTGATCCGGTCCTCGAAGACCGACTGGGTCGGGTTCATGATCCGGGTGTAGATGTTGCCCGGCTCGGCGAGGGAGAACAGGTTCGCCGCGTGCTCGGTGTCGTTGAAGACGTACGACGTGGTCTGGTAGATCGGCACGGCGCGCGCGTTGGTGGCCGGGTCCGCCTCCTCCTGTCCGGCGTGGACGGCGAGGGTCTCGGGGCGGTAGGTCATGGGGGCTCCTGCTCGGGTGACGTGTCGGTGGGTGATGCGGGAAGGGCCCCACTCCCCTGAAGGGAGCGGGGCCCCGCTCGAGACTGTCGTCTCAGACGGCGATGTCGACCTCGGCCACCGACCCGATCTGGGCGGTCACCTTGCGATCGACGGGCTCGGCCTTGGGCGCCAGCGTGCGCAGCGTCCACTCGCCCTCGCCGGCGAAGAACCGGAAGTGGCCCGTGACCGAGGTGGGGACCTCGGCGGTGAACTCGCCGGTCCGGTCCAGGAGCCGGACGTACGCCGACCCGACGGGCTCGCCGTCGCGGGTCACCTGACCCTGGATCACGGCCTCCTTGGCGACGTTGACGCCGTCGAGCGACAGGCCGCCCTCAACCGCGCCACACATCAGGCGACGCCCGGCTCGTCACCCAGGGCGACCGGGACGCCGACCAGGGAGCCGTACTCGGTCCAGGAGCCGTCGTAGTTCTTGACGTTCTTGAAGCCCAGCAGCTCGTGCAGCACGAACCAGGTCAGCGAGGAGCGCTCACCGATGCGGCACAGCGCGATGGTGTCCTTGGAGTCGTCGATGCCGACCTCGTCGTAGAGCTTGCGCAGGTCCTCGTCGGACTTGAAGGTGCCGTCGTCGTTGGCGTTCTTGCTCCACGGCACGTTGAGGCTGGTCGGGATGTGACCGGCGCGCTGGGCCTGCTCCTGCGGGAGGTGGGCCGGGGCCATCAGCCGACCGGCGTACTCGTCGGGGCTGCGCACGTCGATCAGGTTCTGCACGCCGATGGCGGCCACCGCGTCGTCGCGGAACGCGCGGATCGAGCGGTCCTGCTCGGTCGCGGTGTAGGTGGTCCGCTCGCGCGTCGGCACGGCGTCGGTCAGCTCGCGGGAGTCCAGCTCCCACTTCTTGCGACCGCCGTCCATCAGCTTGACGTCGCGGTGGCCGTAGAGCTTGAAGTACCAGAAGGCGTAGGCGGCGAACCAGTTGTTGTTGCCGCCGTAGAGCACCACGGTGTCGTCGTTGCTCACGCCACGCTCGGAGAGCAGCGCCTCGAAGCCGGCCTTGTCGACGAAGTCGCGACGGACCTGGTCCTGGAGGTCGGTGGTCCAGTCCAGCTTGATCGCGTTGCGGATGTGGCCCTTGTCGTAGGCGGTGGTGTCCTCGTCGACCTCGATCAGGACGACGCCGGGGGTGTCGAGGTTGTCCTCGACCCACTGGGCAGTGACGAGCGAGTTCTCGCGGCTCATGGTGTTCTTCTCTCTGTTCGGGTGGTGCGGAGTCAGTGGGAGGCTGCGGGGCGTCCGACGCCCGCGCGCCGGATCAGCAGGTAGAGCTCGCAGCCCAGGCAGAAGCCGAAGGCCGCGTTGAGCAGGGCAGCGGCCAGCGCGAAGCCAGTCGCGACGAGGCCGAGCAGGTCCAGACCGGCGCCGAACCCGACCAGGCCGACGACCGCGAAGGCGAGCCCGACGCCCTGGGCGAACCGCGGCGGGGCCGGGTCCTCGAGGTGGTCGGGCGCAGCCAGGCGGGGCTTGACCAGCGTGCGGAACAGCCACGAGTACGGCGTGTGGCTGATGCCGCGCAGGACACCGGTCGCGAAGACCAGCGCCTGCACCGCGAGCAGCCCGGTCGCCCAGGGGCCGGGCGCGAGCAGCAGCACCACGGCAAGCACCACCGTGGTGAGGGCCGCAGCGAACTGCGGGCCGCGCGGATCGATCTGGTCGTTCATGAGGTCCTTTTTCAGTGCGTTGGCAATCCCAAGAGGGGTGCTGGTGCTACGCCGAGGCGGCCGACGCACTGGTCCGCTGATCGCGGACAGAGGGGTGGCGTCAGCCTCAGGACATTCGACACAGGGCTGAGTGGACGCGGCAGTGGTCCACTGCGCGTCGCTTCGTCAGCCAGGTCGAGCTCATGAGTACGAGAGTAGGGGCGGCGTGGCGTCGCACCCCAATCGCGTCCCACATGTCGGACGCGTGTTCCAAATGCTGGACAGTCACGGGAGTCGTCCCAGCGCCTGCAGCACCTGCTGCTTCGTCGGAGCGCCCGCCGCGCGGGTCACCTCGCGACCCTGCCCGTCGAGCACCAGGGTCGTCGGCGTGCGCAGCACCCCGAGCCGGCGCACCAGCTCCAGCTGCGACTCGGCGTCGACCTCCACGTGGGTCACGTCCGGGACCAGGGCCGAGACCTCCTCCAGCGTGCGACGGGTCGCGCGGCACGGGGCGCAGAACGCGCTGGAGAACTGCAGCAACGTGCCCTTCTCCCCCAGCTGGTCGGCGTACACGGTGCCGGTGAGGAGCGAGACCTCCGTCGGGAACTCGCTCTCGCGCTCCCCCGCCTCGCTGGTCTGGGACCCGCGGGTGCCGCGGAAGCGCCCATCGGTCCTGGCTCGCCACAGCCCGAAGGCCACCGCGAGCCCCGCGGCGCCGATGAGCACCCACTGTCCGGTCGTCACGTGAGCCGGAACACGCGGGTGGGCCGGGGCATTCCCCAGGGCGTGGTCCCACTGGTCCAGATCGGCGCGGTGCTGCCGTCGGGGACTCCGAGACGATCAGCCTCCGGCGAAGGGCGGCAGGAACTCCACCGTCGCCCCGGGCTGGACCAGCAGCGTCCCCGGGTCCTGCCTGCCGACGGGTCGGTCGTCGACCAGCGCGGCGCACACGCCCAGCACCGCGGGCAGCCGGTCGGAGCCCGGGTGCAGTGCCACCGCACGGTCACGCAGGTCGGCCAGCGTCAGGGGTACGTCGGTCTCCACGACGTCGGCCTCCACCCCGGCCTCGTGGCGGGCGGCCGCCCAGTAGCGCAGTGTGATCCTGCCGATGCTTGGACACATCTGGGACTCATCGGGGCTCATGACCGGTATTGTCGCCCCACTTGGCCACGTGAGGGGGATGCATGAGCACTCTGCTGCTGCTCACCAGCGCGCTCCAGTCCTCCGCCGAGGTGCTTCCGGGGCTCGGGCTGCTCGGCCACCACGTGCGGATCCTGCCGTCCGAGGGCAGCGCCCTGCTGGAGGCCCCGGACTCCGACCTGGTCCTGGTCGACGGCCGTCAGGAGCTGGCGCACGCCCGCGACCTGTGCC
The DNA here is from genome assembly GCF_002930065.1 of Nocardioides sp. 616. NCBI lineage: Bacteria > Bacillati > Actinomycetota > Actinomycetes > Propionibacteriales > Nocardioidaceae > Nocardioides > Nocardioides sp. 616. The sequence continues at coordinate 245,681 of NZ_POAG01000018.1, read as the reverse complement.
GGCTGATCCGCACCACCGGCACCCAGGTCCCGGTGCTGATGATCGTCACCGAGGGCGGTCTCGCGGTGGTCTCCCACGACTGGGGCATGGACGACGTCGTGCTCCACAACTGCGGCCCGGCCGAGCTCGAGGCCCGGATCAGGCTGGCGATCGGCCGGCTCACCGCCGCCATGGAGGCCGCCGACCCCGACGCGCACGTGATCCGCAGCGGAGAGATCGTCGTCGACGACGCGACGTACACCGCCCGGATCGGCGGGCGCCCCCTGGACCTGACGTTCAAGGAGTTCGAACTCCTGAAGTTCCTCGCCCAGCACCCGGGCCGGGTGTTCAGCCGCCAGCAGCTGCTGCAGGAGGTGTGGGGCTACGACTACTTCGGCGGCACCCGCACCGTCGACGTGCACGTGCGCCGGCTGCGCGCCAAGCTGGGCCCCGAGCACGAGACGCTGATCGGCACCGTGCGCAACGTCGGCTACCGGTTCGTGCTCCCCGTCGCGGACAAGACGCGGGTCGAGGACCCGGCCGTCGCCGACGCGGGAGCCACCCGGTCCGAGGACGTCGAGCCCGAGGCCGCCGAGATCTGAGTCACGGCCAGACGGGAGCCCCTGTCTAGTCCGCTCCGCATGTCGACATAGGGTCGTGACATGCCCACCATCGAGATCGTCGCCGAGCGGGCCGAGGCCGCCGACGGGGCCGCGCCGATCGACGAGGCAACCTTGATGGCGCTGCACGCCGGTGACTGCGAGGTCATCGAGCACGACGGCGCCTTCGCCCTCGTGCACGGCGAGGAGCTCACCCTGGTCGTCGACCCCCCGGTACGACGCCACGGCCTGGGCACCGCCCTGCTGGACGAGGTGATGGGCAGCCACCCCGGCATCAACCGCGCCTGGAGCCACGGCAACCACCCGGCCGCCGCCCGGCTCGCTGCCCGGCACGGCATGCACCGGGTGCGTGACCTGTGGGTGATGCGTCGCGAGCTGACCTCACCGCTCCCGGTGGTCAAGCCGCCGTACGGCGTGGAGCTGCGCGGCTGGCAGCCCGGTGACGCCGACGAGCTGCTGCGGGTCAACGCCGCGGCCTTCGCCAAGCACCCCGAGCAGGGCCAGATGGACGCCGCCAACCTGGCGGCTCGGATGGCCGAGCCCTGGTTCGACCCCGCCGGACTCATCATGGCCTTCGAGACCGACGGCAAGCTGCTCGGCTTTCACTGGACCAAGCAGCACTCCCCCGAGCTCGGCGAGGTCTACGTGGTCGGCGTCGACCCGGACGCGCAGGGCCGGGGCCTCGGTCGGCTCCTCACGCTGGCCGGGCTCGCCCACCTCCAGGAGCGCGGAGCCGAGGAGGTCCTGCTCTACGTGGAGGCCGACAACCAGCCCGCCATCGCGACGTACGCCGGGCTGGGGTTCACCCACGCCGCCGCGGACACGCACGTGATGTACGCCAAGGTCTGAGCCTCAGCGCAGCTTGGGCCGCACGTGCATCCCGACCTCGGGGTCCACGACGACCTCCTGGCCGGCCGGCATCCCCTCCAGCATCAGCGGGGCGTCGACGGGCACGTTGCGCTTGACCAGCGCCAGGGCGATGGGCCCCAGCTCGTGGTGGCGCGCGGAGGAGCCGACGAAGCCGACGACCCGGTCGCCGTGCAGCACCTCGGAGCCGACCGCGGGCAGCCGGTTCTCGGTGCCGTCGAGGTGCAGCATGGTCAGGCGCCGCGGCGGGCGGCCCAGGGTGTGCACCCGGGCGACCGTCTCCTGGCCGCGGTAGCAGCCCTTGTCCAGGTGCACGGCCGAGGGGATCCAGCCCACCTCGTTGGGGATGGTCCGGTGGTCGGTGTCCACGCCCATCCGCGGCTCACCGCGGGCGATCCGCAGCGCCTCGTAGGCCCACAGCCCGCACGCCGGGCCGGCCGCCTCGGCGTACGCGGTGACGCGGTCGCGGGGCACCAGGTCGAAGGTGCCGCCGTCGACGGGTCGCCACATCACGGCCAGGTCGTCGACCAGGGAGACCTCGACGCGCATCATGAACCGCATCCGGTCCAGCCACTGGGCCAGCGCGGCGCCCGCGCCGGGCTCGGTGTGGGCGGTGAACGCCTCGCCGTCGTCGATGCCGTGGAAGTGGTGCTCCACGTGCCCCTGCGGGCTGAGCACCAGCGCCTGGGTCCACACCCTGGGCGCGATCCCCTCCAGGAACTGGGTGGTCAGGGAGTGCAGCCAGGTGAGCCGGTCCGGCCCGCTGATCCGCACCACGTCACGGTGCGAGAGGTCGACGAAGCCGTCGCCCGACTCCAGGGTGCGCTGCTCGAGGTTGAAGGAGCCGTAGTGCGCGGCCACGGGAGCGTCGACGCCGTCGCCGCTCACCGCGCCGGGCAGGCTGAGGCACGAGCTGGTCATCGGTTCTCCTGCTGGTGGACGGGATGGTCGTGGGGGTGGTCGCCCTCGTCGGCGACCTCGGGGCACTCCTCGCAGCGACCGAAGATGGCCAGGTGGCCGACGTCGGTCACGAAGCTGTGCTCGCTGCGCAGCCGGGCCAGGAACGGGGCGGCCCTGTCAGGGTCAACCGAGGTGACCTTGCGGCAATTCCGGCAGACCAGGTGGAAGTGCTCGGCCTCACGCGCGGAGTGGTACGTCGGCGCCCGGTCGCTCAGGTGCGTGTGGCGCACCAGCCCGAGCTCCTCGAGCACCTCCAGCGCCCGGTAGACGGTGGAGATGTTGCAGGCGCCGCCCAGGTGGTCGCGCAGCTCGTCGGGGGTGGCGTGCCCCAGCTCCTCCACCGCGGCCAGCACCAGCTGACGCTGCGGCGTGAGGCGGTAGCCGCTGCCCCGCAGGGCCTGGGCGAGCTCGTGCTCAGCCATGACTCACGCCCGCTGCAGGCGCGCCCACAGGTGCGGCTGCAGCGGCTGGCCCACGGCCGCCATGTCGTAGGCGTAGAGCAGGTCGCCCTCGACGTTGCCGTAGAGGCGCTTGCCGGCGGCGACCTCCTTGGCGGACTCGGTGCGGACCACGGCGTCGGTGGTCAGGTCGAGCTTGCCGCCGGTGGCGTCGCCGTACCAGACCTCGACGAAGCCGGTGTTGTGCGCGAGCAGGAACTCGACCTTGCCGGGCTCGGGGCAGCGCAGGAAGCCGGTCTCGATGGCGCCGTCACGGACCTTCTCGCCGTTCTCGTCGAGGATCCAGGCCCGCGACATGTAGTGGAAGAAGGGACGGCCGTCGTGGGTGAAGATCAGCTCCTGCCCGAACTGGAACTTCTCGATCGTGGGGTAGTCACCGTGGCCGTTGCCGCGCCAGGTGCCCAGCAACCACGCAACGGGACCGCAGTTGGGGTGCAGGTTGTCAGGGAGTTCGAACGGCATGGGGCCACTCTAGTGTTGGTCCATGACTCGCCCACTCGTCGTCAAGGTCACCTGCGGAGCGGACGACCCCGAGCGCTGCAACCAGGCGTTCACGGTCGCCGCGTCCGCCGTCGCCGCCGGGGCGACGGTCTCGCTCTGGCTCACCGGCGAGGCCGCCTGGTACGGCGTACCGGGGCGGGCGGAGGAGTTCTCCCTCGAGCTCGCCACTCCCCTGGCCGCGCTGCGCGACGCCGTGCTGGCCGGCGGCACCCTGACCGTGTGCACCCAGTGCGCCGCGCGGCGCGGGATCACCGAGGAGGATCTGCTGCCCGGGGCGCGCATCGCGGGAGCCGCGCTGTTCGCCGAGGAGGTCCTCGGCGACGGGGTGCAGGCGCTGGTCTACTGAAACCGGCCCAGCGACTCCCGATCGGCCGGTCCGGCGGCGCCCGAGACGCCGGCGGCGACAACCGGGGCCCGTAGTCGCGGGATGGCGGCCAGCAGCGCGAAGGAGCCCTGGGCCAGCACCGGGGTGGCCAGCAGCATCACCACCGGAAGAAGCCAGCGGCGGTCGCGGCGGGCGGCGTACCCGGTCAGCAGCACAGCGCACGGCAGGCGCAGCCACAGCGGAGGAACGATCGAGCCGCTGGCGGCGTCGGCGCCACCGGCGTTGTCGGTGAGGAAGCCGAGCCAGTCTCGCCACAGCGACGGATCCGCGAGCAGCGAGGTCCCCAGCACCAGCACCGAGGCCGCGATGAACGACGCCGCCCGCCGCCACTCCCCCCGGGCGAGGAACCACACCGGTCCCAGGCAGGGCAGGATCTTGGTGAACGCCACGAAGACCCATGGCGTGCCTCGTGAGGCCCCCAGAACGGCGCACACCGCCAGCAGCCAGTAGATGTTGCCCGACAGGATCTCCGGCACGCAGACCAGCCACAGGCCGAGCGCGACGAGCGGCCGTGTCCCCCTGAGCAGCCAGCCGACCCCCAGCGCCGCCGAACCCACCATCACGCCGCAGAAGACCGGCCAGGGCAGCTGGACCAGCGGCCAGACCGCCTGGGCGAAGGCGGGGCTGTAGTTGTAGGCGTCCTGTACTCCCGGGGTGGCGTCGTACAGGCCCCCGTCCCAGGCCACGTAGTAAGCATGCGCGTCCCACCCGAGCCCGTAGCGCCAGGCCCACTGCACTCCCACCAGGGCCAGGCAGGTGCCGAGGACCAGCAGCACGTCGCCGGGCAGCCGGCGACGCAGAGAGATCCTCGCCTCCGGTGCCGTCACCCCCACAGGCTAGGAGCACACGGCGCTCGTCGGCGCCGGATCCGGCGAACCTGCGGCGCCGGCTACTCGCGGGGCGCCGCCCGCGCCGGTACGCCGAGCAGCTCGCGCGCCTCGGCGGGCGACATCGGCGTGCGCTGCGCGACCGTGCCGGCCTCGACGGCCCGCCGTACCAGCTGGGCGTTGGACTCAACCGGGACCCCGCGGCTCATCGTGAGCACGTCCTCCATCCCGACCCGCAGGTGGCCGCCCTTGCTGAGCGAGGCCAGCATCACCGGCAGGGTGGAGCGGCCGATGCCGGTCGCGGACCAGGAGGTGACGGCCTCAGGCAGGTCGCGCACCGCGGCGACCAGGGCGTCGGCGGTGCCGTTCATCCCGCCGGGCACGCCCATCACCAGGTCCACGTGCACCTTGCCGCCCGCGGGCAGGCCGTAGCGGTCCAGCAGCCGGGTCAGGGCGTGCACCTGGCCGAGGTCGAAGAGCTCGAACTCCGGTGCCACCGCGCGCTCCTGCGCCAGCTGGTAGAGCTCGCACACGAACGGCCAGGGGTTGAGGAAGACGTCGTCGCCGAAGTTGGTGGTGCCCATCGTCAGGCTGCAGGAGTCGGGCTCGGCGTCGAGCACCTTGAGCCGGTCGGACAGCGGGTCGTGGACCGAGCCGCCGGTGGAGAGCTGGACCACCAGGTCGGTGCTCTCCCGCAGCGCGGCGACCGTCTCCCGGAGCCGCCCGCCGTCCAGGGTGGGCTGGTGCTCGCCGTCGCGCACGTGCACGTGGATCATCGCGGCACCCGCGTCCTGGCACTCGGTCGCCGTGGTCACCAGCTCCTCGAGCGTGGTGGGCAGCTGGGGGCAGTCGGCCTTGGCGGTCTCGGCGCCGGTGGGCGCCACGGTGACGAGCAGCGGATCGGGCATACGGTGCATCGTGGCAGAGTCGCCACCCACACCCCAGCATCCCCCGGAGGTTTTCCGTCATGCGCGCCGTGATCCAACGTGTCTTGTCGGCATCTGTCGCGATTGACGGAGAAGTTGTCGGCGAGCTCTCCCTGCCCGGGCTGCTCGTCTATCTCGGCGTCACCCACACCGACGGCCCCGACGAGGTCTCCTGGATGGCGCGCAAGATCTGGGACCTGCGGCTGCTGCGCGAGGAGCGTTCGGCCTCCGAGGCGGACGCGCCGATCCTGGTGGTCAGCCAGTTCACCCTGTACGGCGACGCGGTCAAGGGGCGGCGACCCACCTGGGCCGCCGCCGCCCCCGGACCGGTCAGCGAGCCCGTCTACGACGCGGTGTGCGCGGAGCTCGAGGCGCTGGGCGCGCACGTGGAACGAGGCGTGTTCGGGGCCGACATGCAGGTGGCGAGCCTGAACGACGGACCGGTCACCTTGATCCTGGAGCGCTGAGAGCCCGACGTCGGGCAGCACTACCCTTGCCGCCATGACCCGACTCGGAGCCGCCCTCAGCCTCGTCCTCCTGCTGGCCTGCGTCGGGTGCAGCAACGACGACCCCGACGACCCGACCGAGGCGAACGCCTCGAGCACGCCCACCCCGACTGGCACCCCGACTGCCAGCCCGACGTGCCTCGGCGTCAGCACCGACCAGCTCGCCGAGTGGTCGGGCCTGCCCCAGGAGCTCACCGAGAGCTCGGACACCGACGCGACCAAGTGCGTCAACCTCCAGGACGAGGCCGGCATGCAGGTGGAGTGGGAGTACCCCACCTACGACAGCACCTTCACCGAGCTCGGCGAGCGCGCCGACCTGCCGGGGCTGGAGCGCTCCCGGATCGAGCTCGGCGGCGGCACCCCCGGCTGGCTGCTGAGCGGCATCGCGGTCCAGTACCCCCAGGCCAGCGTGGTCGCGCTGATCGACGACCGCCCCTTCGAGGTGGTCGCCCGTACCTACGACGTCGGCGTCGCCGAGCCCGCGGACCTCGACACCCTGCTCCGGGTGGCCAAGGGGGTGGCCGCGGCCCAGCTGCGGTGACCTCTCCGCCCTCCGGTGTTTGACGTCCCCAAATTGAGGGGAAGGTGAGCGGTGGCTGCCACGGTCTGGCGCCATGAACCGGGGGGATCACATGGGGAACGCAGAGCTCGTCATCGAGTGGGGCAACCTGGATCGGCTGTTCCAGTCGATGCAGAAGGTCGACGCCCAGTCCGTGACGATCAGCGACTACTTCGGCCGTCAGGTCTGCAGCAAGGCCGGGTTCGACTACCCCGCCTGCGCCCTGAGTCCCATCGCGAACCAGCTGGACACCCTGGACGGCTACTTCGTCAACATGCGCAAGCTGTTCCAGGAGCGCTGGGACGGCATGATCGCCGCCATCGCGGTGACCGCGAAGGACGTCGACTCCACCGACAACGCCATCAACTTCGACTTCCAGCACTACCTCGGCGACATGCCCGCCCCCGCCCAGGTCTTCCCGCCGCTCTCGGTGGACTACGAGTCCTTCGCCCTCCAGGACCCCGCCGACGACCTCAAGGAGCCCTCCGCGGGTGAGGACCGGCAGAAGCACGACAAGGACTGGACCGACGTCTCCTCGGGCTACGACGAGTGCCGCGACACCATCAACTCCGCGATCGACCGGATCAACTCCCTCGGAGCTCCCGGCGTCCGCCTGCAGCGGCTGAGCGAGAAGAGCCTGCAGGAGCACATCGTCTTCCCGCTCTCCGGCAACTACCGCAAGATCCAGGGCAACGCCGAGGCGTGCGGCTTCATCGAGGACGCGATGTGGACCTGGGGCGGCAACTTCAGCGCACTGTCCGGCAAGCTCGTCCTAGCCATGCGCGGCGACGTCCAGCTCGCCCTCTTCGCCCACCTCAACCTTTACAACGTGGTGATGAAGTCCGTGGGCACCTGTGTGCAGGGCGGCTCCGTGGTCTTCGACGGCATCGCCTCGATGTCGGAGAAGATCGCCGTGGCCGTCGAGAAGGCCCTGGTCGTGATGGGCAAGACGCTGCTGCGGGTGGCGAGGAAGCTGGCCAGCCGGGTGCTCGGGCTCTTCGGCTGGATGATGCTGGCCAAGGACCTCCTGACCCAGGGCATCTCCGCCGTCACCGACATCGTCGACGACGTCCGGGCCTGCATCGAGATCATCGACGCCTGCTTCGACCTGGTCGACTCGATCAAGGCCTGGGCCGCGGCGCAGGCCGCGGCGCTGGACGCCTTCAAGGGCATCGTCGACGCCGTCACCCAGCTGCCGATGGCCACCGTGGGAGGCGGTCTGGGCGCCCTCGGCACTGTCGACCTGCCCACCTTCGAGACCAAGCTGGGCGAGATCACCTACGACTTCGAGGGCGACCCCGTCGCCACCGGCGGACTGGACGACGAGCTCGAGGATCTCGGCGAGGCCTACCCCGAGGTCCCTGACGACGGCGGGGACAACGGCGACGACGGCGGCGACTCCGGTGACGACGACTCGGGCGACCGGCTGATGGCCCCCGGCCCCGTCGGGGAGCCGTCGGAGTTCAGCCAGGGGGTGGTGAGCGCATGACCGGCTACTACGACGCCTCCGCTCCGCCGCCCGAGCGGCCGGACGTCCGCGCCGACCTGGCCGCCCTGCAGCGCGACCAGTCCCACGTCGACCTGCTGGCCGCCCTGGACCGGGTCGAGGAGCTCTCCGCTCGCCAGGCCGAGGAGGAGGAGGACGGTCCCGACGCCGACGTGGTGCGACTTCTCGAGGAGATCACCGGCGCGGACGACGCACCACTGGCCTTCCGGTCCCTGCACGACCGCGTGGCCGCGGGTCACGCCACCTGGGCCGAGTTCTGGGCGGCGCCGCAGGACCACGCCGACGGCCCCCGGCTCTTCGGCGCCGTCATCCGTGCCCAGTCGGCGCTCAACGCCGCCGTGGCGGCCGCGCCCCCACCGGATCGGCAACCTTGAGTACACCGCGGGTTCACCCATCAGTGACACACTGAACACATGGCCTCCACGCTGCCCCTGCACGCCAGCAGTGCCCCGGGCGAGGAACCCGTCACTGACCCGTTCGCGCACACCGCCGACACCTTCGACGTGGAGCCGCCGTACGTCCCGGACCTGGCGCAGATCGTCGCGGTGAAGCAGTACGGCAACCGGTTCCTGGACCGCGAGCTGTCCTGGCTGCACTTCAACCAGCGGGTGCTCGAGCTCGCCGAGGACACCAGCCTGCCGCTGCTGGAACGGGTCCGGTTCCTGGCGATCTTCACCAGCAACCTCGACGAGTTCTTCATGGTCCGGGTGGCCGGGCTCAAGCGCCGCATCGCCGCCGGGGTCGCGGTACGCGCCGCGTCCGGGCTGCTGCCCCGCGAGGAGCTGGAGCGGATCTGGTCGGGCGCCGGCGAGCTCATGGAGCGCCAGGCCCACGTCTTCCGCGACGACCTCATCCCCGCACTGCGGGAGGAGGGCATCGAGCTGCTGCGCTGGGACGAGCTGGACCGGGAGGAGCAGAAGTACTGCAAGCGGATCTTCAAGGAGCGCGTCTTCCCCGTGCTCACCCCGCTGGCGGTGGACCCAGCCCACCCCTTCCCCTACATCTCCGGGCTCTCCCTCAACCTGGCCGTCATCGTCCGCCACCCCAAGACCGGCACCGAGCACTTCGCGCGGGTCAAGGTGCCGCCGATCTTCACCCGGTTCGTGCCGCTGGGCAACCAGCGGTTCGTGCCGCTGGAGGACCTCATCGGCGAGCACCTCAAGCGGCTCTTCCCGGGCATGGAGATCGTCCAGTCCCACGCCTTCCGGGTCACCCGCAACGAGGACCTCGAGGTCGAGGAGGACGACGCCGAGAACCTCCTCAAGGCCCTGGAGCGGGAGCTGCTGCGCCGCAAGTTCGGCCCGCCGGTGCGCCTGGAGGTCGAGGACTCCATGGACGAGCGGATGCTGACGCTGCTGGTCTCCGAGCTGGGCATCTCCGCGGCCGAGGTCTACCGGCTGCCCGGGCCGCTGGACCTGCGCGGGCTGCACGGCATCGCCGACCTGCCGCGCGAGGACCTGCAGTACCCCGCCTTCCTGCCGACCACCCACCCGCTGCTCGCCGAGGTGGAGTCCGCCTCGCCGGTCGACATCTTCGACGCCGTACGCCGGCACGACGTGCTGCTGCACCACCCCTACGACTCGTTCGCCACCTCGGTGCAGCGCTTCCTCGAGCAGGCCGCCGCGGACCCGCACGTGCTGGCCATCAAGCAGACGCTCTACCGGACCTCGGGCGACTCCCCGATCATCGAGGCCCTGATCGACGCCGCCGAGGCCGGCAAGCAGGTCCTGGTGATCGTGGAGATCAAGGCGCGCTTCGACGAGCGGGCCAACATCCGCTGGGCCCGCAAGCTGGAGCAGGCCGGCTGCCACGTCGTCTACGGGCTGGTCGGCCTCAAGACGCACTGCAAGCTCTCCATGGTGGTCCGTGAGGACTCCGACGGGATCCGTCGCTACACCCACATCGGCACCGGCAACTACAACCCCAAGACCGCCCGGACCTATGAGGACATCGGTCTGCTGACCAGCGACGACGTGATCGGCGAGGACGTCGCCCACCTGTTCAACAACCTCTCCGGGATCTCCCGCAACGCCGCCTACGAGAAGCTGCTGGTGGCCCCGGAGACGGTACGCAGCGGACTGGTGGGCCAGATCCACGCCGAGATCGCCCACCACCAGCAGGGGCGCCCCGCGCGCATCCGGATCAAGGCCAACTCGGTCGTCGACGAGGCCGTCATCGACGCCCTCTACCTGGCCTCGCAGGCCGGGGTCCCGATCCAGCTGCTGGTGCGCGGCATCTGCGCGCTGCGACCCGGCGTGCCCGGGCTCTCGGAGACCGTGGAGGTGCGCTCGGTGCTGGGCCGCTTCCTCGAGCACAGCCGGATCTTCTGGTTCGAGGCCGGCGGGGAGCCGACCGCCTGGATCGGGTCGGCCGACATCATGCACCGCAACCTGGACCGCCGGGTGGAGGTGCTGGTGCGGCTGCCGGGCCCCGGCATCGTGGAGCACGTGGGCGCCCTGCTGGATCTCGCCTTCGCCCCGGGCACCAGCGCCTGGATCCTCGGCGCGGACGGTTCCTGGACCCACCAGGACGGTGACGAACATCTCCAGTCGGTGCTCATCGAGCGCCACCGTCGCCGCCGACAGCCGGCCTGACTTGCGTTTGTCGGCTTCGTAGCCCGTAGCATGTCCGGCGTTCCGACCCTGCTCTCCAGGAGTTGTCCGTGGGTTTCCGTTTCCGCCCCGTCGAGTCTTCCTTCTACGATCTTTTCAGCGAGTTCGGTGCGCACCTCGTCTCCGGTGCCGACCTGCTGGCCGAGATGCTCTCCGACGACGCCGACCGCGAGGGCGTCGCCCGCCGCATGCGTGAGGCCGAGCATGCCGCCGACGAGACGACCCACGCGATCATCAAGCGCGTCAACTCCACCTTCGTGACGCCGTTCGACCGCGAGGACATCTACTCCCTCGCCTCGGGCCTGGACGACATCATGGACATGATGGAGGAGGCCGTCGACCTGATCCTGCTCTACCAGGTCGAGTCGCTGCCCTCTGAGCTGTCCAACCAGGTCGAGGTGCTCCAGCGCTGCTCCGAGCTGACCGCCGAGGCGATGCCCCGGCTCAAGTCGATGGCTGACCTCGAGGACTACTGGATCGAGATCAACCGGCTGGAGAACACCGGCGACAAGAGCTACCGCCGGATCCTGGCCAGCCTGTTCAGCGGCAAGTACGAGGCCATCGAGGTGCTGAAGCTGAAGGACATCGTCGAGTCGCTCGAGGGCGCCATCGACGCCTTCGAGAAGGTGGCCAACACCGTGGAGCAGATCGCCGTCAAGGAGTCCTGACCGGATGGAACTCGCGATCATCATCGCGGTCGTCGTTGTCGCCCTCGTCTTCGACTACACCAACGGCTTCCACGACGCCGCCAACGCGATCGCGACCTCGGTCTCGACGCGCGCACTGACCCCGCGGGTCGCGCTGGCGATGGCGGCGGTGATGAACTTCGTCGGCGCCTTCCTGGGCCAGAAGGTCGCCCAGACCGTCTCCGACGTCATCGACCCAGGCACCGGTAGCCACGCCCTGACCATCGTGATGGCCGGGCTCCTCGGCGCCATCGCGTGGAACCTGATCACCTGGTACTTCGGGCTGCCCTCCTCGTCCTCGCACGCCCTGATCGGCGGCCTGGTCGGCGCCGCCCTGGCCGCGGGGGCGTTCGTGGAGTGGTCCACCGTGGTGGAGAAGGTCGCCGTCCCGATGATCCTCTCGCCGCTGGTCGCCTTCACCCTCGGCTTCCTGGTGATGCTCGGCATCATGTGGGGTGCCCGCAAGGCCAACCCGTCCAAGGCCAACCGCGGCTTCAAGATCGCCCAGACCGTCTCGGCCGCCGCGATGGCGCTGGGTCACGGCCTCCAGGACGCCCAGAAGACGATGGGCGTCATCTTCCTGGCGCTGCTTGCCGGCGGCTACGTCTCCGACGGCGACGCCCTCCCGCTGTGGGTCATCATCGCCGCGGCCTCCGCGATCTCGCTGGGCACCTGGTCCGGCGGCTGGCGCATCATGCGCACCCTGGGTCGCCGCATCATCCACCTCGACCCGCCCCGCGGGTTCGCGGCGGAGTCGGTGGCCGCCACGGTGCTCTACACCACGGCGTACGTGTGGGAGGCCCCGATCTCCACCACCCACACCATCACCTCGGCCGTGATGGGCGTGGGCGCCACCAAGCGGCTCTCGGCCGTGCGCTGGGGCGTCGCCAAGTCGATCCTCGCGGCCTGGGTGCTCACCTTCCCGGCCGCCGGCCTGGTTGCGGCGCTCTGCTACTGGGTCACCCACCTGTTCCTGCCCTGACCCCCGCGCCCCTTACTGTTCTCCCATGACCTCGACGGCCGGCACGCCCACGCCGGTCCAGCGCCTCGCTGCCACCGCGGTGCACGCCTACACCGCGGTCGGCTCGGTGCTGGCCCTGCTGATGGTGCACTTCTCCTACCAGGGCCGCGTCGAGGCGGTGCTCTGGCTGTTCCTGGCCGCGATGGTGATCGACGGCACCGACGGGATGCTCGCCCGGCGGCTGCGGGTCAAGGAGGTGCTGCCGGGGTTCGACGGCGCCCTGCTGGACAACATCGTCGACTACATCACCTACGTCTTCGCGCCCATGGTGCTGCTGTGGGCCAACGGCTACCTCCCGGGAGGCTGGTTCGGCGGGCTCTGCGCCGCAGTGCCGCTGCTGGCCTCGTGCTACCAGTTCTGTCGCACCGACGCCAAGACCGACGACCACTTCTTCCTGGGCTTCCCCAGCTACTGGAACATCGTGGCCTTCTACGTCGTGGTGCTGGAGCTGGGCGAGACCACGACGGCGGTGCTGCTGCTGGTGCTGACCGTGCTCGTCTTCGTCCCCGTCAAGTACGTCTACCCGTCCCGTACGCCGGTGCTCTGGGCGGTCAACATGACCCTGGCGACGCTGTGGCTGGTGCTGTTCGGGCTGATCACCGCCGACCTGCCCGAGCC